>NZ_CP036532.1:0-636500 GCF_004331955.1 Roseitalea porphyridii | reverse complement strand
AATGCCGCGCGGCGCTGGCGAACCGGCGGCTCCTGTCGGCGCGCGACCGGCCGTCATGTGGCGGTGCTGGCTGCATCTTCGGTTCCTGGCCCCTTGTCGCCCTGTCGCGCCGTTCCCTGCCCCGCCGCACGGCGCGGCTCGTCGCCATACGGGACCGACGCGTCCGATCCTGCCCGAGGTGACTTTCGGCAGGCTGGATTCCCGTGCGGCTGCGCATAGTTTCCCATTGTGGTCGTTTTTGGATGTGCTACTCGGTGCCCGCCGGAGCACGAACGGAGATGAAAAGCTCATGGAACCGTTGCGCGCGGACGACATCATAGACCGGCAGTGCCTGCGCCGGAAGGTCACGTTCTGGCGCATCGTCAGCGCCGCGATCATTGTCGTGCTGCTGATCGGCGTCGCCGCCAGGTTCAGCGGCGACCGGTTCGGCGAGCAGACCCGCCCGCACGTGGCCCGCATCGACATCGCCGGCACCATTACCGGCGACGAGCGCACCCTCGACCTGATCGAACTGGTCCGGCAGAGCGAGCGCGTCGAGGCTGTGATCGTGCGGATCGATTCGCCGGGCGGCACAACGGCGGGAAGCGAGGCCGTCCATGTCGCCTTGCGCAAGCTGGCCGAGGACAAGCCGCTGGTGGCGCAGGTCGAGACGCTGGCCGCATCGGGCGGCTACATGGCCGCGATCGCCGCCGACCACATCGTCGCGCGCCATTCCTCGATCGTCGGTTCGATCGGCGTGATCGTGCAATATCCGAACTTCACGGGCCTGCTCGAGGACTGGGGCATCGACGTACGGGCGATCAAGTCCTCGCCGCTGAAGGCCGAGCCCTCCTTCTTCGGCGAACCGCCCGAAGGCGCCGAGGAAATGCTGCGCGAACTGGTGCTCGACAGTTTCCAGTGGTTCAAGGACCTTGTCGCCGACCGGCGCGGGTTCGATGCCGAAACGATCGACCGGCTGGCCGACGGTTCGGTCTATTCGGGCCGGATCAGCCTCGACAACGGGCTCGTCGACGCGCTCGGCGGCGAGGAGACCGCGCGCGCCTGGCTGACCGAGCAGGGCGTCGACGAGGATCTGGAGACGATCCAGTGGGAACGGCGCGAGGAGAACATCGGCTGGCTGTCGCTGGCGGCGGTGGCGCGGAACGTCGCGTCAGGCCTCGGCCTGTCCGGTCCCGGCCCGGTCGTCGCAAACGCGCTCGAACAAAGGCTTTTCCTTGACGGTCTGATCTCGCTTTGGCACGCTGACGGCCTGTTCCCGCCGGGCGTCAGTGACCGGTGACCGCAAGCCCGCGAGCGCTCCCATGATCAAGTCCGAACTCGTGCAGATCATCGCCAACCGCAATCCGCACCTCTACCAGCGCGATGTCGAGAACATCGTCAACGCGGTGCTCGACGAGATCAGCGGAACGCTGGCCGAGGGCAACCGCGTCGAACTGCGCGGCTTCGGCGCGTTCTCGGTCAAGAACCGACCCGCCCGCGAGGGCCGCAATCCGCGCACCGGCGAAAAGGTGATGGTCGAGGAGAAGTGGGTCCCCTTCTTCAAGACCGGCAAGGAATTGCGGAACCGGCTGAACGGCATTAAGTAGGTCGGACCCGGAGCGAACCGCCGAGCCGCCCATGCTGCGCCGCATATTCAACGTCCTGATCCTGATCCCGCTGGCGATCGTGCTGATCGCCCTGACGGTCGCCAACCGCACCATGGTGCCGCTCTCGATCGACGTGTTCAATCCGGGCAACCCGGCGCTGACCTACGAAGCGCCCCTGTTCGTGTGGCTGTTCGGCGCGCTGGCGCTTGGTGTGGTCTGCGGCGGCGTCGGCACCTGGCTGACCCAGGGCAAGCACCGCAAGCAGGAGCGCACGTTCAAGAAGGAAGCGCAGAAGCTGCGCTACGAGGTCGAGGAGACCAAGCGCAAGTCCGGGCAGGACAAGGGCACGACAGGCCAGTCGCTCGTCCTGCAGCGCTGATGAGGATCATCTCCGCCGACGATGTCGATGCGGCGCTCGACTTCCCGGCGCTGACCGACGCGCTCGCCGAGGCGTTCCGCGGCGGCGTCCATGCGCCGCCGCGCCATCACCACACCATCGCCAACAACGAGGCCGACGACCAGACGCTGCTGCTGATGCCGGCCTGGAACGACCGACACATGGCGGTCAAGCTGGTCGCCGTGACGCCCGACAACGGCACACGCGGCCTGCCCGCCGTGATGGCTTCGGTGATCCTGATGGACAAGACGACCGGCGAACAGGTCGCGCTGATCGACGGCGCCCGGCTGACGCTGTGGCGCACGGCGGCCGCCTCGGCGCTCGCCGCGCGCTATCTGGCGCCGGCCGAGCCCGACACGCTGCTGATCGTCGGCGCGGGGGCGCTGGCGCCGTTTCTTGCGCGCGCCCATCTGAGCGTCCGCCCCTATCAGCACGTTCTGGTCTGGAACCGGTCGCAGGAGGGCGCCGACCGGCTGGCCGCGGCACTGCGCGATGAAGGTCACAAGGCCGAGGCGGCCGCCACCGGCAGTCTCGACGCGGTGGTCGGCGCGGCCGACGTGATCAGTTGCGCGACGCTGTCGACCGAGCCGCTGATCAGGGGCGAAAAGCTGCGGCCGGGCACCCATGTCGATCTGGTCGGCGCGTTCACGCCACACATGCGCGAGAGCGACGACGCCTGCGTGACGCGTGCGACGCTGTTCGTCGACACCTATGCCGGGGCGCTGCACGAGGGCGGCGATCTGGTCCAGCCGATCAATGCCGGACTGATCGAACGCGGCCATGTGCGCGCCGAACTGATGGAACTGACGAGCGGCGACCACCGGGGGCGGACATCGGACGACGAGATCACGCTGTTCAAGTCGACCGGCGCATCGCTCGAGGATCTGGCGGCCGCGTCGCTGATCGCCGAACGGTGCGGGCTCTGACGGCACGCCCTTCACAAGACCGCGCAAACCGGACATATCCGCCGTCATGAGCAAGGACCGAGCCCCCAAGGGCCGCAGCAAGCGGCCGCAGGCGCGCCCCCGGGGCGAGGCCAAGCGCCGCGACGGGGCGTCACGCGCCGACCGGTCCGGCTTCCGGCCAAAGCCCAAGCATGCGCAAGCGACGACCGATGTGGCGGTCGGGGCCCGTCCGCCGCGCGAACGGCGTTCCGGCGCGCGTCCGGCCGAGACCGTGCCGCTGATCCTTCAGACCGAGGCCGACGCCGATTACGCGCTGCTCGACACCGGCGACGGGCTCAAGCTCGAACGCTACGGCCCGCTCACGCTGGTGCGGCCCGAACAGCAGGCGATATGGGGCAAGGCGCTGCCGGAGGCGCAATGGGACGCGGTCGATGCGATCTTCACCGGCGACACCGACGAGGAAGGCATGGGCCGCTGGCGCTTTGCGCGCGGCGATCGCGGCGAAACCTGGCCGATGGCCTTCGACGGCGTCGGCTATCTCGGCCGGTTCACCTCGTTCCGCCATGTCGGGGTGTTCCCCGAACAGGCGGCGCACTGGCGCGCCATGCGCGGCGCGATCGAGGCCGCCGACCGGCCGCTGAAGGTGCTCAACCTGTTCGGCTATACCGGTGTCGCCTCGCTGGTCGCGGCGGCCGCCGGAGCCCATGTCACCCATGTCGATGCGTCCAGGAAGGCGATCGGCTGGGCGCGCGAGAACCAGACCCATGCCGGCCTTGAAGACCGGCCGATCCGCTGGATCTGCGAGGACGCGATGAAGTTCGTCCTGCGCGAAGGCCGGCGCGGCAACGATTACGACATCATCCTCGCCGACCCGCCCGCCTACGGGCGCGGGCCGGCCGGCGAGGTCTGGCAGCTCTTCGACCATCTGCCCGACCTGCTCGACGGCTGCCGCGCGATCCTTTCGGACCGGCCGGTAATGATGGTGCTGACCGCCTATGCGATCCGCGCTTCGATGTTCGCCGTGCACGAGGCGATGATGGAGGCGATGACGGGGTTCGGCACCGAAGGCCGGGTCGAATCGGGCGAACTGATCATCCGCGAACAGGCGGCCGGACGGGCGCTGTCGACCTCCATGTTCAGCCGCTGGACGCCGGAGCGCGCATCATGAACAGGCCCGCCGGCGCGCCGGGCCGCGTCAAGGAAATCTCGAGCGCCGCCAACCCGATCGTCAAGCAGATCAGGCTGCTTGAAAAGAAGCGGCACCGCGAGGAGACAAACAGCTTCCTCGCCGAAGGCATGAAGCTGATCATCGATGCGATCGACAATGGCTGGAGGCTGAAGACGCTGATCCATGCCGCCTCGGCCAGGGACAACGAGGCGGTGACGAAGCTCGCCGCGCGGGCCGTCGCGCTCGGGGCGGACGTGATCATCGTGCCCGAACGCGTGCTCGGCCAGATCACCCGGCGCGACAATCCGCAGATGGTCGCCGGCGTTCTGGAACGGCGCTTCGCCGATCCGGCGCGCCTGTCGCCGGGGCCGGACGATGTCTGGATCGCGCTCGACCGCGTGCGCGATCCGGGCAATCTGGGCACGATCATCCGCACCGCCGATGCGGGCGGCGCCAGCGGCGTGATTCTCGTCGGCGAGACGACCGATCCGTTTTCCACCGAGACGGTGCGCGCCACCATGGGTTCGATCTTCGCGGTGCCCTTGGCGCGCATGGACACGGACCGTTTCGCCGGTTTCGCCGGCCGGTGGCCCGGGCAGATCGTCGGCACCCATCTCGAGGGATCGGTCGACTACCGCGTGCCGGATTATGAAAAAGGGCCGATCCTGCTCCTGATGGGCAACGAGCAGGCCGGGCTGCCCGGCGATCTCGCCGCGATGTGCACGACGCTGGTGCGCATTCCGCAGTCCGGGCGCGCCGATTCGCTCAATCTGGCCGTCGCCACGGCGCTGTGCCTTTACGAGGCGCGACGGCACGCCTTTCCGATCTCAGACGGGGCACGGTCATGAAGCGCCTGCCGACCGCCATCGCCACCGTCGGCGCCATAGTCGCCATCGACCAGGCGATCAAGATCGGCGTCGAGCAGCTGATGGACTATCAGGAGCGCATCGCGCTGCTGCCCTTCCTCGACCTGTTCCTGACCTACAATCCGGGCATCGCCTTTTCGATGCTGTCGGGCCTGGGCGCCGGACCGCTGATCGCGATCAGCGTGGCGGTGTCGGCCTTCGTGACCTGGCTTTGGGTCTCCAGCCCGCCTGAACGGGTGATCGCCCATTTCGGCTTTGCGCTGATCATCGGCGGGGCGATCGGCAATCTGATCGACCGGGTCCTGTACGGCCATGTGATCGATTACTTCCTCTTCCACACGCCGGGCTGGTCGTTCGCCATCTTCAACCTGGCCGACGCGGCGATCACCGTCGGGGCGGGGCTGGTGATCCTCGACGAACTGCTGCAGTGGCGGTCGGGCCGGAAGGCCGATTGACGCGGGCAGACGCCCGCTGCACCTTCGGGCACGACCAATCGGGGAGATGATGATGGCGCAAACCTTCAAGGCGATCCTGGTCTCGCGCGACGACGACAAGAACCAGCATGTCGACATCGCCGAACTGACCGACGCCGAACTGATGGAAGGCGACGTCACCGTCGCCGTCGAGGCGACCACGGTCAATTACAAGGACGGCCTCGCCATCACCGGAAAGTCGCCCGTCGTGCGCCGCTGGCCGATGATCCCCGGCATCGATTTCGCCGGCACGGTCGCCGCCTCCGAGCATCCGGACTGGAAGGAGGGCGACAAGGTCATCCTCAACGGCTGGGGCGTCGGCGAGACCCATTACGGCGCCTATGCGGGCTTGGCCCGCGTCAACGGCGACTGGCTGATCGCGCTGCCGGACGCGCTGACCCCGCATCAGGCGATGGCGATCGGCACGGCCGGCTACACCGCGATGCTGTCGGTGCTGGCGCTCGAACGGCACGGCATCACGCCCGAACGCGGCCCGGCAATCGTCACCGGCGCCAACGGCGGTGTCGGAACGGTCGCCATCTCGGTCCTGTCCAAGCTCGGCTACGAGGTCATCGCCTCGACCGGCCGGACCAGCGAAAGCGCGTTCCTGACCTCGCTCGGCGCATCGGAGATCATCGACCGGGCCGAACTGTCCGAGCCCGGACGTCCGCTCGGCAAGGAACGCTGGGCGTCCGGCGTCGATTCGGTCGGTTCGGTGACGCTCGCCAACGTGCTGGCGCAGACGATGCAGGGCGGCGCGATCGCCGCCTGCGGGCTCGCCCAGGGCATGGACCTTCCGACGACCGTCGCGCCGTTCATCCTGCGCGGCGTGTCGCTTCTGGGCATCGATTCGGTGATGGCGCCCCGGGCGCTGCGCGAACAGGCCTGGGCGCGGCTCGTCGAGGATCTCGACATGGTCAAGCTGGAAGCCCTGTCGCGGACGATCGGCTTCGGCGAGATCATCGACACCGCCCACGCCATTCTCGAAGGCCGGGTGCGCGGCCGCGTGGTGGTCGACATGGCGGGCTGAGGCCGCCTTGCCCGGCGATCGGTCCGTCGTGGCAAATCGCAGCTTCCATCGCAACGGCTTGATAACCATGGCCGCGTACCCTCCGGCGGACGGAAGGTTCCGTTCGGTGGAAGGCAAGCGACATGAGCGACGACAAGACCTCGAAATCGCAGTTCCTGGCGATCGTCAGCCACGAGATCCGCACGCCGCTGAACGGCATCGTCGGCATGGGCAAGCTGCTCGCCGACACGCAACTCACCGCCGAACAGCGCAACTATGTCGAGGCGATCACATCGTCGTCCGAGGCGCTGATGCTGCTGGTCAACGATCTGCTCGAGTTCGGCCGCAGCGGCGTCGACAACAGCGCGCCGGCCTTCAGCCACACCGATCTGCGGGCTCTGACCAGCGGCGTGATCGAACTGCTTGCCGGCCGGGCCCACGAAAAGGGCCTGGATCTGAGCTACACGATCGCGCCGGGCATCCCGCTGACGCTGCGCACCGACGCCAAGGGGCTCAGGCAGGTGCTGTTCAACATCGTCGCCAACGCGATCAAGTTCACCGCCGAGGGCGGGGTCGAGGTGGCGATCGGTCACGCCCCGTCGGCCGATGGCGGGCGCGCGCATGATCTGACCGTCTCGGTCACCGACACCGGCCCGGGCGTGCCGCCCGAAAAGCAGGCGACCATCTTCGAGCCGTTCGAGCAGGTCGACATGAGCCTGGCGCGGCGGCACGAGGGCGCCGGGCTCGGTCTCGCCATCGCCAAGCGGATCATCGACCGGCTGGACGGCACGATCGCCTGCAGCAGCCGAAGGGGCGAAGGCACGCGCTTCGACATCCGCGTTCCGGCCGGCATCGATCCCGCGCTCGGGGTCGATCCGGAGACCGATGCGCTCTCGGGCACCCGCTTCTGCCTTTACATGCGCCAGGGCTCGGAAGCGGACATGCTGGCCGGCGCGATCGCCGCCCATGGCGGCGCTGTCACGCGCGCCGCCGACCGGCTTGCGGCCGTCGAGGACATTGGGCGCGCAAGCGGCGCGACCCTCCTGATCGACAGCCGTCTCGAACGCGACCTGACCGGGGCGCTCGATCTTGCCGACCGGGTGGCGGCGAACGGCGCCCATGCGGTCATCCTGATCGAGCCGCAGGAGCGCGGCACGCTGGGCGCCCAGTTCAAGGCGGCCGGCCACGCCTTCCTGACCCGGCCGGTGCGCGAGACGAGCCTTCTCCGCGTTCTCCGGCGCGCCGTGGAGGCCGAGGCGGCCGACCGGCGCCTCGCGCCGGAGCCGCGCAAGCCGTTGGTGCCGCTGCGGACCGGCCATGTGCTGCTCGCCGAGGACAATCCGGTGAACGCGCTGCTCGCCGCCAAGATCATCGAACGGGCCGGCCATTTCGTCACCGTCGTCGAGAACGGGCAGCAGGCCTTCGAGAAGATGAGCGCGCCCGACGCTCCCTTCGACCTCGTGCTCATGGACGTGCACATGCCGGTGCTCGACGGCGCCGAGGCGATCCGCCTGTTCCGCACGCACGAGGACGCCCATGGCGGCGAGGATCGCCTGCCGATCGTCGCACTGACCGCCGACGATGACGCCGAACTCGGCCAGGCGATGATCGCGATCGGCGCGCAGGACGTCATCCACAAGCCTCTGACGGTCGAGCACCTGCAGCGTTTCTTCGGGGTCAGGGACGAACGCGCCGCCTGAGGCAACCGGCCGCCTCGCGCCGCCCCGCGATCCGTGTCATACATCCGTCATCGCGCGGTCATATCCGCGTCCGGATCACGCAATCGGGCATGTGCGATGGGCATCACCGAGCTTGCCGATAATCGTCCGCTGCAAAGGCAGACACCGACACCGGTCGGCATTCTGGGCGAAATCGGGCCCCTTAGAGCCCGTCTGGCCGTCGGCGACAGGGAAATCCGTGCGGCGCAGCGTCTGCGCTACCGCATCTTCACCGAGGAGTTCGGCGCCCGAATCGGCGCATCCGAGGTCGACGAGGATGCCCACGACGCGATCTGCGATCATCTGATCGTGCTGGACTCGCGCATCGCCGGCACCGACGCCGACCGGATCGTCGGCACCTATCGCCTGTTGCCGCAACACCGGCTCGGCGGCGAAGACAGCTTCTATTCGGAGGCGACCTACGAGATCGGCCCGCTGGTTGCGCGCCATCCCGGCCGGCACCTGCTCGAACTCGGCCGGTCCTGCGTGCTGCCGGACTACCGGTCCAAGCGCACGATCGAGCTTCTGTGGCAGGGCATCTGGTCCTATTGCCGACAGACGGGCATCGACGTGATGTTCGGCTGTGCGTCGTTCGCCGGGGCGGCGCCGCAGGACCACGCCATGGCGCTCGCCTTCCTGCATCACCACGCGCGCGCCGACGGCGCCTGGGCCGTTTCGGCGCGGGATGGCGTGCGTGTCGACATGAACATGATGCCGCCCGAGGCGATCGACCTGAAGGCGGCCATGGGCGCCCTGCCGCCGCTCATCAAGGGCTATCTGCGGCTCGGCGCCCGGTTCGGCGACGGCGCGGTGATCGATCACGAGTTCGGCTCGGTCGATGTGCTGGTGGTGCTGCCCGTCGAGCAGATCAGCCCGCGCTACCTGACCTACTACGGGGTCGACGCGAACCGGTTCGCGGCGCGCTCATCCGCCGGCATTGTAGGCGGCGATGGCGGCCATGTTGACGATGTCGGTGTCGCGCGCGTTTAGCGAGACGATCTGAACGGACTTGTTCAGCCCGACCAGCAGCGGCCCGATGACGGTCGAGCCGCCCAGTTCCTGCAGCATCTTGGTGGAGATCGAGGCCGAGTGGAAGGCCGGCATCACCAGGACGTTCGCCGGCGCCGACAGACGGCAGAACGGGTATTGCGCCATCAGTTCGGCGTTCAGCGCAACGTCGGCGGCCATCTCGCCATCATATTCGAAATCGACGCGCCGCCGGTCGAGGATGCGCACCGCATCGCGCACCGAATTGGAGCGCTCGCCCTGCGGCTGGCCGAAGGTGGAATAGGCGAGCATGGCGATGCGCGGCTCGTAGCCGAGCCTGCGGGCCATGCCGGCGGCCTCCTCGGCTATGTCGGCCAGTTCCTCGGCGCTCGGCATGTCGTGCACAGCGGTGTCGGCGACGAGCACCGTCCGGCCACGGCACAGGGCGAGCGAGACGCCGACGACGCGGTGGCCGGGGCGCGTGTCGATCACCCGGCGCACGTCGGTGAGCGCGGTCGCATAGTTGCGCGTGACGCCGGTGACCATGCCGTCGGCATCGCCGAGCGCCACGGCGGTCGCCGCGAAGATGTTGCGGTCGTTGTTGACCATGCGCACGCAGTCACGGAACAGATAGCCGTCGCGCTGCAGCCGCTCGTAAAGATGATCGGCATAGGCGCCGGCCCGGTCCGAAAGGCGCGCATTGACGATCTCGATGTCGTCGCGCGCCAGATCGACGCCGGCATTGCGGGCGGCCTCGGCGATCAGGTTCTCGCGGCCCAGAAGGATCGCCGTGCCCAGACCCTGGTTGACGTAGGCGACTGCGGCGCGGACCACCTGCTCTTCCTCGGCCTCGGTGAAGAACATGCGCTTGGGCTGGCGCCGCACGCGGTCGAAGATCCGCTGCAACGTGGCCGCCAGCGGATCGCGGCGCGCCGACAGTTCCACCTTGTAGGCGTCGAAATCTTCGATCGGCCGGCGGGCGACGCCGCTCTCCATCGCGGCCCTGGCCACCGCCGCCGGGACCGCGGAGATCAGGCGCGGATCGAACGGCACGGGGATGATGTAGTCGGGCCCGAAGCGCGGCCGCGTGCCGCCATAGGCGATGGCGACATCGTCGGGCACGTCCTCGCGGGCGAGCGCGGCCAGCGCGTGGGCGGCGGCCGATTTCATCGCATCGTTGATCGTCGTCGCCTGCACGTCGAGCGCGCCGCGGAAGATGTAGGGAAAGCCGAGCACGTTGTTGACCTGGTTGGGATAGTCCGACCGGCCGGTCGCCATGATCGCGTCGTCGCGGATTTCGGCCACCTCCTCGGGCGTGATCTCCGGGTCGGGATTGGCCATGGCGAAGATGATCGGATTGTCGGCCATCGAGCGCACCATGTCGGCGTCCAGCGCACCCTTCACCGACAGGCCGAAGAAGACGTCCGCTCCCTCCATCGCGTCGGCGAGCGTGCGCCGGTCGGTGGCAACCGCGTGCGCCGACTTCCACTGGTTCATGCCGGTGCCGCGTCCCTGATGGATGACGCCCTTGGTGTCGCACAGGATGACATGGTCGTGCGGCACGCCCATCGCCTTGACCAGTTCGATGCAGGCGATCGCCGCCGCCCCGGCCCCGTTGCAGACGATCCGGATGTCGCGCAGCGACCGGCCGGTCAGGTGCAGCGCGTTGATCAGGCCGGCGGCGGCGATGATCGCGGTGCCGTGCTGGTCGTCGTGGAAGACCGGAATGTCAAGCGCCTCGCGCAGCCGGTCCTCGATCATGAAGCAGTCGGGCGCCTTGATGTCCTCCAGATTGATGCCGCCGAAGGAGGGGCCGAGCAGGCGCACGCAATTGACGAACTCGTCCATGTCCTCGGTGTCGACCTCAAGATCGATCGAATCGACATCGGCGAAGCGCTTGAACAGGACCGCCTTGCCCTCCATCACCGGCTTGGAGGCGAGCGCGCCGAGATTGCCCAGGCCGAGGATCGCCGTGCCGTTCGAGATGACCGCGACCATGTTGCCGCGCGCGGTGTATTCGAAGGCCGCCTCGGGCCGTTCCGCGATCGCCTTGACCGGAACCGCGACGCCGGGCGAATAGGCCAGCGACAGGTCGCGCTGGGTCGCCATCGGCTTGGTCGGCGTGACCTCGAGCTTGCCCGGCCGGCCGCGCGCGTGGAACTCGAGCGCCTCGCGCTCGCTCACCGCCGGGCGCTTGTCCTGCGGGGACTGCGGCGGACGGTGGGCCTTGTTCATGGGACGGTTCCTGGCGAATGGCGCGGCTTGTTTGGGAAAAGACTGTGTAGTCCCTGTCGCGCCGGCCTGCAAACACGCATAAACTGGCCGGCGCGAGGGCGCACGACGGAGCGGCATGGAACGCGCAAGCGAACATCGGGGCATGGCGGAAGAGGGCGAAGACCGGTCGGCGGCACCGGCCGGCGGCGCCGTCACGCCGATGATGGCCCAGTACATGGAGATCAAGGCGCTCAATGCGGGGTATCTCTTGTTCTACCGCATGGGCGACTTCTACGAGCTGTTCTTCGAGGACGCCGAGATCGCCGCCCGCGCGCTCGGCATCACGCTGACCAAACGCGGCCAGCATCAGGGCAAGGACATCCCGATGTGCGGCGTGCCGGTCCACGCCGCCGACGACTATCTGCAAAAGCTGATCGGGCTCGGCCACCGGGTCGCCGTGTGCGAACAGCTCGAGGACCCGGCCGAGGCGAAGAAGCGCGGCTCGAAATCGGTCGTCCGGCGCGATGTCACAAGGCTCGTCACGCCGGCGACGATCACCGAGGACAAGCTGCTCGAACCGGGCGAGAACGCCTATCTTTTGGCACTGGCGCGGATCCGCGCCTCGGGGCAGATGGCCTATGCCTTCATCGACATCTCGACCGGCGAGTTCCGGCTCGGCGAGACCGCGCCAGAGCGGCTGTTGCCGGACCTGACGCGGATCGGCCCGCGCGAGATCGTCGTGCCCGAACCGCTGTTCCACGATCCCGAGTTCCGGCCGGCGTTCGACCTGTTCGGGCGCGCCGTCAGCCCGCATCCGGCGGCGATCTTCGACAGCGCCACCGCGCCGGACCGGCTGGCGCACTATTTCGGCGTGTCGACGCTCGACGGGTTCGGCGACTTCTCCCGCGCCGAACTGGCCGCCGCCGCCGGCGCGCTCGCCTATGTCGAGAAGACGCAAGTGTCCGAGCGGCCCGCCCTGCAGCGCCCGCAGCGCGAATCCTCGGCCCGGACCCTGTTCATCGATCCGGCGACGCGCGCCAATCTCGAACTCGAACGCACCCTGTCGGGCCAGCGCGACGGCAGCCTTCTGAAGGCGATCGACCGCACCGCCACCGGGCCGGGCGCGCGGCTACTGGCGGGGCGCCTGCGCGCACCGCTGACCGATCCGCAGGCGATCGGCGAGCGGCTCGATTCGGTCGCCACCTTCGTTGCCGACGACCTTCTGGGCGAAGGGCTGCGCGCGCAACTGAAGGCGCTGCCGGACATGGCGCGCGCCCTGTCGCGCCTGTCGCTGAACCGGGGCGGCCCGCGCGATCTCCTGGCGCTGCGCGAGGGGCTCGCTGTCGCCGGCGACGTGCACCAGTTGCTCAAGTCAGCCGATCTGCCCGCCGAACTTGCCGCGGCCCGCACGGCGCTGGCCGACGCGCCCGCCGATGTGAGCGATGCGCTCGGTACCGCGCTTGCCGACGAGGTGCCGCTGATGGCGCGCGACGGCGGTTTCGTGCGCGCCGGCCATCATGACGAACTCGATCAGATGCGGCGGTTGCGCGACGAATCGCGCCGCGTCATCGCCTCGCTGCAGGCCGACTATGCCGCCGAGACCGGCGTCAGGTCGCTGAAGATCAAGCACAACAACGTGCTGGGCTATTTCATCGAGGTGACCGCCGGCAATGCCGACGCGCTGACCGGCACGGACGAGGCCAGGGGCCGCTTCATCCACCGGCAGACGCTGGCGAGCGCGATGCGCTTCACGACCACCGAACTGGCCGATCTGGAAAGCCGGATCGCCAACGCCGCCGGCCGGGCGCTCGAAATCGAGCTTGCGGTCTTCGAGCAGTTGCGGGCGCTCGCCGTCGCCCACGCCGACCCGATCCGCGAGGCAGCCCACGCGCTGGCCGTCCTCGACGTCTCGGCCGCGCTCGCCGATCTGGCGACATCGCAGGGCTATTGCCGGCCGCTGGTGGACGACAGCCGGACGTTCCGCATCGTCGCCGGACGGCACCCGGTGGTCGAACAGGCGCTCAGGCGCCAGGCCGCCGACCCGTTCGTCGCCAACGATTGCGACCTTTCACCCGCCGAAGGGGCGGACCATGGCGCGCTGTGGCTGCTGACCGGGCCGAACATGGGCGGCAAGTCGACCTTCCTGCGCCAGAACGCGGTGATCGCCATCCTCGCGCAGACCGGCTCGTTCGTGCCGGCCGGCCAGGCCCATATCGGCGTCGTCGACCGGCTGTTCAGCCGTGTCGGCGCCTCGGACGATCTGGCGCGGGGCCGGTCGACCTTCATGGTCGAGATGGTCGAGACCGCCGCGATCCTCAACCAGGCCGGCGAGAACGCGCTCGTCATCCTCGACGAGATCGGACGCGGCACGGCCACCTTCGACGGGCTGTCGATCGCCTGGGCGACGATCGAGTATCTGCATGCGCACAATCGCTGCCGGACGCTTTTCGCCACCCATTTTCACGAGCTGACCGCGCTGCACGAAAAGCTCGACCGCCTGGCCAACGTCACCATGCGGGTCAAGGAATGGCAGGGCGACGTGGTCTTCCTGCACGAGGTCGGCCATGGCGCGGCCGACCGGTCCTACGGGGTGCAGGTGGCGCGGCTCGCCGGCCTGCCCGAGGCGGTGGTCGAGCGCGCCCGCGCGGTGCTCGACCAGCTCGAGGCGCAGAACCGCGACAAGGGCACGGCCTCGCTGATCGACGACCTGCCGCTCTTCTCGGCCGCCCCGCCGCAAAAGAAGACCGTGCCAAAGTCCGCGCAATCGGCTATCGAAGCGGCACTTGCGGACCTTTCGCCAGACGAGATGACGCCACGCACCGCGCTGGAGGCGCTCTACGCCCTCAAGGCGCTGGCGTCGAAGAAGGACTGATCTTGGACAAGCCCGTCGCCGACCCCGGAGCGCTGCCCGACGCCGAGACGATCACGGCGGCGCTGGCGGCGATCGCCGAAGAGGCCGGCGGCGACGGCAGCGCTTCCGATGTCCGGGCGAAGGTGCTCGCCCATCTGAAGGCCGTGCTCAAAACCGGACGGGCCGAAGCCGAGCGCCAGCTCTTTGCCGACGGCAAGGGCCATGGCTGCGCCCGTCGCCTTTCCGACCTTCAGGACGCGATCATCGGCGCGATCTACGATTTCGCGCTGGTCCATGTGTTCCAGGTGGCCAACCTTTCGCAGGGCGAGCGCATTGCGCTGGCGGCCGTCGGCGGCTACGGCCGCGGCACGCTGGCGCCGGGTTCGGACATCGATCTTCTGTTCGTTCTGCCCTACAAGCAGACCCCGCTCGGCGAGCAGCTCGCCGAATACATGCTCTACATGCTGTGGGACATGGGGCTGAAGGTGGGCCACGCCACCCGCAACATCGACGACTGCGTCCGCCTGTCGAAGTCCGACATCACCATCGCCACGACCATCCTCGAAGCGCGTTTCCTGACCGGTAACAGGGCCCTGTTCGACGAACTGATGGAGCGCTACGACAAGGATGTCGTCTCGCGCACCGCCAGCCAGTTCATCCAGGCCAAGCTGGCCGAGCGCGATGCCCGCCACAAGCGCATGGGCGAGGCGCGGTTCGTGGTCGAGCCGAACGTCAAGGACGGCAAGGGCGGCCTGAGAGACCTGCACACGCTGTTCTGGATCGCAAAGTATGTCTACCGCGTGCGGCGGCGGGCCGAACTGGTCAAGCTGGGCGTGTTCACCCGGCGTGACTACAACCTGTTCGTCAAGTGCGAGGACTTCCTCTGGGCGGTGCGCTGCCACCTGCACTTCCTGACCGGCAAGGCCGAGGAACGGCTGTCGTTCGACCTGCAGCGGGAACTCGCCGACCGTCTCGGCTACCAGTCCCATCCGGGGCTCGAGGACGTTGAGCGCTTCATGAAGCACTATTTCCTGATCGCCAAGGATGTGGGCGATCTGACGCGCATCTTCTGCGCCGCGCTCGAAGAGCAGGAGATCAAGAACGCCCCGGTCCTGTCCGGGCTGATCCAGGCGCTGCCGTTCGCGCGCCGGTCGACGACCATCCGCGGCATCAAGGATTTCGTCATCGACCGCCAGCGCATCAACGTCGCCGACGACGAGGTGTTCGCGCGCGATCCGGTAAACCTGATCCGCATGTTCTATCTCGCCGACCGCTACGGGCTCGAATATCATCCCGAGGCGCTCAAGCTGGTGCGGCGGTCGCTGAAGCTTATCGACAAGACGCTGCGGACCGACGTGAACGCCAATGCGCTGTTCGTGCGCATCCTGACCTCGCGCAACGATCCCGAACTGAACCTGCGGCGCATGAACGAGGCCGGCGTGCTCGGCCGGTTCGTGCCCGACTTCGGCCGCATCGTCGCGATGATGCAGTTCAACATGTACCACCACTACACCGTCGACGAGCACCTGATCCGCACCATCGGCGTCCTGGCGGACATTGAAAAGGGCAATCTGGCCGAGGATCATCCGCTCGCCGCCGAACTGATGCCCGGGCTCACCGACGACCGGGCGATCCTCTATGTGGCGCTGTTCCTGCACGACATCGCCAAGGGGCGGCCGGAGGACCATTCGGTCGCCGGCGCCGATGTGGCGCGCAAGCTGTGCCCGCGGCTCGGCTTTTCGCCCGAGGACACGGCGACGATCGCCTGGCTGATCGAGGATCATCTGCTGATGAGCATGACCGCGCAGGGGCGCGATCTGTCCGATCGCAAGACGATCGAGGACTTCGTCGCCCGCGTGCAGACCGTCAAGCGGCTCAAGCTGCTGCTGGTGCTGACCGTGTGCGACATAAGGGGGGTCGGACCGGGCGTCTGGAACGGCTGGAAGGGCCAGCTTCTGCGCACGCTCTATGCGGAAGCGGAACTGGCGCTGACCGGCGGGTTCTCGGAAACCAGCCGCAAGAGCCGCGCCGAAAGCCGGCGCGCGGCGCTCTCGGAGCGGCTGGCCGACTGGCCGGAGGCCGAGCGCGCGGCGATCCTGGGGCTTCACTACGACAACTATCTTCTGACCACCGATCTGGAGGATCAGGTTCGACACGCGGAGTTCATCCGCCGGTCCGACGCCGAGGCGAGGCCGCTCGCCAGCGCCGTGCGCACCGACGCGTTCCAGGCGATGACCGAAATCACAATCCTGGCGCAGGACCATCCGCGTCTTCTGTCGGTGATCGCGGCCGCCTGTTCGAGCGCCGGCGCCTCGATCGACGGCGCCCACATCTTCACGACGACCGACGGCCGCGCCCTCGACGTCATCCAGATCGAGCGTGAGTTCGAGGCGGACGAGGACGAATTGCGCCGCGCCCGGCGCATCGGCCGGCTGATCGAGGACGTGCTGCGCGGCAAGGTGAGCCTGCCCGCCGTGCAGGCGACCAAGAAGCGCGCCCGCGCGCTGAGCGCCTTTCACGTCGAACCGGCGGTCAAGATCAACAACACGCTGTCGAACCGGTTCACCGTGATCGAAGTGGAGGGGCTCGACCGACCGGCGCTGCTATCGCGGCTGACCGGGGCGATCTCCGATCTCAAGCTCGACATCCGCTCGGCCCACATCACCACGTTCGGCGAGAAGGTGATCGACAGCTTCTACGTCACCGACCTGATCGGCCAGAAGATCGAGGACGCAAGCCGGCAGGGACGGATCCGCAAGGCGCTGATGGCCGTGCTCCGGCAGGACGACGCCGACAAGCCCAAACGGGCAGCGGCGGCGACGGCCGACTAGACGATGAGCCTCGCCCGAAACTTCGCCACCGTCGGCGGCGCGACGCTGGTCAGCCGCGTGCTGGGCTTCGTGCGCGACATCTTCCTTGCGGCGGCGCTCGGCACCGGCCCGGTCGCCGACGCGTTCGTGGTCGCGTTCCGCTTTCCGAACCTTTTTCGCCGTGTGTTCGCCGAGGGGGCGTTCAACTCGGCCTTCATTCCGCTGTTCTCGCGACGGCTCGAGGGCGAGGGCGACGATGCGGCGCGGCGCTTCGCCCAGGAGGCGATGGCCGGGCTTCTGTTCATCCTGGCGATCCTGACCGTCATCGCGATCGTCACCATGCCGGTCCTGATGTACGGCCTGGCGCCCGGTTTCGCCGAGGATCGCGACAAGTTCGACCTGGCGGTCGAACTGACGCGGATCACCTTTCCCTACCTGGTGCTCGTTTCGCTGATGGCGCTGGTCTCGGGCGTTCTGAACGGGCTTGGCCGGTTCGCGGCCGCCGCCTTCGCGCCGGTGCTGCTGAACGTGGTGCTCGTCGCCGTGCTGGCATGGATCGTCGCCTCCGGGCTCGCCGGCACGCGCGCGGCCGGGCTGTGGCTGTCGGTCGGCGTCGTCGTCGGCGGGGTGGCGCAGCTTGCCATGGTGGTGATCGCGCTGCGGCGCGCGGGTTTTCCGCTGACGCTCGTGCGGCCGCGCTGGAACGCGCGGATGAAGCGGCTGGTCACGCTCGGCATTCCCGGTGTGATCGCCGGCGGCATCATCCAGATCAACATCGTCGTCGGCACGATCATCGCCTCCATGCAGGCCGGCGCGGTGACCATGCTCTACCTCGCCGACCGGCTCTATCAGCTCCCGCTCGGCGTGGTCGGCATCGCGATCGGCGTCGTGCTGCTGCCCGAACTGTCGCGACGCCTGAAGGCCGGCGACATGGAGCGCGCAAAAGCCGTCGAAGCCAAGGCGCTGCAATTTTCGATGATGCTGACGCTGCCCGCCGCCGTGGCGCTCGCCGTCATCCCGCTCGAACTGGTTTCGGTGCTGTTCGAACGGCTGGCCTTCGATGCCGAGAGCGCGCGCGGCACGGCGGCGGCGCTGCGGGCCTTCGCCTTCGGCCTGCCCGCCTTCGTGCTGGTCAAGGTGTTCTCGCCGGGCTTCTTCGCGCGCGAGGACACGGTGACGCCGATGAAGGTGGGCGCCGCCGCGGTCGCGGTGAACGTCGCGGCCAGCCTCGCCCTGTTCCCGTTCTTCGGCCATGTCGGCATCGCCATCGCCACCAGCCTTGCCGGCTGGGTCAATGCGCTGCTGCTCTACTGGCTCCTGAACCGGCGCGGCCTGTGGACGATCGACGCGGCGATGGCACGGCTGCTGGCGCTGATGGGGCTCAGCGCGGCGCTGATGGGCCTTTGCGTGTGGGGCGCCGCGCAAGGGCTCTCGGGCCAGCTCGAAAGCGGTATCGCGCTGCCGGTCCGCGCCGCCGCGCTGCTCGTGGTCGTGGGCGCCGGCGTCGTCAGCTTCTTCGGTTTCGCGCACGTGACCGGCGCTGCGCGGCTCGGCATGTTGCGCACGATGCTGGTCAGGGGCCGCGCCTGACCCGCACCACTTGCGTGCCTGCCCGGGCCATTGCATAAGGCCGACGCCTTCAGCGGCCATTCCCACCGGACCATCCGATGACCGACACCTTTTCCGAACGCGTCTTCTCAGGCGTCCAGCCGACGGGCAATCTGACGCTCGGCAACTACCTTGGCGCGATCAAGAACTTCGTCGCCATGCAGGAGCGCTACGACTGCGTCTACTGCGTTGTCGACATGCACGCGATCACCCTTCCGCAGGACCCGAAGGCGCTGGTCGATGCGACCCGCTCGGTGACCGCCGCGTTCCTGGCCTCGGGCATCGATCCGACGCGCCATATCGTGTTCAACCAGTCGCGCGTGCACCAGCATGCCGAACTGGCCTGGGTGTTCAACTGCGTTGCCCGCATGGGCTGGCTGAACCGGATGACGCAGTTCAAGGAAAAGGCCGGCAAGGACCGCGAGAACGCCTCGGCGGGCCTGTTCGTCTATCCCGCGCTGATGGCCGCCGACATCCTCGTCTACCGCGCCACGCACGTGCCGGTGGGCGAGGACCAGAAGCAGCATCTGGAACTGACCCGCGACATAGCGCAGAAGTTCAACAACGACTTTTCCGACCGCATCGCCGAGCTCGGTCTTGGCGTTCCGATGGAGGTCGGGCGCGAGCGCGTGCACGGATATTTCCCGCTCACCGAGCCGGTGATCGAGGGGCCGGCGACGCGCATCATGAGCCTGCGCGACGGCACCAAGAAAATGTCGAAATCCGACCCCTCGGACATGTCGCGCATCAACCTGACCGACACGGCCGACGACATCGCCAGGAAGATCCGCAAGGCCAAGACCGATCCCGAGCCGCTGCCGTCGGAGATGGACGGGCTCGAGGGCCGACCCGAGGCGGCCAACCTCGTCGGCATCTTCGCCGCCCTTTCGGGCCGGACACGGCAGGATGTGCTGTCCGAGTTCGGCGGCCGGGCGTTCTCGGAGTTCAAGCCGGCCCTGTCCGATCTCGCCGTCGAGGCGCTCGACCCGGTGGCCGGCGAGATGCGCCGTCTGCTCGCCGATCCGGCCTATATCGACGGGGTTCTCGCCGGGGGCGCCGACAAGGCGACGGCCATCGCCGGACCGGTGATGGACGACGTCAAACGGATCGTCGGTCTGAGCGCCTGAACCGGTCCGAGCGGATATCTTGCGGGCGCCAGCGCCCCGTGCCAAACATTGCCCATGGTCACAAGACGACTTTCCGGCGAAGCCGGACATCGCCGCAAGTTCCTGGCGATCATCGACGAGACGCCGGAATGCGAGCGCGCGGTTCTTTATGCCGCGCGGCGGGCGGCCAACACCCATGGCGGGCTGATCCTTTTGTTCGTGATCGCGCCGGGCGACTTCCAGCACTGGCTCGGCGTCGAGCAGGTCATGCGCGAGGAGGCGCTCGAGCGCGCCGAACAGGTGATCTCGAAATATGCGACGCTCGCCCGCGAGAAATGTAGCGTGGAAGCGGAGACGGTCATCCGCGAGGGCAACGGAGCCGAGCAGATCCATGCGCTGATCGAGGAGGACCAGGACATCGCCATCCTCGTTCTCGCCGCCAGCGCCGCCAAGGAAGGCCCCGGACCGCTGGTTTCGTCGATCGCCGGGCGCGAAGCGGCGTTTCCGATCCCCGTCACCGTGGTTCCCGCCAACCTGACCGACGAGGATATCGAGAGCCTCTCATGACCCGGCCCGCCGGGGCCGGTGACAGACGCGCGACGATTTGTGTTCGCCCCCATGCTTGATGGGGCGGTGTTTTGATCCTATTTTGGAATCATTCCAATCCGAGGCAAGCCATGTTCATCCAGACCGAAACGACGCCCAATCCCGCGACGCTGAAATTCCTGCCCGGCCAGGTGGTCATGGATATGGGCACCGCCGACTTCCGCGAGCCGCAGGAAGCGGCAGCAAAATCGCCGCTCGCCGCGCGCCTGTTCGAGGTCCACGGCGTCAAAGGCGTGTTTTTCGGCTACGACTTCGTCACCGTGACCAAGGACGATGCGCTGGAATGGCCGCACATGAAGCCGGCGGTTCTGGCCGCGATCATGGAGCATTTCATGGCCGGCGCGCCGGTGATGGCCGAGCAGCAGGATGGCGCGGCCCCGGCTGCCGACGAGGAATTCTTCGACGCGGGCGACGAGAGCATCGTGGCGACGATCAAAGAACTGATCGAGACCCGCGTGCGGCCCGCCGTCGCGCAGGATGGCGGCGACATCACCTTCCAGGGCTACCGTGACGGCGTTGTCTTCCTGCACATGAAGGGCGCCTGCGCCGGCTGCCCGTCCTCGACGGCGACGCTCAAGCACGGCATCCAGAACCTGTTGCGCCACTTCATTCCCGAGGTCGAGCAGGTCGAGGCCGTCTGACCGGCGCCCGATCGCGCAACCATCCACCGAAACGAAAAAAGCCGGGCAAAGCGCCCGGCTTTTTTTCGTCTTTCCAGCGAATTCTTTGGCCGGTCAGCCCTGCAGGACGACGACCTTGGCGCCCGGCTCCACGCGGTTGTAGAGATCGACCACATCCTGGTTCATCAGGCGGATGCAGCCGGACGAGACGGCCTTGCCGATCGACTGCCATTGCGGCGTGCCGTGCAGGCGGTAGCCGGTGTCGCGGCCGCCGCGCATCAGATAGAGCGCGCGGGCGCCGAGCGGATTGTGCAGGCCCGGCTCCATGCCGCCACGATACTTGGCCAGTTCCGGCTGGCGGCGGATCATCGGCTCGGGCGGCGTCCAAGTCGGCCATTTGCGCTTCCAGCCGACGCGCGCGGTGCCCGACCAGCGGAACCCGTCACGGCCGACGCCGATGCCATAGCGCAGCGCCTTGCCGTCTTCCTGGACCAGATAGAGGTGCCGGTTCGGCGTATCGACGATGATCGTGCCCGGCCTGTGCGGCGTGTCGTAGTCGACGACCTGGCGGCGGAACTCGGCCGGCACCTTGGAAACCGGGATCTTCGGCAGGGTGTATTCCCCGTCCGACATGCCGGCATAGGCGCTGGCGAAGTAGCTCGAATTCGTGGTCGCCGAGCAGCCGGCAAGCCCGGTGGCGGCGATCGCGGCGATGCCGCCAAGGAATGCGCGTCGTTGCATGATACCCCTCAACCGAAAAAATCCATGCCCATTGGCCCCAAACATGGTTAAGACCACGTTACATGAAGGACCCCGATACCCGCAAGGATTAGGGGGCCGGTTCTTGTGTGGCTGTGCGCTTTGGCACACACTGTCACAAAGGAACCACAGTTTCCCCTGCGTCCGGGAGGTGCCATGCCGCTCGTTTCAGCCGCAACGGCGCATCCGCTCGTCGACGGCCGCCAGTCCGACCGCGCGCTCGCCGTGCGCCGGGGCGTTCAGATCATGCTCACGGAGATGGGCTTTTCGCACGTGCCCGAGATGACGCTCGCCAACGGCCGCCGGGCCGATCTGGTGGCGCTGGGCGGCGACGGGACGATCATGATCGTCGAGATCAAGTCCTCGCCCGAGGACATGCTCGCCGATCGCAAATGGCCCGACTATCGCGGGTTCTGCGACCGGCTGTGTTTCGCCACGCTGCCCGACGTGCCGCAGGCGCTGTTTCCGGCTGATTGCGGCTTCATCCGCGCCGACGCGCATGGCGCGGCTTGTCTGGTCGAACCGCCCGAGCACAGGCTGGCGCCGGCGCGGCGCAAGGCGATGACGCTCAGATTCGCGCGTTTTGCCGCCGAGCGGCTGCTCGTCGCCGAATGGGCGTCGTCCTGACCACTGCCGAAGCGCGTCAGCGCGGGGCGCGCTTGGCGAGGATGCGCTGCAGCGTGCGCCGGTGCATGTTCAGCCGGCGCGCCGTCTCGGAGACGTTGCGGTCGCACATCTCGTAGACGCGCTGAATGTGTTCCCAGCGCACGCGATCGGCCGACATCGGGTTTTCCGGCGGCGGCGGCGTCTGGTCGGGCGACACGGTCAGCGCGTTGTAGACGTCGTCGGCATCGGCCGGCTTGGCCAGATAGTCGATCGCGCCCAGCTTCACCGCGTTCACGGCGGTGGCGATGTTGCCGTAGCCGGTCAGAACGATCGCGCGGGCGTCCGGGCGCCGCGCGTGCAGCGCCTTGATGACCTCGAGCCCGTTGCCGTCGTCGAGCCGCATGTCGACCACCGCGTAGGCCGGCGGTTCGGCATCGACCTTGGCGAGCCCGTCGGCGACCGATTCGGCCATTTCGACGGTGAACCCGCGGGTTTCCATGGCCCGGCCGAGACGCCGCAGGAACGGCACGTCGTCATCGACCAGAAGAAGCGTTGCGTCCGGCCCGGGCTCGACGGCCACCGGATCGGCGAGAGTTTCCTGAAGTGCCATTGTCACACCTTTCTTTGCCAGTTCTACGCCGCTTTGGCCTCGATGGATGAGCGCGGCCAGCGCACGGTGATGGCCGCGCCGGCATCGGGCCGTCCGGCGTTTCGGAAATGCAGGGTCGCGCCGCTGCGCTCGAGCAGCGTCTTGGCGATGAATATCCCCAGACCCAGGCCCGGCCCGCCCTTGCGGCTGCGTATGATCGAGCGGGACGCGCCAAGGTCCGGCTCGCCGAGCTTTTCGAGCTGATCGGTCGGAAAGCCCGGGCCGTCATCGACGATGGCGATGCGCACATGCTCGCTCGACCAGTCCAGATCGATCGTCACCTGCTCGCGCGCGAAGTCGACGGCGTTCTCGACCAGGTTGCCGAGCCCGTGCATGATGCCGTCGTTGCGGCGCAGCACCGGTTCGGGCGAACCGTCATCGCTGTGGCGTGTCGTGATCTCCACGCCGAACGCGCGATGCGGGTCGGCCACCTCCTCGACCATCTCCCGCAGCGACATGCGCGAGATCATCTCCTCGCTGCTGGTGTTGAGCGTTGACAGGCGCGACAGGATCTCCCGGCACCGGTCGGCCTGGGCCCGCAGCAGCCGCACGTCTTCCTTGAGGGGATCGGCCTCGGTGGTGGCGCGATCCATCTCCTTTGAGACCAGCGAGATCGTGGCGAGCGGAGTGCCCAATTCATGGGCGGCAGCGGCGGCAAGCCCGTCGAGCGCCGACAGGTGCTGTTCGCGCTGCAGCACCAGTTCGGTCGCCGCGAGCGCATCGGCGAGGCTGCGCGCCTCGTCGGCGACGCGGTGCACGTAAAAGGCGGTGAACGCCACCGATGACAGGACCGCCGCCCACATGCCTGCAACGAACACGAACGGGATGTCGAACGGGATATCCGGGTGCCAGGGCAGCGGCAGATGGGTGAAGACGAGAACGGTCGCGGCCACGACGACCACGACGCCGAGCGCGGCGGTGTAGAGCGCGGGGAGCGTTGCGGCCGAAATGATCACCGGCACGATCAGAAGGACCGAGAACGGGTTCTCGAGACCGCCGGTCAGGAACAGCAACGCGGCGAGCTGGGCGATGTCGAAAGCGAGCACGGCGAACACCGCGAGCGGATCGAGCCGGCGGTTGGCCGGAAAATTCCAGGTCAGGATCAGGTTGAGCAGGGCCGAGGCGGCGATCAGCACGAAACAGGCGACGATCGGGAAGGCAAAGCCCAGCCAGCCGGAGACGACCGCGACGGCGACGCTCTGGCCGAACACGGCAATCCAGCGCGTGTTCGTCAATGTCGACATGCGCAGGCGACGGCGCGCGAAGCGCTCGCCGACGCCGACCGTCGGTCGTGTGACCTGCTGATCCATGCCCGCTTATATGGACCTGCGAGGGTCCGTTCGCCAGATTGGAATCGTTCAAATCATCGCGGCTTGGCGCGACGCGTCGGCGCGGCGCTGGCGGGATCGTCGGGCCAGACATGCTTGGGATAGCGGCCGCGCATCTCGGCCCGCACCTCGGACCACGATCCGGCCCAGAAGGCGGGCAGGTCGGCGGTGCGCTGGATCGGCCGGTGCGCCGGCGAGAGCAGCTCTATCAGGACCGGCACAGCGCCGCCGAGCACGGCAGGATGCTCGGTCAGGCCGAACAGTTCCTGCACGCGCACGGCCAGTTCGGGCGCCGCGCCGCCCGGTGGATAGGTCAGCGCAAGGCGCGACCCCGTGGGCACGGTCAGGTGCGACGGCGCCAGCCGGTCCAGTTCGGCTTGCCGCTCGGGTCCGGCGCGCAGCATCAGCGCGTCGCGCAGCGGCACATCGTCCAGTCCGGTGCGACCGGGCAGAAACGGAGCGAGCCACGCATCGAGCGCTTGCATCAACGCTTCGTCGCCGACATCGGGCCACGGATCGCCGAGCCGCGCATGCAGGAAGGAAAGCCGCGCACGCAGGCTCTCGGTCGCCTTGTCCCATGGAAGGCTGCCGAGGCCATGCCCGCGCACGCCTTCGAGCAGGGCCGCTTCCGCTTCCGGGCCGGGTTCGACCGGGCGCGGCGCCGAAGACAGGGTGATCGCCCCAAGGGTCCGCACCCGGCGCGCGGCGAGACGACCGGTGCGCGCGTCGAAGCGCATCTCGGTTCGCGTTTCGATCCGGTCGCCGAGACGATCCTCGATCTGGGCTTCGGCGATCGCCGCGCCGGCCAGAAGGCGTGCGCCCGCGGCCGCGCCGGACACATCGGCGGCGACGATGAAGGGCGCGCCCGCCAGCGGATCGGCCTCGTCGGCGACGACGCCGCGCCCGCCGGCCATGACAAAATGGCCCGGCCGACCCGGCCGCGCCCGCGCCACGCGGTCCGGAAAGGCATCGAGCAGCATGTTGCCGGCCGTCGCGTTGTCCTCGGTCTTGCCGCCCGGCAGGTCGAGCTGTCCGGCGATCCGCTCGGCCAGTTGGCGGCTTTGCCTGCCGCGCGGCGACCGGTCGGCGTCAAATGCCGCAAGGCGTCGATCGAGATCGGTCGATGTCCCGCCAAGACCGCGCTCGGTGATCAGCACGGCGAGCCGGGCGCGGCGTTCGGCATCGGCGACCGTGCCCGCTTCGGCGACCATGGCGGCAAGCGGCACCGGCAATGGAATGGCGCGCAGGCGCTCGCCCTTTGCGGTGAGACGGCCGCCCTGCCCGTCGATGGCGCCGAGCGCGGCGAGCCCCGCGCGCGCCTCGTTCAGCGCCGGCTCGGGCGGCGCGTCGAGAAAGCGCAGCGTGCGCGGGTCGGAAACGCCCCATGCCAGGCAATCGAGCAGAAGGCGTGACAGGTCCGTGCGGGCGATCTCGGGCGGATCGAACGGTTCGAGCGCTGCAGTCTGCCCCTCGTGCCACAGGCGGATCGCGACGCCCGGCTGCGTGCGCCCGGCGCGGCCGGCGCGCTGATCGGCCGAGGCGCGGCTGACCCGGACCGTCTGAAGCCGGGTGATCGCCATGCCGGGTTCGAAGGCGGGCTGGCGCGCAAGGCCGGAATCGACGACCACGCGCACCCCGTCGATGGTGACCGAGCTTTCGGCGATCGCGGTCGCCAGCACGATCTTCCGGCGGCCGGGCTCGGGCGGCAGGATCGCCGCATCCTGGTCCCTTATGTCCATGGCGCCGAACAGCGGCGCCAGATAGGCGCTGGCCGGCAGCGCGCCCTCGAGCCGCTCGGCGGTACGGCGGATTTCGGCCTGTCCGGGCAGGAAGGCGAGGATGCTGCCCTGTTCGTCGCGCAGCGCGGCGCGGATCGCCTCGGCCACGGCATCCTCGATCCGCTGGTCGGGCCGGCGCGGGGCATGACGGATGTCGACGGGATGGGACCGGCCGGCGCTTTCGACGAGCGGCGCCTTGTCCATCAGCGCGGCGACGCGGCCGCCGTCGAGCGTTGCCGACATGACCACAAGCCGCAGATCGTCGCGCAGCGCAGACTGCACGTCGAGCGCCAGCGCCAGCGAAAAGTCGGCATCGAGCGAGCGTTCGTGGAACTCGTCGAAGATCACCGCGGCGATGCCGGTCAGTTCGGGATCGACGAGGATCATGCGCGCGAACACGCCCTCGGTGACCACTTCGATGCGCGTGGCCGGGCCGACCCTGCTGTCGAGCCGCATCCGGTAGCCGACCGTCTCGCCGACGGTCTCGCCGAGCATGGCGGCCATGCGCCGGGCGGCGGCGCGTGCGGCGAGCCGGCGCGGTTCGAGCATGACGATCCGCCGGCCCTCGACCCAGGGTGCATCAAGCAGCACCAGCGGGACGAGCGTCGTCTTGCCGGCGCCGGGCGGCGCGACCAGCACCGCGTTCGGGCCCCCTTCGAGCGCGCCGGTCAGCGCGCCGAGCACCTCGGCGACGGGCAGGCCGGTTGAAGCGGCGTCGATCATGAGCCGTTGCCGGGGCCCGGCGCGGGTTCGACCTCGATCAGCGCGCCGCCGGCCGCCTTGGCGTCCGCCTCGTCATGGGTGACCAGCAGCACCGGCAGGCGGCGGACGCCTGCCCGCTCGAACACCAGCCGGCGCACCTGATCGCGCAGGCCCGCGTCGAGCTTGGAGAAGGGCTCGTCCAGCAGCATGAAGCGGGGCTCGGACACCAGCACGCGGGCCAGCGCCACGCGCGCCTTCTGGCCGCCCGACAGCGTGTCCGGATCGCGGTCGAAGAACCCTTCGAGCTCCACGTCGCCGAGCGCGGCCTCGGCCACGGCGCGGCGCGCGGCGCGACCCCTGACTGTCTGCGGCACCGCGAACACCAGATTGCCGCCGACCGACATGTGCGGGAACAGGAGCGGATCCTGGAACAGGAGGCCGGCATGGCGCTCCTGCGGCGGCGCGTCGGTGATGTCGACGCCCTCGCAGATGACGCGGCCGCACGCAGCAAAAGCGGGATCGAGAAAGCCGCCGATGAAAGCCAGAAGCGTCGACTTGCCCGATCCCGAGGGCCCCATAACGGTGAGCACCTCGCCGGGCCCGATCGTGTGATCGGCCTCTACCAGCGTGCGGCCATCGAGCGAAATGGCGATCCCGTCGAGCCTGAGGCCGGCGGCTTGCTCGGTGTGCGTATCGGGCATGGGGCGCGTTCTCACATCGCCCTGATTGCCCGGCGATTGCGGAAAAGCAAGGCCGGCACGAGGCTGGCGAGGGCAAAGCCGATCAGCGGCAGCAGCATCTGCAGGAACGCATAGACGCCGATCACCCGCCGGTCGCCGCCCGAGCCGAGCGCGACGGCCTCGGTGGTGATCGTCGGAAAGCGGCCGGCGCCGATCAGCAGGGTCGGCAGGTACTGGCCGACGGAGACGGCAAAGCCGACCGCACCGGCGGCGAGCACGGCGCGCGTAAGCATCGGCAGGCGGATACGCCAGAAGGTGCGCGCCTCGCCCGCGCCGAGCGCCATGGCGAGCGCCTCGTAGCGCCGGTCATAGGCGCGCCAGGGCGCCGACAGGGACAGGAACACGTAAGGCAGCACGAAGATGGTGTGCACGAAGATCAGCGCCGCCCAGCTCTTGTCGGCATCGGCGGCGACCAGCAGCAGTTGCAGGCCGAACAGGAAGCCGATCTGCGGGACGACCAGCGGCAGATAGACGAGCGCCAGCGCCCGGCTGCCGCCGGTGCGGCCGGTCTGGTTCTCGCGCTGCAGGCAGGCGAGCGCGATCGCCACCGAGATGAGCGTCGCCGCCAGCCCGATGATGACGGTCGTCGCGAACGGTTCGGCGAGCGCGGGCGCGCTGCGCATCCAGGCGCGCAGCGAGAGCCCGTCCGGCAGCGCGTCCGGAAACTGCCAAAGGCCGGCCACCGACCACAGCGCCAGAACGGCAAGCCCGCCGAACACGAGCAACGCCGAGATGGTCATCGCGCCGCCGGCGGCCGTGCGCGCCCAGCCGTCGCGCCGGAAGCGGCGTCCGGTCTCGCAGACCCGTTCGGCGAGCGCGCCCACCACGCGTTCGAGCCCGACCCAGATCACAAGCGCCGCGCCCGTAACGGCGACCTGCAGCACCGCGCCGGCGCAGGCCATGAAGCGCATGGAAAGGTCGGGATCGTTCATCCAGTCGACCAGCCGTACCGGCAGCGTGGCCGGCGTCGTCGGGCCGAGGATGAAGGCGACGTCGACATTGGCCGAGGCGTAGGCGATCACGGCGAAGACGGCGAGCCGGATCTGGCCGTAGAGCGCCGGCCAGGTTGTGAACATGAAGCCCATCAGCCGGCCATAGCCGAGCGACTGGCCAAGGTTCAGCGCGCGCATGGCCGGCACCTGCGGCAGGGCGGCGAGGGTGATCAGCAAAAGGAACGGCACTTCCTTGATGACGAGGCCGCCGATCAGCGCCAGGCCCATCGGATCGTTGACGATCAGTGCGTCGGGCGGCCGTTCCCAGCCGGTCGCCCAGGGCGAGAAGAGCCGCGCCAGATAGCCCGACGGGGCGATCATGAAGGCAAAGCCGAAGGCGGCGGCCGCGTGCGGCACGGCCAGCAGCGGCGAGACCAGATGCTGGATCAGCGCGAAGGCGCGGGTGCCGTACCAGGCGCAGACGAAGCCCGCCACCATGGCGAGCGAGATCGCCGTGGTGACGAGCCCGATCAGCAGGGACTGGACGGCCGAGCGTGCGATGCCGGGCTGGGCGAACAGGTCGGCGAACGGATCGAGCGTCAGGGTCGTGCCGCCGATCGCCGGCAGGAAGCCGAAGGCCGGCAGGATCGTGCCGAACAGGCCGCAGGCGAGCGGCACCGCCAGCACGAACAGGGCGAGCGGCGGCGCCAGACGCAGCATCAGCGGGCACTCAATGCATCAAGAAGCCAGGCAGCAAGAAGCTCGGCAGGTGCGTCGGCACGGCGCGGCGTCACCGGCCGCCCGTCAATTGCCGACCGCGTAGCGGGCGGTCCATTTCTGCTCGATCCGGGTCATCCAGCTCGGATGCGGCTCTTCGAGCGCCGGGCCGAGTTCGTCGGGCCTGAGCGTGGCGACGCCGAGATCAAGCGCCTCGAACCGCGCCCGGTCGTCCTCGGACAACTTGTCCATGGCGAGCACGGTCGGATCGCCCCACACGTTCGGGTCCTGCTTGCGCGCCTGGGCCTCGGGCGAGATCAGGAAGTCGGCGACGACCAGCGCGCCGGCCTTGGCGTTGGCGTTGTAGGGGATGGCGACGAAGTGCGTGTTGGCGAGCGTGCCGCCCGAGAATGTGAAGGAGCGGACCGTGTCCGGCAGAAGCTGGTTGGCGATCGCGTTCGAGGCTTCGGCCGGGTTGAAGGCGAACGTGATGTCGAGTTCACCGTCGGCCAGAAGCTGGCTCATCGACGGATAGTCCTTCGGGAAGGTGCGCGCCCCGCGCCACAGATGCGGGTGCAGGTCGTCGAGATAGGCAAAAAGGGGCGCGGTGACCGTTTCGAAGCTCGCCTCGTCGACCGGCTCCTGCAGCACGGAGGGATCGTCGACCGTCTCGATCAGAACCTGCTTGAGAAAGCTCGAACCGATGAAGTCCGGCGGCTGCGGATAGGAGAACCGGCCCGGATTGGCGCTGGCCCACGCAAGAAGCCCGGACGCGCTGTCCGGCAGATCAGCGGCGTCGGTGCGCGCGCTGTCGTAGAAGAAGACCAGCTTGGCCATGCCCCAGGGCGATTCGAGCCCGTCGGTCGGCAGGGTGAAATCGACGGTGATGGTGGGCTTGGTCTCGTGATCGACATAGGCCCAGTTGGGCAGCTTCGTCGTCCAGTCGGGCGCAAAAAGCAGGTCCTGCTGCTTCATCGAGGCGAAATTCTCGCCGTTGATCCAGATCAGATCGATCGAGCCGCCCGTCTCCCGGCCGGCAGCCTTTTCGGCGACGACCGTGGCGACCGCGTTGGCCGTGTCCTCGAGCTTGACGTGCTCGAGTTCGACGCCGAAGCGCTCCCCGACCGTCGCGGCGACCCATTCGATATAGGCGTTGATCTGCGTCGAGCCGCCCCAGGCGTTGAAGTAGACCGTCTGACCGCGCGCCGCGTCGAGCACGCCCTGCCAGTCGGACGGATCCGGTTCGGCCAGGGCCGTCGCGGCGGGCATCATGACGGCAAGCGAAAGGGCGGTGGCGCGCAGAAAATGGGACACGCTGGTCACTCCGTTGATCCTGGTGCGCGAAGACATCACGCGCCGGCGTGCAAGGTCAACAAAGCCCTGTTCACCACCCCTCACAAACGAGTGACCCGAGCGGCTCAGCCGCGATCGTTGATCGCGATCCTTCGGACCAGGCGCTCGGGCTCTGGCCGTTCGAGATCGATCATTAGCAGCCCGTTCTCCAGATCGGCGCCGATGACACGCATGCCGTCGGCGAGCACGAAGGCGCGCTGGAACTGGCGCGCGGCGATGCCCCGGTGCAGGAACTCGCGGCCCGGATCGTCGGCCTCGGCCCGCTTGCCGCGAATGACGAGCTGGCTCTCCTCGGTGCTGACCTCGAGATCGTCGGCGGAAAAGCCGGCGACGGCCAGCGTGATCCGCATGACGGTCTTGCCGTCCGGGTCGCGGATGCGCTCGATGTTGTAGGGCGGATAGCCCTCGCCGGACTTGGCGACGCGTTCGAGCGATTTCTCGATCGTCTCGAAGCCGACCAGCAGCGGGCTGGAGAAGTTGGTCATGGGCTCGGCCCTTTCGTCCTCATCAAGCGACTTTGCCGCGGTGACACGATTTTGCTTGCAATCGGCGCCCGGCGCGGCGAACCCGTTCGGCATCCGCCGGCCCCGTTATGCGGGGTCGCCGGCCGTTGATCAAGGAATTCCCGGGGGAGCGGCATGACCGGAAAACGCGCCATCATCATCGACACCGATCCGGGCCAGGACGATGCGATCGCGCTTTTGCTGGCGCTCGCCAGCGACGAACTGGACGTGCTCGGCGTCACGGCGGTCGCCGGCAACGTGCCTCTGGCGCTGACCGAGAAGAACGCGCGCAAGATCTGCGAACTGGCCGGCAAACCGGACACGCGCGTCTTTGCCGGCGCCGAGCGGCCGCTGATGCGCAAGCTGGTGACGGCCGAATATGTGCACGGCAAGACCGGTCTCGACGGCCCGGACCTGCCCGAGCCGACCATGGCGCTTGAGGACCAGTTCGCACCGGACTTCATCATCGAGGCGATCCGCGACCGCCCGGAGGGAACGGTGACGCTGTGCCCGCTCGGCCCGCTGACCAACATCGCGCTGGCGCTGATCAAGGCGCCCGACATCGCGGCCAGGATCGACCGGATCGTGCTGATGGGCGGCGGCTTCTTCGAGGGCGGCAACGTCACGCCGACGGCCGAATTCAACATCTATGTCGACCCCGAGGCGGCGCACACGGTCTTCACCTCGGGCGTGCCGATCGTCATGGCGCCGCTCGACGTCACCCACAAGGCGCTGACGACGCAGGCGCGCATCGACGCGCTGCGCGCCAAGCGCACGCCGGTGTGCGATGCGGCGGCGTCGCTGATCGACTTCTTCGAGCGGTTCGACGAGGACAAGTACGGCACCGATGGCGGACCGCTGCACGATCCGTGTGTGATCGCTTACCTTCTCAAGCCGGAGCTGTTCACCGGCCGCGACTGCCATGTGGCGATCGAGACCGGCTCGGAGCTGACGCTCGGCATGACGGTGATCGACTGGTGGGGCGTGACCGGCAAGGCGCCGAACGCCCATGTGCTCGGCGATATCGATGCGGCCGGGTTCTTCGATCTGATCACCGAGCGGCTGGCGCGGCTTTAAGGCCCGTCAGCCGGTGAACGCGTCGACGGCGGCGCGTTCTGGGATCGAGGGCTGGGCGCCTTGCGTCAGGCAGGCGAGCGCGCCGGCGCGGCAGGCCAGATCGAGCGCATCGGGCCAGGCCATGCCCTCGGCCCGGGCGGCGGCCAGATAGCCGCAGAAAGTGTCGCCCGCGCCGACCGTATCGACCGGTTCGATCGCCGGCGCCGTGGCGCGAACCATCCCCTCGCCCGTCACCGCCAGCGCGCCGTCAGCGCCCAGCGTCAGAACCAGAACGACGCCCAACGCGTTGGCGGCCCCGGCCATGCGGTCTTCGACACGGCCCGGCTCGATGCCGAGCGAGGCGGCCAGCGCGTCGAACTCGGTCTCGTTGGCGATGACGACGTCCGCCTTGCGGGCGAGTTCGCCCGCGGAGGCGCGATAGGGCGCGATGTTCAGATAGCGTGTCGCCCCCGCCGCGGCCGCCGCATCGAGCGCGGCGGCGATCGCCTGGTCCGGGATTTCCATCTGCAGGAGCCAGGCGCCGGCGCCCGGCGCTTCGGGCGCGCCGTTTTCCATCGCTCGCCCGTTGGCGCCCGGCACCACGGCGATCTGGTTCTCGCCGGTCCGGTCGTCGACCAGGATCAGCGCGACGCCGGTCGGCACCGCCGCCAGCCGCTCGACGCCGGACAGATCGACGCCGGCCACCTGCAGCAGCGACAGCGCGGCGATGGCGTTGGCGTCGTCGCCGACCGCGCCGGCCATGGCGACCGCGTGGCCGGCCCGGCGCGCGGCGAGCGCCTGGTTGGCGCCCTTGCCTCCGGGCGCCTCCGCATAGGCGACGCCCGTCACCGTCTCGCCGGGACCAGGCAGCCGCTCGACGCGGGCGACGAGGTCGAGATTGACCGATCCGGCGATGGTGATCATGGCGACGTCCCCCTGCGCTGCGGCTTCCGGCCCGTCCGACCGGCGCGTTCGACAGCCCGACATGGCCCGATGGGAGGCGTTAGCGAAGCGGCCCGCGCCGGGCAAGGGAAACCGGTGGCGGGCGTGCGCTGTTTGGTTGACAGCCCCCGGCCGACCGCATATGTGACGGCTCGATTTCGTGCCCAGATGGCGGAATTGGTAGACGCGCTGGCTTCAGGTGCCAGTGGCCGCAAGGCCGTGGAGGTTCGAGTCCTCTTCTGGGCACCATCTATCTCCGATCACTGCCGATCGACCGTTCGTGCCCCTCTTTGCTGTGGGATGCGGCGAGCCGTCGTGCGGGAACGAACGCCGGCCGGACGGGTTTTCTCCGTATCGTTTCACGGAGGGGCCGGTGTTCGAGACGCTTCTCAACGAACTGGCGAATTCGCCGACGCAGGCCTGGCCGGTGCTGATCGTGCGGCTTGGCGGCGCGGTGGTCCTGTGCGGGCTGATCGGCTTCGAGCGCGAGAGCCAGGACCGGCCGGCGGGCCTGCGCACGCACATGCTGGTCGGCCTCGCCGCCAGCGTCTACTGCATGTTGATGCTCGAACTGCTCGACCGCGCCGCCGACTATCCCGATCCGGTGCGCGTCGATCCGGTGCGCATCATCGAGGCGGTGACGAGCGGCGTTGCGTTCCTTGCGGCGGGCATGATCATCTTCGCCAGCGGCAAGGTGCGCGGCCTGACCACGGGCGCCAGCCTTTGGCTGTCGGCGTCGGTCGGCCTTGCCTGCGGTCTCGGCCTTTGGGCGATCGCGTCGCTGACCACGCTGCTGTCGCTGCTGATCATGCGCGTCGTCCGCGCCGTCGAGGCGCGCGCCGGCTTCAAGGAAAAGGACGGCGAGGACTGATCAGGTCGCAATCGCCGCGACGGATCCGCCATCGACACGATAGTTGGCGCCGACCACGAAGCTCGCCTTCTCCGAACACAGGAACGCGATCGCGGCGGCCGCCTCCTCGGGCTTGCCGCGCCGGCCCAGCTCGAGGAACGGGCGCTCGTTTTCGAGGAAGTCGGCGATCGCCGCATCCTTCGAGACATTCTCGTTCTCAGCCTTCTTCTTCATCATCGCGTCGGTCATCGGGGTCTCGATGAAGGCCGGCGACACCGCGTTGACGAGCACATTGTCCCGGGCGCAGACCCGGGACAGGCCCTTGGAGAAGTTCAGCAGCGCCGCCTTGGCGACGTTGTAGACCGCCTCCTCCCAATAGGGCTGGACCGCGTTCTCGCTGGTGACGACGACCACCCGGCCCCAGCCGCGCTGCGTCATGGTGGGCACGAAGACCCGCAGGGTGCGCACGACCGACATGAAGTCGGCCTCCCACGCCTCCTGCCAGTCGGCGTCCTTGAGCTCCAACGGATGTCCCTTGGCGCCGGTCACGCCGGCCGCGCACACGGCGATGTCGGGCATGGCAAAGCGCTCGCGCACGGTCTCGGCGAGGCCCGAGACCTGGCCGGCCTCGCGCAGGTCGGCCTGCAGGCCGTGGCAATTGTCGCCCAGTTCGTCGGCGGCGCGCGAGACCGCGTCTCCCTTCAGATCGACCAGGATCACGGAGGCGCCCTCGTCCAGCAGCGCCCGGGCCGTAGCCCGGCCGATACCCGATGCGCCGCCGGTGACGAGCGCGGTCTTGCCGCTGATGCCCATGTCCATGATGATCTCCGATGATTGCGGTTTCGGGGCCAACGCAGGCAGCATGCGCCGGTTCCGAAGCACCGTCAGGCCGAAACGTCGCGCGCGCCGGTGTGCGCGTCGTTCTGAAGGCGCAGTTCACCGCGCAGGCGCGGCAGCGCCTGGGGATATTCCGCCTGCAGCCAGGCCAGCAGCTTCTCGCGGATTTCGCAGCGCATGTCCCACGATTGCGGCGCCGTGCGCGAACTCATCAGACCGCGCAGGGTCATCGTGTCCTTGTCGGTGTCGGTCACCTGCAGGACCACCGCCTGGCCGTCCCAGTAGGGCGAGTTCTCGACCAGTTCGGTCATCTTCTCGCGGACCCGGTCGACCGGCACCGTGTAGTCGACGTGCCAGTGGACCGCGCCGAGGATCGACGCAGTTTCGCGCGTCCAGTTCTGGAACGGCTCCTCGATAAAATAGCTCAGCGGCACGACCATGCGCCGCCAGTCCCACAGGCGCACGACGACGTAGGTCGAGAAGATCTCCTCGATCCAGCCCCACTCGCCTTCGACGATGACAACGTCCTCGATCCGGATCGGCTGGGTCACGGCGATCTGGATGCCCGCGATCAGATTGGCCAGAACCGGCCGGGCGGCAAGGCCGAGGATCAGGCCGGCGGCACCGGCCGAGGCAAACAGGCTCACGCCGTAGCGCTGCACGCTCTCGAACGTCAGCAGCACCGCGCCGATGGTGGCGATGACGACGATGATGTTGACCGCACGCCGCAGCACGCGCACCTGGGTGACGTATTTGCGCGCGGCCAGATTGTCGTCGGTGTCGATCCGGAAGCGGCGCACGGCCCGTTCGCCGAAATGGTCGGTCAGCAGCACGACCGTCCAGCCGACGAGGATGATCAGCACGATCAGCGCGCCGTGCTGGATCGTCTCGTTCCAGACGAAGGGCAGCCGCACGCGCGGCATGACCAGCACCAGCGCGGCCAGCACGAACGCCAGCCGCATCGGCCGGCGCGCCTTGCGCACAACGGACGACCAGGCGCCGGTGCGGCCCTCCGCCCAGCGCAGGGCAAGCCGGAAGGTGAGCCAGTGGGCGAAGAGCCCGGCGGCCACCGTCAGCACGAGCACCAGCGGCGGAACGGCGAACGCCGGCACGGAGCCGGCGAACGCCTCGATCCTCGCGATGACCGCTTCGAGGCCGGCCATGCGCGCCTACCAGAACCAGATGATGAAGCCGACCATCGAGACGATCAGCAGACCCGACAGAAGCGTCCGGTCGAGCCAGATAGGTTCTTCCCATTGCGTGAAGACCTGCTTGGCCTCGGCGCCCGACCAGACCAGCTTGTCGATGCCTTCCTTGTCCTTGCGACGCGTCGCCGCGCTGATGCCGAAATGGGTGGCAATGCCGATGAACATCATGATCGTCGACATGATCGTGTAGTGGATCGCCGGCAGGCCCCAGCTCTCCCAGATCCCCGTGACTTCCTTGAGGATGAACAGCGGGATGCCGACAACCAGGCCCAGAAGGATCGTGTAGAATGCGCCGTTGCCGTTCAGCCAGGGCACGAACAGCCCCGCCATATAAACCACGACGATCGTCGGAATGATGTAGGACAGCGACGACTGGAAGTAGCTGAACAGGCTCTCGAAGCCGGCGATCATCGGCGCATAGACGGCGCCGATCACCATGGCGATGCCCGTGACGATCCGTCCGATCTTGACCAGCGTGTCCTCGCTCAGATCGGGCTTGAGCGGCTCGATGAAATCCTTGACGACCAGCGTGCCCGCCGAGTTGAGCGCGGAGTCGAGCGAGGACATGATCGCGGCAATCAGCGCCGCCATGATCAGGCCGCGCAAGCCGATCGGCATCAGTTCGAAAGCCAGCGTCGGAAAGGCCAGATCGGGTGTCTCCAGATCGGGATAGAGTTTCAGGGCGATCAGGCCGGGCAGAATCATCAGGAACAGGTTGGGCAGCTTCAGGAAACCGGCAAAGATCGCGCCGATCTGGCCTTCCTTGAGGTTCTTTGCGCCCAGCGTGCGCTGCACGACGAACTGGTTGATCGTCCAGTAGTAAAAGCCGAGCAGCACGACACCCCAAAGACCGGTCCAGGGAAGAAAATCATTGCTGGCGGGCAGGATCAGATGGGTCTTGCTGTCGTCGAGATCGACAAACAGTTCCTCCCAGCCGCCGACCGCATCGAGCCCGAGCCAGAACAGCGCCGCCGCGCCGGCGATCAGGAGGATCGCCTGCACCGTGTCGGTGACGACGACCGCCGATAGTCCGCCCAGGATCGTATAGAGCCCGGCGACCAGCGCCAGCACCGCCACCGCCGTCCAGAGGTTGAGGAAGCCCGTGACGTTGGCAATCACCAGCCCGCCCGCATAGAGCGCGCCAGCGGTGTCGATGAACATGATGGCGAGGATCGTGAAGACCGAGAAGGCGCGACGCGAGCGCACGTCGTAGCGTTCTTCGAGGAACTCGGGAACCGTCGAGACCTTCGCCCGCAGATAGGAAGGCAGAACAAAAACCGCGAAGATGATCAGGACGAAGGCTGCCGTCCACTCATAGTTGAAGATGACGACGCCGTTGTCATAGGCGCCGCCCATCAGACCGACAAAACTGGAGCCGGACATGTTGGACGCAAACAGCGAGAAGCCGATCAGGTACCAGGGGATGGTGCGGCCAGCCAGGAAATAGCCATCCGACCCGCCGCCCGAATTCTTGCGCGAGACATAGACGCCGTGGGCAACGATGCCGAGGAAGTAGATGACGACAATGGCGTAGTCGATCCAGTGAAGGTCAAATCTGGCTTCTTCCATCGATCATCTCCCGCCTTTTCAGAGTGTGCCCTCAACGCGACCCCCTGCGGACCGTTCCCGCCCCCGATCCGCCCGAGGCCAAAAAAAACGGAGGAGCCGAAGCCCCTCCGTTGCGGACGCCAGTTGGCGGTCAGCCGTCCCAGCGTTCCATGGCATCGAGTTCCTGCTCGGTGGCGTCGAGATAGACGCTGACGCCGCCGGCACGTCCGTTGCTGCGGATGTCGACCTCGTCGAACGAGACCGCGACGGGCTTCTCGCCGATGCCGAGAAAGCCGCCGACATCGACGATGGCGTGGCTGATGCGACCGTCCTCGGAGATCACCAGTTCACCGACATCGCCGATCCAGTCATTGTTGGCGCCGAAGACGCGCACGCCTTCGAGGTCCTCGGCCGTCAGGTCGGCGATATCGACCGGCTCGAGCATCTGCGGCTCGCGGCCACGTTCGCCTTCGGCCACCTGCTGGTCGGCGTTGAGACGCTCGCCGTCCGGATTGCTGCCGGCATCGGAGTTGTCACTCTCGGCCGTCATCGTGTTTTCGTCGGCGGTCGGGGCGGCGACACCGTCGCCGGTCATCTCGCCCTCGCCGAGCGTGTCGCCCTCGGTGCGGGCATAGGTGTCGCGCGTCGAAAGCTCGGCGTAGCCCGTCTCCTCGGGGTCGATGTCCGAGACATCCCGGCCGTCGAGGAAGGTGCGCGCCTCCTCGAGCAGGCTGCGGTCGCCGGTGAACACGGCGAAGAATTCGCCCTCATCGTCGGCGTCCGGAACCAGGTTCAGGTCTTCGATGGCGATGCGCTTGCGGGCATCGTTGGAGCCGATCACCGCGCCCGCGTCGACCACGACGGCGCTGATCTGGCCTTCGGACGTGATCAGCACGTCGCCGATCTCGCCGATCGTGCGCCACTGGTCGGACGCTTCTTCGTAGGGGCCTTCGTCGGCACCCTGCTCGGACATGTAGAGCGTGCGCCCCATCAGGTCGGGCACGCCGACGGTCATGTCGCCGGCGCCGTATTCGGCCGCATTGACCTGTTCGGGCGTCGCCATCGCGCCGCCGGTGTGGCTGTCGGCCATCGCCGGCACGGCCATGGCGAAACAAAGTGCGGTTGTGGCAAGCAGACGTTTCATGTGTGGGTCCTCCTTCTCGGTGTCCAATTCGGATGTCGCTGCAGCCAGAACGGACAAGACCGACCGAAGTTGCATGGCGCCCCGGCACGGAACCGGGCGCCGCGCCGTTCGTTATCGAGGGGGTTTCAACCGCATCAGGGGCGAGAGATTGGTTCGGCAGGCATCGTGACGGCACGGGGACAGGCCAGTGTCGCCTGGACGGCGCGGCCGGGCGTGGTCGCGCGCACGGTGGCGGCCCATTCGCTGATCATGCTCGCCGCCGTCGGCCCGCCGCTTCTGGTCGCAGCCCTCGAGGGCGCGACCGACCTCGCGCTGGCGCTCGTGCCGGCCGTCGTCCTGTGTCTGGCCGGTGCGCTCGTGGCGCACTATCGCCCGCGCTTGGACAATGTCCGCCAGATCGAGGCGGTCGCCGCCTTCGTCGCGCTTTTCCTCATCGTCAGCGTGTTCGCCGCGCCCGGTTTTCTCGCCCTCGGCATGACGCCGCTCGATGCGCTGTTCGAGAGCGTGTCGGGCGTCACCTCCACGGGTCTGACGGTGGCCGAAGCGACCATGGACTGGCCGATCGCCGGCCATTTCCTGAGGGCCTGGCTGCAATGGACCGGCGGTTTCGCGATCGCGGTCGCCGGCGTCGCGCTGATCCTCGGTCCCGGCGCCGCCTCGCACGAAATGGGCGAAGTGGGCATCAACGGTCGCGACCTCGTCGCCTCGACCCGCGCCCAGGCGCGCCAGTTGCTGGCGGCCTATTGCGTGATCACGCTGATCGCCATCGCCATTCTCGCCGCGCTGCTGCCAAGCTGGTGGGAGGGCGTCGTCGTCGCGCTGAGCGCCGCATCGACGGGCGGCTTCACGCCGCGCGCCGACAGCCTTGCGAGCTATTCGCCGCTGGCGCAGTCGGCGGTCATGGCCGTGTGCGTCGCCACGACGGTCTCGCTCTACGCCTATGTCGTCGCCCGCCAGTCCGGCGTGCGGCGCGCGCTCTCAAGCAGCAATGCAGGCGCGGTCCTTGTCGCGCTCGGCACCGGCACGGCCCTTGTCGCGCTTGCGGCGGCGGCGCTGAACGGCTGGGAAACCGAGGGCGTGCTCGACACGGCACTCAACTTCCTCAGCGGCTTCACCACCGCCGGCTTCGCCGTCGCCCCGATCGCCCAGGCCGACGCGCTCGTCGCGCTGATCCTGTTTGCGATGGTCGTCGGCGGCGGCATCGGCTCGACCGCCGGCGGCATCAAGCTCGACCGCGTGATGACGCTGGGCGGCATGGTCGGACTGAGCCTGTTGCGGCTGCGTTCGCCGCGCCGCTCGGTGACGCGGCTCGAGTCGAACGGCAAGACGGTCGCCGCCGACCGGGTCATCTCCATCGCGGCGATCCTTGCGCTCTACACGCTGACCGGCCTGATCGGCTGGCTGCTGTTCCTGACCGCGGGGCTGGCCCCGCTTGCGTCGGTGTTCGACATCGTCTCGGCGCTGTCGACCGTCGGGCTCAGCACCGGCGTCGTCGGGCCGGACCTGCCGGCCCACCTGAAGGCCTATCTGATCGTGGCGATGCTGGCGGGCCGTCTCGAATTTCTCGCCCTGCTCGCCGTCATTCTCCCCGCCACCTGGAAAAGGAGGGCATAGACCATGCGCACGGTAATCGTGGGCGCCTCGCGGTTCGGCATCGCGACGGCGCGGGAACTGACCGATGACGGCCACGAGGTCGTCATCGTCGACACCGACGAGGCCAAGCTCGAACAGCTCGCCGACCAGCTCGACTGCGGCTTCATCCATGGCGACGGCACGCTGCCGTCGGTGCTGCGCGACGCGTTCGGCGATCACGCCGACTCGCTCGTGCTGCTGACCAACGAGGACGACGTCAACATCCTCGCAGCGCTGGTCGGCCGGTCGATCGGCTTCGAACGGGTGATACCGCAGATCGTCAGGGCCGAACTCCTTTCGGTGTGCGACGAGCTGGAACTGAACGACGTCATCACCCCGCATTCGACGGTGGCCCGCTCGATCGTGCAGGCGCTCAAGGACAAGTCCGACACCTCGGTGGACCTTCGTCTTCACAAGGGCATACGCGTGGTCGGCTACGCGATCACCGCCGCCCATGACGGCCAGACCGTCGGCGAACTGGACCTGCCCGCGGCGAGCCGCGTGATCGCCCGCGCGCACGGCGAGGAGGAGAGCCTGGTCGACGACGAGACCCGGCTCGCGGAGGGCGACCATCTGATCGTCGCGGTGGCGACCGAGGCGGTCGACGCGCTCGAAAAGGCGCTCGCGCCGGACACGGACGAATAGCCCCTTGCATGGAACCGGGCCGGCGAACGCGCGTTGGTCGCACACTTACCTACGAACCGTCGCGGGGGATCCATGGTCACGCAGTTTTCACGCCGGGCAATCCTCGCCCATATCGGCGCGGCCGGCGTCAGCGCCGCACTTCCGGTCCGCGCCATCGCCCAGAACGCCTATGCCGAACTGGAAGGCCGGCCCTGGTTCTTCCTGACCGACGACGAGGCGCGCTATCTCGCCGCCGTCACCGACATCTTCATTCCCGAGGACGAATTTCCGTCGGCCAGCCAGGCCGGCGTCGTCGACTTCATCGACCTGCAACTGGCCGGCCCCTACGGCCGGGGCGCTGGGCTCTACATGGAAGGCCCGTTCCGCGAGGGCGAACCGACCCAGGGCTATCAGGCCGAACATGTGCCGGCCGCGCTGATCCGCCGGGGCATCGCCGAGACCGATCAGGCCGACGGCGGGCTCAAGCTGGTCGATCGCGACGCGGAAGGGCGGCGCGCCTTCGTCGGCTCGCTGTCGCAGTCCGAGGACGTGTTCCAGTCCGCGTTCTACGAGGAACTGCTGAAGCTGGCGAACTGGGGCTATTTCGCCGACCCGATCTATGGCGGCAACAAGGACTATGCCGGCTGGGAAATGGTCGGGTTCCCGGGGGCGCACGCCTACTACACGAGCTTCGTCGACGACCACAACCGGCCCTTCGACATGCCGCCCAAGGGCATCGCGCACGTTCCCGGCCAGGGGCCGGCGCAATTCCTGCGCACGAACGGAAGGGAGGGCTGAATGGCCGCGCGCACACTGCCAAAGACCGACGTGGTGATCATCGGCAGCGGCTGGACCGGCCTTGCCGCCGCCTACGAACTGGCCCAGGCCGGCCAGCGCTGTGTGGTCCTCGAACGCGGCAAGCCGCGCCATGACGCAACCAGCTTCGCCGGTCCCGAAGAGCATGACGACCTCAAATACGCCCACCAGTACGGGCACATGATGGACGTCAGGGAACAGACGCTCACCTTCCGCAACAATTCCGACCAGACCGCGCTGCCGATGCGGCGGCTCGGCTCGTTCCTGCCCGGCCAGGGACTTGGCGGTGCCGGCATCCACTGGAACGGGCAAAGCTGGCGGCCGCTGCCGGCCGACCTCGAAATGCGCAGCCACTATGTCGAGCGCTACGGCGAGCAGTTTCTCGACGATGACGACATGACCGTGCAGGACTGGGGCGTCAGCTATGACGAACTCGAACCGTTCCTCGACTTCTACGAGAAGGTCGCTGGCATCGGCGGCAATGCCGGCAATCTGAACGGCGAGATCCGCGACGGCGGCAACCCGTTCGAGGGGCCGCGCTCGGAGGACTATCCGAACCCGGCGATGAAGCAGCCGGTCGCAACCACCCTCTTTGCGGAAGGCGCGGCCGAACTGGGCTACAAGCCGTTCCCGATCCCGTCGGCCAACATGACCCGCGCCTACGAGAACCCCTATGGCGCGCAGCTTCACCCGTGCACCTATTGCGGGTTCTGCGAGCGCTTCGGCTGCGGCTACTATGCCAAGGCCGACCCGATCATCTGCATCTACGACCGCATCAGGGATCACGAGAACTTCGAGATCCGGTTCAATTCCTGGGTCATGCGGGTCGATAAATCGTCCGACGGCAAGACGGCGACCGGCGTGACCTATCTGGACGAGGACGGCCGCGAGGTCTTCCAGCCCGCCGACATCGTCTGCATGAACGCCTACGGGCTGTGGAACGTGCACCTGATGCTCGTTTCGGGCCTTGGCACGCCGTACGACCCGCAAAGCCGCACCGGAACGGTCGGCCGCAACTACGCCTACCAGACGCTGGCCGGTGCGAACGTGCTGTTCGACGAGGAGATCATCACCAACCCGTTCATGGGCGCCGGCGCGCTCGGCATGGCGATCGACGAGTTCAACACCGGCAATTACGACGCGGCCGAACTGGGCTTCGTGGGCGGCGGCTATATCGGTTCGACGCAGACCAACGGCCGGCCGATCGGCCACCAGCCGACACCGCCGGACACGCCCGCCTACGGCGCCGAGTGGAAACGGGCGGTGCGCGAATACTATTCCCGCAGCGGCGGGGTGCTGCTGCACGGCTCGTCCGTCGCCTCGCCCAACAACTATCTCGACCTCGATCCGACCTATGTCGACGCGTTCGGCCGGCCGCTGTTGCGGATGACCTTCGACTTCCCCGAGAACGACCGGCGGATGGCCCAGTGGGGTCAGGCCAGAGCGCGCGAGATCGCCGAAGCGATGGGGCATGTCGAAACCATCGCGGACTGGAACCGCGCCGCGCCCGGCCAGTCCTATTCGATCGTGCCCTACCAGACCACGCACAACACGGGCGGGGCGGTGATCGGCACCGATCCGGCGACCAGCGTCGTCAACCGCTACGGCCAGATGTGGGACCACCACAACGTCTTCGTCTTCGGCGCCTGCCTGTTCCCGCAGAACCTCGGCTACAACCCGACCGGCCCGCTGATGGGGCTGGCCTACTGGACGCTGCATTACATGAAGACCGACTATCTCGAAAACCCGCGCCCGCTGATGGACGCGTAAGGAGTTCGCCATGAGGACGCTTGTCCAGACACTGATCGCAACCACGGCCGCCGCCGCCATCGGGCTGACCATGGTCGCCAGCGCGCAGAACTTCGAGGAAGCGCCCGGTGCGGCGACGCTGGAGGCGAGCCTTCAATCGGACGAAACGATGTTCAACGCCCGCGTCAACCAGCCCGTCGACGATGATCTTCTGGAGGCAGGGCAGCTGGTCGCCATGGGCGGCGCCGAGAACGGCGGCTCGGGGATGGCCTGCATCACCTGCCACGGGGCGCAAGGGGAAGGCGACGGCTCCGGCGCCTTTCCGCGCCTGACGGGCCAACCGGCCTGGTACATGTACAAGCAGCTTGTCGACTACGCATCCGGCGACCGCCCGAACCGCGTCATGACCGGCATCGCCCAGCGCCTGACCGAATACGAGATGGAGGCGGTCAGCGCCTATTATTCCGTGCTCGAAGCGCCGCACGCGCCGGTGCTTGGCCAGATCGACGGCGAACTGCTGCAATGGGGCGCGCAACTGGGCGCGGCCGGTTCGGCCGAGGCCGGCATTCCGGCCTGCGTCAACTGCCACGGGCCGAACGGCACCGGCCTTGCGCCGTCGGTTCCGTATCTGGCCGGCCAGTACGCCCGCTACATGGAGTATCAGCTCCAGCTCTGGAAAGAGGGCATCCGCGACAACGATCCGCTCAACGTGATGTCGGCCATCGCCCAGAAGATGACCCGCGAGGACATGCGCGCGGTCAGCGAGTATTACGCCCGCGTGCGCGCCGAGCGCGTCCAGGACGATCGCCCCGACATCGTGATCGCGGAGTAGGTCTTGGCCGTGGCGGTGGAGGACAGGCCGCACCGCAGCCGGCGGGCGACAGCGATCACGGCGTTGACGGCGCTGGCCGGCATCGCCGTGGCCGTGCTCGTGGGCATCTGGGCGCTCGCCGATCCCGACGACGGTCCGCTGGCGCCGGTCTACGCCGCATGGCGCGACGATATCGTTCCGCTCATCGCGCGATACTGGCCGGTCGCGCCCAGACAGCCGCTGAACTGGGAGGCGCAGAGCCTCGACATCCCCGGCGCAGACCCCGCGCGCGGCCGGCAACTGATCGCCGAGAACGGGTGCGGGTCCTGCCACACCATACCGGGTGTGGCCAACGCCCGAGGCAGCGTCGGACCCAACCTGACCGATTTCGCCGAGCGCGCCTATGTCGCCGGCATCCTGCCGAACCGCCCCGGCGACCTGACGAGCTGGCTGGTGCAGCCGACCGTCCACGCGCCCGATACCGCGATGCCCGATCTGGGCCTGACCGAGGACGAGGCGCGCGACATGGCGGCCTATCTCTATACGCTCGGTGACGCCCGATGACCTCCGAACTGGGCGAATTCGGCGCGCAGTCGGCACTGCGTGTCTTCGGTCCCAACGCCGAGGCGGCGCTGCTGCTGACCGTCATCATGACGGCGGTCGGGCTTGCCATCTTCGCGCTGGTCATGGCGTTCGTCTGGCTGGCGGCGCGGCGCGGCGGCCAGCCGCGCACCTGGTGGATCTGGGGCGGCGGGCTCGTCTTTCCGCTGGTGACGATCCTGGCCCTGTTCGTGTTCTCGTCGATCACGCTGCGCGCGATCGCACGCACCGATCCAGACGCCACGGTGATCGAGGTGACCGGCCATCAATATTGGTGGGACGTGATCTACGATCCGGACGGTCGGGCGATCCGCGACGCCAACGAGATCGTCGTTCCGGTCGGCGAGCCCGTCACCTTCCGCCTGAAGACCGCCGACGTCATCCACTCGTTCTGGGTGCCCTCGCTCGGCGGCAAGCTCGACATGATCCCCGGCCGCACGAACAGCTTCACGCTGACCGCGTCCGAGGCCGGCCGGTTCCGTGGCCAGTGCGCCGAGTTCTGCGGCCTGTCGCACCCCAAGATGGCGTTCGAGGTGGTCGCCGTGCCGCCGGAGGACTTTGCCGCCTTCCTCGATCGCCTCGAAGGCGAGGCGCGTGACGCGGCAAGGCCGGAACTGCTCGACGGCAAGCAGGTCTTCCTCGATGCCGGCTGCGCGGCCTGCCACCAGATCAGGGGCGTCGCCGAGGGCGCCAGGATCGGTCCGGACCTGACCCGCGTCGGCGGACGGGCCGCGCTCGGGGCCGGCATGTGGCGCATGAACAAGGGCAATCTCGCCGGCTGGATCGCCGATGTCTCCGACATGAAGCCCGGCGCACAGATGCCCGACTACAACCATCTGAGCGGGCCCGATCTGCGCGCGCTGGCCGCCTGGCTGGAGAGCCTGAAATGAGCGCCAGCGCCGAACGCCAGGACTATACCGGCGCGCGCAAGGGCGAGCCGGACAAGAACTTCGAGGAGATCTGGGCGCAGCCCTCCGGCATCCGCGCGCTGACCTCGGTCTCGCACCGCGTCGTCGGCAAGCGGTTCATCGTCACCGGCTTCATCTTCTTCCTGATCGCCGGGCTTCTGGCGCTCGGCGTGCGCACCCAGCTCATCGTGCCGGGCAACACGTTCCTGGACAGCGAGACCTACAACCAGTTCTTCACGATGCACGGAACACTGATGATGTTCCTGTTCGCGATTCCGATTCTTGAGGGGTTCGGCGTCTACTTCCTGCCGCTGATGCTGGGCGCACGCGACCTGATCTTCCCGCGTCTGGGGGCATTCGGCTATTTCTGCTACCTGTTCGGCGGCATCATCGTGCTGTCGTCGTTCCTGTTCGATGCGGCGCCGGCCGGCGGCTGGTTCATGTACACCCCGCTTTCGACCAAGGAATACACGCCCGGCCTTTCGGCCGACTTCTGGCTGATCGGCATCACGTTCGCCGAGATCGCCTCGGTGACCGCGGCGGTCGAGCTGATCGCGGCGATCCTGTGCGCCCGCGCGCCGGGCATGAGCCTGACGAGGATGCCGATCTTCGCCTGGTATCTGCTGATCACCGCCTTCATGATCGCGATCGGCTTTCCGCCGCTGATCATCGGTTCGATCCTGCTCGAAAGCCAGCGCCTGCTCGGCCTGCCCTTCTTCGATCCGGCCGCCGGCGGCGATCCGCTCCTGTGGCAGCACCTGTTCTGGATCTTCGGACACCCGGAAGTCTACATCATCTTCCTGCCCGCCGCCGGCATGGTCGCGACCATGCTGCCGACCTTCGTCGGCCGGCCGCTGTTCGGCTACGGCTTCACGGTCGCGGCCGTCGTCACCATGGGCTTCATCAGCTTCGGCCTTTGGGCCCACCACATGTTCACGACCGGCATTCCGGCGATATCGCTGTCGCTGTTTTCGGCCGCATCGACCATGGTGGCGATCCCGACCGGGATACAGATCTTCTGTTTCATCGCGACGCTGGCCCAGGCGCGCCCGCGTATCACCACGCCGATGCTGTTCATCTTCGGCTTCCTGTTCATCTTCGTGCTGGGCGGGCTGACCGGGGTCATGCTCGCCTCGGTGCCGTTCAATTTCCAGGCCCATGACAGCTATTTCGTCGTCGCGCACCTGCACTATGTGCTGATCGGCGGCATGGTGTTCCCACTGTTCGGCGCGTTCTACTACTGGGTGCCGCACTTCACCGGGCGGATGATGTCGGAGGCGCTCGGCAAATGGGTGTTCTGGCTGATGTTCATCGGCTTCAACGCCACCTTCTTCCTGATGCACGTCACAGGCCTGCGCGGCATGCCACGCCGCATCGCCACCTATCCCGAGGACATCGGCTGGGACCGGCTGAACATGCTGTCCTCGATCGGCTCGTACATTCTCGCCGCCGGCGTGGCGCTGTTCATCTTCGACTTCTTCCGCCACCTGTCGCGTGGCGCGCCGGCCGGCCGCAACCCGTGGGGTGCCGGCACGATGGAATGGCTCTATCCGACCGTCGCGCCGGGCTACAATTTCCGCGCGATCCCGCCGGTGACCAGCCGCGAGCCGCTGTGGGACCAGCCCGAGCTGACCGGCACCGATCCGGCCCGCGTGAACGGTGTCCTGCGCGCCTATCCGGACCATCGCCGCGAGACGCTCGGCTGCGATCCGCTGACCGGCGAACCGCTGCACATCGCCCGCCTGCCACACCCGACATGGGTGCCGCTCTTCACCGCCTTTGCGGTCGCTGTGATGTTCGGCGCGACGCTCGCCAGCGCCTACTGGGTCACGGCGGCCGGCTTCGTCGCCATGATGGCCGGCTTCACCGCCTGGGCGTGGGAGCCGTCCGACAGCGGCGTGACGCGTGACGCCGGGCTCGGCTACCGGCTTCCGGTCGACAAGGCGGACCGGCGCAGCCACACCTATATCGCCGTGATCGGCACGCTCTTGATCCTGGGCGCGCTCTACTTCTCGCTGGTGTTTGGCCTTCTTTATCTGTGGCTGACGTTCCCGGCCTTCGCCGACCAAGTGGCGCGGCCCGACCCGCTGATGGCCGCAGGCGCGATCGTCGCGGCGATCTTCATGGTCGGCTTTGCCACGCTGACCCGGGCCCTGACGCTGCGCGACAGCCTCATCCCGGCCGCGCTGTCCGGCCTCGTCACGGCCGCGCTCGGCGGCGCAATGGGCGGGCTTCTCTATCTCGCCATCGCGCACATCGACCGCGAGGCGACCGCGCTCGGCGCGACCGCCTGGGCGATCGTCGCCTATGTCGGCGTGCTCGTGTTCGTGCTGGTCTGGTGGGCGCTGTTCAACGCGCTGCGCAAGCTGACCGGGCAGACCCGGCCCGGCCAGCACGTCGCCGACTTCAACCTCTCACCCTATGCGAAGGGCGTCGCGCTGTTCGCCGTCATCACCGGCGGGCTGCTGCTGGCCGCCCATGGAGTGATCCCATGACGATACGTCGCAACCAGGTTCTGGCGCTCGCAGCGCCGATCACGCTGTGGGCGATCCATTTCACCATCCTCTACGCGCTGGTCTCGGCGGCCTGCTCGCCGCGCGCGCTGATGTCGATAGCGACGATGCAGACGCTCAGCTTCATCGCCACGATCATCGCGCTGATCGGCGCGGGCCTGCCGATCGTGCGCGTGCCCGTGCGCCGCAAGAACGACGACATGGCGACCGCGATCCGGCTGGCGGCGGTCATCGCGGTGATCGCCATCGTGCTCAATGCGGTCGCCTTTCCCTTCTTTGCCAACTGCGGAGGCTGACATGTTCACCGCCGATCCCGACTATGTTCCCTTCTGCGGCATGCCACCGGTGCCGGCCGAACTGATGGCGCGCTGGACGCTGGACCCGTTCCTGCTGGCCGGCCTCGCCGCCGCATGGGCATTCGGGTTCTGGCGCCTGGCCAAGGGCCCGCGCCGCACGAGCTACTTCGCCGGGCTGGCGATCACCGCGATCATGTTCGTCTCGCCGCTTTGCGCCCTGTCCATGGCGCTGTTCTCCGCCCGCGTCGGCCAGCACCTGGTGCTGACGCTGATCGCCGCGCCGCTGCTTGCCCGCGCCTTCAACGGCCGCCGCGTGTCGCCGATGGCGGCCGCGATCGTCTTTTCGGGCTTTTTCTGGTTCTGGCATCTGCCGACGCCGTACCAGGCGACGCTGGAGAGCGACTGGACCTACTGGGCCATGCATCTGAGCCTTCTCGGCGCGGCGGTGGCGTACTGGGCCGCCATCATCACGCAGATGGAACCTCGGCCGCTCCAGAGCTTCCTGTCGGCCATCGTGGTCGGCACGCAGATGTCGGTGCTGTCGGCGTTGCTGGTCTTTTCCGGCGAGCCCTGGCACCTGTGGCACGAGGCGACCACACCGCCCTACGGGCTGACGGCGCTGACCGATCAGGCGCTCGCCGGCGGGATGATGTGGGTGTTCGGCGCGGCTGTGTTCGTCGCCGCGATCGGCCTTCTGATCGTACGGGTTCTGGTGCAGGCCGAGGACGGCGATGGCCGCCCCGCCCCCAACCGCGCCGGGTGAAGGGCGTCGCCGGCAATCGTCTCGTTTACGCCAACCATGACCGTGACGACCGCGCCGCGTCAACTTCACCGGCCGGATTCGGTTCCAGCACGCGCGTATGGGGCGACGAACCGGGAACCGGACGGAACGACGCGCGTTTGACCGGAGCCGGAGGGAGTTATCAGATGGTCACGACACTGCCGCAAAGCCCGCAACTGTGCGTCATCGGCGCGGGCGTCGCCGGCGGGCTGGTGGCCAAGCGCGCCGCCGAGGCCGGCATGCGCGTGACGATCCTCGATTGCGGCCCGCGGCTCGACCGCGCCGAACTCGTCAAGCGGTTCCGGCAGGCCCACCCCCAGGACCTGATGTCGCCATATCCGGAAAATGATCACGCACCGCAGCCTGACCCGTCCGACCCGGGCGCCTATCTGATCCAGAAAGGGCCTGACCCCTACGAGCAGCAATATATCCGCGCGGTCGGCGGCACCACCTGGCACTGGGGCGCGGCGACCTGGCGCTACCTGCCCAACGACATGCGCATCAAGTCGCTCTACGGCGTCGGCCGCGACTGGCCGATCTCGTACGATGACATCGAGCCCTGGTACTATGAAGCGGAAGTCGAACTGGGCGTCGCCGGTCCGGAGAACGCGCCGTTCGATGCGCCGCGCTCCAAGCCCTATCCGATGCCGCCGGCGCCCTATTCCTATCTCGACCAGGTCTTTGCGGAAAAGCTGACCTCGGCCGGATACACCCTCATCCCCGCCCCGCAATGCCGCAACAACCAGCAGGTCTATGACGGCCGGCCGCCGTGCTGCGGCAACGCCAACTGCATGCCGATCTGTCCGATCGGGGCGCAATATTCGGGCAACATGTCGGTCGAAAAGGCCGAGGCCGCCGGCGCGGAGTTGATCGTCAACGCGGTCGTCCATTTCCTCGAGGTCGGCGAGGACGGGCGCATCGCCGCCGCCCGCTACCTGACGCCCGACGGCGAGGAGTTCCGCATCGAGGCCGAACGCTTCGTCCTGGCGGCCAACGGCATAGAGACACCGAAGATCATGCTGATGTCGACGCAGGAGAACGCGCCGGATGGCGTGGGCAACTCGTCGGACATGGTGGGCCGCAACCTGATGGATCACCCCGGCACCGGCCACACGTTCGACAGTGAGATGCCGCTGTGGCCCGGGCGCGGACCGAACATCCTTTCGGGCATCGTCAATCTGCGCGACGGCGAGTTCCGCCGCGACCATGCCGCCCGCAAGCTCATGCCCGACAACAAGACCCATGTCGGCGAAGTCACCAGCGAGGCCATCGAGGAAGGGCTGACCGGTGACGAACTGCGCGAGGCGGTGCGCTATCGCGCCGCGCGCCGGCAGATCATCTATTCGTTCAACGAACAGCTCCCCGATCCGGCCAACCGGATCGTGCCATCGACCGAAAAACTCACCGACAAGCTCGGCATACCACGCCCGGAAATTCACTATGCCATCGACGACTATGTGCGCCGGGCGGCCGAAGACACGCGTCGCCGCGTCGAGGCGATGATGCCGCTGTTCGGTGCCAAGCCCGAAAGCGTCCGGCACAATGAGGGCTTTTATCCCAACAACCACATCATGGGCGCGACCATCATGGGCGATGATCCGCGCGACAGCGTCGTCGACGGCGATTGTCGCACCCACGATCACCCGAACCTGTGGATCTCCTCGTCCAGCACCTTCCCGTCGGGCTCGTCGGTCAATTCGACGCTGACCATCGCCGCGCTCGCCACGCGCATGGCCGCACACATCGTCGCGGAGGCGCGGACGCAATGACCTGCCGCTTGCCTTCCCGTTTTGCGCCGATCGCCCTTGCCGCCGCCGCGGTGTCCCTTTCCGCCGTCGGCACCGCACACGCCCAGTCGGCCGATGTGCTGCTCGACTGTTCGGCCTGCCATGACAGCACCGCCTCGACGCCGGCGCGCCCCTCCGTGCCCGGCCCGTTCCCGGACCTGTCCGGCCAGCCGGCGCGCTACATCGCCCATCAGCTCGAAGCCTACCGCAAGGGGCTCAGGCAGCATCGCCAGATGGAAAAGACCGCCACCGCGCTCGGCGAGGGCGGGGCGGCGGCGATGGCACGGCTTTATGCCGACGCGCCGCAGCCAGACCTTCGTCCGCCCGCGCGCGAAGAGGCCGACACGACCGGCTGGTCGCTCGTCGTCAACGGCGCCTGGGAGCGCGGCGTGCCGCCCTGCGCCTCGTGCCACGGGGTTTCGGCCGACGATACCGGCCGCCTCGCGCCGATCCTGATCGGCCGCGATCCCGCCTATCTGGCGCACGAACTGCGCGCCTATGCCGATAGCGACCGCCGGTCGGACACGATGGGCCGGATGCGCGCGTTCGCCGCGCAACTGACCCCTTCCGAGATCGACGCGGTCGCCGACTATTACGGAGCCTGGCGTTCGCAGGAGGACGAACCATGAGCACCATCGCACCCCTGACACGGCGCCGCTTCGCGCTCCTGACGACCGCGGCCATGCTGGCGCCGACCGCCGCCGCGCGCGCGCAGCCTTTTGCCGAGTTCGAACGGTTCGCCGCCCGGCTCAGGGAGCTTTCCGGGTTCGATCCCCTGCCCCGGCCGCTGGTCGCCGCGCTGGCCGACAGGATGAGCGAACTGGAAAAGCGCGCGATCATCGGGCGCGATGCGCTGCCGGACGAATTGCGCAAGCGGGTGCTCACCGCGCTCTATACGGGCGTCTACACGCCGCGCGGCGAAGACGAGGGCGAGCGCATCGCCTATCCCGACGCGCTGATGTATGCGACCGTCGAGGACACGATCAACGTGCCGAGCTATTGCGGCGGCCTGCCAGGCTTCTGGGCGCAGAAGCCGGAAATGGCCTGAGGCGTCATGGCGGCGCGGCCGATCTGGAAGGGCCAGTTGCGGCTCTCGCTCGTCTCGATCCCGGTCGAGGTCTATTCGGCGACGAAATCGTCGGCGAAGATCCGCTTCCGGCAGATCCACGAGCCGTCGGGCAAGCCGATCCGCTACGAAAAGACCGTGCCCGGCATGGGGCCCGTCGATCGCGACGAGATCGTCAAGGGCTTCGAATATGACGACGACAGCTACATCCTGCTCGACCCCGACGAGATCGACGCGATCAAGCTGGAGACGAAGAAGACGATGGAGATCGTCCAGTTCGTCGAGCAGGGCGAAATCCCGCCGATCTACTTCAACAAGCCCTACTACATCACGCCGGCCGACGAGCTCGCCGAGGACGCCTACCGCGTGGTGCGCGACGCGCTGCGCGACAGTTCCAGGACCGGCCTTTGCCAGATCACCATGCGCGGCAAGGAATATCTGGCGGCGATCCGCCCGTGCGGCGACGGGCTGCTGATGGAGACGCTGCACTATGAGGAGGAAATCCGCGAGGCCGAGCCGATGTTCTCGTCGGTCGGCGATGCCGAGCCGGACGCCGAACTGCTCGACGTCGCCACCTCGCTGATCGACCGGAAGACCGCGCCGTTCGACGCGTCGGCCTTCACCAACAGCTACGAGGAAGCGCTGCGGGCGCTGATCGACCGGAAACTCAAGAACAAGTCGACAAGGCGCGTCGAATCCGAGGACGCCGAACCGCGCCCGCGCGGCGACAATGTGGTCGACCTGATGAGCGCGCTCAAGGAAAGCCTCGACGAGGCCGAACCGGGCAAGGCGCGCGGCAAGCGGTCGTCCGGTTCGTCGTCCAAAGCGTCGTCAAGGTCGAAGTCCTCGTCCAAGGGCGGCACCAAATCGTCGCGCTCTTCGGGCTCGCAGAAGAAGAAATCGGCCTGAGCGATGGCGCAGAAGTCCGACAGGCTGTCCGACTATGCGGCCAGGCGCGATTTCTCGGTCACGCGCGAACCGTCCGGGGAAGCGATACCCAAAAAGCGCGGCAAGCCCGTCTTCGTCGTCCAGAAGCACGATGCGACCCGCCTGCATTTCGATTTCCGGCTGGAATGGGACGGCGTGCTGCTGAGCTGGGCGGTGACGAAGGGGCCGAGCGACGATCCGTCGGTCAAGCGGCTGGCCGTGCGCACCGAGGACCACCCGCTCGACTATCAGGACTTCGAGGGCACCATCCCCAAGGACGAGTATGGCGGGGGCACCGTCATGGTCTGGGACAAGGGCTGGTGGGCGCCGCACGGCGATGTCGAGGAGGGCCTCGACAAGGGCAAGCTTGGGTTCGACCTGCACGGCGCGCGGATGAGCGGCGCCTGGGCGCTGGTGCGGATGCGCCGCCGCAAGGGCGAAAAGCGCGAGAACTGGCTCCTGATCAAGGAGCGCGACGCGGCGGCGACCGAAGACGAGGATCACCTGACCGAGGCGTTCGACACCAGCGCGCTGACCGGCCGGACGATGGACGAGATCGCCGAGGACGTCCCCGCCGGCGATCATGGCAAGCCGCCCGATCCGGCCGAGCATTTCCGCAAGAAGACGCCGAAATTCACCGCGCCGGAACTGGCCGTCCTCGTCGACGAGGCGCCCGAGGGCGACGACTGGCTGCATGAACCCAAGTTCGACGGCTATCGCTGCCTCGCCGCGCTCGGCACGGGCGGGGTGCGCCTTTACACGCGCTCGGGCAAGGACTGGACCGACCGGTTTCACGGGCTCGCCGAGGCGTTCGCGTTCATCGACTGCGACAGCGCGCTGATCGATGGCGAGGTGGTTTCGGGTCAGGCCGGCGATCCGGCGACGGCGGGCTTTTCCGATCTGCAGTCCGATCTGAAGACCGGCCGGCCGGTGCGGTTCATGGCGTTCGACCTGATCGAACTGGACGGCGCATCGCTGAAGAAGACGCCGCTCGCCGAGCGCAAGGAAAAGCTCGCCGCACTGCTCGACAGCGCGCCCGGGGGCGGACCGGTGCGCTATACCGACCATATTCGCGGGCGCGGGCGCCAGGTCTTTGCTGGCTTTGCGGACGGCGGCGCCGAGGGCATCATCTCAAAGCGCGCCGACAGCCTCTATACGGGCAAGCGGTCGGGCAAGTGGCGCAAGGTCAAGGCCGAACGGCGGCGTGAGTTCGTGATCGCCGGCACGACGCCGTCGTCAGCAAAGGGGCGGCCCTTCGCCTCGATCCTGCTTGGCACGCGTGACAACGGCAGGCTCGTCTATCGCGGGCGCGTGGGCACGGGGTACGACGCGGCGACGCTCGACCGGCTCGAGAGCCGTTTCGCAAGGCTCGAACGCAAGACCGCGCCGTTCGACGACGAGGTGCCGCGCGAGATCGCCCGCGACGCGCGCTGGCTGACGCCGAAGCTGGTCGCCGAGATCGGCTATGCCGAACTGACCGCCGACGGACGCATCCGGCACGGCCGCTTCGAGGGCCTGCGCGAGGACAAGGAGGCCGGGACCGTGAGCATGGACAACGACACGCAGGCCGAAGCGGACAATGCCGGCGGCGACGACGGGACGCTGACCGTCCGGTCGATCGCCATTTCGAGCGGCGACCGCACGGTCTTCCCCGAGGCCGGCTGCACCAAGGCCGACGTCGCCCGATACTATGGCGCGGTGGCCGAACGCATGCTGGCGCTCGCCGGCGGCCGTCCTGTCTCGCTGGTGCGCTGCCCGCGCGGCATCGAGGGGGACTGCTTCTTCCAGAAGCATGCGGGCAAGGGCTTTCCCGACGAGATCGCATCGGTGCCGATCGAGGAGAAGTCCGGCGACACCGAAGACTATCTGGTCATCGACCGGCCGGAGGGGTTCGTCGCCGCCGCGCAGATGGGGGCGATCGAATTCCATGTCTGGGGCGCGCGGACCGACAATCTCGAAAAGCCCGACCGGGTCGTCTTCGACCTCGATCCGGGCGACGGCGTCGACTTCGACGCGGTCAGGCACGCGGCCAAGGACGTGCGCGATTTCCTGTCCGGGCTCGGCCTTGAAAGCGTCGCCATGGTCACCGGCGGCAAGGGCGTGCACGTCATCGTGCCGCTGCGCCGCACGGCCGGCTGGGAGACCGTGACGCTGTTCGCCCGGACCGTCGCGACGATCTTCGCCGAGGCCGAGCCCGACCGCTATGTCGCCACGATGTCCAAGGCCAAGCGCAAGGGCAAGGTGTTCATCGACTGGCTGCGCAACGAGCGGGGATCGACGGCGATCGCGCCCTATTCGGTGCGGTCGCGACCGGGCGCACCAGTCGCCATGCCCGTCACCTGGCGGGCGCTCGGCCAGTTGAAGGCGGCCAACGCCTTTACGATGAAAAGCGCCCGAGAGCGGCTTTCGAAGCCGTGCCCGCTCGAGGCGGCGGACGCCGATCAGGCGATCACACGCGACATCATCACGAAACTGGAAGAGCAGGCCGGTCAGGCCTCGCGGTCGTAGAGCAGGTCGAGCACGGCGTTGACGGCGGCCGCCTCGTCGGGCGTCACAAGCGCGTCGGCTGGACGGCCCTCGAGGGCGGCGAGAAAGGGCACCAAGCCCTGGCCCGCATCGAGCGGGCTCAACCCGGCGGACCAGTGCGGCGTTTCCTCGCCCCTGCCCGTGATCGCGACCTTGCCGTCGCCGACCGTCGCGCCGGCCTCGGTGCCGATCAGTTCGATCTCGAGCCGCATCGTGCGGTCCGTCCATCCGGCCTGCACCGCCCCGGTTGCGCCGCTCTTGAAGCTCAGCGCGGCCGCGCCATGGTCGTCGACCGGAAAGCCGCGCGCGTGGCCCAGGCATGCCGCGCCGCCGGCGACCGGCCCGGCCATCCACATCAGAAGATCGATGACATGAACTCCCTCGTCGGCGAACCCGCCATAGCAGGCCAGATCGGGCGTCGTCATCCAGCCGGACAGGTCGAGCCAGTCGGCGTAGGCGCCGTCATGGGCGAAGCGCCCGCGCGCTTCGACGACATCGCCCAGTTCGCCGCCCCGAACCCTGTCGCGCAGTTCGGCGAGAGGCGGATTGGTGCGCATGAAGAAGCCGGTATGCAGCAGCGTGCCGGTGCGCGCGGCCGCCTCGGCGATCCGGCGCGCGGCGGCGGCGTCGCCGGCGAGCGGCTTTTCGGTGAAGACCGGAATGCCCGCCTCGAGCAGGAACGCGATGTCGGCCTCGTGATGGGCGGTCTCCGAACACACGACGGCGCCGGCGATGTCGCCAGACGTGATCGCGGCGCGGTCGGCGACGGCGGGGGCGCCGGTTTCGCCGGACCAGTGCTCGGCGCGTGCCGCGTTCCGGTCGAAGACGGCGCCGATCGCAAAGCCGGCCTCGCCCGCCACCCGCACATGATCGGGCAGGTGGACGTGGGCGGCACCGACGATGGCGAGGGTCTTGTCGCGCATTGCGACAGAACGCGGCCGGCGGGCCCGGGTTCCCGCGACGAGGCCGCCGCCCGGTCAGACGCAGCGGCCGCCATCGACCTCCAGCGCCACGCCGGTGATGAAGGCGGCTTCGTCCGAGGCCAGATAGAGCGCGGCGTTGGCGATGTCGGCGGGCGTCGAAAAGCGCCCCAGCGGGATCACCGACTTGAACTTCTCGCGCATTTCGGGCGTGTCGGTGCCCATGAAGGTGGCCAGCATGCCGGTTTCGCCGGCGACGGGCGCCAGGCAGTTGACGCGGATGTTCCTGGGCGCAAGCTCGACGGCCATCGACTTGGTCGCGGTGATCGCCCAGCCCTTGGAGGCGTTGTACCAGGTCAGGCCCGGACGCGGCCGGAGCCCGGCGGTCGAGGCGGTGGTGATGATCGCGCCGCCGCCCTGGCCCTCCATGATCGGCACCACGGCGAGCGTCGAGCGGTAGATCGCCTTCATGTTGACCGCGAAGATGAGATCGAAATCGTCCTCGCTGACGGCGGCCAGATCGCCGTTGCGATGGCTGTAGCCGGCATTGTTGACCATGATGTCGATGCGGCCGAAGGCGTCGTGCGCGGTCTCGACCATGGCCGCGATGTCCGAACCGAGCGAGACATCGACCTTCAGCGGCACCGTCGCCGAACCCAGTTCGGCGGCGAGCGTTTCGGCCCGCTTGCCGTTCAGATCGGCGATCAGCACCCGCGCGCCCTCCTCGACAAAGCGCCGCACCATGCCCTCGCCGAAGCCGCCGGCACCGCCGGTGACGATGGCGACCTTGCCTTCAAGTCTTCCCATGCATGCTATCCGTGGTTGAAGACGATCGCCTTGGTCGCGCTCATGTCGCGCAGGGCCTCGAGCCCCTTCTCGCGGCCATGGCCCGACTTCTTGACCCCGCCGAACGGCAGTTCGACGCCACCGCCCGCGCCGAAGCAGTTGACGAAGACCTGGCCCGACCGGATCGCGCGGGCGACGCGGAACTGGCGGCCGCCGTCGCGTGTCCACACCGCCGCGACGAGCCCGTAATCGGTCGCGTTGGCTAGCCGGATCGCCTCGGCCTCGTCGTCGAAGGCGAGCATCGACAGGACCGGGCCGAACACCTCCTCGCGCGCCAGATCGCTTTGCGGATCGACGCCGCCGAACAGGACCGGCGCGACATAGTGGCCGGCGGCGGGCGCGTCGTCGGCGATCCGGCCTTCGGCCAGCACCGGCGTTCCGGCCGCGCGCGCCGCGGCGACGAAGCGGTTGACCCGTTCGGCCTGGGTCGCGTTGACGAGCGGGCCCAGATCGCCGTCGGCCCAGTGCGGCTCGGCGACCAGTCCGGCAAAGCGTTCGGCGAGCCGGCCGGCGACCTCGTCATGGAGCGGACGTTCGACCAGGATGCGGCTGCCGGCCGAACAGGTCTGGCCGCCATTCTGGATGATCGCATTGACCAGAACCGGCATCGCCGCGTCCAGATCGGCGTCGGCGAAGACGATCTGCGGGGACTTGCCGCCCAGCTCCATCGTCACGCCGCGATTGTTGACGGCGGCGGCCTGCTGGATCGCGGTGCCGGTCACGGGCGAGCCGGTGAAGGTGACGTAATCGACGTCCTGGTGGGCCGACAGCGGCGCGCCGGCCTCCTGCCCGTAGCCGGTGACGACGTTGAAGACGCCTGGCGGAAAGCCCGCCTCGAGCGCCAGTTCGGCGATCCGCACCGTGGTCAGCGAGGCGTCCTCGGCGGGCTTGATCACCAGCGTGTTGCCCATGGCGAGCGCCGCACCGGCGACGCGGCCGAGGATCTGCATGGGGTAGTTCCACGGGATGATGCCGGCGACGACGCCGTGCGGCTCGCGCAGGGCGAGCGCGGTGTAGCCGTCCAGGAACGGGATCTGGTCGCCGTTCAGCTTGTCGGCGGCGCCGGCGTTGAACTCGAAATAGCGCATCGCGCCCTTCACGTCCGCGATGCCCTGGCGGACCGGCTTGCCGGTATCGCGGCTTTCGAGCGCGGCGAGTTCTGCCGCGTTCTGCTCGATCCGGTCCATCAGCGCGAACAGCAGCCGGCCCCGTTCGAGCGCGCTCATGCGGGCCCAAGGGCCGGTCTCGAAGGCGGCGCGGGCGCTGGCGACGGCTGCGTCGACGTCAGCCGCATCCGAGCGCGCGATGGTCGCGAAGACCGCGCCGTCGGACGGGCAGGTGACATCGATCGTCGCGCCCGAACGCGCCGGGATTGTGCGTCCGTCGATGACGTTGCCGGCCGCAAGGCCCTCGCCGGCGGTCCTGGCCGTCGATCGGTCGACTGTATCGAGCATGGAAAACCTCCCGATGTGATGGTCGCGCCACAGTGCCCGCAATTGCGTGCTTTGCAACCCGCTCAATGCAAGGCGGACTTGAATTTCCGCCCGTTCTGGAGCATTTGTCGCATCAGCCCAAGGTCGCACGTGCCCCATGGGCGCCCACGCAGGGCTCGTCGATCCGCCTCGCAACCGCGAAGGCGGGTGGGTCGCCCCCGAAAGCTGGTTTCCGGCGAGGGGGAGGGACAGGAGGCGATGTCAGGCGAAGGTACAAGCAAGCCCGGCGATGACCGGGATTGCGGCGGGAAGGTCGTATGTCCCGCCGGGCGCCTTGAAGCAACGACGGTGAGGGCCTTTTGCTGGACCTGCGTCTCCACCGCGCAGGATCGAAGAGGCAACACACAGTCTTGCCAAGTGAAGCGGCCGGTTCGCTCCGGATGACGCATTGGCAATTCGACGCAAGGGACGGTCCCCGCTCGCGGGGCTCGTCCCGATGTCGCCGGTATCGGATTCCGCGCGGGGTTCACCCGCAGGATCACGATCGCCGGCGGCACGAGCCCGTAACGCCAATCGTGGGTCCGGAGGACCGACCATGACCACCCAACGCATCCGCTCCTTCCTCGCCGAGCGCCGGCCGGAGGGACCCTGCCTCGTCATCGACCTCGATGTCGTGCGCGACAACTACCGGACCTTCCGCAAGGCGATGCCGGACACGGCGATCTTCTACGCGGTAAAGGCCAACCCGGCGCCGGAAGTGCTCGAACTGCTCGCATCGATGGGCTCGAGCTTCGACTGCGCCTCGGTGCCGGAGATCGAGATGGCGCTGGCAGCCGGTGCCCCGCCGGCCCGCATCTCCTATGGCAACACGATCAAGAAGGAACGCGACATCGCGCGCGCCTTCGCGCTCGGCGTACGCCTGTTTGCCGTCGACGCATATGAGGAAGTCGAAAAGCTCGGCCGTGCCGCACCGGGCGCGCGCGTGTTCTGCCGCATCCTGTGCGACGGCGCCGGCGCCGACTGGCCGCTGTCGCGCAAGTTCGGCTGCGAGCCCGCGATGGCCGTGTCGGTGCTCGAATATGCGCGCCATCACGGCCTGACACCGTACGGCATCTCGTTCCATGTCGGCTCGCAGCAGACCGATCCCGACGCCTGGGACAGCGCGCTCGCTTCGGCCGCCGCGATCTTCGGCGAGATGGCCGGGCGCGGCGTCGAACTCGGGATGGTCAATCTGGGCGGCGGCTTTCCGGCCCGGTACCTGAACGACGTGCCGGCGGCGCGGGAGTACGGCCAGGCGATTTCGGGCGCCCTGCGCCGGCATTTCGGCAACCGCATTCCCGAGACCATCATGGAGCCCGGCCGGGGCCTGGTCGGCGCGGCGGGCACGATCAAGGCAGAGATCGTGCTGGTCTCGCGCAAATCCGACACCGATCAGGCGCGCTGGGTCTATCTGGACATCGGCAAGTTCGGCGGGCTCGCCGAAACCATGGAGGAGGCGATCCGTTACCCGCTGCTGACGGAAAAGGACGCCGACCCGCACGCGCCGTGCATTGTCGCCGGGCCGACCTGCGACAGCGCGGATGTGCTCTACGAGCGCACGCCCTATGCGCTGCCGATCACGCTGACCGCCGGCGACGAGATCCTGATCGACGGCACGGGCGCCTACACGACGACCTATTCGACTGTCGCGTTCAACGGTTTTTCGCCGCTTGCGACCTACGTGATCTGAGGCGCGGACGCGCCCGACGGAGGGCGTTCCGACCAGACGGCAGACGAAAGGCGGGCTCCGGCCCGCCTTTTTTCGTGACGGGGTCTGGTCGGACTAAATCGATTAGATTATGCTCGGGCCGAAATCCCGCACCCCGGACGGAACCATGTCCAGCCAGATCATTCCCGTCGATCCGTTCGACTGCATCATCTTCGGCGGCACCGGCGACCTTGCAGAGCGCAAGCTGCTGCCGGCGCTCTACCATCGTCAGAAGGACGGCCAGATGACCGAGCCGACGCGCATCATCGGCGCCTCACGGTCGGACCTTTCGACGAACGAATACCGCGCCTTCGCGCACGAGGCGCTGAAGACGCACGTCAAGGACGATCTCGACAGTGACGAGGTGGAGAAGTTCCTCGGCAAGCTCGACTATGTGTCGGTCGACGTCAAATCCGAGCGCGGCTGGGATTCGCTCGGCGCGGTTCTGGGCGCCGATACCGGCAAGAAGCGCGCCTGCTATCTGGCCGTCGGCCCGTCGCTGTTCGGCGACATCGCCACGCGGCTGCGCGATCACGGCCTGATCACGCCGGAGACGCGGATCATCGTCGAAAAGCCGATCGGCCGCGATCTGAAGTCGGCGCGCGAACTCAACGACACGCTCGGCAGCGTGTTCGACGAGTACCAGACGTTCCGGATCGACCATTATCTGGGCAAGGAGACGGTGCAGAACCTGATGGCGCTGCGCTTTGCCAACACGCTCTACGAGCCGCTGTGGAACTCGGCCCATATCGACCATGTGCAGATCACTGTCGCCGAGGGCGTCGGCGTCGAGGGCCGGGCGGACTATTACGACAAGGCCGGCGCGCTGCGCGACATGGTGCAGAACCATCTGCTGCAGCTTCTGTGCCTGGTCGCGATGGAGCCGCCCTCCTCGATGGACGCCAACGCCGTGCGCGACGAGAAGCTGAAGGTGCTGCGCGGGCTCGAACCGATCGACGAGGCCAATGTCGAAAAGCTCACCGTGCGCGGCCAGTACGGGCCCGGCGCCTCGGCCGGCGGGCCGGTGCCCGGCTATCTCGACGAGATCGAGGGCGGGGCTTCCAACACCGAGACCTTCGTCGCGGTGAAGGCGGAAATCGGCAACTGGCGCTGGGCCGGCGTGCCGTTCTACCTGCGCACCGGCAAGCGCATGACCACGCGCGTCTCCGAGATCGTCATCGCCTTCAAGCCGGTGCCACACTCGATCTTCGGCGACGGCGCCGGGCGGCTGCTGGCCAACAATCTGGTCATCCGCCTGCAGCCCGACGAGGGCGTCAAGCAGTGGATCATGATCAAGGACCCCGGCCCCGGCGGCATGCGCCTCAGGCACGTGCCGCTCGACATGAGCTTCGCGTCGGCCTTCAACGTGCGCAATCCGGACGCCTATGAACGGCTGATCATGGACGTGATCCGCGGCAATCAGACGCTGTTCATGCGGCGCGACGAGGTGGAGGCCGCCTGGCGCTGGATCGACCCGATCCTGTCGGCCTGGGAGGACACCGGCCAGCAGTGCCAGCGCTACACCGCCGGCACCTGGGGCCCGTCCGCCTCGATCGCGCTGATCGAGCGCGACGGGCGCACCTGGCACGAGAGCGTGTGAGGCGATGGCCGACATCCACCGCCACGACTATGCCGATCGCGAGAGACTGGCCGAGGCGCTGGCCGCCGGCGTCGCCGCCAAGCTGGCCGGCGGGCTCGCCACGCGCGGCCACGCGTCGCTTGCCGTCTCGGGCGGCTCGACGCCCCGGCGCTTCTTCGAGGCGCTCTCGCGGGCCGATCTGGACTGGGGCTCGGTCATGGTGCTGCTGGTCGACGAACGGCTGGTGCCGCCGGACCATGAGCGCGCCAATGCGGGCCTGGTGCGCCGGCACCTTCTGCAGAACCGCGCCGCCGACGCCCGCTTCGTGCCCTATGTGGTGGACGCGCACACGCCGGCCGAGTGCGCCCGCCTGTCCGAGGAAGCGTTCGCCCAGGACGGCCACCGGCTGGATGCCTGCGTGCTCGGCATGGGCACGGACGGGCACACCGCCTCGTTCTTTCCCGGCGGCGATCTTCTGACCGAGGCGCTCGACACCCGGTCGCACCGCAAGGTCCTGCCGATCTACGCGCAAGGGGCCGGCGAGCCGCGCCTGACCCTGACGCTCGGGCCGATCCTCGATGCACGCTTCGTCGCGCTCCATATCGAGGGTGACGAAAAGCGCGGCGTGCTCGAAACCGCGCTGGCGGGGACCGAAACGGCCGAAATGCCCGTGCGCGCCGTGCTGCACCAGAGCGCCGCACCCGTCCATGTCTTCTGGGCGCCATAAGCGCCCGATAGGCTGCCGCAAACGCTCGCTGGAGACCCGATATGACCGCCCAGGACGTCAACGCCACCATCGCCGCCGTGACCGATCGCATTCGCGAGCGCTCGCGCGCCGGGCGCGAGATCTATCTCGAACGGCTTTCGGAACGCGCCAGCCAGGGACCCAAGCGCACGAAACTGTCCTGCGGCAACCTCGCGCACGGGTTCGCCGCCTGCGGGACCACCGACAAGGCGAACCTGAAGGGGGACGTGGTCGCCAATCTGGGCATCATCACCGCCTACAACGACATGCTGTCGGCGCATCAGCCCTTCGAGACCTTTCCGCAGGTGATCAAGCAGGCCGCGCGCGAGGCCGGCGCGGTGGCCCAGGTCGCCGGCGGCGTTCCGGCCATGTGCGACGGCGTCACGCAAGGGCAGGCCGGCATGGAACTGTCGCTGTTCTCGCGCGACGTGATCGCGCTGGCCGCCGGCGTCGGCCTGTCGCACGACATGTTCGACGCGGCGGTCTATCTGGGCGTATGCGACAAGATCGTCCCGGGCCTCGTCATCGCCGCGCTCACCTTCGGCCATCTGCCGGCGGTGTTCATCCCGGCCGGGCCGATGACCTCGGGCCTGCCGAACGACGAGAAGGCGCGCATCCGCCAGCTCTATGCGGAAGGCAAGGTCGGCCGCGACGAACTGCTCGAAGCCGAAAGCGCCTCCTATCACGGGCCGGGCACCTGCACCTTCTACGGCACGGCGAACTCCAACCAGATGCTCATGGAGATCATGGGCCTGCACATTCCCGGCGCCAGCTTCGTCAACCCCAACACGCCGCTGCGCGAGGCGCTGACCCGCGAGGCGACCAAACGGGCGCTGGCGATCACCGCGCTCGGCAACGAATATACGCCCGTCGGCGAGATGATCGACGAGAGGTCCGTCGTCAACGGCGTCGTCGGCCTGCACGCGACCGGCGGGTCGACCAACCACACCATCCACCTGATCGCGATGGCCGCCGCGGCCGGCATCACGCTGACATGGCAGGACATTTCGGACCTGTCCGACGTCACGCCGCTGCTGGCGCGGGTCTATCCGAACGGGCTTGCCGACGTGAACCATTTCCACGCCGCAGGCGGGCTGGGCTTCATGATCCGCGAACTGGCCGATGCGGGCCTTCTGCACCGCGACGTGCGCACCGTCTGGGGGCACGGGCTCGATCCCTACATGATCGAACCGGGGCTCGGCGCCGAGGACGGAACCGTCACGCGCCGGCCCGCGCCGAAGGTCTCGGGCGACGAGAAGGTGCTGGCCCCGTTCGCCAAGGCGTTCCAGCCGACCGGCGGGCTGCAGATGCTGACCGGCAATCTGGGCCACGCCGTCATCAAGGTCTCGGCGGTCAAGCCCGAGCGCCACGTCATCGAGGCGCCGGCGAAGATCTTCCACGATCAGAGCGAATTGCAGGCCGCCTTCAAGGCCGGGGAACTCGACGGCGACATGGTCGCGGTGATCCGCTTTCAGGGGCCCAAGGCGAACGGCATGCCCGAACTGCACAAGCTCACGCCGGTGCTCGGCATTCTGCAGGATCGCGGGCACATGGTGGCGCTGGTCACCGACGGGCGCATGTCGGGCGCCTCGGGCAAGGTGCCGGCTGCGATCCATGTGACGCCAGAGGCCGTCGATGGCGGGCCGATCGCCCGGGTCCGCGAGGGCGACATGGTGCGCGTCGACGCGGCGACGGGCCGGCTCGACGTCCTGGTCGATCAGGCCGAGTTCGAGGCGCGCGCGCCGGCGCAAGCCGATCTTTCGGGCAACACGCATGGCGTGGGGCGTGAACTGTTCGAGACGTTCCGCCGGGTGGCGAGCCGCGCCGACCAGGGCGCCAGCGTGTTCATGCCCGCGCCCGCCGCGACCGGACCGGCGCCCCAGGACCGCGCGGTCGACGTCAAGCTCGCCGACGACGCGTTTCGGTAAGCGGCGTCGCCTTGCGAAGACAGGCCGGGTGCCTTACTTTTTCGCAAGGAGTAAGGTAATGGCGAAACTGACGGTCACGGCCAAGGGCCAGATCACGCTCAAGAAGGAAGTGCTGAAGCATCTGGGCGTCAAGCCCGGCGACAAGGTCGATGTGTCGCTTGAGGAAGACGGCGTGGCGCTCGTCTCGGCCACGAACGAGCACGCCGAAATCGAATCGTTCATGCCCGACACGACGGAAGGCACGCCCAAGCGGGGTATCAGCAAGTTCGCCGGCTCGCTGAAGAGCGACGACGGCATCAAGCTGACGATCGAAGAGATCAAGGAAGCGACCGAACGTGCCTGGGCCGGCGAGCGTTGAGACCGACGCTCGATACCAACGTCCTCTTGAGGGTCGCTTTGCAGGACGATGTCGATCAGGCGCGCGCGGCGCTGGAGACGATCATGCGTGCCGACGAACTGTTCGTCCCGCTCCCGGTTCTGTGCGAGTTCGTCTGGGTTGCCCGCAGTGCATAACGCAAGACACGTGTCCAGATTGCCGCATCGATCCGGCTATTGTCGACGATCATGCGCTCATCGTCGACCGCGCCGCTGTCAATGCCGGCCTTGCCGTGCTCGATGCCGGCGGCGACTTCGCCGATGGCGCGATCGCGGCCCGGGGCAAGGCAATGTGCGGCACCGTCTTCGCCAGCTTCGACCGAGAGGCCGTCCGGCTCCTGACGCAAAGCGGTCACGAAACCCTGTTGCTCGACGCCGCTGCGTGAACTGCGAGGCGATTTGAGGTGCCTCCGGGTTCCGGCTGGTCGCCGGAACAGCCCGCGCAATGGCGCTCGCGGTTCTGCCGCGCGCCGGCTTACTCCACCGTGATCGTGATCACGTCCGAGACGACCGGCGGGTCGTGCGGGATGTGGTTGTGATCGCCGCCGACGAGTTGCAGCGTGTGCTCTCCCGGTTCCAGATCGAGCGTGGTCTGGGTCTGTCCGCCGCCGAAGTGCCGATGATTGTCATCGGACGGAATGTTCATCGCCGCGTCGTCCTCGCCGAACGGGGCGCGATTGACGAACAGATGATGGTGGAGCGTGCCTTCCATCTCGACGCCGGCCGGAGCAACGCCCGCGTTGCGCAACCCGAACAGGACGGTCACCGGGGCCTGCACCGTCGCGCCGTCCTCGGGCGCGATGAAATAGACCTCGGCGTTTTCGGGCGCCGGCGTCTGCTGGGCGAAGGCCGGCGCAAGGCACGCGGCGGCAAGCGGAATGGCGAGACTGAGCTGTTTGATCATGGTTTTCTCCTCCCTTGAGACACCACAGATAGGGCCCGCCAGCGCGAGGCAAAGGCGGCAGTGCCGTCCCGCCATGGTACAGATGTCGCCTCGCCTGTGACAGAGGCGGTGCCGGGCCGCCGCACGAGACACTTGCGTCAATGCTCTCCCGCGCACAGGCCATGGTCGGCCAGCGCCTCGATGATCCGGCATTCGCCGACCGTGTCGGCGTCGCACACCGTCTCGATCCGGCCGAGCTCGGCCTCGAGCCGGGTCAGCTTGTCGATCCGGGCGCGGATCGCCGACCGGTGCGCGCGGGCGATCCGGTGCGCGTCGGCGCAGGGCGCGTCGGGCCGTGCGGACAGGTCCGCCAGTTCGCGAATGGCCTCGATCGAAAGGCCCAGATCGCGCGCGTGCCGGATGAAGCTCAGCCGCTCCAGGCCGGCCCGGTCATACCGGCGCTGGTTGCCCTCGGTGCGACCGGCGGCGGCGAGCAGTCCCATCTGCTCGTAATAGCGGATGGTCGGCACCTTCACGCCGGTGCGCCGGGACAGTTCACCGATCGAATACATGACAGGACCCTCTTGAAGCTCTAGTCGCTAGAGAGATTAGGTTGGCTGCAACCGCCAATCAAGGAGCGTTCCATGGCCGGCTGCTGCAACCACGATCCCGCACCGTTCGACGGCATGTCGGCCGACTACAAGCGGCGCCTTTGGGCCGTCATCGCGATCAACGCGACCATGTTCGCGGTCGAGATGGGCGCGGGCTACATGGCCGGGTCGCAGGCGCTGAAGGCCGACGCGCTCGACTTCTTCGGCGACGCCCTGACCTACGGCATCTCGCTGGCGGTGATCGGTTCGTCGCTGTCGGTGCGCGCCAACGCGGCGCTGTTCAAGGGCTTCAGCCTGCTCGTGATGGGCCTTTGGGTGTTCGGCTCGACGGTCCATCAGGTGTTCGTCGCCGGCGTGCCCTCGGCGCCGATCATGGGCGCGATCGGCTTCGTCGCGCTGGCCGCCAATTTGGCATCGGTGCTGCTGCTGGTCGCCTACAAGGATGGCGACGCCAATGTGCGCTCGGTGTGGCTGTGCTCGCGCAACGATGCGATCGGCAATGTGGCGGTCATGGTCGCCGCGCTCGGCGTCTGGGGCACGGCGACCGGCTGGCCCGACCTGATCGTCGCCGGGCTGATGGCGGCGCTGTTTCTGTCCTCGGCGTTCCAGATCGTCCGCCAGGCGCTCGCCGAAAAGCGTCGAGAGACGCCGGCCGTGGCGGCTGAGTAGGCGCCGCCACGGCCGGTCCGGTCGGTCAGTCGGCGTCATCCATGCCGCCGTCCATGTGCTCACGGATCGTGGCAAGGCTTTCGACGCTGAAGACGACGTCGACATCGCCGGCCCTTTCGAAGGTCAGCGTCGCCGGCAGTTCGGCGCCCTCCTCGAGCTGTTCGCCGAGCTGCATGAACATCACGTGCAGGCCGCCCGGCTTCAGCACGATCTCGCCGCCGGCGGGGATTTCGATGCCGCCTTCGATCTCGCGCATCTTCATGACGTCGCCGTCCATGGCCATTTCGTGGATCTCCACCTTGCCGGCGAAACCGGCGCTGCCGCCGACCAGCCGGTCGGCCTGATCGCCCGTGTTGCGGATCGTCATATAGCCGCCGGAGACGGGGGCCCCGGCCGGCGTCGCGCGCGCGATCGGATGGTCGATGACCAGATCGCCGGCCGTGTGTTCTTCATGCGCGAAGGCAGCGCCGATCGTCATCAGGGCGGCGGCGAGGGTCAGTATGGTTCTCTTCATGGTCGTTCTCTCATGGATGAGGTGCCGGCCACCGCTCGGTGGCGCCGGCCTTCAAAGGGATCGTGGGTCGGAGGCGCGTCAGGCGGCGGGCGGCGGGCCGCGCGAGGGCGCCGTCTGAAGATGGGTGGCCGCCACCGGCGGGCCCGCCTGCGCAAACGCGCCGACTGCGCCCGCGACGCAACGATGCCGGACCGGAAGGCAGGCGCCCGGACCCGGCGGAGCAGCGCTTCCGGCAATCAGGCAGAACTCGCAGACATCGGCGGTGACGCCCTCGTGGCCGGGCAGGCACAGCACCGGAAGCGAGCCGTCCGGCAGCACGTATCGGGCGATCTGCAGCGCCGTCATGCCCGATGGCGTCGCGGCGGCGGGCCGGTGGGCGAAGGCGGCAAGCACCAGCGCCATGACGAGCGCCAGCCGCGCCGCGATGGCGCGTGTGCCGGGGCGTGCGATGCGATGGCGGGCGTTCATGAAGGCTGTCTGGCGCGAAAGCGCGGCGCGCGCAAGCGGCCGCTCCGCGCTGCGGCAGCGGACCGCAGGCGCGATCAGCCCTGCCCGCGCGTCTTGGACTTGACGCGCTTGGCCCTGGCGCGCTCGGCATTGGCTTCCAGAAGGTCGATGATGCGCCCGGCGACGTCCTTGCCGGTCGCCTTTTCGACGCCCTCGAGGCCGGGCGAGGAATTGACCTCCATGACGACCGGGCCGTGGTTCGAGCGCAGCATGTCGACGCCGCACACGTTCAGGCCCATCGTCTTGGCCGCCTGCACGGCGGTGGCGCGCTCGACCGGGGTGATGCGCACGGTCTCGGCGGCGCCGCCCCGGTGCAGGTTGGAGCGGAACTCGCCGGCCTTGCCCGAGCGTTTCATGGTCGCGACGACCTTGCCGCCGACGACGAGCGCGCGAATGTCGGTGCCGCCGGCCTCGCGGATGAACTCCTGCGCCATGATGTGCACCTTGGCGCCGCGAAACGCCTCGATCACCGACTTGGCCGACTGCATCGTCTCGGCCAGCACGACGCCGATGCCCTGCGTGCCCTCCAGAAGCTTGATCACCACCGGCGGGCCGCCGGTCATGCGGATGATGTCCTCGGCGCGCTTGGGATCATAGGCGAAGGCGGTGACTGGCAGGCCGACCCCGTCGCGGGCGAGAAGCTGCATCGAGCGCAGCTTGTCGCGCGAGCGGCCGATGGCGACCGATTCGTTGAGCGGATAGACGCCCATCATCTCAAACTGGCGCAGCACCGCCATGCCGTAGAAGGTGATCGAGGCGCCGATGCGCGGGATGATCGCGTCGTAGCCGGTCATCTTCTCGCCATTGTAATAGACCGAAGGCCGCCGCGACGTGATGTTCATGTAGCAGTGCAGCGTGTTGACGATGTCGAACGTGTGCCCGCGCGACTCGGCGACCTCCTTCAGACGCCTGTGCGAATAAAGGTCGGCGTTGCGGGCGAGCATGACGATCTTCATGGGGACTCACTGGCCTGCGGTTCGAGGCGGGGCGATCCGGCCATCCACGAGCGGGTCGGATCGACGATCAGCTTGCCGATCCGCATCGCGCTGCGCCCGACCAGCATGTTGTAGACCATATCGGTCCTGTCGGTCAGCGTCACCTCGGCGCGGAACATTTCCGCGCCGATGACGAACGGCGTGGCGATGACGCAGCGGCGCTCGACCTGACCGCTGCTCGAACGCACCTCGCGCGAATCGCGCAGGCGCGCCTCGGCCGGCTTAGCCAGCGGCCTGCCGTCCGGCCCGGGCGGGTGGAAACGCACCCAGCGCCGGCCGTTGCGCTCGAAATAGGCGAGATCCTCGACATGAAGGGCCGACGTCAGAGCGCCGGTATCGATCTTTGCGCGGATCAAGTCGACGCCCAGTTCCGGCAGGGCGACGCGCTCGCGCCAGCCGATGATCTGGAACCCGTGGGCGACAAGTGCATGGCGCTCAACGCGCCGGCTCGTGTTTGGTTTCATATCCTTCAGAAGCTCTTGCGCCGCTCGTCGCTCGGCGCGCGGCCGAACTGCATGCGGTAACTCTGCGCGAAATAGGAGTGCGATGTGAAGCCGGTCGACAGCGCGACCTCCAGAATGGGGATGTTGGTCTGCCGCAGGAGCTGGCGTGCCCGCTCCAGCCGCAAGGTCATGTAGTAGCGACCGGGCGTCGAGTTCAAATGCTTCAGGAACAGCCGCTCGACCTGACGCACCGACAGCTCCACCGAACGGGCCAGAGCGCCGGCCGACAGCGGTTCCTCCAGATTGTCGGCCATCAGCTCGGTCAGCCGCTTGAGCTTTTCGGACTTGCCGGTCAGGTCCGGTTCGCGGCCGACCCGCTGGCGGTCCTCGTGGCTGCGGATGCGCTCATACTGGAAATTGTTGGCCACCTTGTTGGTGATCTCGGCGCCGAAATCGGCGCGCACGATCTCCAGCATCAGGTCGATGCCCGTGGTGCCGCCGGCGGCCGTGTAGCGCTTGCGGTCGATCTCGTAGACGTTGGAGGTGCACTCGATGTGCGGGAACGCCTCGCGGAAGCCGGCCCGGTTCTCCCAGTGGATGGTGCAGCGGTGGCCCTCGAGCTGGCCGGCCTGGGCGAGGATGTGGCTGCCGACCGACAGGGCGCCGAGGCTGGCGCCGCGTCGCCCGAGCGTGCGCAGCACGTTGACGATCTTCTGCCGGCCCGGGAAGTCGAGCGTGAGCGAGGCGACGATGAAGGTCAGGTCGGCCGGCGGCAGGTCGTCGACCGAGTGGATCGGCTTGAGCGTCAGCCCGTTGGAGGCGCGCACCGGCTCGCCGTCATGGGAAACGGTCGACCAGCGATAATAGTCGGTGCCCGTGACCATGTTGGCCGTGCGCAGCACGTCGATCACCGCCGAGACGCAGAACATGGAGAACTCTTCGGCCAGGATGAAGGCGAAGTGCCTCGTCGGCGTGTCGGTGGTCATCACATCAGGTCTGTGCAGGGCGTGGATTGCGAGGCGTCGGACAACCGGCGACACTGGCCGCAATCCATGGGCGGCGCAAGCCCTGAAAGCGCGCTTGCGGTACCCGGGGCGGCGGGGCCGACCACCGGGGGCGCGTGCGTCAGAAGCGCGGCGGCGTCCTGCCGGCGGCGCGATGGGCGGCGACGCACGCATTGGCCATCAGCATCGCGATGGTCATCGGGCCGACCCCGCCGGGCACCGGCGTGATGGCGGCGGCGACCTTTTCGGCCGCCTCGAAGTCGACATCACCGACAAGGCGTGTCTTGCCCTCGCCGCGCTCGGGCGCCGGAATGCGGTTCATGCCGACGTCGATCACCGTCGCGCCGGGCCTGATCCAGTCGCCCTTGACCATCTGCGGCCGGCCGACGGCGGCGACGACGATGTCGGCCGTCCGGCACAGGGCGGGCAGGTCGGCGGTGCGCGAATGAGCGACGGTGACCGTCGCGTTGGCGGCCAGCAGCAGGTTGAACATCGGCTTGCCGACGATGTTGGAGCGGCCGATCACCACCGCGTTGCGCCCGGACAGGTCGCGCTCCATGACGGTCTGCAGCAGCACCATGGAGCCGGCCGGCGTGCACGGCACGAAGGCGGTCTCGGTCTCGCCGGTCGACAGCTTGCCGACATTGATGAAGTGGAAACCGTCGACGTCCTTTTCCGGGGCGATCGCCTGGATCACCGCGCCGGCGTCGATCTGGGCGGGCAGCGGGAGCTGCACCAGAATGCCGTGGATCGCCGGATCGGTGTTCAGTTCCTCGATCAGGCCCAGAAGCGCCGCCTGGTCGGTGTCCTCGGGCAGCGTGTGCTCGACCGACAGGAAGCCGCAGGCGCGCGCCGTGCGCCCCTTGTTGGCGACATAGACCTTGGAGGCCGGATCCTCGCCGACGATGACGACCGCGAGACCCGGTTGCACGCCGGTTGAGGCGCGCAGCGCGTCCGCGGCTTCGGTGACCTTCTCCGTGACCTGGGCGGCGACCGCCTTGCCGTCGATGATGTGCGCCATGCCGGCTCCCCCGATTTCTGCCGTGATCGATCGTGAGGGCCTTAAAGCAGAAACGGCGCCGCGCGCGACACCGTTTTTGCGTCCCGGTCTGGCGTTTTTGGGCCGTCAGGCGAAGCGGCGCACATTGCCGCGGCGGGCGGCAAGCTCCTCGACCACCTCGCGGATATCGTCGATCGACCGGCGCAGCTCGTCCATCTCGTCGGATGCCGGCGCGGGCGCATGGGGCTGGGCGCCGGGGGGCGGATAGGACGCGGTGGGCGCCGGCCAGTGCGGGGCGGCCATCGGCGCGGGCTGCTGCGGCCAGGGGGCCTGCTGGTAGCCCGGCGCGGCCTGCGGGACATGGCCCGGTGCCCCGTAGGGGCCGTGCATCGCGGCGGGCTCTGGCTGCGGCTGCTGCCAGCCGCCCGGATGGCCGGCCTGCGGCGGCATCGGCATCTGCGGCGGGTAGGCCGGCTGGGGATGGGCGCCGTGGCCGGCGGGCGCCTGCGGATATCCCCCTTGCGGATAGGGCGACGGCTGCGGCTGGCCGGGCCAGCTGGCGGGTTGACCGAACGGCTGGGAAGCTGGCGGCCAGCCGTTGCCGGGCTGGTGCTGCGGTGCGTGAGGCTGTCCGTACCCCGTCGGCTGGGCGGACGGCTGCGGCTGATACGGGGCGGGCGCGTAGGGATAGCCGGGATGCATGGTGGTTGTGTCCTGACTGGCTTTGCGTGTCGGGGATGAACCGCCGGGTCGGGGTCCGGCGGGCGGTTCGGATGCGGCGGCGCGGGCGCCGTTGAAGGCTTCGAGACTGACCGCGTTCTTCAGGCCGGCCAGCGTGGCGATGCCCAGGCCAACAAGGAAGCCGGCGATCGTGAAGGCGATCGCGATCGTCTTGCGCGACATGGACGAGGCGGTCAGCGGCGGTTCGGCCGGCGACAGGATCGCTGCGTTGACCGTGCCGAGCGCGCCGATCTCGCCGGTCTCGCGGGCGCGCAGGAGCGCGCTGCTGTAGATCGCGCGGGCGGCCTCGGCCTCGGCCTGCAGGTCGCGCAGGGTGACCATCGCCTCGCTCTGATCGCTCTTGGCCGCCTTGGCGCGGGCGACCTGGGCGGCCAGTTCCTGTTCGGTCTGCACGGCGCGGCGCAGTTCGGACTGCGCGCCCTGGACGATGCGGCCGAGTTCGGCGGCGATGTCCTGGCGGGCCGCCTCGGTCGCCGCCTGCGCGGCGGTCAGGCGCGGATGGCGCGGACCAAGCTGGTCCTCGAGTTGCGCGGCGGTCTGGCGCAACGCCGAATGCTGGGCCCGGAAGGTGGTCAGCGACGGTGTCGTCAGGTCGATCGGCACCGAGCCGGCGATCGCGTCGTCGATGGTGATCCCGCTTGCCTCCTCGGCCTTGGAGCGGGCGCGGATCGTCGCCGCGCGGGCCTCGGCGAGCTGGTTGCTGGCGGCGGCGAGATCGTCCTCGCTGAGCAATCGGCCCTGGGCGCTGACCAGCCCGTTCTCGACGCGGAACTCCTCGATGCTGCGCTCGGCCTGCTCGACCCTGGCCTGCAACTCGTCGAGCCGGCCGGTCAGCGCCGTGTTGGCCTCGCGCGCCTTGTCCGAGCTGATCGAACCCTGTTCCTCGACGAAGGCGCGGGTGACCTCGTTGGCCAGCATGGCGGCCTTGCGCGGCGCGTTGGCCTCGACGCCGATGGTGACGACGAAGGTGCGCGTGGTGCGGTCGATCTCGATGGCGTCGCGCAGGTTCTCGAGCGTGGTGCGGGCCGACGTCTCGACGGGGGTCTCGTCTCCGAACAGCGACATGATCACGCCGAGCCCGTCGCGCAGGCCGATCCCGCCCTCGGAGGCGCCGTTGAATTCGGGGTCCTGGTCGAGATTGGTGGCCTCGATCACGCGTTCGAGGACTGGACGCGACCGCACCAGCGAAAGTCGGCTGTCGACGATGGCGAGCGCGGCCTCGTTGGCCAGGAACTCGCGCTCCAGATCGCGTCCGACGAGCTGAACCTCGCGCGGGTCGATCAGCACCTCCGAATAGGCCGTGTAGCGGTGCGGGATCGACAGGGCGACCAGAACGCCGATGATCCCGCCGAGCACGGTGCAAAGCGCGATCGCGAACCGCCAGCGCCAGATCGTCGACAGCATCACGATCGGATCGACGAGCGGCGCGCCCGGTTCCGGTGCATCCCGGCGTTGGGCCGGGTCCGCGCGCGGTGCCGGCGGCGAAACGGGCGGGCTCGGCCGTGCATGGTTTTCGCCGTCCGTCGAAGGCTGTGCGTCGCGCGCCGGCCGTTCCTCTGCCGGCGGGTCCGGCCGCGTGTCAGCGGTGTCCTCGTCGGACCGGCCGAGCGCGGCGAGCAGCGGGTTCGGGCGACGTGCGGCGCGGCGCGCGCGGGCCGACCGGTGGCCGTCGCGCCCGTCTTGGCCGGTATCGTCGGACCCGGCCCCTTCCCGGGCGCTTGCGCGCATCAGGAGGGAGGACGAGGCGCCGGATGAGGCAGGATCGAACATCGGGACCGCACGCGTATCTTCCGGCCAGCCCATTCCGGCCGAAATCGTAAACGCACGCTAAACAGGCGTGGGAAACAAAAAGTTAACGCGGGGTCAGGAAGACCGAATTCCCAACCGAAGGGCCGCGCCGGACTCCGCGCGCCGGAAAACGCGATCTTAAGCGTTGCAAGGCATGATCGGCGCGTGAAACAGGCCAGTCTGAACAGCGCGCCGACCCTGGCGCACCGGAGCCCGGAAACCGCCGCGCAGCTTGCGGGCAAATATGCGCGCGCCTTTTCGGGCGACGGCGCCCGCGTGTTCATCCAGCTCCTTTATTTCTACCTCGTCGCCAACACGCTGACGATCGCCGAATTCGGCCTGTTCGCGACCGCCTCGTCGGTCGGCATCGTGCTGTCGCGCCTGTCCGGCTTCGGTTTCCTGTCGCCACTCTACCGGATCGCAACGGTCAAGCCGCACCTGATCGGCGCCTATACGGGCGGCTACATCGCCGCCGTCGCCGCGTCGCTGCCGCTCGTCGCGCTGATCGGCTGGGCGGTCCACGCGGCGCTGTTCGCGGACGCGATGACGCTTGTGGCGTTCGCGCTGATCGTCGCCACCGAGGTCCTGTTCTGGCGGACGCTCGAGGTGGTGATCAACGTCAACAAGGGGCTTGAGCGGTTCGGGCGGGCCTCGCTGATCATCGTGTTCGGCTTTTCGGTCAAGGCGCTGGCGGCGCTGGCCCTGGCGCTGTCGCCGGCGCCAGACCTGGCCGGCTGGGCGCAGATCTACTTCGTCTCGCAGGGCGCGATGGCGCTCGTCGCCGTGGCCCTGTTCTATCCGCGGCTGCGGCTGCGCCTGCCGCTGCGCCTGTTCGGCCGGCGCATTCGCGACGCGCTGTCGGTCAGCGGCGCCGAGATCCTGTTCTACCTGCAGAACGAACTCGACAAGCTGATCGTGCTCTCGCTCGCCGGCCCGACGGCGGCCGGCCTCTATGCGATCGTCATGCGCCTCGTCGACCTCACGGCGATGCCCGTGCGCACCTTCTCGATGATGCTCGCCCAGCGCCTGATGCGGCGGCCGCAGATGCTCGACAGCGTGCGCATGCGCGCCGGCTTCGAGGCCGGCATCTTCGTGCTCTCGACGCTCGGCCTGGCCGCGATGGCGGTCGTCTTCTCGTTCAAGCCGGACATCCTTGGCGACAATGTCGCCCAGGCCGCGCCATTGCTGATCGCAGTGCTGTTCGTGCCCGCCCTGCGCAACCTGATCGAATACCAGTCCGAACTGCTCTACGGCCGCGGCCAGACCGTGACGCGCCTTGTCCTTTACGCCGTGATCGGGTCGCTCAAGGCCGGCCTGATGGCCGTGCTGCTGACGCGCGGGCTGGAACCGTCGGTCTGGTTCGTCTGGGTCAATGCGGTCTTCGCGCTGCTCTATGCGGTCTCGTTCGCGGTGACCTATCGGGCGATGGCCCGGCCGGCGCTGCGCGTCTAGCCTCAGGCGGCCCTGGCGCGCCTTCCGAGCACGGCGGCGCGGAACCGTTCGGGCTCCATGTCGACGAATGCCTGCACCCCGATGCCGACCTGATAGGGCTCGAGGCCGGCGATCATCGCGTCGAGTTCGGCGTCGGTCGGGGCCGGATCGAACCAGCGCACCGCGCCATAGGGACGGTCGGCGACGACATGGCCGGCGCCGCCCAGGATGCAGTCCACATAGGCGCCGTAGATCATGCATTCGGAGAACTTGCGCGAACGGCCGAGCACCGAGACCCAGTGCCGGCCGTGCAGGCGCTCGATATGGTCGCACATGTCCAGCACGGTGCGGCGGCGCCAGGTGACGAACTGGCTGACATAGTCATGGTCGTTGCGGTCGGCCTCGGCGATGCCGAGCGTGCGGCCGGCGTGCTCCACCCAGCGCATGTGATCGGCGACGGGTGTTTCGCGCGCGCCGTGCTCGCGCCGGAAAAGGCGCACGCGGTCGCCGACCCACATGTCCGACAGGTCGTAGTCGCGCACGAAGGCGGTATCGGAATCGCAGAACAGCAGGCCGTCATCGTCGAGCAGGGCGGCGACCGCGATGCGCTTGATCTGCTGGACGTGCCATCCGTGCAGCGGCAGCGTGAACGGGCTGACCCAGACGCGACGCCCCCCCGGCGACAGCGCGGTCGGCATGCGGCGGAGCCAGGCCGGCAGCAGCTCGGTCTCGGTGATGACCCGTCGACCGGGCCCCTCCAGCCGGCGGAACAGGGGCGCGTCGACCGTGTCGACGAGCAGATAGTGGCACGAATGGCCGGTCACGTGCCGGTCGATCGTCTCGCACAGGATCGCGCAGCGCTCGAAGTCGGGCGCGTAGGAGGCGGTGACGATCGCGTTCTTCGGCGTCATGCGCGGTCCTCGTCCCACGGCCGGTGTCCGGCCTTCTGGCGGACGATCCGGGCCAGGAAGAGCGGGTTGCCGAGCAGGTAGCGTCGCCACAGCCGGCGTGGCTCGAGCAGCAGCCGGTAGACCCATTCCATGCGGACGCGGCGGACCCAGTCGGGCGCGCGCGGCACCGAGCCCGCAACGAAGTCGAACAGGGCGCCGACGCCAAGCGCCAGCGTGCAATGGTTCGGCGCGATGTTCCGGACGATCCACTTCTCCTGCGCCGGCACGCCGAGCGCGACCAGCAGGATGTCGGGCCGCCATTCGGCGAGCGCATCGAGCATGCGGCCCTGCTCTTGGGCGTCGATGTAGCCGTGCGCCAGCGCGCGGTATTCGTGCCGGTCGTCGATCGCGGCGAAGGCGGCGGCCGCCCGTTCGGCGGTGCCCGGTGTCGCCCCGAAGAGCGCGACGCGAAGCGGACCGGATGCGCCGGCCAGCAGCGCCGGCACAAAATCGGTGCCGTTCAGATTGGCGCGGAAATGCCGCCCGTAGAGCATCAGGGCCGCCAGATCGACGCCGATGCCGTCCGACAGGACGACGAAACGCGACAGCGTCCGCCGGAACTCGGCGTCGGTGGCGGCGATGTTGGCACTGTGGGCGTTGAGAAAGGCGACGCGCCGGTGCACGCCCCGGGCGATCTCGCCGTGCAGCCGCTCGATCGCCTCGCCGCGCGTGATGTCGCAGACGTCGACACCGAGAATGTCGCGCTTGTCGGCGCCGGCGCAGCCCGTATCGGTAGCAGCGATGTCTGTCATTGTCATATGGTCCTGACGCTGCTTCGTTTTGCCCTAATCGGGCCGCTCGGAAAACTCACGATTGTCATCGCGGTTAACCGCTGCACCGATGCCGGCGAGCGCGTCGGCGATCGCGGCATCCATCCGCGCCATCTGGCCGGCACGGAACGCGTCGCCATCGGCATCGGCGAGCGCTCCCGTCCGATGCGCCACGACATGGTCGGCAAGTGCTCTCGCGAACGCGGCGGGCTCGTCGACGACGCGCGCGTTGGCCGGAATGTCGGCGATCCCGCGCACCGAGGAAGGCGTGGCGACGGCGGGAAGGCCCGCCTCGAAGGTCTCGATCGTCTTGAGCTGGACGCCGGTGCCGGCGCGCGCGGTCAGCGCGACCACGCGGCACTGGCGCAGGAACTGGGCGGCGTCGATCACCCGCCCCAGGAACCGCACGCGCTTGTCGCGCCGCGGAAAGCCGGCCGGAAGCTGGCCCGCGATCGCGACCGTGACGGTTTCGGGCAGCTGCGGCAGGACCGACTGCAGGAACCATTCCAGCCCGATCCGGTTGGGCGCCCACGTCCACGTGCCGATCATGCCGATATCGAAGGCCGGCACCCTGGGTCCGGGCGTCCCGGCGGATCGCGGCATCACCAGCGGCAGCACGCGCGCGCGGTCGCCGCCCGCAAGGCCGAGTTCGGCGCGATCCTCCTCGGTCAGCGTGAAGGTCTGCGCGGCGCCGCGCACCAGACGCGTCTCCAGAGACCGCAGAAGCCTTGCCTCGCGCGCATACATGGCGCGCCCGAACGGCCCCGTCGCGTGCCTGGCCGCCTCGGCGGCGGTGGCGTGCTCGACATTGTGCGCGACATAGAGGTAGGGCCGGCCGGTGAGCACCCGCTCGAACGCGCCGCCCATGCCGGTGCCGTTGATAATGACGGCGTCGACCGGCCCGGCCTCGTCGAGCGCGCGTTCGACGCGCCGGTCGTCGACGATGCGCAGCTTGGCGGCCGCGAACGGCAGGCCGGCGCGCACCGCCGCAAAGAGCCATGCGAGCTTGCGGCCGGTCGACGCGGTGTCGGTGCGCGGGTCGATGGCGCCAAGGCTGATCGTTTCGTCCGGTTCGGTCAGCGTCGAACCGGGCCATTGAAAGCCCAGATGGCTCACCCGCGCGCCCGCCCTGCGCAGTCCGTCCACGATCGCCGCGTTGGCGATCTCGAAGCCGCTGGCGGGCGGCCCGGACGGGACCAGGGAGGACGCGAAGACAAGATGCATGAATGAAAACCGTTCACGGACCGCCGGATCGATAGCGGCAGACCGGTTAAGGTCCGTTTAACCTTTTGTGCCGGATTGAGATGGAGATGGTGAACCGTTCCTTAACGGCTTTGTGGTCGGCTGCCGAGGACACCCCACCGGGCCCCCTCATATGAAACATGGACTGGCCGATCAGATCTCGCTCGTCGCGCAGACGCCCGGTCTCGATCCCGATGCGGTCGAAATCGTCGTCACCGTTCCGACCTTCCGCCGGCCCGAGCACCTGCTGCGCACGCTCGACAGCCTGGCCGCGCAGCAAACCGCGCGCCGCATCGCCGTCATCGTCATCGAGAACGAGGCCGACGAGCGCGCGGGCGCGGCCGCCTGCGGGCCGAAATTCGCCGAGGGTCGCTATTCGGGACTGGTGATCGTCGCCCACCGGCGCGGCAACTGTCATGCCTACAATGCCGGCTGGTTCACGGCGCTTACGCGGTTCGCCAATCTGCGCTATCTGGCCGTGATCGACGATGACGAGATCGCCCCGGCCGACTGGATCGAGACGATGGTGGCGACGTCGCAGGCCCATGAGTGCGCGCTGGTCGGCGGGCCGCAATGGCCGGTCTTCGAGGGTCGCCCCCGCCCCGGCTGGACCCGGCATCCGGTGTTCGTGCCGCACTACCGGGCGACCGGGCCGGTGCCGGCGCTCTTTTCATCGGGAAACCTCCTGATCCGGCGCGACGTGCTGGAGACGATGGACCAGCCCTTTCTGGACCCGGTCTTCAACTTCACCGGCGGTGGCGACGCGGACTTTTTGTCGCGCGCGCGCAGCAAAGGCTTCGCGCAGGCCTGGTGCGCCGAGGCGGGCGTGCACGAGACGGTTCCGGAAAACCGCGTCAGTCGCGACTGGATCCGGAAGCGGTCGCTGCGCAACGGCCAGCTCTCGGCGCTGATCGAGCACCGCCGCCGGGCCGGCCAGCGTTTCGGGCGCCTCGTGACCATCGCGCGCACGCTGGCGCTGCTGGCGGCTTCGCCGCTGCGTGCGGCCGCCGGTCTGGCGCGTGGCGGGGTGGTCCTCAACGCGCTCTACCCGGTCCATGTGGCGGCCGGGCGCCTTCTTTCCGAATTCGGCTATGCCAATGAGCAATACCGCAACCCTGCCGACTGAGCGGCGCGCGGCCGGCTTCGCGATCACGCCGGAGGCGCTGCGGCTCCTGGTGGCGATGGCCGTTCTCGCCCTGATGTGGATTTCGCTGCGCCCGTTCGGCGCGGGCGGCGTGTCGGAGGGCGGCGAGACCGATTTCGCCCGCGAGGGGATGCTGATCAGCCAGATCGGCTATTCGGCGATGGCGGCGGTCGTGCTTGCGACCGTGATGACGCTGGTCGACCGCCGGCTGATCGCACGGTTCGTGTCGGTCGGCTGGCTCGCCATGTTCGCGATTGTCGGTCTGTCCGCCTTCACCGGAGAGGCCGACGGGGTCTGGCGGTCGGTCGCCTTCTCGCTGATCGTCACCGCGCTGGCGGGCGCCGTGACGCTGCTTCCGGCGACCGCGCGCGATTTCGAGACGGCGCTGAAGACCGTTTCGCTCGTGCTGCTGGCGCTCTGCTATGGCGGGCTGGTCGTCGATCCGGTCTCGTCCATCCACCAGGCCTTCGACCTCGAGGCGCAGCATGCCGGGCTCTGGCGCGGCGTCTTCTTTCACAAGAACATCGCCGGGCCGGTGATGATCATGATCGGCTTCGGCGGCATCTTCCTGATGCGGCGGCGCCATTTCGCGGCGGGCACGCTGATCGCCGCGCTGGCCTTCCTGTTCGCCTTCAACGCCGGCTCGAAGACCGCGCTGGCGCTGGCCCCGCTCGTCGTCGCGATCGTTCTCGTGCCGGCGCTCTTCGGCCTGCGCCTTGTGGCCGCGATCGGCGCGGTCGTCGCGATCGCCGGCGCCCACGCGCTGACCGTCGGCACGGTGTTCGTGCCGGCCTTCGACGCGGTCTTGCGCACCTTCTCGGAGACGACGACCTTCACCGGCCGCACCGCGATCTGGGACTTCGCCGGCGACTATGTGCTCGCCCGGCCGTGGACCGGGTTCGGTTTCGACGGTTTCTGGGGCACGCCGCTGCTGCTCGCCACCGAGCAGCCCTTCGACCGCGCCTGGGACCCGCGCGGCATCGTGCACGGGCACAACGGCTTCTTCGACATCGTGCTGTTCTTCGGCCTGCCGGGCCTGTTCATGCTGATCTGGCTGACCGTGTTCGCCCCGGCGATCGACTATGTCCGGGCCGGCCGGCAGACCGGCAACGGGCCGCTCGCCGACTTCTTCTTCATGGTGATCGTCTTCGCCGTGCTGACGGCGGCGCTCGAAAGCTTCTTCTTCCGCCGCGCCGATCCGATCTGGCTGACGATGATCATGGCACTGGCCGGCCTGAGGCTGTGCGCGCGGATGCCGCTGCGGTCCTGACCGGCGGGCCGGCAGCCTTGCGTTCGCCCCGCGCCCGGTGCAGTTTCCCGCCGGAGCGATGATCACGGGGACAGGTTTGATTTCTCAGCCGACAAGCGTTGTGCTGGCCGGATGCGGCAATATGGGGTTCGCCATGCTGCGCGGATGGCTGGCGACCGGCACGCTCAAGCCGCAGGACGTCCATGTCGTCGAGCCGCTCGACGCGCTGCTGCTGCGGGCCGACGGCCAGGGCGTGAACACCTATTCGACGGCCGCCGCCCTGCCCGGCGATCTGATGCCCGACATCGTCATCTTCGCGGTCAAGCCGCAGGTGATCGGCGACGTGATCGGCGACTATCTGCGCTTTTCGCAGCCCGGCCGCGGGACGACCTTCGTCTCGGTCGCCGCCGGCGTTCCGATCGCCCGTTTCGAGCGGGAACTGGCGCCGGGCGCGCCGGTGATCCGGGTCATGCCGAACACGCCCGCGGCGGTCGGCGAAGGCGCCATGGTGATGTGCGCCAACGCCCATGTCACCGACCGCCAGCGCAAGACGGTCGAGCGGCTGATGGCGGCGAGCGGCGAGGTCACCGAAATCGGGGACGAGGCGCTGATGGACGCGGTCACCGCCGTGTCCGGCTCGGGGCCGGCCTACGTGTTCCACCTGATCGAGGCGCTGACCGAGGCGGGCAAGGCGGTCGGCCTGCCCGACGACATCGCCGGCCGGCTGGCGCTGCAGACCGTGCACGGCGCGGCGCGCTATGCCCACCAGAGCGGCGAGGACCCGGGCACGCTGCGCGAGCAGGTGACGAGCCCGAACGGCACGACCGCGGCGGCGCTCGGCGTGCTGATGCGGCCGGACGGGCTTGCAGCCCTTCTCGAAGAGGCGGTCCGGGCGGCGCGCGACCGCGCCATCGAGCTTGGCCGATGAGCTACCTCGTTCACGGTTCGCCGATCTCGCGGATGACGCGGGTCACCTGGATGCTCGAGGAGATCGGCGCGCCCTATGAGCTCGTCCATGCCCGCCTGGGCAGCCGCGACCTTGTCGGCCTTTCGCCGTCCAACAAGGGCCCGGTGCTTGTGGACGACGGTTTCGTTCTGACCGACAGCGCGGCGATCTGCCTTTATCTCGCCGACAAGCATGCCGAGGCCGGTTTCGGTCCGCGCGATGCGCGCGAACGGGCGCTGATGGAAAGCTGGATGCTGTTCGCGCTGTCCGAGTTCGAGGCGGTGATGTGGACCAAGATCAAGCACCGCATTCTGCTGCCCGAAGAGATGCGGCTCGATGTCGGACCCTGGCTTTCGCGGGAATTCGAACGCGAACTCAAGACCTTGCACCGGCGCCTGGGCGACAACGAATACGCGATGGGCGACCGGTTCACCTGCGTCGACGTGGTTCTTGGCCATTGCGGACGCTGGGCGATGTATGCCCGGTTCCCGATCGACAGCGAACGCGTCGCCGCCTATTTCGAGCGCGTCCTGGCCCGCCCCGCCTATGGCCGGGCGGTCGCCGCCGAGGAAGCGCTGGCCGCGCGCGGCGGCGCCGATCGCACCGCACCGCCGGCCGAACCCGCTTGACGCACCAGAACAGCCATTGCACAAGCGCGCCAATTGTCGGCACATTGTAGCAATTGTATCTCAGGGGCCGGGCGTATCACGGCATGATCACAGTTGAATCCGTCTACAAGCAGTTCGGCGGCGTGCACGCCGTCGAGAACGCGTCGCTGCGGATCGCCAAGGGTTCGATCACCGGCCTGATCGGACCGAACGGCGCCGGCAAGACGACCCTGTTCAACATCATCGCCGGCAACCTCAAGCCGACCAGCGGCCGCATCCTGCTCGACGGCGACGACGTGACCGGCCTTGCCCCGCACGAGCTGTTCGAAAAGGGCCTTCTGCGCACCTTCCAGATCGCGCACGAATTCTCGACGCTGACGGTTCTGGAGAACCTGATGATGGTGCCGGGCGAGCAGGCCGGCGAGAACCTGATGAACGCATGGTTCTCCTGGGGCGAGGTGCGCCAGCAGGAAAAGGCGATCCGCGACCGGGCGATGGAGGTGATCGAGTTCCTCAACCTGACCCATCTGACCCAGGAACTGGCCGGCAACCTGTCGGGCGGGCAGAAGAAGCTGGTCGAACTGGGCCGCACCATGATGGTCGACGCCAAGGTCGTGCTGCTCGACGAGGTCGGCGCCGGCGTCAACCGGACGCTGCTCAACGAGATCGGCGACGCGATCATCCGCCTCAACCGCGAGCGCGGCTACACGTTCTGCATGATCGAGCATGACATGGACTTCATCGGCCGGCTCTGCGATCCGGTGATCGTGATGGCCGAGGGCACCGTGCTGGCCGAGGGCTCGGCCGACGAGGTGCGCAACAACGAGCAGGTCATCGAGGCCTATCTTGGACGCGGGCTCAAGAACGCGCCGCGCAAGCCGCGCCTTGTCGCCGCCGAAGCCGGAGACGAGGCCTGATGTTCCTGGTCGGCGAGAACATGACCGGCGGCTATGGCGGCGCCGACATCATCAAGGACTGTACGATCGGCGTCGACAAGGGCGAGATCGCGGTGATCGTCGGCCCGAACGGCGCCGGCAAGTCGACCGCCATGAAGGCGATGCTGGGCATGCTCGCCATCCGCAAGGGCGCGGTGAAGCTCGACGGCAAGGACATCACGGCGCTGACGCCGCAGGCGCGCGTCGGCGAGGGCATCGCCTTCGTGCCGCAGACCAGCAATGTCTTCACCGGCATGAGCGTGCAGGAAAACCTCGAAATGGGCGCCTATCTGCGCCGCGACGACATCCGCCCCACCATGGAGCAGGTGTTCGAACTGTTCCCGATCCTGAAGGAAAAGCGCCGCCAGAACGCGGGCGAGTTGTCGGGCGGCCAGCGCCAGCAGGTCGCCGTCGGCCGGGCGCTGATGACGCGACCGTCCGTGCTGATGCTCGACGAGCCCACCGCCGGCGTCTCGCCGATCGTCATGGGCGAACTGTTCGACCGGATCATCGAGGTGCGCGACACCGGCCTTGCGGTGCTGATGGTCGAGCAGAACGCGCGCCAGGCGCTGGAGATCGCCGACCGGGGCTACGTGCTGGTCGGCGGGGTCAACTGGCGCGAGGGCACGGGCGAGGAACTGCTCGCCAATGCCGAAGTGCGCAAATCGTTTCTGGGAGGCTGACCACGATGTTTCCGGAAACGGTCGACATCCTCAACGCGCTGGTGCTGATGACGAACTTCGTGTTCGTGCCGGCGCTCGCCTATGGCAGCCAGCTCGCGCTCGGCGCGCTCGGCGTCACTCTCGTCTTCGGCATCTTGCGGTTCGCCAACTTCTCCCATGGCGACCTGATGGCGTTCGGCACGACCATGGTGATCCTTGGCACCTGGGCGCTGCAGGCCAATGGAATCAACGCCGGCCCGCTGCCGACCGCGCTGATCGCCTTCGTGCCGGCGATCATCGTGACCGCGATCGCCGCCATCGTCATCGACCGCACGGTGTTCACCTTCTACCGCAAGCGGCGCTCGGCGCCGGTCGTGCTCGTGATCGCCTCGGTCGGCGTGATGTTCATGCTGTCGGCGATCGTGCGCTTCATCATGGGCACCGACGACCGGCGCTTTACCGACGGCGAGCGCTTCCTGATCAGCGCGCGCGACTTCCGCGAGATGACAGGCCTCGACGAGGGGCTGGCGATCCAGACCACGCAGGCGCTGACCGTCGTCGTCGCGATCGTCACGGTGACGATCCTGTTCATCTTCCTGCGTCGGTCGCGCACCGGCAAGGCGATGCGCGCCTATTCGGACAATGAGGATCTGGCGCTCCTGTCGGGCATCAACCCGGACCGCGTCGTGCTGATCACCTGGATCATCGCCGCCACGCTGGCGACGATCGCCGGGGCGCTCTACGGGCTCGACAAGGGGTTCAGGCCGTTCACCTATCTGCAGCTGCTGCTGCCGATCTTTGCGGCGGCGATCGTCGGCGGCATCGGCCAGCCGATCGGCGCGGTGGTGGGCGGCTACATCGTCGCCTTCTCCGAGGTCATGCTGACCTATGCCTACAAGCGGTTCCTGGGCCATCTCCTGCCCGAGAACCTGGCGCCGGACGGGCTCGTCCAGCTTCTGGGCACCGACTACAAGTTCGCCGTCTCCTTCATCATCCTGGTGGTCGTGCTGCTGATCCGGCCGACCGGCATCTTCCGGGGAGCCGTGATCAAATGACCGACGCGACCATCGACCGCGCACCGCCGACCCAGGCCGAAGAGACCGAGACACCGGTCCACGCCATCGTCGAACGGCGCACCTCGCCATGGCGGGCGCCGATCGCGTTCGCCTTCATGGGCGCGGCGCTGATCGCGACGGGCATGTTCCAGTCGCCGGCCGTGGCGCTGACGATCCTGAACATGAGCCTGGTCTCGGCGCTGATGGCGATGGGGCTGAACCTGCAATGGGGTTATGCGGGCCTGTTCAACGCCGGCGTGATGGGGTTTGCCGCGCTCGGCGGGGTCTCCGTCGTCATCGTTTCGCACCCGCCGGTGATGGAGGCGTGGTCGGTCGGCGGGCGCGGGCTCGGTCTTTCGCTGCTGATCGTGCTGGCGATCGTGGCGACGATCGTCTTCCTGCGTTCGGCGACGCGCGGACGCCTGCGCTCGTTCCTGATCTTTGCGACCGTGGTCGCCGGCTATTTCGCGCTGCGGCCCGTCTTCGGCGGCGCGGTCGGCGCGATCGAGTCGGTCGATCCGGCGCGCACGGGCTTCATCGGCGGGCTGGGCCTGCCGGTGGTCTTCTCGTGGCTGGCCGGCGGCGTCGTCGCCGCCGCCGTCGCCTGGATCATCGGCAAGGTCGCGCTCGGCCTGCGCACCGACTACCTCGCCATCGCCACGCTCGGCATCTCCGAGATCGTCGTGTTCGTGCTGAAGAACGAGGACTGGCTGGCGCGCGGGGTCAAGAACGTCACCGGCCTGCCGCGTCCGGTCCCCTACGAGATCGAGCTGCAGCAGGAGGCCTGGTTCGCCGATCTGGTCGAGCGCGTCTATGCCGGCCCGCTCGCGGCGATCTCCGATCCCGCCGCGCGCGAGAGCGCCAAGAGCCAGTTCATCACCGAGTTCTCCGGCTATTTCGTCGACATCGCCTATGCCGGCCTGTTCACGATCGTGCTTCTGATCATCCTTGCGCTGTGCGTGCGGGCGCTCAATTCGCCCTGGGGCCGGATGATGCGCGCCATCCGCGACAATGAGGAAGCGGCGGCCGCGATGGGCAAGGACGTCACGCGCCGGCATCTTCAGACGTTCATCCTGGGCTCGGCGATCATCGGCATCGCCGGCGCGATGATGACCACGCTCGACGGCCAGTTCACCCCCGGCACCTACAATCCGCTGCGCTTCACCTTCCTGATCTGGGTGATGGTGATCGTCGGCGGCTCGGGCAACAATCTGGGCGCCGTGCTCGGCGGGTTCCTGATCTGGTTCACCTGGGTGCAGGCCGAGCCGGCGGGAAGCTTCATCGTCGCGCAGATCACCGCGAACATGGATCCGACCACCGATCTCTACCAGCATCTTCAGGACATCGCCGCCCCGTTCCGGCTGTTCGTGATGGGCTTCGTGCTGCTGGTCTTCCTGCGCTTTTCGCCCAAGGGCATCCTGCCCGAAAAGGTCCGCCACAGCTGACCGGCGCGAGCCCGCCTCACCGACCTCGCGTCCTCACTGCAGCAAAGTGATGGCGCTGCCCGCGCTTTGACAAATTTGCCCTGCACAAGCCCCGGCCAGGAGAGGGGCGAACGCTGATGCAGGGAGTTTGAACACATGCGTCAAGACCACGCTTCTCGGGGCATCATGATGACGGAGCCGCGCGACCGACCGGTCGGCCGGGGCACGGCGCGTCTCGCCACGTTCACGGCGGTGGCACTCGCCGCCGGCTCGCTGATCGGCGCAGCCGCCATGCTGACCGCCGGCGACGGAGAGCCGAAACTGGCGACGGCTCCGGCCGAACAGACCGAGCAGGCCGCACCGGCGACGTCGGTTGCGGCGACCGAACCCGACACCGTCGAAACACAGGCGGCCGAACCGGCGCGGACGGCGGCCGCCGACCCGACGCCCGAAGAGCCGGCTTCGTCTCCGACCGAGCCGTCTGCGGCGACCGAGACCGCCGCGACGACGGATGCCGCGACCGACACGGCGCCGGCGACCCGCACCCTGACGGACACGCAGTCGCTCGCCGCGCGGTTCGGCGAACCGGCCCCACAGGCCGATGCGCCCGCGCAGCCGGACGAAGCCCTCGCCCGCGCGGCGGCGGACCAGCCCGCCGAACCCGCCGGCACGGAGCCCGGCGGCGAGATCGAGGTCGCCGAGACCGAGGCCGAGGCGCTGGCGATCGAGGAACGGCTGTCGGCGGCCGGCGCGGCCTATTTCGAACTGCCGCCGCAGGCGGATGATCCGTTCGAGGCGGCGATTTCCGACGATGTGCCGCTGCCGCGGGCCTTTGCCAACGCATGGGTGAACATGCGGGCCGGCCCGGACAACGACGCCGAGATCCTGACCGTCGTTCCCGGCGGCGCCGAAATCGGTGCCGAGGCCGACTGCGAGGGCTGGTGCGCTGTCGTCTACGAGGGCCAGCGCGGCTACATCTACCAGAGCTTCATCCGCCGCTAGAGCGGCGTGACGACGGCGCGTTTCCGATTGTCCCGGTGACAAGAAAGTCCTGTCACCGGGACAAGTTCGTCGTTGCTCCGGCCCGTCCGCGCGGCCGATCATGACGCCTCGAAAGAACCGGAGCGTCCGATGGCCGCCGCCGATCCGCGAACGGGTGTGGGGCTCGCCCTCGCCTGCCTCGTCATCTTGGGCGTGATGCCCGTCATCGCCGACAGCCGACCGGCGGGCACAAGCGCGCTCGGCTTCGCGTTCTTCCTGTCGGTGTGGCAACTGGTCTTCTCGCTGCCGCTGCTGCTGTACGAACTCGGTTCGGCCAACCGCGGCATCTTCGGGGCGAACCTGTCGCCCCGCCTGAGGCGGCGCATGGCGGCGACGGTCATCACGACCAGCCTGATGTTCGGCCTTTCCACCTATTGCTACGTGCTCGCCGTCGAAAAGGCCGGCGCGGTGAGCGCGGCGATCGCCATCGTCTCCTACCCGCTGTTCGCCATCGCCTGGGAGACGCTGTTCCTGGGCCGGCGCAAGAACGCGGTCGAACTGGCCTTCACCGCCGTGCTGCTCGGCGCGCTCGTCTATCTCGGCACCGGCGGCACGTGGCGGATCGAGGGCCTTTCACTGTGGTTCCTGTTCGCGCTGAGCGTGCCGCTCCTGTGGAGCGTCGCGCACGTGATCATCAAGGAGGAACTCGGCGCCACGCCGATCACCCCCGCGCAGGTGACCTTCTTCCGCGTGGCGATCTCGGCCCTGGCGCTCGGCCTCGTGCTCGTTTTCGCAGAAGGCGCGGGGTCGGTGGCCGCCGGCTTCGGCGATCTCCGCTTCCAGGCGCACGCGCTGGCGATGGGGCTCGCCTACTATCTCGAACTGGTTCTGTGGTTCTACGCGGTCAGATCGATCGACGTGTCGCTCGCAAGTTCGATCACGGTGCCTTGGCCGGCGCTGACGATGGTGCTTGCCGTCACGTTGCTGGGCGAGCCCGTCGCCGGCTACCAGATCGCGACCTTCTCGCTCGTCGCCGCCAGCATCTACGGGCTGATCTACGCCGATGCGGCCAAGCGCCGGCGGGCGGCGGCATGACCCCTCACCGGCCGCGATAGGCCTGAACGAAGCCGCGCAGGATGCGCTCGGGCATGTCGACCGACTGCGCGTGACAATCGGCGATCAGCCGGTCCGCGTCGGCGGGGTTGAAATAGCCGTGATCGCGGTAGATGCGGATGCGCTGCTCGAACACCGCCGCGTCGGCCTCGGGATGGAACTGGGTGGCGTAGACGTTGCGGCCGTAGCGGATCATCTGGAACGGGCACGGGTCCGAGGCGAGAAGATGCACGCATCCTTCCGGCAGTTCCTGCACCGCCTCCTTGTGGCCGACGAAGGCGTCGAACCGGTCGGGCAATGCGGCGAGCAACGGATCGTGGCGGCCCTCGGTGGTGCGCTCGCAAGCGACCGCGCCGATCGGTTCGCCATAGCGCTGCTTGCCGACCTCGGCACCCAGGTGCCTCGCCAGAATGCCGATGCCGTAGCAGCAGCCCATGAACGGGATGTCGCGGCCGGTGATCTGCGGCATCAGGGCGAAGATCGCCTCCTCGATGCGGCGGTCAGTCGGCGACTTCTTTTCGGGCGGATCGGAGACGCAGCCGGGCCCGCCGCCGACGATCACGCCCGAATAGCTGTCCAGATCGAGGTCGGCCGGCACCGGTTCGCTGTCGAGCCGGATGCGGTGCGTGTGGCCGGCCTCGAGCCCGCCCTTTTGCAGGAACGCCTCATATTCGCCGTCCGAGGCATCGGTCTCGGGCCGAAGCTGCAGGATCAGGAAGGGTTTCATGATGCTCGACAAATAGAACCCCGGCGCGGTGGCCGCGCCGGGGTCCGGATCGAAGCGAAGTCAGGCAAGCGTGCGCTTACTTGACTTCCATCGTGTTCCATTCGCCGTCGGCGATCTCGAGCACGCGGTAGGTACCGGCCGCTTCGCCGACCTCGGTGAACTCGACATTGGTCGCGCCGACATAGTCGATGTCTTCGCCGTTGGCGATCATCTCGAGCGCCTTGCCGAGTTCGCCCGGGCCGATTTCCTCGCCGGGCGCGTTGGCGAGATCCATGATGTTGCCCGCGATGGCGCCGCGGTCGGCCGCGCCGGCCTTCTGCATGGCCATGATCATCAGCGCCGCCGCATCGTAGCTTTCGCCGCGATAGGGACCGGAACCGTCGCCGACCTGTTCGGAGAACATCTGGTTGAACGTGTCGACGAAGTCGCCCTCGGCGCCCGGTGCGGTGCCGACCACGTTCACGTCGCCCAGACCGGGCAGATCGAGCAGCGAGTCGCCGATCATGCCGTCACCGAGATAGAAAGTGTCGAATGCGCCGGTGTCGATGGCGCCTTCCATGATGCCGCGACCGCCCTGGTCGACATAGCCCAGCACGGCGAGCGCATCGCCGCCGGCCGAGGCCAGCGCGCCCACTTCGGCCGAATAGTCGCCACGGCCGTCTTCATGCGCGGCGCTGATCGTCACTTCGCCACCCATGCCTTCGAAGGCGGACTGGAAGGAGTCTGCCAGACCCTTGCCGTAGTCGTTGTTGGTGTAGGTGATGGCGATCGAGTTGACACCGGCATCCATCACGACTTCGGCGAGCACCTCGCCCTGGCGGGCGTCGGACGGTGCGGTGCGGAAGAACAGGCCGTTGTCCTCGATGTCGGTGAGCGCCGGCGAGGTTGCCGACGGCGAGATCATCACGACACCGTTGGGGATGGCGACGTTGTTGGCGACCGCGGTGGTCACGCCCGAACAGTCGGCGCCCATGATCGAGACGACATTGTCGGAGGTGATCAGGCGCTCGGCGGCGGCCGAGGCGGCGGCGGCGTCCACACAGGTGGAGTCGGCACGCACCGGCTCGATGGTCATGCCGTCGAGGAAGTTGCCGGATTCGTTGACTTCGGCGATGGCCATCTCGGCGCCGGCCGCCATGTCGGGCGTCAGCGATTCGATCGGGCCGGTGAAGCCCAGAATGATGCCCATCTTCACGTCTTCGGCCTGCGCGGCTGCCGTCAGGGCCAGAAAGCTGGCTGCGGCGAGAAGCGTCTTTTTCATATTGAACTAACTCCCTTTTTGAACGCGTCGGCCCGGCGCCGCACATCGACGCGGCCGCCCCGGGCGTCCGTGGCCGGAGTTAATCGCAACGATGCGCGCAAGACAAGGAAAAGCGTTGCCAAATGGTGAACGGCGAGGCTGACTACTCTAGCGGCCGTCCAAGGTGAAGTTCGGCAGCGAATGGAAGGCGTTGCGCAGCGCCTCGCTCCAGCCTTCGGAGATCTCGGCGAAGTAGCGGTCGTTGTTCTCGATCCGGCCCCAGGGGCCCAGCTCGAACGTGTCGCGCTCGTAGATCTGGTAGTCGAGCGGCAGGCCGACCGACAGGTTGGCCTTGATGGTCGAATCGAACGACACCAGCAGCAGCTTGATGGCGTCCTCAAAGCCCATGTCGGGATTGTAGGCGCGCACCAGGATCGGCCGGCCATACTTGGTCTCGCCGACCTGGAAGAACGGCGTGTCGGCGCTCGCCTCGACGAAATTGCCTTCCGGGTAGACCAGGAACAGGCGCGGCTCGGACCCCTTGATCTGGCCGCCGACGATGATGTTGGCGCTGAAGGCGGCATCGGCCGCCTGCCCGCTCGGCGAGGAACCCTGCACCACCTCGCGCAGCGTCTCGCCGACCATGCGCGCGACCTGGAACATGGATGGCGCCTCGAGGATCGTCGGATGGCGTTCGCCGGGCGCCTTGGAGCGCTCGTCGAGCAGGCTGACGACGGCCTGCGTGGTCGCCAGATTGCCGGCGGTCATCAGGACGATCGCCCGTTCGCCGCGCTGCTGCCAGGTGAACATCTTCTTGAACACGGATATGTTGTCGACGCCGGCATTGGTGCGCGTGTCGGACATGAAGACCAGCCCCCTGTTGAGGCTCAAGCCGACGCAATAGGTCATGGACGGGTCCCCGAATCGCTTTGTGTTGTGATTATTGCTGCACTTGCAACGTGACCGCCATATCCTCGGTTCCGGCGCCGACCAGAAGACCGGAAATGGGCGCGGCCTCGCGATAGTCGAGGCCCGTGGCGACGCGCACATAGCGTTCATCCGGCGAAATGGAGTTGGAGACGTCGAAACCGACCCAGCCAAGGCCTTCGATATGGGCCTCGGCCCAGGCGTGGGTGGCGTCCTGCTCGACCCGGTCGTTCATCATCAGATAGCCCGACACGTAGCGCGCCGGATAGCCAAGCACGCGGGCCATGGTGATGAAGATGTGCGCATGGTCCTGGCAGACGCCGTGGCCGGCCTCGACCGCCTCCTCGGCGGTGGTGCCCGAATCGGTGTTGCCGGGATCGTAACGCACGGCCTGCTCGATCGTGCTCATCAGCGCGTGCAGGTTCTGCACATCGTCGCTCTCGCCGGCCCGCGCCAGCTCCCGCGCCAGCCGGCGCAGGGCCGGTCCGGGCCGGGTCAGCGGCGTCGCGCGCCGGAAATACCACAGCGGCGCGAAGCCGCCATGCGGGCCGACGATGCCTGTGCCGTTGGTCGATTCCACCACGCCGTGCGAAGCGATGACGATCTCGGTGGCGCCCGGATCGAAGGTGACCAGTTCGACATGGTTGTTGTGCTGGTCGTCATAGGCGAGCTGCTTCTGGCCGCCGGTGACCTCGGTCTCCCATTCAAGCACGCTCTGGCCGGCGCGCGACTTGGGCGTCAGCCGCACCTGCTGAAGGGCATGGCTGGCCGGCCGGTCGTAGCGGTAGCGGGTGGTGTGCGAGATCGTCAGGCGCATGGTTCACTCATGGAAGCGGTAGTCCCTTTCGATCTGCGCGCCGAGCGCCTGGTTGTCGGCGATGAAGCCGGCAAGGAATTCGTGCAGCCCGTCGTCGAAGATCTCGTCGATCGCCCGGTTGTCGAACCGGTGGTAGCAGGCATCGGCCATGGTATGCGATTGCGGCCGGTGGCCGTAATCGGCTTCCAGATAGCCCAGATTGCCGCTGACCTTGGCGCAGCAGAAGGCCAGGCTGCGCGGCACCCGCTGGTCGAGGATCAGGAAGTGGGCGATGGCGCGCGGCGTCGGCTCGCCCTTGGTGACCCAGCGAAAGGCCTGGTGCGCCGAGACCGAGCGCAGGATCGTCTCCCACTGGACGTTGTCGAGCGAGGAGCCGACGAGCGACAGGGACGGCAGCAGCACGTAGTATTTGACGTCGAGAATGCGCGCGGTGTTGTCGGCGCGTTCGAGAAAGGTGCCGAGCCGGGCGAAGTTGAAGATCTCGTTGCGCAGCATGGTGCCGTGCAGCGCGCCGCGCACCAGCGCGCTCTGCTGGCGGATCGCGGCGAGCACGGCCGGCAGGTCGCGGTCGCGGACGGGCCGGGACAGCGCGTCCGAAAGGGTCAGCCAGCACTCGTTCACCGCTTCCCAGACCTCGCGCGTCAGCGCGGTGCGCACAAGCCGGCCATTGTCGCGCGCACCGCTGATCACCGACAGCACGCTCGACGGGTTGGTCCGGTCGCGCAGCAGATAATCGATCACCGTGCTCGCCTCGAAGGTCTCGTGGCGGGCCAGATAGCCGTCGCGGACGCCGGCGGTGACGACCACCGATTCCCACTCCTTTTCGGCGGCGGTCGAGCGCGTCAGCGCCAGCCGGAACCCGGCATCGACGAGACGGGCCGTGTTCTCGGACCGCTCCAGATACCGGAACATCCAGAATATGCCGCCGGCGGTCTTGCCCAGCATCAGCGCGCGCTCCCGCAGTCGGCACCGGGGCGCCTACTCATCGAGCACCCACGTGTCCTTGGTGCCGCCGCCCTGGCTCGAATTGACAACGAGCGATCCCTTCTTCAGCGCGACCCGCGTGAGCCCGCCCGGCGTGATCTTGATCGCATCGGGCGAGACCAGAACGAACGGTCGCAGATCGACATGACGCGGCGCCAGTCCCGCCTTGGTCAGGATCGGCACCGTCGAAAGGGACAATGTCGGCTGGGCGATATAGTTGCCGGGCCGCGCCTCGAGCTTCTTGCGGAAGGCGGCGATCTCCTTCTTCGAGGCGGCCGGCCCGACCAGCATGCCGTAGCCGCCCGAACCGTGCACCTCCTTGACGACGAGTTCGTCGAGATGGTCGAGCACGTAGGCGAGCGCGTCCTTCTCCGAGCAGCGCCAGGTGGGCACGTTCTTCAGGATCGCCTTCTCGCCGGTGTAGAACTCGACGATCTCGGGCATGTAGGAATAGATCGCCTTGTCGTCGGCGATGCCGGTGCCGGGCGCGTTGGCAATCGTGATGTTGCCGGCGCGATAGACGTCGAGGATGCCCGGCACGCCCAGCATCGATTCGGGATTGAAGTTGAGCGGATCGAGGAAATCGTCGTCGACGCGCCGGTAGATGACGTCGATCGGCTGATAGCCGCGCGTGGTGCGCATCGCCACGCGGCCGTCGACGACGCGCAGATCGTGCCCCTCGACCAGTTCGGCGCCCATCTGGTCGGCCAGAAAGGCATGCTCGTAATAGGCCGAGTTGTGGATGCCCGGCGTCAGCACGGCGATCACCGGGGAACTGCCGGCGTCGTGGCCGGGCGGCGCGCAGGCCGACAGCGAACGGCGCAGATCGCGCGGATAGGTGCTCACGGGCTGCACCGCGAACATGGAGAACAGTTCGGGGAACATGTTCAGCATGGTCTCGCGGTTCTCCAGCATGTAGCTGACGCCCGAGGGCGTGCGCGCATTGTCCTCGAGGACGTAGAATTCGTCCTCTCCGGTGCGCACCAGATCCGTGCCGACGATGTGGGTGTAGACGTTGCCGGGCGGGGCGACGCCGATCATCTGCGGCAGGAACGCGTCGTTGCTGGCGATCAGATCGACCGGAACGCGACCGGCGCGCAGGATTTCCTGGCGGTGATAGATGTCGTGCAGGAACGCGTTGATCGCCTTGACGCGCTGTTCGATGCCGCGCGACAGGCGCGCCCATTCGCGCCCCGAGAGGATGCGCGGCACCACATCGAACGGGATCAGCCGCTCGGTCGCCTCCTCGTCGCCATAGACGTTGAAGGTGATGCCCATGCGGCGGAAGAAGGTCTCCGCCTCGGCCGCCTTGCGCTTGAGACGGGCCGGATCCTCGGCCTCGAACCAGCTGTCGTAGGCGAAATAGGGCGAGCGGACCCCGTCGCCCCGGCCGGTCATCTCGTCGAATGGCTGGAAACCGTTCGCTGCCATCCGGTCAGCTTAGGGCCTTGGAATTTCTATGCAAGTCGAAGCATTGCCCAATTTTTGGGCAGGCGCGCGGTTGCGCCGGTGCCGGCGACGCGCTAGCCCTTTGAGCATCCGCCCGGGGCGTCCTGTCGCATCGGGGCGGTTACGTGCGTCCCCGCGCTGTGCGCATCCGGAACGGGACGCCCCGAAAAGCGAGCCGGTTTGTCCCAATTGCGCCTCATCATTGCGCACCGGGGATGATTTTGCCTGTGACCGACGGTCACAATCGGCAACGTGTGTCCGCCGGAGCGGCGGCGCGCAGCACAAAACAAGACGGGAGGGCAAGTTGTACAAGAAAATCGCCGTGCCGGTGGATCTGGCACATACCGACAAGCTTGACAAAGCCATCAATGTCGCCGCCGACATGGCCAAGCTTTATGGCGCCGATGTGACATACATCAGCGTGACTGCCGCCACACCGGGTCCGGGCGGACACAATCCGCAGGAATACGAGCAGAAGCTGCAGCAGTTCGCCGACGAGCAGGGCAAGTCGCATGGCCAGCAGGTGACCGCGCATGTCGTCGTCAGCCACGATCCGGCGACCGACCTGGACAAGAGCCTGCTCGAGGCGGTCGAGGAGACCAATGCCGATCTGGTCGTCATGGCCTCGCACGAGCCGGGCTTCGTCGACCAATTCTGGCACATCTGGCCGTCGCATGGCGGCGCCATGGCCAAGCAGGCAAAGGCTTCGGTGTTCGTGGTGCGCTGACGCGCCCGCCCGAAGCGACATCAAGACAGACATCTGGGAGAAACGTGCCATGAGCGACGAGACACTCTCTACCGGTTTGCCGCAGCCCGAGGGGCCGGCGAACATCATCGACACCGACTACGAGGTCGGCCAGGACAATATCGAGACGAAGATCGGCCCGTTCGGGCTCGACATCCACAACCCGGTCTTCGTGATCTCCGGACTGACGGTCGTCGCCTTCGTCATCCTGACGCTGGCGTTCCAGGACCAGGTCGATCCGCTGTTCAACGGGCTGCGCAACTGGCTGACGGCCAAGCTCGACTGGTTCTTCCTGTCGGCGGCCAACGTGTTCGTCATCCTGTGCCTGGTGCTGATCGTCACGCCGCTGGGCAGGGTGCGCCTTGGCGGCCGCGACGCGACGCCGGACTATTCCTACATGGGCTGGTTCGCGATGCTGTTCGCAGCCGGCATGGGCATCGGCCTGATGTATTTCGGCGTCTCCGAGCCGATCTCGCACTTCACCTCCTCGCTGGGCGGCACCGCCGTCGAGGAAGGGGTCCGCACCGACTGGGCGCCGCTCGGCGCGGCGGCGGGCGACGAGACCGAGGCGGCGCGGCTCGGCATGGCCGCGACGATCTTCCACTGGGGCCTGCACCCCTGGGCGATCTACGCGATCGTCGCGCTGGCGCTGGCGCTGTTTTCCTACAACAAGGGCCTGCCGCTGACGATCCGCTCGGTGTTCTACCCGATCTTCGGCGACCGGGTCTGGGGCTGGACCGGCCACATCATCGACACGCTCGCCGTGTTCGCCACGCTGTTCGGGCTGGCGACATCGCTCGGCTTCGGCGCCTCGCAGGCGAGCGCGGGCCTCGAGTTCCTCTATGGCGTGCCCAACACCGACGGCTTCCAGGTGTTCCTGATCCTGGGCATCACGGCGGTGGCGCTGGTCTCGGTCGTCGCGGGCCTCGATGCCGGCGTCAAGCGGCTGTCCGAGATCAACATGATGCTGGCGCTGCTCTTGCTGCTGTTCGTGCTGGCGGTGGGGCCGACGGTCGCCATCCTGACCGGCTTCTTCGCCAATCTGGGCGCCTACATCACCGATCTGCCGGCGCTGTCGAACCCGATCGGCCGCGAGGACGACAATTTCCGGCAGGGCTGGACGGCCTTCTACTGGGCCTGGTGGATCTCCTGGTCGCCGTTCGTGGGCATGTTCATCGCCCGCGTCTCGCGCGGCCGGTCGGTGCGCGAGTTCATCGTCTGCGTGCTCTTGATCCCGTCGGCGGTCTGCGTGCTGTGGATGACGGCCTTCGGCGGCACCGCCATCCACCAGATCGTCAATGACGGTTTCCAGGGCGTCGCCGAGGCCGGGCAGGACTTCAAGCTGTTCGTCATGCTCTCGCAGTTCCCGCTGGCCTCGATCACCTCGTTCGTGGCGATCGTGCTGGTGATCGTCTTCTTCGTGACCTCGTCGGACTCGGGTTCCTTGGTGATCGACACGATCACCGCCGGCGGCAAGGTCGACGCGCCCCTGCCCCAGCGGGTGTTCTGGTGCACGTTCGAGGGGCTGGTGGCGATCGCGCTGCTGCTCGGCGGGGGCCTTGGCGCGCTTCAGGCGATGGCGGTCTCGACGGGCTTTCCGTTCACCATCGTGCTGCTCCTTGCGTGCTTTGCCATCGTCAAGGGGCTGATGGACGAGCCCAGGGACTGAGGCCGCCCGGAGCCTTCCGGACCAGTGACGTGGCCCCGCGAAGGGCCACGTCACCTTGAAATCGTCACGTAGGGTGAGCACGTATAGGGTGGTTATGTCTTGACGGATGAGCCCGTCGTTGATCGCCGGGCCGCCAAATGGTAAAATGCCAGCGTCAAGAGCAAAGGAGTTGTCCCATGCATGCTGAAGGTTTCGGCAACGGGGTCCTCCGCGAGGGCTTCGGCAACGGTGTAGCCAAAGAGGGCTTCGGCAACGGCTGAGGCCCTTTTTTCATGCCGAACCATCCCGGCCTACTCTCGACGATAACCTCCGTTTTTCTGGTCGGGCTTGCGATCATCACCATGGTCGTCTCGACGCTTTGGCGGGAGGTCGATGACTGGGCCACCTTCTTCGGCACCATAGCGCCGGGCATCCTGCCGGCCGTTGCGGCATCGTTCGGCGTCATCGTTGCCGTCTGTACCCTGATCTACAATGCCAACGCCGCCGAAGACCAGCAGCGCCGCCAGCACACAATCAACACGCTGCTGCAGTCACGCCTTTCCGCCGAATTCCGTTTGCACAAGGAGCGCCGCGAGGCCTTCTTTCCCGAGTACCAGGACGTCTTCTACAAGGACTGGATCGCCCGAAGGTACGGCGCTTCACAGACGCGCAACGGTGCGAATTCTGTTCGGCCGCACGAATCGGCGCGGTCGCTGATCGAGCTGCTGAACTTCTACGAGTTCATCGCGCTGGGCGTCCGCAAAGGCGACCTCGATGAACAGATGCTGCAACGGAGCGTTCGCGGTATCATGTGCAATCTGGTCGACGATTGCCGCCATTTGATCGGCGGTATCCGCGTCCGCTCACCGCTTGCCTACGACAATCTGTGCTGGCTCTACCTCCGCTGGCGGCGACGGGACGCGGTCGACATCCACGGTAATCCGAACGAACGGCCCATTCCCACCCGGCCCGGAGACAAGGACGAATGGCCCGATCCGCCCGGCGCCTGATCACCCCATCTTCCTGACGATCACACTCCCCACCGAATAGCCCGCGCCGAAGGAGCAGATCACGCCCAGTTCGCCGGGCTTGAGATCGTCGCTGTATTGCGAAAAGGCGATGATCGAGCCGGCCGACGAGGTGTTGGCGTACTCCTGCAGGATGTTGGGCTGTTCGTGCCGCTCGGGCGTGCGGCCCAGCACCTTGGCGCCGATCAGATCGTTCATGCCCTTGTTGGCCTGGTGCAGCCACAGGCGCGCGACCTGATCGGGCGCGATGGCGTTGTCGGCCAGATGCCGGGTGATCAGGTCTGCCACCATCGGCACGACCTGCTTGAACACCTTGCGCCCTTCTTGTCTGAAGAGCATGTCGCGCCGGTCTTCCATGTGGCCGGGGCGGGTGCGCCGCAGAAATCCGTTGTCGTTGCGGATGTTGTTGGAGAACACCGTCTTGCAGCGGGTCGAGACGATCTCGAAGCGGCCGGGCGCCTCCGTCGCGTCGGCGCGTTCGAGCACGGCGGCGGTGCACACATCGCCGAAGATGAAGTGGCAGTCGCGGTCGCGCCACTCCAGATGCGCCGAGCAGATCTCCGGATTGACGATCAGGATCGCGCGGGCCGAGCCGCCCGCGATCATGTCGTGGGCGGCCTGAATGCCGAAGGTCGCCGACGAGCAGGCGACGTTCATGTCGAAGGCAAAGCCGTCGATGCCGAGCGCCTGCTGGATCTCGATGGCGATCGCCGGATAGGCGCGCTCGTGGTTCGAGGCCGCGCAGATCACCGCGTCGATGTCGGCGGGCGTGCGGCCGGCCTGGGCGAGTGCCTTGCCCGCCGCGTCGAGCGCCATCTCGGCCATCACGCCCAGTTCGTCCTCGGAGCGCTCGGGCAGCACCGGATGCATGATCCCGGGGTCGAGCACGCCGGACTTGTTCAGCACGTGCCGGTTCTCGATGCCCGACGCCTTGACGATGAACTCGGCCGATGAATGGGCGACGGGCTCCCGCTCGCCCGCCGCGATCGCCTCGGCATGGGCCGCGTTCTGCCGGTCGGCCCAGGCGTTGAACGCTTCGACCAGCTCGTCATTGGTGATGACCAGTTCGGGGGTGAACACCCCGGTTCCGGTGATGGCGACGGATGTCATGGCCGATCCTTCACTGTCCTGGTTTCGGGCCGGCGCGCCGCCCCGTCCGGCCCGTCATACCGGGACTTGGCCCCGGTATCCATGGCGCACGAATGGCCGATGACGAGGCGTGGGCGCACGCATCACAGGGGCCACACCCACAGGATCATCGGCACGGACACGGCGATGACGATGACCTCGAGCGCCAGGCCCATGCGCCAATAGTCGCCGAACTGGTAGCCGCCCGGCCCCATGATGATAGTGTTGTTCTTGTGGCCGATCGGCGTCAGGAACGCGCAGGAGGCGGCCACGGCGACGCCCATCAGGAACGGGTCGGGGCTGGCGCCCAGCGACTGCGCCACCGACACGCCGATCGGCGCGGCGATCAGCGCGGTGGCGACGTTGTTGAGGAAGTCGCTCATCGTCATGGTGACGACCATCAGCACCAGCAGGATCGCCCAGGCCGGCCAGCCATCGGTGCCGTCGACGATGGCGTTCGCGATCAGTTCGGTACCGCCAGAGGCCTCGAGCGTCGCCGACAGCGGGATCAGCGAGGCCAGCAGCACGATCACCTTCCATTCGATGGTGGCGTAGAACTCCTCGCCGCCCAGAAGCCCCAGCGCCACATAGGCGACGACGCACGCCCCCAGCGCGACCGCGAGCGAGGTGACGCCGAGCACCGCCAGCGCGATGGCGATGCCGAACGCGGCGATGGCCGCGGCCGCCTTGCGGCGCTGGATCACGGCGGTCTTGCGGTCGGCCAGCGGATAGACGCCGAGCCATTGCGCCACCTGCTCCATCCGGTCGTCGGGGCCGAGCAGCAGCAGCACGTCGCCGGGCCTGATCGCCAGCTTGCGCACCCGGTCCCTGAACCGCCTGCCGCCGCGCGAAACGCCCAGCAGCGTCACCCCGTGCCGGTAGAGCAGGCGCACATCCATCGCCGAGCGGTTCACGATGCGCGCCGTGTCGGGCACGATCGCCTCGATCAGCGTCAGGTTGGCGCCGCGCAGGCCGCCCTGGTGCTTTTCGGAGCCGGAGAAATCGAGTTCGGCGGCGCCCATGAAGGCCTCGATCGATTTCGGATCGCCCTCCAGCACCAGAAAGTCGCCCTTGCGGATCTCCTCGGTGCGCGAAAAGCCCGGCAGGCGCTTGTGGTTGCGCACCAGCCCGATGATCTGCACGTCCTTGTCGGCCGCCTCGGGGTAGAGATCGCGGACCATCTGACCGATCGCCCTGGAGCCGTCGCGGACCCGCGCCTCGGCCAGATAGAGCCCGGCATCGTCTTCCAGCGACGGACCGCCCTCGCGCCCGGGGATCAGCCGCCAGCCGATCAGCGCCACGAAGACGATGCCGACGCTGGCGACGACCAGGCCCACGGGCGCGAAATCGAACATGGAAAAGGGCGCGCCGAGCGCGTCCTGCCGGTACTGGGCGATGACGATGTTGGGCGGCGTGCCGATCAGCGTGATCATGCCGCCGAGGATCGTGGCGAACGACAGCGGCATCAGCGTCATCGAGACGGCGCGCTTGGCCTTCCTGGCGACGTCCATGTCGAGCGTCATCAAAAGCGCGAGCGCGGCGACATTGTTGATCACCGCCGACAACGCCGCGCCGACCACGGCCATCACCGAGATGTGCACCGGCACCGGCCGGTCGGGCGCGACGACGAACCGGGCGATCAGTTCGACCGCGCCGGAATTGACCAGCCCCCGCGAGACGATCAGCACCAGCGCGATGATGACGACGGCGGGATGGCCGAAGCCGGCGAACGCGGCGTCCGGTTCGACATGGCCGGCAAAGACGGCGATCAGCAGCGCGGTGAAGGCGACCAGATCGTAGCGCACCCGCCCCCAGACCAGGAAGGCGAACAGAACGCCGAACAGCGCGAACAGTAAGATCTGGTCACCGGTCATGATCATGCGCCGGTGGTGGCACAGGGCATGGGGGAAGGGAAGGGGTGGGATAGGGCGTCATGGGTGGCGGTGGGCGGCAAGCGGACATCGGCTGCGGGAACAAGCGGGTCAGGCACTCACGCCGAATGTGGACGTTTGCCGTGGTTGTGCGGGGCTGATCCCTAGAACAAGCTGTCCTGCTCCGAGTACTCCGCAAGGGCGTCGTCCTCAAACTCAATTCCCGACATTGCGCCAAGGTCCCGCACGACCCTTACGAGGTGGTGCGCAGTATTTAGCTCCCGCCAGCCTGTGGCGTCTCCGCAAGTGTCGGTCATACCCTTCGCATTGCGCCAGATGCGATCGTCCGCATAGGAGAAGCGGCGGCCGCAGTAGTGCTCGCTCTCTATGATCTGCTTGCAGACCTCACGCATGGTTGGCGTGAATGCCCCGGAGTCGCTGCCCCTCACTACCAGTGTGTGCGTCTTTCCGGTGTAGCGCAGGTGAGGCCTCGGCCGTCCGCCGCCCTTGCCGTTTGGGAACACCATTCGCCCGCAATCCGCACCGAAATCTCCGTAGGCCAGTCGATCCGGCTGCACGCCAGTCTCCTCTAGTGCGGCTTGGAAAGTGGTCCACTCCGCCCTGGCGATCAACGTCCGCTCGTTGGCGCCGACCGGTAGCTTTTCCGGGTACGCCGAGGCCTGGTAGACGATCTTGTTCCACTGCGCCACGCCGCCCAGTTGATCAAAGATCCCACCGATGTTTGTCGCGAAGTCTACGCCAAGGGGCGCGCCAGTGAAGTCTACGAAGAGAATACACTGCGCGGGTCGGAGACCCGCCTCTCCCACTGTCTCAACCAGTGCGGCGGGATCGACTTGTTCGAAGTCCATGTAGATACCCGCCCTTACATCGCCATCCCGAATGAGTGCCCGTCGTGCCGGATTGGACAAATCGGAAATGGTTAGGACGGGAAGCAGGCGGGAGTTGGCCCGAGTAGCAATCCGGAAGAGCGTCGTCACCCCCTCGTCACCCAAGGCCTCCGCCGCAAACTGCGGATCAAGGAACGCGCGCCGGTGGGGCCAGCTCTTACCGAGGCGATCCCCCATCATGTAGGCGATCTCGTCCAGTGTGGGCACGCGCCCTTTTTCGGGGTCAGCCTCGGTGGGAGGTGGCACCACGAAGCGAGGGCAGACGTACCGCTGATAGCGAGGTGGCAGCCTGCCGCAGGCCGCAAATTCGCCCGGCTTAGCCCTGACGGCTGGGTAGTACAGGAACATCACTCTTTCCTTTCTGGGCATCGCCTACAAAGAGCTTTCTCACGGCGTTCCTCCCAATCTTGTCTGCGAACAAAGACCAATCGTCCCGTTCCTTGCGTACCCGCCCAAACACGATCGCCGGATGGATACTTAGCTCGTTGGCGAAGCGCTCGATCACCGTAGCCGACTTCGCGATACGGGCCATCGAACGCCGCCAGCGCTCTTCCGGTATGAGCAAGTTGGAGGCGAAGCGGTTTGCTTCCTCTTCCTGCTCATCAACCGATGTCCCTTGGTCCGTCTGATCATAGAAGCCCACGGCCAGACCGGTGGAATAGTGAAGTGTGACGTGGGCGAGTTCGTGCATCAACGTGAACCAGAAGTTGTCCACAGTGTCCGTCCGCAAGGTCATTCCGATGACCGGCCTTCCGTCCACGACGAACGCCGCGCCGTCGATCTTGAGGCCTGGAACCTGCGGCTCCACGATAAGGACGATGCCGTGATTGGCGAGCATTGTCATCGCCCTCAGCGGCCCGTCGGCTTCGCGGCTCAGACGAACCAGTTCTGGCATCCAGTTGAGTTCGAGCGGTTCATAGTCTTCTTCGACGCCCGAAAAAGCTTCCCGCGCCCTGGCAGTCACCCTAGCGCGCCAAGCGTGGAGCATGACATCTTCGGAATGGTCCACAACATTCAGGCCGGTGCGGAGAAGGCCGGGGCTGCCGAAGTCGATTCTGTTCTCGGCGATATAGCGGCGAAGCTCTCCCTCATTGAAGTCCTCGGCAAACCACCCATTATCGCGCCCGTGCCTCAGGATCTTCTTGATCTCGGCCTTCGACACGCCGTCAATGACCTTGTCCAGACCGCGGAACTCCGGTTGGTCGGAAATGTCAGCCCAAGGCCGGACTCCGAGCAGAGCCGCCACCCGATGGTAGTTCTTGAGGCTGATTTGCGCATAGCGCTCGGCCTCCCAACGCTGAACCTGCTGCTCCTTCACCCCAAGGCGCCACGCCAGGTCCTTTTGAGAGAAGCCATTGGCGATCCGAGCCACAATAAGCATTAGGCCAAGGTCGTGGTTAACCAGTGCTTTAAGCGCGGTCGGCCGTTTGGTATCCTTGGCCTGTTCGTAGGCCTCGACCGCTTGGGTCAGGCGGTTGCGCTCGGCCTTCATCATGCGCGAGACTTGAGAAACCACCTCGGGCGGTAGGCCTGCCACAATCGGCTCCAGCGCGTGCTCCGAGCTAAGTGCCTCGGAGAGACGAGAAATGCGGGCGCGCGCATCTCGCACCTCCTTCTCGTTGAGTGTGATTCCGTTGAAAACCATGCCTGATGTTACCCAACTTTTCTGTTGTGATCAAGTACACAACAAATAAGTTGGACACAATGGCATTCTGGCGATTTGAACGCTCGTTGCGAACGGCGGCTTTCACGAGTTGTGTCCTAAAATCCCAAGAGACGAGTGGACGTCCGCCAAGGGTCGACGAAACCTCAAAAACACTTATCCCCCTTCTGCCCACCTCCCCTACACTCCCGGCCATCCCTTTCGCGGAACCTCGGGTCTAGAACCGACGATGCGGGGAAAGGGACGGCGGCCTGGCTGGTCGGGCAGAGGTGTCCGGCCGGGTGATGAACCCCCAAGCCAGGGCGGAACGAAGGTCTGGCGCATCCGCCTTGCCGCTGTCCGGTGTTCCGTTCAGCGCGAAGGCAGGAGCGGGAACCGGCATGGCCGAGGATCGGCGGCGCGAACACGCGCGGCGGCAGAAACAGGTGCCACAACATGCCGGACCGGCCCGGAAAAGGGCCCGCGCCGGGCGACGATCACCGCAAGCCCGCCGGACGGGCGGTCTGGAGACCGCACATACATGACTTCGGATCGCGGCTTCCGGACCGCCCGTCGTTCCGTTCTCCTGCGCTCACGGCAGTTCTCCTGTCGGAGAACGCCTCCGCATGGGCCTCGCAAAGGCTCGGACGGCCGGTCGGCCTTGCGGGCTGCGCCCGGGGGAGCGGGGTGGCAAATTTCCACACCGTCATTCCGGGGCGGCGCAGCCGAACCCGGAATCCAGAGCCGAGGCGTCGGCCATCACGCAACTGGATTCCGGAATCAAGTTCCGGAATGACGCCGAAGGAGGCAGGACGGCAGAGTCCAGCGAATCGCAGGCGATGCGGCGGGGGTAATAAGCAGGCGTGATTGGCGAACCGATACCCCCACCCGGATCAGCGTCGCTGCGCGCGCTTCTCCGACCTCCCCTCAAGGGGGAGGTGGGGCGCCGGACACGCCGTCACGAGGGACGGGGCGCGATGCTCGACGGCCTCCCTCCCACGCGTGCGGGGTGGGATGAGGGGTGCGATGCGTCGGCTACTTGCCCTGGGTGACGATCACCGGGATCAAAAGGTCGCCCCAGTTGCCGTCGCCGCCATGGTGGCGGGCCGAGCGCACCAGTTCCACCGACACGCCCGCCTCGACCGCCTTCATCACCGACTGGTTGAGCCGGTGCAGGTCGTTGGCCAGCATGCGGATGGCGGCCTGCTGGTCGGCGCCCATGGTCGAGGACTGCTCTTCGGCGCGCTCCTTGACATGGGTCTTGGGACGTTCGTGGCTGGACATGTGCTGCTCCGTGGCGGGTTTGGCCGTTGGTCCTTATTGGCGGCGGCGGGCCGAAAAGTCCACCGCCCCTTTGGTTGCGCCGGCGCTTCGGCCGGTCGCGCGGGCGGTCCGGCCACGTTCCGCCGGCCACGCCGGCAAAAACCTGTCAATGCCGCCGCCCCATCGGCTTTCGATCGGCATTGACAAGGCGCCACCGAACCGCCCGCCGCCGATCATGATGCAGAAAAGGCGAAAGACAACAGTGTTTTGCCGCATCGCACCCGTTCGAGGGGTGCTTTGGTCGCCGCTGTGACCCAAGGCCGAAGTCAACTTGTCAAAAGAGTCAAAGCATGCGCATGGTCGACGCCCGAAAGGAACGAGGCCGTGGCCGAACAGAAGATCTTCGCCGGCGCCCGGATCCGGCGCATCCGCACCCAGCGCGAACTCACCCAGACGGCGATGGCCGCCGATCTGGGCATCTCGCCGAGCTATCTGAACCTGATCGAGCGCAACCAGCGCCCGCTGACCGTGCAGCTGCTGCTCAAGCTGGCCTCGGTCTACAAGGTCGACGTCAACGAGTTGCAGGGCGGCGGCGAACAGTTGCTGCCGCAGCTCAAGGAGATGTTCTCGGACCCGCTGCTGGCCGGCGAACTGCCCGGCGACCAGGAGCTGATCGAGATTTCAGAGGGCGCGCCGAACGTCGCCAGCGCGCTGGTCAAGCTGTACCGGGCGTTCCGCGAGAGCCAGGAGCGGCTGAGCGATCTGTCGGACATGCTCGCCCGCGAGGGCCACGAGACGCGCATCGCCTCGACGCGCCTGCCGGCGGACGAGGTGCGCGACACGCTGGAAAAGCGGCCCAACCATTTCGCCCGGCTGGAGGAGGAGGCCGAGAGCTTCATCAAGCTGTTGTCGCCGGGGGACGATCTGGCCGGCGCGCTGAAGGACTGGCTGCGCGCCGATCACGGCATCGCGGTCAAGGTGTTGCCGGTCGACGCGATGCCGAACTGGAAGCGGCGCTACGACCGGCATTCGAACCGGCTGTTCGTCTCCGAGCGGCTGTCGCCGTCCGACCAAAAGCGCGAGATCGCCATGGAGGCGGCGCTGATCCGCATGCAGGTGGCGATCACCGCCGAGATCGAGGATCTCAAGCTTTCGTCGGCCGAGGCGCAGCGCATCGCCCGGTTCGAGATGGCGCGCTATGCGGCGCACGCGCTGATGATGCCCTATGAGCGCTTTTTGCAGGTGGCGACGCGCGCGCGCTACGACATCGACGTGCTGAAATCGCGCTTCGGCGTGTCGTTCGAGCAGGCGGCCAACCGGCTGACCATGCTGCAGCGGCGCGGCGCGGCGGGCATTCCCTTCTTCATGGCCGAGATCGACCAGGCCGGAAACCGCTTCCGCCGGGCCGGCGCGCGCGGCTACCCGCAGGCGCGGTTTGGCGGCTCGTGCCCGAAACTGCCGGTGCACGAGGCGTTCAACACGCCCGGCCACATCCTGGTGGAAGCGGTGCGCATGCCCGACGATGTCGAGTTCCTGGTCATCGCGCGCACGCTGGAAGGCCCGCAGGGCGCGTTCCACGAGCGGCCGCGGCGCACCGCGATCCTGCTGGGCTGCGAGATCGCCCACCGCAACGATGTGGTCTATGGCGCCGCGCTGCGGGTGGGCGCGGACGAGGACGGGCGCGTGCAGGCGATCCCGGTCGGACCGGCCTGCCGGGTGTGCGAGCGCGCCGGGTGCCTGGCCCGCGCCGAGCCGCCGATCACCCGGCCGCTCGGGCTCGACGACATGACGACGGGCCTGAGCGCATTCGACTTCGTCTGACCGTCAGGCGGCTTCGACAAAGCGTTCGCCGCGATAGAGATCGGCGTTTCGTTCGATCAGCGCGGCGATCCGGCCGATCAGCGTGCGCACCTCCGGGCGATGCCGGTCGTCGCCATGGGTGATCATGTATTGCGCATGGGCCATCCCGGCGATCACCGGACCGGCACGGACAAGGCGGCGGTCGCGGTCGCCGGCGAAACAGGGCAACACGCCCCGGCCCGCGCCGGCGGCGACCAGATCGGCCAGCGTGCGCGGCGTGTTCGCCCAGGCCGCGACGGGCGCATCGGCCTGGTCGAGCACCCAGCGCGCGGAAGCCGTCAGCGCCTCGTCGCGGCCGATCGCCACCCAGTCGAGCGCCGCGTCGCCGGGCAGATGCGCGGCCCGGTAGGGCGCAAAGGCGACATCGGCCAGCTTGCGCACGGCCAGATTGCCGGTCTCGGGCGGCGCGTTGCGCAGGCCGATCTCGGCCTCGCGATGGGCCAGGTCGAGCCGCGCCTCGGTGGTCTTGAAGCAGATGTGGAACGCATCGGCCGGCGACCACAGCGCGGTGAAGTGGTCGGCCAGAAAGTTGGCCGTCCATGTGCCGGCGGAAACGCGCACGCCGGGCTTTTCACCGCTGGTGCGCGACCAGTCGGCGATCGGCCGCATGCCCGCTTCCACCGCCCGCGCCTTGTCGCGCAGCGTGCGCCCGTCGGCGGTCAGCCGATAGCCGGCCTGCGAACGCTCGAACAGGGTGCGGCCGATGCACTGTTCGAGCGCGGTGACGCGCCGGCCGATCGTGGCGGGGCTCAGCCCGGTGGACGCGGCCGCCCCGGTCAGCCCGCCGCCTTCGCACACGCGCAGGAAGATGCGCAGATCATCCCAGTTCGGTTCATTCATTGATGAAAAGCACCTTCCGCAAGCGGCCGTATCGAGCGCTTCGTGAGGCTAATAGATTGCACTTGTGCAAAACAAGAAGTGATCTCATGTCCGGCATCACGCCGCCGCCCATCTTCATCAAACCCCGCAAACCCGGCAATTCGCCGCAGGCCGAGCAGCGCTTCTACGAGAGCTGCGACCATGGCTTCGCGATCGGCCTGGAAGGAGCCCTCGCGGACATCGCCATGGTGCTGGCGCGCCGGCGACGCGGCCCGGCGGCGATTGACAAAGCGCGAACCGCGGCTTTCAAGATCGCACTTCGATCCACGGAGCCTGCACCGCATGACCGCGCTGACCCCCGTTGCCGCTGCTGAGACCGATGTACCGGATGCCGGGGCACGCACGGCCGACCGGGCCGAATATGACGCCTTCATCGCGGCGCATGCCGACGTCGAGGCGGTCGAGTTCCTGATCGTCGATCCGAACGGTGTCCTGCGCGGCAAGTGGGCGCCGGCGGACTCGCTGAAAAGGGCGTTCAAGGAAGGCGTCAACTTTCCCATGTCGATCCACGGGCTCGACGTGTGGGGCCGCGAGGTCGCCGAGACGGGCCTGCACATCGAAAGCGGCGATCTGGACGGCTATTTCCGGGCCGTCGCGGATTCCCTGACGATCGTGCCGTGGGCCAAGCGCAAGACGGCCCAGGTGCTGCTGCGCGGCTTTACCCCCGACGGCGAACCGCTGCGCTATGACTGCCGCAACGCGCTGGGGCGGATCACCAAGGCGCTGGGCAAACGCGGGCTTCACCCCGTCGTCGCCTTCGAGGTCGAATTCTATCTTCTGGCGCCGCAGCCGGCCGGCAGCGACACGATGCCCGAGCCGGTCGGCACGGCGCTCGGTCCTGACCGGCAGCGCATGTACGGTCTCGACGATCTGGCCGAGTTCGGCCCGCTGTTCGAGGACATAAGGGCCGCCGCGCAGATCCAGAACGTGCCGATCGACACGATCGTCAAGGAGGCGGCTCCGGGCCAGTTCGAGGTCAATCTCCAGCACCGGCGCGACCCGCTGCGCGCCGCCGACGACGTGATCATGCTGCGGCGGATCATCACCGGCTGCGCCCGCAATCACGGGCTGCAGGCGACGTTCATGGCCAAGCCCTTCATCGAATATGCCGGCAACGGCATGCATGTGCACGCCTCGATGACCGACGAGGCGGGACGGAACGTCTTCGCCGGCGAGGAGGGCGAAAGGCGGCTCGGCGGCGCGATCGCCGAACTGATCCGGACCATGCCGCAGGGCCTGCTCCTGTTCATCAACACCTGGAACGGGTTCCGGCGGATCCAGCCGGGCTCGTACGCGCCCACGCGCGCCGTCTGGGCGCGCAACAACCGCTCGGTGGCGCTGCGCATTCCCGCCTCGACCGACGAGAACCGGCGCATCGAGCACCGCATCGCCGGCGCCGACGCCAACCCGTACATCCTGCTCTGCGCGATCCTGCAGGCGATGATGGACGGGCTCGACAAATGCGAGGCGCCGCCGCCGCCCGTCACCGGCAACGCCTATGACGCGACGATTGGCGAGCAGCTTCCCGACGACATGGACGAGGCGCTGCAACTGACGTCGGCGGGCCAGTTCTGCGAGCGGGCGCTGGGGCCGGAACTTGCCAAGATCTACCGCGATCTGAAACGGGCGGAGATCCTGGCGTTCTGGCACGAGATCACCCCGCTCGAACGGTCGACCTATCTCTGAGCGTGTCGGACGCGGCGCGCAAAACCGCTTGTGCACTGCCAGAAACACCAATAGGTTTTCGTTCAAACGCGGCCGGCCCATGGCCGGAACCGCGTGCGCCAACAGGAAAACCGGGAGTCATTCCAACATGCGCATTTCGACCCTTCTCGTCTCGACGGCCGTTCTGGCCCTTGCCGCCGCCGGCACCGCCAGCGCGCAGGACCGCGTCGTCAAGATTTTCAACTGGTCCGACTATATCGACGAATCCATCCTCGAGGAGTTCACCGCCGAGACCGGCATCGAGGTGGTCTACGACGTGTTCGATTCCAACGAGATCCTGGAGACCCGGCTGCTGGCCGGTTCGACCGGCTACGACATCGTCGTGCCGACCGGCACCTTCATGGCCAACCAGATCAAGGCCGGCGTGTTCCAGCCGCTCGACAAGGAGGCGCTGCCGAACCTGGAAAACATGGACCCGGCGATCATGGAACGGCTCGAACTCTACGATCCGGGCAACGACTACGCGATCAACTACATGTGGGGCACGACCGGCATCGGCATCAATGTCGACATGGTGCGCGAGCGCCTGGGCGAGGATGCCGACCTCAATTCCTGGGACCTGGTGTTCGATCCGGAGACGGCCGGCAAGCTCGAGGATTGCGGCATCTTCCATCTGAACGCACCGGCCGAGATGATCCCCGCCGCGCTCAACCATGCCGGCATGGATCCGGACGCGCGCGACGCCGACAGCCTCGCCAAGGCCGCCGAGGTGTACGAGCCGATCCGCCCGTTCGTGCGCAAGTTCCACTCGTCCGAATACATCAACGCGCTCGCCAACGGTGACATCTGCCTGGCCGTCGGCTGGTCGGGCGACGTGCTGCAGGCCCGAGACCGTGCCGCCGAGGCCGATTCCGGCGTCACCGTCGACTACATCATCCCCAAGGAAGGCGCGCTGATGTGGTTCGACAACATGGCGATCCCGGCCGACGCCGAGAACGTCGCCGAGGCGCACGAATTCCTCAACTATCTGATGCGGCCCGAGGTGATGGCCAAGGCGTCGAACTATGTCTACTACGCCAACGGCAACGAGGCCGCGAAGGAATTCCTGATCGACGACGTGATCAACGATCCGGCGATCTATCCGGACGAGGAAACGCTGTCGCGCCTTTACACGGTCACGCCCTACAGCCAGCGCGAGCAGCGCAACGTGACGCGAACCTGGACACGGATCACCACGGGCCAGTAGGGAGAAGCGGCCTTGTCGGGCGCCTTGCCGCCGTCCCGGGACGCGATCCCGGGCTCCACCGTCCATTGCGACATCCTTCGTTCCGGGGAAAAACCCCGGAACGAAACGCCGCGACGGCCTTCCGGACGCCGGGGGCATTCATGAAGTCGCTGGGCAATGTGCGGCGCTCGTTTGCGCCCTGGGCCGACGGCAACGCAAAGCCCTACATCGCCTTCGACAACGTCACCAAGCGCTTCGGCGATTTCACCGCCGTCGACGATCTGACGCTGCACGTCTACGAGCGCGAATTCTTCTCGCTTCTGGGCCCTTCGGGCTGCGGCAAGACCACGCTTCTGCGGATGCTGGCCGGCTTCGAGGAGCCGACCTCGGGCGACATCCATCTGGACGGCCAGCCGCTCAAGGGCGTGCCGCCGCACAAGCGCCCGGTCAACATGATGTTCCAGTCCTATGCGCTGTTTCCGCACCTGTCGGTGGCCGACAACGTCGCCTTCGGGCTGAAGCAGGAGGGCATGGAAAAGGGCGCGATCGCCGAGCGCGTCAACCAGATGCTCAAGCTGGTCAAGCTCGAACAGTTCGCAAAGCGCAAGCCGCACCAGCTCTCCGGCGGCCAGCGCCAGCGCGTCGCGCTCGCCCGCTCGGTCGCAAAACGGCCGAAGCTGCTGCTGCTCGACGAGCCGCTCGGCGCGCTCGACAAGAAGCTGCGCGAGGAAACCCAGTTCGAGCTGATGGACCTGCAGGTGGAACTGGGCCTGACCTTCATGATCGTCACGCACGACCAGGAAGAGGCGATGACCATGTCCGACCGGATCGCGGTGATGGATGCGGGCATCATCGTGCAGGTCGGAACGCCGGCGGAGATCTACGAGGCGCCGGCGACCCGCTATGTGGCCGACTTCATCGGCAATGTGAACATGTTCGAGGGCCGCGTGACGGCCCGTCAGGGCAGCCTTGCCGATCTGGATGCCGAGGACGGTTTCACCATCCGCACCAACGCGGCCGACGGCTTCAGGGCGGGCGATCATGGCTGGTTCGCGATCCGACCCGAAAAGGTCGACGTCACCCGCGGCCGGCCCGAACACGAGCACAACGCCGTCGAGGGCGAAGTGTGGGACATCGCCTATCTGGGCGGCATCACCGTGTTCAACGTCCGGCTGGATTCGGGCAAGGTCGTCAAGGCGACCGTGCTCAATTCCGAGCGCACGGTCGAGGATCCGATCGGCTACGAGGAACGGGTCTGGCTGTCGTTCGAGCCCGATTGCGGCCTCTTGCTGGCGCGGTGAGATGAGGGAGCGGCCGCCCATTCCATGAACCTTTTCCGCCGCCTGACGATCCTGATCCCCTATCTGTGGCTGCTGGCCCTGTTCCTGCTGCCGTTCCTGATCGTCTTCCGGATATCGCTGTCCGAGCCGGTGCTGGCGATGCCGCCCTACATGCCGCAGTTCGACCTTTCGGAAGGCTGGGCCGCCTTCCGCGAGAACCTGTCGCAGCTTTCTTTCGCCAACTATGTGTGGCTGACCGAAGACGCGCTCTATCGCAACGCCTATTTCTCGAGCCTGCGGATCGCCTTCATCTCGACGCTGCTGACGCTGGCGATCGGCTTTCCGCTCGCCTACGGCATGGCGCGGGCGCCCGAGAATCTGCGGCCGATCCTTCTGATGCTGGTGATCCTGCCGTTCTGGACCTCGTTCCTGATCCGTGTTTATGCGTGGATCGGCATCCTCAAGCCCGAGGGCCTGCTCAACCAGTTCCTGATGTGGCTGGGGCTGATCGACGACCCGCTGACGATCCTGAACACCAACACGGCGGTCTATATCGGCATCGTCTATTCCTACCTGCCGTTCATGGTGCTGCCGATCTACGCCACGCTCGAGAAGATGGACTATTCGCTGGTCGAGGCGGCGCAGGATCTGGGCTGCACGGCGCTGAGCGCGTTCTGGAAGGTGACCGCCCGGCTCGCGGTGCCCGGCATCGCGGCGGGGTGTCTGCTCGTCTTCATCCCGGCGGTGGGCGAGTTCGTCATCCCCGATCTGCTCGGCGGCTCGGACACGTTGATGATCGGCCGTACGCTGTGGGTCGAGTTCTTCAACAATCGCGACTGGCCGGTCGCCTCGGCGGTGGCGATCATCCTTTTGATCCTGCTGGTCGTGCCGATCGTGCTGTTCCAGAACGCGCAGGCGCGCGCCCAGGAAACGGGGAGATGACCCGATGAGCGGCCGCTGGACATGGTTCAACGTCAGTTCGGTCGTGCTGGGGTTCGCGTTCCTCTACATCCCGATCCTGCTGCTGGTCATCTATTCGTTCAACGAGTCGCGTCTCGTGACCGTCTGGGCGGGCTTTTCGACCCGATGGTATGTCGAGATGTTCAACAATGAGGGGCTGATGGACGCGGCCTGGGTGACGATCCGCGTCGCGCTCGTCGCCGCCACCGTCGCCACCGTGCTCGGCACGCTCGCCGCGCTCTCGCTGGTCCGGCATACGCGCTTCACAGGGCGGACGCTGTTCACCGGCATGGTCTATGCGCCGCTCGTCATGCCCGAAGTGATCACCGGCCTGTCGCTGCTGCTGCTGTTCGTGTCGATCAACATGGATCGCGGTTTCTGGACGGTGACGCTCGCGCACATCACCTTCTCGCTGTGCTTCGTGGCCGTCGTCGTCCAGTCGCGGCTGGTCAGCTTCGACATGTCGCTCGAAGAGGCCGCCCAGGATCTGGGCTGCACGCCGTTCGAGGCGTTCTGGAAGGTGACGCTGCCGGTGATCTTTCCGGCCGTCATTTCGGGCTGGATGCTCGCCTTCACCCTGTCGCTCGACGATCTGGTGATCGCCTCGTTCACCTCCGGGCCCGGCGCGACGACACTGCCGATGAAGATCTATTCGCAGGTGCGCCTCGGCGTGACGCCGGAGATCAACGCGGTTTGCACGATCCTGATCGGGCTGGTCGCCATCGGCGTGATCACGGCGACGCTGGTCAACAAGCGGCGCATGGTGATGGACGCCCGCATGCGCGAGGCGGACTGAGCGGCTGTCGAAGATCGAGGAGAGCGATGGTACGAACGGGTGGATTTGAACCACCGACCTCTGGAGCCACAATCCAGCGCTCTAACCAACTGAGCTACGTTCGCACACGGGCCGTCCGAATAGTGGCACGCGGCCCTTTTTGCAAGGCCGGAATATAGAAGCGGCCCCGTCGTTCCGCAAATCAAAAGGCCGGGCGAACCCGGCCTTCCGAACACATCCTGCGCGAAGCCGCCCCTCTCAAAGGGGCCGCCCGGCAATGCACGAGGCGGTCAGCGCGTCTTGATCGCGCTCATCGCCTTTTCGGCGGCGGCCTTGGCCGGAGCGGTCATGTCCTCGCCGGCCTTCTGGTAGAGCGCCTGCATCGTCTTGGCGTTGTCGACGGCCCGTTCGGCCTGTTCGCGAACGAAGGCGGTCTGCAGTTCGATCAGTTCGGCGACCGACTTGACGCCGACCATCTTCTCGAGATGGCTGAAGGTGCTCTCGGTGTTGGCGCGCATCGTGTCGATCGCGGCGAGCGAGATCTTCGAGGAATGCTCCTGCGCGCTGTGCAGGCCGGCCTCGGCTTCCTTCTGGACGTCGTCGAAGGCGGACTTCGCCGTTTCGAAGGCGGTCTTGGACTTGGCGAGGTTCTCCTCGGCAAGCGACCGGAACTGCTCGATCATCTCGGTCGGGTTCGGCATCTGGCCGGCGAATGATTCGGCGCCGGGGATCGCGGTTTCGGCGGTGGTTTCGGTCTTGGGGGTTGCGGCTTTGGCCATGTTCATGTCCTCCATGGGCATCTGCTGTTCGAAGATGGCTTCCCGTACCATATCGTTTTGTGCGTTGCAACATTTGTGTGCGTTGCACAAATCAATCGTGATCGACGCGATTAACCAGAGAATCACTCCGTGAACCGCGAGCGGGCATGGGAACTTTACGGCCCGCGCCCGATGGGCCAATTAAGGCTTTGTTAACAGGCGCGACGCCGACGGCCAAAGGGCCGGGGCGCGCCGGGGGCGCGGCTGAACGGACAAGGCGGACCAGATGACCAAGCCACGCAATTGGGACGAGACATCCTTCATCGACATCGCCGTGCAGGACGGTGTGCGCGAGGCGATGCTGTCGGGCCGTGCCGCGCTGGTCTTCGACCGCAAGTGCGGGGCGCTGCGCTGGGCGAACGGCGCGGCGGCGTCCCTGTTCGGCCTTGCCGCGATCGGCAGCCGGGCCGGCGCCGACGGCCTGCCGACCCGCGTCGAGATCGGCTTCCGGCAGATCCGCGCCGTGCTCGCATCGCTGAAGGATGCGCCGCGCACCGCGCTCGTTCGGCTTCCGGGGGGCATGACGAGCCGGCTCGTGCGCTGTCATGTGCGGCGCATCGATCTGCCGGGCGTCAGCGGCAAGCACGCGCTGGTGACGGCGCCGACGCGCGACACCGAGATGAGCGAGGCCGACTGCATGGCGATGGCGCTGACCGGCCTCGAGGACGAGGAAGCCGGCGCGGCGATCGTCGACGGAGCGGGCCGCGTGCTCGGCGCCGGCCCTCGGTTCGGAACGCTCGGCCTTTCCGAGCAGAGCCTGCGGTCGCTGACCGGACAGACACGGTCCGAAGCGGACCGTCTGGTCAAGCAAATCATCGACGAACCCGGAGCGGCGACCGCGTTTGCCGCCGGCGTCGGGCGGCTCGGGGACCTGCCCGAACGCTATCTCGTCGTTGCCGTGCCGCTCGCCCACCGGCCGGCACCCGATGAGCCCGACGCGACGACCGGCACCGTGATCGCGGCGACGCCCCCGGACCAAACCGCATCAATCGATGAGACGCTCGATGCCGTGACGATCGCCGAGGACGCCGATCCGCAGCACTTCGATCAGCCGGCGCCACGGGCCGACGAGGAAAGCGCCGGCGGTTCCGGCGAGGCGACCGGCGAGGATGACGCCGAGGCACCGTCCGCACCGGAAGCGCCCCGCACGGACGCGGACGCGGACAGACCCGACCGGACCGTCGAACGCCCGGCCTACGAACCGTTCGCGGGACCCGACCTTTCGTCGGGACCGATCCGCTTTGTCTGGAAGACCGATGCGGAGGGCGTGTTCCTGGATGTCTCGCCCGAATTCGCAAGGGCGGTCGGTCCGCGCGCCGCCGATCTCGGGGGACGCACCTTCGCCGATATGGTCGAGGCGCTGGCGCTCGACCCGCGCGGAGACCTGGCGGCCGCCTTCGCGCGGCGCGACACCTGGTCCGGCAAGACCGTCTACTGGCCGATCGAGGATACCGACCTGCAGGTTCCGGTCGATCTGGCCGCCCTGCCCTACCATGACCGCGACCGAAAGTTCGGTGGCTATCGCGGCTTCGGCGTGGTCCGCATCGCCGACGCCACCACCGATCCGGATGCGCGCGGCAAGGCGATCGCGTTCCAGCCGGCGCCCGTCGAGCCCGCCGCCGGAATCGCAGCGGCCGAGGCCGAAACGGGCGAACCCGCCGACCATGCGCAGGAGCCGCCGGTGCTCGCCGTCGCGCCGGCCCATCCGCTGCGACGGGCGAGCGACGCGCTCGTTCCGCCGCCCGGCGGCGACGAGGACGAGACCGGCGCGCCGCGCCATCTGAGCGCGCAGGAAGCCGAGGCATTCCGGAAGATCGGACAGGCGCTCGGCCGCCAGCAGAGCGAACCGTTCTCCGCGCCGGGCGACGACGCGGCGGGGCTGACGCCCGCCGAGGACGGCATGACGACCACGGACGCAGGTGCGTCGACGCTTTTCCCGCCAGAAGGTGTTCCGGCGGAAGTGCGGAACCGAGAGACCGGCGACGACGAGCACGAAGCGGCTGACGCGGACAGTGATGCCTTTGCCGCCGGAAGCGACGTCTTGGCCGGCGAGGAAACGGACGACACCTTCGCCCCGTTCATGGAGACCGAGAGCGGCGACGAGGCCGATCTGCGGGACGAGCCGCTGGACGCCGGTGAAGACGACGGCAATGCGACGGACGAGGACGCTCATCCGCTGTCCGGCACCGAGAACACCTTCGATGCGGACGAGGAAGCAGATGAGCCGCCGGCGCTTGCCGAGGACGCCGAGGCCTTGCTCCCCGAAGCACCGCAAGATGACGAACGCATGGCCATCGCCGCAGCGGCCGGCGTCGACGGGGTCGCAACGCCCGGTCTCGGCCCGGACTCGCTCGACGCGCTGCCGCTGCCGCTGCTGATCGTACGCAACGAGGAAGCGCTTTATGCCAACGACGCGTTCACCGAGATGACCGGGGACGCGGGCACGGCCGAACTGAACGAACGCGGTCTCGATTCGCTTTTCGGCGGCACCGCCCCGGCGCCGGACGCCGACGAGGCCGACCGCCTCGTCACGCTCGTCGGTTCGGACGGCGAGCCGCTGGCCGCGCGCGCGCATCTGCAGATCGTGCCCTGGATGGGCACGAGGGCGCTGATGTTCGCCTTCGAGCCGCGCCATGACGCCCCGCCGGCCGAAACGGCTGGCAGCGGCGAACTTTCCGACACCCCGGGCACGTCGCTGGCCGAGGCGCACGCGGTCTCTTCGGCCGAGATCGCCGAACTCAGGGCGATCCTCGACACGGCGACCGACGGCGTCATCCTGATCGATGCCGACAGCACGATCCGTTCGCTGAGCGCGTCGGCGTCGGCGCTGTTCGGCTATGCGAACGAGGAAGTCGAGGGCAAGAGCTTCTCCTACCTGTTCGCCCATGAGAGCCAGCGTGCCGCGCTCGACTATCTGCACGGGCTTTCCAACAATGGCGTCGCCAGCGTGCTCAACGAGGGGCGCGAGGTGCTCGGCCGCGAGCGCAATGGCGGGTTCCTGCCGCTGTTCATGACGATCGGGCGGATGCCGGCGACCAACGGCTATTGCGCCGTCATCCGCGACATCACGCCGTGGAAGCAGACCGAACAGGCACTGCAGGACGCCAAGCGGCAGGCCGAGCAGGCGTCGAACACCAAGTCGGAGTTCCTGGCCAAGATCAGCCACGAGATCCGCACGCCGCTGAACGCCATCATCGGCTTTTCCGAACTGATGGCCGAGGAACGGTTCGGGCCGATCGGCAACGAGCGCTACAAGGACTATCTGGCCGACATCAACAAGTCGGGCCGGCACGTGCTCGATCTGGTCAACGACCTTCTGGACATCTCCAAGATCGAGGCGGGCAAGCAGGAGCTCGAATTCGAGAGCGTGGCGCTGAACGATGCCATCGGCGAGGCCATCGCGATGGTCCAGCCGCAGGCCAACCGCAACCAGATCATCGTGCGCTCGAGCCTCGAGAGCACGGTGCCGCCGGTCGTCGCCGATCTGCGGTCGATCAAGCAGATCGTGCTGAACCTTCTATCGAACGCGATCCGCTTCACCCATGCGGGCGGCCAGGTGATCGTGTCGACGAGCTACACGGGCGACGGCGCGGTGCTGCTGCGGATCCGCGACACCGGCATCGGCATGAGCGAAAAGGAGCTCGAGAGCGCGCTCAAGCCGTTCCAGCAGGTCACGGCCGTCGGCCGCCAGCGCGGCGACGGAACCGGCCTGGGGCTGCCGCTGACCAAGGCGCTGGTGGAGGCGAACCGGGCCGAATTCGCGATTAGTTCCGAGCCCGGCCAGGGCACCCGCATCGACATCGTCTTCCCGCCGGCGCGCGTTCTTGCGAGCTGACCGGACGCGCTCCGCACGCAAAGAAAAGGCCGACCCCGCGGGATCGGCCTGAGACGGATGCAGCTTGATGTCGAAGTGGCGTTGGCCCGGGATCTGCTTGCGCGTCAATCGCGTCGCCGGTCGAACCGTTAACGGCAGATTAAACCGCGTCCGTTAAGCGTTCCTTGCCGAACGGGGTTAACGGAACGAAACCTGTTTCGCGCCAGGACAGCTTGGTTAACGCGACAGGGCTCAGGCCCGCAGTTCGGGCCGGTCGGCGAACTGTGCGAGCGCCTCGGGATTGGCCAGCGCCTCCTTGTTCTTGACCGGACGGCCATGCACGACCTCGCGCACGGCCAGTTCGACGATCTTGCCCGACTTGGTGCGGGGGATGTCGTCGACCGGCAGCACGATCGCGGGCACGTGCCGTGGCGAGGCGCCGGTACGGATGCGCGTCCTGATCGCCTTGACGAGATCGTCGGTCAGCGCGACGCCCTCGGCGAGGCGGACGAACAGCACCACGCGCACATCGTCGTCCCATTGCTGGCCGATGCAGATCGCCTCGAGCACCTCGTCCATCTGCTCGACCTGGTTGTAGATCTCCGCGGTGCCGATGCGCACACCGCCCGGGTTGAGCGTGGCGTCGGACCGGCCGTGGATGATGATGCCGCCATTGTCGGTGATCTCGGCGAAGTCGCCATGGCACCAGACATTGTCGAAACGGTCGAAATAGGCGGCGTGGTACTTTGCGCCGTCCGGGTCGTTCCAGAAGCCGACCGGCATGGAGGGAAAGGCGCGGGTGCAGACAAGTTCGCCCTTCTCGCCGACGACCGGCTTGCCGTCATCGTTCCAGACCTCGACCGCCATGCCGAGGCCCGGCCCCTGGATCTCGCCCGAGTAGACCGGTTCGCCCGGGATGCCGAGGACGAAGCACGACACGATGTCGGTGCCGCCCGAAATCGAGGCCAGATGCACGTCGGCCTTGATGCCGTCGTAGACGAACCGGAACCCTTCGGGCGACAGCGGCGAGCCGGTTGAGGACACGACGCGGACGGTCGACAGATCGTGCGTGTCGACGGGCCGGAGATCGGCCTTGCGCACCGCGTCGATGAACTTCGCGGAGGTCCCGAAATAGGTCATCTTCTCGGCATCGGCATAATCGAACAGGACGTTCCCGTCGGGCGCGAAGGGCGAGCCGTCGAACAGAAGCAGCGTCGCCCGCGAGGCGAGCGCGGTGACCAGCCAGTTCCACATCATCCAGCCGCAGGTGGTGAAGTAGAAGACGCGGTCGCCGGGCCCGATCCCGGCGTGGTAGCGATGCTCCTTCAGGTGCTGCAGGAGCGTGCCGCCGGCAGAATGGACGATGCATTTGGGGATGCCCGTCGTGCCCGAGGAATAAAGGATATAGAGCGGGTGCGCGAACGGCATCCGCTGATAGTCCACGGGGCGGGCGTCGAACGTCGCGAGCGCGGTGTCGAGCGTCTCGGCATTCGGGGTCGCGCCGGCGGCGGCTTCGGCCTCGCCGAGATAATCGACGATCAGAACGGTGCCGACCGAGGGCAGTTGCGGGACGATCTCGGCCAGCTTGTCGGCGATCGCGATCTTCTTACCGTTGTACCAGTAGCCGTCACAGGCGATGAACATGACCGGTTCGATCTGGCTGAACCGATCGAGAACGCCCTTTGGTCCGAAGTCCGGCGAGCAGGACGACCAGATCGCGCCGATCGAGGCGGCGGCCAGCATGCCGGCCACGGCTTCAGGCATGTTCGGGATCATCGCCGCCACGCGGTCACCCGCCTTGACCCCGCGCGCGATCATCAGCTGCTGCAGGCGCGAGACCAGCGCGTGCAGATCGTCCCAGCTCAGCCGGCGCTCGACCTTGTCCTCGCCGCGAAAGACGATCGCGTCGCCCGGGCCCGTCTCGCGCAGGAGGTTCTCGGCGAAGTTCAGCGAGGCATCGGGAAAGAAGCGGGCGCCGGGCATCTTGTCGCCGTCAGCGAGTACGCGCTCGCCCTTGTCGCCGATCACGCCATTGTCGTCCCACACCACCGACCAGAACGCCTCGCGATCGTCGACCGACCAGCGGTGCAGCGCTTCGTAGCTGTCGAAATCGCGACCGGCCCGTTCGGATGCGTAGCGCATGAAGACGCGCATCGCCGATGCTTCCGCGATTGCCGGAGACGGTGTCCAAAGGGGTGACGCCATGACCATGAACCCTCCTCGATCTCATGTCCGGATGTCTGGTACGCTGTGGCGGTCGGACCCGCAAGACGGCCGGCCGGAGGGTGTGCGAATTGCGGGGCATATCACCGGAACCGGCTGTCCGGTGCATGGCTTTTTTGCTAGATGCAGCGCATGGGCAAGTCGGTATTGCGTATCGCGATCATCGTTGCGGCCGTCGTGGTGGCCGCCGGCGCCGCCTTCGCCCTCACCCTGCCCTGGCTGGTTTCGACCGACGTCGTCCAGGAAGCGGTCGAAACCGAACTGGGCAACTTCTTCGGCACCAAGGCGCGGCTCGGCGGGCGCACCGAGGTGACCGTGCTGCCGCGGCCGCGCGTGGTGCTGCGCGACGTCACCATCGACGGTCCGGGCGGCACCGGGACGCCGATCATGACGACCGAGAGCCTCGAGGCCGATATCGGGCTTGCGGGGCTGATCACAGGCCGGCCCGAATTCTCCAACTTCCGGCTGGTCCGGCCGCATCTGCGCATCGTGCGGCAGACCGACGGACGGATCGACTGGGCTTCCCAATCGGGGCGCGCCGGACGCCTGCTGGCCGCAGCGCGCAACGGTGCCGCCGGCGACCGCGATAGACCGGCCGACCGGCTGGGCACGATGGTCGCCGAGAACGGCCGCGTGACGATCCTTGGGCCCGACGGCACGGTCGCCGAAGACATTACCGCGATCGATGCGACCGTCGACTGGCCGCGTCTGAACGCGCCGCTCTCGGTGACCGCCGAGGCGATCTGGCGCGGCACCGCCGGTACCGTGCGCTTTTCGACGCAGGCGCCGACCGTCTTCTTCCTCAACGAGCCGGCAGCGACCAGCCTGGCGGTCCAGTCCGAGACGATGAGGCTCGACTTTTCCGGGCGCGCCAATGTGGGCGGACCGCCGTTCGCCGACGGCGCCCTGACCTTTTCGACCCCCTCGGTCCAGAACCTGCTGACGGTGCTCGAGACGGACGTCACGCCGGGGCGCGCGCTCGGCACCGTGGAGATGTCCGGCCAGGTCCGCCTGGCGCAGCGGCGGATGCGGTTCGAGGGGCTGACCATCACCGTAGACGGGAACAGCGGCAACGGCGTGCTGGAGATCGGCTATGGCGAACCGGAGACCGGGCCGTCGCTGACCGGCACGCTCGACTTCCAGTCGCTCGACATCCGCGCCTTCCTGTCGGCCTTCGTCGATGTGCCGCAGCTGATCGGCAACGGGCAGGTGGAGACGAGCAGCGCGACCGAACAGATGACCGCCGACTTCCGCATCTCGGCGGCCACGGCCACCTTCGGCGATCTGTCGCTGGGCATGCTGGCGGCGACCGCCCAGGTCTCCGACGATGTCGCCATCTTCGACATCGGCGACGCGCAGGCCTATGGCGGGCATGTGCAGGCGCGGCTGAGCCTCTCGCCGGGCGCCCGGGGCGAACAGGCCGAAATCATCCTGTCGGGCCAGGATGTCGACACCGCCGAGATCGGCGAGACGTTCGCCCTGCCGCGCGCGCTGCCGCGCGGCAGGGGCAGTTTCTCGGTGACCATGCACGGTCCGGCCGCCGGTTCGTTGCGGTCCAGCCGCGACCTGCGCGGCATGGTCGCCATCGAGATGGCCGCCGGCGTCATGCCGGGCTTCGGCGTCGATGCGCTGTTGGACCGCACCGATGCCTCGCGCTATTTCTCGCTCGATGTGGAAGCGCAGGTGCAGCCGTTCGCGACGGCGCGCATCTACGGCGACATTTCCGAAGGGCTGCTGACGCTCAAGGACACGCGCATCGTCTACCCCAATGGCGACGTCGTGCTGACCGGCATCGTGTCGCTGGGCTCGGGCAGCCTGGCGCTCACCGCGACGGCCGCGCGCGGCTACACGCCGGCCGAAACGCAGGCCGGGCAGACCGGCGAACGGCCGGGCGAGCCCGAGGAGACGGCGCAGTTCTTCGTCGGCGGGTCCTGGGACCGGCCGTTCGCGACCCCCGTCTTCGCGCCATGATCCGACCGCCCGTGGTTAACGCCTCGTTAAGGCGAAAGCCCGCCTTTTAGTCGATCTTTACCTTCATCGGGCACACTTGCCGCCAGTTGGGCTTGTGCGGGTGCAGCGTGTTTCAGTTCCTCGCCATCATCGTGAAGATCTCGCTCGCCTCGGTGCTTCTCGGGGCGGCGCTTTCGGCGTTCGACATCACGGCGGCCGATCTGCTTGCCCAGGCCGGTCTGACGCCCGAACGCATCTCCCAGATGGTTCGCGACGCCTTCGCATGGGCGCTGCCGAACATGGTGCTCGGTTCGATCATCATCGTGCCGCTTTGGTGCGTGAGCCTTCTGCTCAGGCCGCCGCGCGGCTGAACGGCTCAGAACAGCGAGCCCTGCCCGCCCCTGGGCGGATCGGTCTTCGGCTTCGGCCTCGACTTGCCGGCGGGCGACCGGCCCGGCATCCCCGCGCCGTCCGCGATCACGTCGAGCCGGTCGTCGCCGGCGAACTGGACTGTCAGCCGGTCGCCGGTGGCGACGCCGGATGACGACCGTACAGGCGCACCGGTCTCATCGCGCACCAGCGCATAGCCGCGCTCGAGCACGCTCTCGTAGGACAACGTCTTCAGCAGCCGCGTCTTCTCGGCCGCTCGGCCACGGGCTTCCGCAACCGTCTGAAGCGCGGCGCGATCGAGGCGCGCGGTCGCCTGCGCCAGCCGGCGCGCGCCATCGGCGTGCAGCCGTTCGCTGGCGCGCGGGGTCAGGCGGCCGGCATGGTAGGTCAGATCGCGCCGGTGCAATGCGAGGCCGCGCGACAGGCCAAGCGGCAGGTCGCGGGCGAGCCGGTCGAGACGCAGCCTGTCGCGCGCGGCCATGTCGGCGAGCCTTGAGGGGGCAAGCATTGCCGAAAGACGCGCAAGGCGGTTGCGCCGGTCGACCATGACCGCCTCGACACAGGCGCGCAGCCGTCCGTCGAGCGCATCGAGCCGCTGGCGCGGCAGGGCCAGGATCTGGTCGGGCTGCGGCAGGCCGCGCGCCAGCGCGCGCAGCCGGGTGCGCCGGTCTTCCGCATAGCGGCTGATCGAGCCCGACAGCCGGGCGCCAAGCTGGGCGACATGCGCCTGAAGCTCCGCCCGCACCGGCACGGCGAGCTCGGCCGCGGCGGTCGGCGTCGGCGCGCGCCGGTCGGCGGCGTGGTCGATCAGCGTGGTGTCGGTCTCGTGGCCGACCGCCGAGATCAGCGGGATCTGCGAGCGGGCCGCCGCGCGCACCACGGCCTCCTCGTTGAAGCCCCAGAGGTCCTCGAGACTGCCGCCGCCGCGCGCCACGATCAGCACGTCCGGGCGCGGCACCGGACCGGTCCCGTCGAGCGCATTGAACCCGTCGATCGCCGCCGCCACCTCGGCGGCCGAGGTCTCACCCTGCACCCGCACCGGCCAGACGAGCACGTGGGCCGGAAAACGGTCGGCGATGCGGTGGACGATGTCGCGGATCACCGCGCCGGTCGGCGAGGTGACGACGCCAATGACGCGCGGCATGAAGGGCAATGGTCGCTTGCGATCCGCGTCGAACAGCCCCTCGGCAGCAAGCTTCCTGCGCCGCTCCTCGAGCAGGGCCATCAGCGCGCCGGCGCCGGCCGGCTCGATATGGTCGATGACGATCTGATATTTCGACGAGCCAGGATAGGTGGTCAGCCGCCCCGTCGCGATGATCTCCAGGCCCTCTTCGGGCTTGAAGGCGAGCTTGGAGAACGTGCCGCGCCAGATCACCGCCTCGAGCGTCGCGCGGTCGTCCTTGAGGCGGAAATAGGCGTGACCGGAGGCATGCGGCCCCCGGTAGCCGGAGACCTCGCCGCGCACGCGCACGCGACCGAACGCGTCCTCGACGGTGCGCTTGACCGCCTGGCTGATCTCGGAGACCGAAAACTCGGCCACGTTGGTGGTGGCGGAATCGGCAAGGGGCAATTGCGAAGCCATGCCCGTTTGTTTCAGCGGGCGGGGAGGCGGTCAAGTCGCGCCTTGTCAAAGCCGATCGCCCGGCGTACCGGTCCGGCACGAGGAAACCCCATGTCCGCCCCCTCTTCGCCACGGCCAGCCGCTTCGTCCGGACAGGACGCGTTCGCCCCGCTCGATTACGGGCTCTACGCGCTGACCGTGATGGCGTGGTCGTTTTCCTGGTACGCGCTGTCGCTGCAGCCGGGTGTGGTCGCCAACGAGGTCTCGCTGGTCTACCGGTTCGTGATCGCCGGTGCGATTATGGTCGCATGGGCGACCGTCTCCGGCCGCCGCATGGCCTTCCCGCTCGCCGAACATGCGCGTTTTGCGGCGATGGGCGTGTGCATCTTCTCGACCAACTTCCTGCTGTTCTATTACGGCTCGGCCTATCTTGTCAGCGGGCTGCTGTCGGTGGTCTTCTCGCTGGCCTCGCTGACCAACGTGTTCCTCGCCGCTCTCGTCTGGCGCGACCTGCCCTCGCGGCGCACCGTGCTGGCCGGGGCGATCGGTTTTGCCGGGATCGGGCTGATGTTCTGGCCGAAGATCACCGAGGGCGGCTTCGACGCCGAGGTCGCCACCGGGCTTGGCCTTTGCATCGCCGGCACGCTGTGCTTTTCGGCCGGTTCGCTGATCTCGGCGCAGCTGTCGAAAAGGCGCGCCGAGATCCCGCTGGTCTCGGCCAACGCGTGGGGCATGGTCTACGGTGCGAGCTGGTGCGCGATCCTGGCGCTGGTGATGGGCAAGCCGTTCGGATGGGACCCGCGGCCCGACTATCTTTGGTCGCTGCTGTTTCTGGCGGTGGTCTCGACCGTGATCGCCTTTGCCGCCTACCTGACTCTGGTCGGCCGGATCGGTTCAGGCCGCGCCGGTTACGCGACGGTCGTGTTTCCGATCTTCGCGCTGCTCGTGTCGACCGCGCTCGAGGGCTACCAGTGGACGCTGACGGCGTTCGCCGGCCTGGCGCTGGTGATCGCCGGCAACGTGCTGGTGATGCGCGGCCGGTAAGGGACGCTACCGGCTCTTGATCATGCCGCGCAGATAGCTGTCGAAAATGTCCTCGATCCCGCGCTGGTAGCTGTCCTGCGTCTGCCGGCCCGTCTCGAACATCTGGCCGAACAGTTCCTCGTAGGCATTGCCGTTCTTTTCCGGCGCGGTCACCGACGGCCCACCGCCCATCATCTCGGTGAAGAGCCTGCCCCAGGGGTTGTCGGCCATCGCCTCGGGCGCGGGCCTTGCCGCCGCGGCGTCGCCGCCGAACATCTGCGCGACCATTTCGGCGAACGGATTGCCGCTGGCGCCCTGCGACGGCTGTCCTTGCGCGGCCATGAACTGCTCCATCATCCGGGCCATCGGACTGGCCGCCTGCCGGCTCGGCGCGACCTGACCGGTCGACTGCTTGAAAAGGCCGCCCATCAGCGTCGCCGCGACCACCGGCAGCATCTGCTTGAGGATTTCCTGGCCGACGCCGGTCGCCTGTTCGGCCTGCGCCGCGACGGCCCGGCTGACCTCCTTGGAGCCGAACAGATGGCCCAGAATGCCGTTGCCTTCCTTAACGCCCTGCGGCGCGAAGGCGTTGTGCACGTCCTCGAAATATTTGGCGTGCTGGCCGGTCGACAGGGCCTGCATGAAGCCGGCGACGCCCATCGGATCGGACGCGTTGCGCTTGAGGCCCGCCGAAAAGGCCGGCATCAGCGCTTCGATCGCCTGTTCGGTCTGCTGTTCAGACAGGCCGAACTGCCGGGCCATCGCCTTGATCGCCTCGCCGTCCTGGGCCCTGGTCAGGGTTTCGAAAAGGGTCATCATGGCCGCCTCCCTCGCACTGGCGGGCGGACAGTAGCATGGGTGGCCGGGCCCGCAATCGGGCTTTCGCCGCAGCTTCACCATGATTGTCGTGCGGGCTTTCACGGGCCGCGCGGCGGGTTTATAGGAGATCAAACAGGCACAAGGTGATTGATGTCGGAAGACATGAAGGCCCGCTCGGGCCAACAGGACCGGACCGGCGGTGCGCCGGTTGGAACCAGGCGCAAGACGAAACCGGCCAAGCGCGCCGTACCCGATTTCGTCCACAATCTTCGCGGCGTCGGCAACTGGTCGGAGGCCGGCCCGTGGCTGGCGGCGCGCTCGATCGAGGATATCGAGTGCATCACGCCCGATCTGGCCGGGGTGCCACGCGGCAAGATGATGCCGTCCAACAAGTTCACATCCAACACCGCGCTGGCGCTCCCCTCGGCGCTGTTCCGGCAGACGATCTCGGGCGAATATCCCGACGAGACCGGCGAGTTCCGCTACGATCCGCGCGACGGCGACCTGAAGCTCGAGCCGGACCTTGCGACGCTGTCGGTGGTGCCCTGGGAAACCGATCCGACCGCCCAGGTGGTCTGCGACCTGGTCGACCAGCGCACGGGCGAGCCGTCCTGGATCACGCCGCGCCAGGTGCTCAAGCGGGTCATCGACGCCTATGCCGATAAGGGCTGGCGCCCGGTCGTCGCGCCGGAGATCGAATTCTACCTGGTCGCCAAGAACACCGATCCGGACTATCCGCTGCAGCCGCCCGTCGGCCGTTCGGGGCGGCCGATCTCGGGCGGACAGAGCTATTCGATCGCCGGCATCAACGAGTTCGACGAGCTGATCGACGACATCTACCATTTCTGCGAGGCGCAGGGTCTGGAGATCGACACGCTGATCCACGAGGAAGGCCCCAGCCAGCTCGAGATCAATCTGCGCCATGGCGACCCGCTGGCGCTCGCCGACCAGGTGTTCCTGTTCAAGCGCACGATCCGGGAGGCCGCGCTGAAGGCGGACATGTATGCCACCTTCATGGCCAAACCGATCCAGGGCGCGCCGGGCAACGCGATGCACATCCACCAGTCGGTCGTCGACGCGAAGACGGGCGCCAACATCTTCTCCGAAGAGGACGGCTCGGAAAGCCCGCTGTTCCGCGCCTTCATCGGCGGCATGCAGCACTACATGCCCAAGGCGCTGGTGATGATCGCCCCTTACGTGAACTCCTATCGCCGGTTGACCCAGGCGATCGCCGCGCCCGTCAACACGGCATGGGGCTATGACAATCGCACCACCGCGTTCCGGGTGCCCGCCTCCGACCCTCAGGCGCGCCGGGTCGAGAACCGGCTGCCATCGTCCGACGCCAACCCCTATCTGGCGCTCGCCGCCTCGCTTGCCTGCGGCTATCTGGGGATGGTCTACGGTCTGGTGCCGACCGATCCGACCGCCGAAACGGCGAACGAGGGCGAGATCGATCTGCCGCGCGGCCTTCTGGAAGCGGTCTCGCTTTTCGAGGAGGAGCACGCGTTCGACGGCATTCTGGGCCGAGAATTCATGGCCAACTATGCCGGCGTCAAGCGCGGCGAGTTCGAGACCTTCATGCAGGTGATCAGCCCCTGGGAGCGCGAATATCTGCTGCTCAATGTGTAGGCGATGACTTACCAAAGCCCCATTTCGCCGGGCGTGTCCTGGTACGAGGCCTCGGTCGGCGATCGGCCGGCCTACCTGCCGCTCGACGGGGATGCCAACGTCGATCTCGCCATCGTCGGCGGCGGCTTCACCGGGCTTTCTGCGGCCGCCGAGGCGGCCAAGCTCGGCGCGTCGGTCGTGCTCGTCGATGCCGCCCGCTTCGGCGACGGCGCCTCGGGCCGTAATGGCGGCCAGTTGAACACCGGCCAGCGCTCGACCGCCGACGAGCACGAGGCGGCGCTGGGCCATGAGCGTGCAAAGGCGCTGTTCGATCTGGCCGAGGAAGCCAAGCAGCACATGCTGGCGTTCACCGAACAGAACGGCATCGACATCGACTACACGCAGGGGCACATCTCGGTCGCGCACAAGGCGCGCTATGTCGACGAGTTCCGCGCCTACCCCGACATGATGGCAGAGCGGTTCGGCTACCCGCATCTGCGCTTCGTCGATCGTGCCGAAACCGCGCGCATCGTCGGTTCGGAGCGCTATTTCGGCGGCGTCTACGACAGCGGCACGGGGCATATCCATCCGCTCAAGCTGGTGGTCGGAACAGCGAAGGTGGCCGCAGCGCGCGGCGCGCGCCTGCACGAAAACACGAAGGTGACAGGTCTGGGCCGTGCGAACGGCAGAATCACGGTCGAAACCGCGTCGGGGACGATCTCCGCCGACCGGGTGCTGCTGGCGGTCAACGCCCATGGCGACGAAAAGCTCGAACGGACAATGGCATCCCATGTCATGCCGATCCGGTCGTTCATCGGGGCGACGGTGCCGCTCGAAGGCGAGTTCGACAAGACGGTCCTGCCGGGCCGGCAAAGCGTCGACGACAGCCGGTTCGTCGTCCGCTATTTCCGGCGCCTGAAGGACGGGCGCCTGCTGTTCGGCGGCCGCGAGGCCTATGGCGGCGAAACCCCGGCCGACATCGAAGCCGGTGTCCGCCGGCAGATGACCGAGATCTATCCGGCCCTGAGGGATATCGAGATCACGCATGCCTGGGGCGGTTCGGTCGGCATAACGGTACCGCGCGAGCCGTTCGTGCGCGAGGTCATGCCCGGCGTCACCGCGATGGGCGGCTATTCCGGCCATGGCGTGATGCTGTCGAACTTCACCGGCAAGATGTGGGCCGAGGCGGTCGCGGGCAATCGCGACCGCCTCGGCCTGTTCAAGGAACTGGTCGTGCCGCCATTCCCAGGCGGCCGACGTTTCCGTAAGCCTCTGCTTACTTTAGCACTGTCCTGGTATGCGATGCTCGACCGGCTCTGACGACGTCAGGCCGGCCGGCCATCACGCGCCTGCCGTCAGTTGTAGACGCGGCGTTCCATCGGTTCTAGCGCCTCGATCTGCTCGGGATCGTAGGGCAGATCGTAATAGGGGCTGCCCGGCTGCCAGCCATAGCCGCGCGCGGCGTAGTTGGGATAGGCGTAATAGCCGCCCATGCCCGGATAGCCGGCATTGACGATGGTGGCGGCGACCTGATCGTTCTCGATCATCAGATCGGTCACGTAGCCATAGGTCACCGGACCGTCGGCGCCGACGAGGCGGGCGTAGTCGCCGATCAGCTCGCTCGTGCGCCAGGCCCGGTCGCCGAAGTCGACATCGTCGACCCCGCCGGTCGCGCCGGAGCCGAGAGCGATCGGATCGCCATCCGTGAACAGACCGAAATCGTCGACATTGTCCTCGCTGACCGGGATCGTCACCTCGATATCGGTGTCGAAGAAGCCGTCATCGTCGTCGATCCGGATCTCGACCTGGTCCCACGGAACGTTTACGTGGGTGTCGCCGATGTCCCAGAAGCCCCCAACTTCGGCGACCAGCGAGGTCAGATTGCCCTCGGGGCCGACGATGATGTCCTCGACCGCGCCGATTTCCTCGCCGCTCGGGCCGTAAACGTCGCTGCCGCGCAGCGCCCGCACGCTCCAGCCGCTCAACTCGTCGCGCACGGTCTGGCTCCAGGCGCCAAGCGGCACGACGCGGCCGGGATCGATCTGGTTGATCGTGGACCCCTCCGTCATCGTTTCACCGGTGCCATTGTCGTCGGTTGTCTGCGCGGCGGCGGGCACGGCCGCGGTGCTCGCCATCAGGGCGATTGCAATCAGATTGCGTGGCATCACATTCCTCCATCGTTGCGGGCCGTCGCCCGGCCCTTCATCTTGATGGTTCAATGCATGCGGTGCGGCAGCGTTCCGCCGAATTTAGTAGGCGTACTCGAGGAACGCCGGCTCGACCGAGCCGCCCCAGACGCTGTGATACTTCGTCACCATCTGCTCGGCGGCGGTGGTGCCGCGCGCGGCGATCTCCTCGAGCGGGGCAAGGAAATGGGTCTCGTCGAACCCCTCGGCGTTCAGGCGGGCGCGCGCCTTCAGCCCCTCGCGGGCGATGCCGAGCACCTGATAGGCGATGTCGCGCACGGACTGGTTGCCGATGGACGCGCCAAGGCCCTCGACCGGCACCGCATCGCGCAGGGCGACCACGTCCTGGTAGCTCCATGACCGGGTCAGCGCGTCGGCGGCGTCCAGCGCCGTCTCGTCGTAGAGAAGGCCGACCCAGAGCGCCGGCAGCGCGCAGATGCGTCGCCACGGCCCGCCATCGGCGCCGCGCATCTCGATGAAACGCTTCAGCCGCACTTCGGGAAAGACGGTCGACAGATGGTTTGTCCAGTCGCCCCATGTCGGTCGCGGGTTGGGAATTTCCCCGTCCAGCGCGCCGTCCATGAACTGGCGGAAGGTGACGCGGGTGCAGTCGATGTAGCGGCCCTCGCGGAGGACGAAATACATCGGGACGTCGAGCACCCACTGGACATAGTCCATGAAGCCGAAATCGTCTGCGAAGACGAAGGGCAGCACGCCGCACCGGTCATTGTCGGTGTCGCGCCAGATGTCGGCGCGCCATGACTGCAACCCGTTCGGCCGGCCCTCGGTGAAGGGCGAATTGGCGAACAGCGCCGTCGCGACCGGCTGCAGCCGATAGGCGACCTGCATTTTTCTGCGCATGTCCGCCTCGCTCGAAAAATCCAGATTGACCTGGATGGTCGAGGTGCGGTGCATCATGTCGAGGCCCTGCGTGCCCTTCTTGGGCATGTAGGCGCGCATGATGTCGTAGCGCGACTTGGGCATTTTCGGCGTGTCGGCGAGCGACCATTTCGGACTGGCGCCAAGGCCGAGAAACTTGATGCCGAGCGGATCGGCGATCAGGCGGAGTTGGGCCAGATGGGCGTTCGATTCGCGACAGGTCTGGTGGATCGTCTCGAGCGGGGCGCCGGACAGTTCGAACTGGCCGCCCGGCTCCAGGGAAATCGCGCCGCCCAGACCGGTCGGATCGTAAAGACCGATGATCCGCCCGTCGTCGAGGATCGGCTGCCAGCCGAGCTTGTCCTGCATGCCTTCGAGCAGGCGCGCGATGCCCCGGTCTCCCTCATAGGGGACGGGCGCGTTGTTGCTGGCATAGAAGGGGAATTTCTCGTGCTCGGTGCCGATCCGCCAGTCCTCGACGGGCTTGCAGCCGGCTTCGAGATAGGCCGCCAGTTCGGCGATGTCCTCGACCGGCCTGTCGTCTGTGGTGTCGCGCGCCATGGGTCCCGTGATCGCCAATCGTCTCGTCGCGTGCATGGCCGATCGGACCGGGCGCGGCAAGTGCAATTTCTTGTCCGGTCGTCAAGCGGAACTGAACCAGGCGCCGCACGGCAGTTGAACAATCATGCAGCCCCGGTAATATGCGCCGGTACGAAAAGAGCCGGGGGATATCATGGGACCGACGATCCGAGCCGCGTGCGTGGCCCTGTTTCTCCTGCCTGCCCCGGCATTGGCGCAGACGCTGGTCGACGCGACCGATCCGGAGCGGATCATCGGCCTGCTGCGCGGGTTCGGCAGCGCAATCCTCGAAAGCGACAGCGTCGGCGACCCGATGATCGTCGGTCGGATCGACGGGACGCGGTATCTGGTGCTGTTCTATGGCTGCGACGATGGCGGCACGGGGTGCCGTGCGATCCAGTTCCGTGCGGCCTGGGAGACCGATGGAGAGTATGCGCTTTCGGACCTGAACGCCTGGAACCGCGACAAGCGGTTCGGCAAGGCCTATCTGGACGATGTCGACGACCCGGTGCTGGAGATGGACGTCAATCTCTACGACAGCGTGACCACGCGCAATCTGGAAGACACGATCGACTGGTGGCAGATCGTGCTCGCCGACTTCAAGCGCAACGTGCTCAAGCAGTAGCCCTCACCAGTCGCCCGCCACGGCCTGGATCACGGCGAGGGCGGCGACGGCGGCCGTATCGGCGCGCAGGATGCGCGGTCCGAGCGGGATCGCGGTCACGAACGGCAACGCACGCAGCGTGGCTCGCTCCTCATCGGAGAACCCGCCCTCCGGGCCGACCAGCAGCCCGAGCGGCCTGCCCGCAAGCGGCGCAAGGCGGTCGAGCGGATTGTCGGTGCGATGGTCCTCGTCGCAGAAGACCAGCGCCCGATCCGGCTTCCACGCCTCAAGCAGCGCATCGAGCGCGACCGGCTCGTTGCAGTCCGGGATCGAAAGAACGCCGCACTGTTCGGCCGCCTCGAGCGCGTTGGCGCGCACCTTGTCCAAATTGATCCGCGCGACCTGCGTGTGCCGGGTGAAGACCGGCTGCAGAACGCCCGCGCCCATCTCGACGGCCTTCTGCACCAGGTAATCGAGCCGGCCCGCCTTGAGCGGTGCGAAGGCGTAGACGAGATCCGGCGCCGCAGGCTGCGGCCGTTCGCGCGTTTCGAGAACGAGGGCGGCATCCCGCCTGCCGGACACGCTCAGGCGTGCGCGCCATTCCCCGTCACGACCGTTGAAGACGAGCAGTTCCGCGCCGTCCTTCATGCGCAGCACGTTGCGCAGATAGTTGGCCTGTTTGGCGTCGGCATCGATGCGCGCGCCACCGTCAAGGGGCGCATCGACGAACAGACGCTGCAGCTTGTAATTGGCGCGCATGGCCCCGCGATGGACCGCCGCCGCGCGCCGGTCAAGCGCGGTCTTCGATGCGGGTCCGGCGCGGCGCGAAAAATGCTGCACCGCCCAAATTTTGGGCTGGCAAAAGGGCCGGCGACAGGCTAGCTCCGACGCGCGCGGCGGGCATCGTGTGCATTTGGTCACTTTGCCGAAAAGGTTTCTGGTCCATCCTGTCCGTGCACATGACGATTGGGAGGGAACCGCCGGGCCGGCTTCGGCCTTTCGGTTCCAGAATCGAACGATGGGGAGCCGTCATGACCGTGCGCGCCACGCTTCTGTCACTTGCAACGCTGCTGGGGATCACCCTTTGGGGCCTCGGCATCTATTCGGGCACGTCGCTGGCCGGCAACGTCGCCACCGACGGCTACGGCGTTTCGGCGGCAGCCCAGGACCGCTGAGCACGCGAGCCCGGGCGACCATCCACCGTCTTTTCACCGCGCTCCGGACGGGCTAACAGGCCCGCATCGAATGAGGAGTGGCGACATGTTCGGACCGGTGACCGAAATACGCGACCTGCAGCGGCGCGCGAAGTTCCGCGTGCCGAAGATGTTCTATGACTACGCGGATTCGGGGGCTTGGACCCAGTCCACATATCTCGACAATTCGGACGCGTTCGGCCGCATCAAGATCAGACAGCGCGTGGCGCGCAACATCGACGAACGCTCGGTAAAGACGCAGATGATCGGCCGCGACGTGGCGATGCCCGTGGCGCTCGCTCCGGTCGGCCTGACCGGCATGCAGCATCCGGACGGCGAGATCGCCGCCGCCCGCGCCGCCGAGAAGTTCGGTGTGCCGTTCACCCTGTCGACGATGAGCATCTGCTCGATCGAGGCGGTGGCCGAGGCGACCACCAAGCCGTTCTGGTTCCAGCTCTACGTGATGCGCGACCGCGGCTTTGTCGAGGATCTGATCGCCCGGGCCAAGGCCGCCGGTTGCGAGGCGCTGGTGCTGACGCTCGATCTTCAGGTTTTGGGCCAGCGCCACAAGGACATCAAGAACGGCCTTTCGGCGCCGCCCAAGCCGACCCTGAAAGCCATGGCCGATCTGGCGCTGAGGCCGCAATGGTGCCTCGGCATGCTGGGCACGAAGAACCGCACCTTCGGCAACATCGTCGGCCATGCGCCCGGCGTGACCAACATGACCTCCCTTTCGGAATGGACGCACAGCCAGTTCGACCCGACGCTCGACTGGGATTCGATCGAATGGATCAAGTCGAAGTGGGACGGCAAGCTGATCCTCAAGGGCATCAACGATGTCGAGGACGCCGAGATCGCCGCGAAGATCGGCGCCGACGCGATGGTGGTCTCCAACCATGGCGGGCGGCAGCTTGACGGGGCGGCCGCCTCGATCGACATGCTGGCGCCGATCGTCGATGCGGTGGGGGATGCGATCGAGATCCATTTCGACAGCGGCATCCGCTCGGGCCAGGACGTGTTCAAGGCGATCGCGCTCGGCGCCAAGTCGACCTTCGTCGGGCGCGCCTACATCTACGGTCTGGGCGCGATGGGCGAGGCAGGCGTCGCCAAGGCGCTCGAGATCATCCACAAGGAGCTCGACATCACGATGGGGCTGGCCGGCGAGACCGACATCAGGAAGGTCGGCCGGCACAATCTGCTGGAAACGCCGCGCCCCTGGCCGCACAACGTCTAGGGCTTTCCGTCAGACGGCGCTCCTGTGGGCGCGCCGCAGCCGCGAGACGGTCTGCCAGGCCTTGGCCCGTTCGGCGTCGCGCTTGCACTGCTCGACGAATTCGATGTGCGCCTGCGCGGCGCGCCGCGCGGCGGGCCCGTCGCCGGCCATGATCGCCTCGAAGACCGCGCGGTGCTGGCCGAGCAACTGGTCGCGGGCACCCGGATAGCCATAGACCAGCGAGCGCGAGAAGAACGAGCCGTTGGTCAGCAGCCGGTAGCACGATCGCAGCGTGTGCATGAGGATCACGTTGTGGGCCGCTTCGCTGACGGCCTGATGGAACTCCACATCGAGCGCCGCCTCGTCGGCGATATCCTCCTTGCCGTGCGCGGCCTCCATGCGGGTCATGATCGAGGTCAGGAGCGCCTTGTCGTCGTCCGTCGCCCGGCGCGCGGCCATTTCGGCGGCGATCGCTTCGACCTCGCGGCGATATTCCAGATAATCGTCGGTCGCCTTGGGGTGGTCGGCGATCAGTTCGAGCATGGTCTTGGAGAACACGTCGCCGATCACGTCGGCGATGAAGGTGCCGCCGCCGTGACGCGTGCAGAGCAGGCCGCGCTCCTCCAGGTTCTTCAGCGCCTCGCGGACAATCGGACGGGAGATGTTGAACTGATGCGCCAGATCGCGTTCGCCGGGCAGCTTGTCGCCGACCCGCAGAACGCCTTCGAGCACGAGTGCCTCGATCTGCGCGCAAACCTCGTCGGCGGTGCGCGCATGATTGACCCTGTGAAACAGGTCTGCGCTCATGATGGCCGATGCTCCTCCAACGCGAGTGTACCCGCCCCGGCGCTGACTGGTCAATTTGATTGTCCAGTTGATGCGGACCGGCCGCGCGCCGGGCACATTGAATTTGGCGCGGCCCGTCCAATGTGTTTCATTGCGGCGCGCGCTCCGTGCCTTCATCGGCCCCGCCACCCGGGCACGCAAGCCGGATTGGCGATACACGGTACGGTGCGCTCAAGAGGAGAACCATGTGACCACACTCGATCAGGAACGGGCCGGCGGCGCTGAACAGGACCGGCCGAGGACCCGAAATGAGAAACTGTCCGATCGCCCCGAGACCGTGGCACGGTCGGGACCGTTCGGCTTTCCGGTGCATGAGCAGCGTGCCGCTGCGACCGGCGAGGTCCATGCGCGGCCGGCGCCATCGGTCAAGTCGCCGCGCGCCCTCCTGAAGCTGTGCTTCATCACCGATGGCGGGGCATCGGTCGACCAGGCGGTTCTCGCCGAACTGTCGCGCCAGCACGGCGTCGCGCCTCCCACCGAAGCGGCGCGGCACCACCGCATCCGCACCGGGCCGGGCAGCCTGTGGTGGGAACGGCATACCGAGGCCTCGACCTATCTGTGGGAGGGCCCGCTGCCGGGTTCGCCGGACGAGCCGCTCAGCGGCCACCCGTTCGGCGACGCGTTTCCCGCGCCCGGCTCGCTGATCTCGGCGGTCCGCATCGACGTGCGGCCCTACGACGACGATTACGAGAAATGGCTGGAGCCGTTCGACCGGCAGACGCTGTGCATGTCGGCCACCGAAGGCGGCCGCGCGCTGGTCGCCACCGATTTCCGGCAGGACATGAACGGGCTGACCCGCATCCTCGTGCTCGACAAGGGCCTGACCCCGCAGCGGACCGGCGCGCTGGCCCAGCGCCTCTTCGACATCGAGATCTACCGGACGATGGCGATGCTCGGCCTGCCGCTCGCTCAGAGCCTGTCGCCGCGCATGCGCAGCGCGGAGGACCGGCTGGCCGAACTGACGCACCGGATGCGCAAGATCGAGCCGGGCGGTGCCGAGCATCTGCTCGACGACATCACGGTGCTGGCCGGCGAACTGGAAGCGGACGCCGCCTCGAGCCTTTACCGGTTCGGTGCGAGCCGGGCCTATGACGAGATCGTCAGCGACCGGCTCAAGGCGCTGGAGGAAGAGCCCCTGCCCGGCTTCGACATGTGGCGCTCGTTTCTGGAACGGCGGCTGGCGCCCGCGATGCGCACGTGCCGGGCGGTCGAGGAACGCCAGGCCAATCTGTCGCGCAAGCTGGCGCGCGCGGCCAATTTGTTGCGCACGCGCATCGACGTCGAGGTGGAAAAGCAGAACCGCGATCTTCTGGAATCGATGGACCGGCGCGCAAAGCTGCAGCTTCGCCTGCAGCAGACGGTCGAAGGCCTGTCGGTGGCCGCCGTCTCCTATTACATCGTCGGGCTGTTCGCCTATGCGATCAAGGGCGTCGGCGGCCAGCTGCCGGGGCTGAGCACGGACGTGATGATCGCGCTGTTCGTGCCGGTGACGATCTTCACGATCTGGATGATCGTGCGGCGCATCCGGCACCGCAATGCGGAGCGCGACCGGCTCGAGAACTGACCGGTGGCCGCTATTCGCCGCCGCCCGAACCACGACCGGACCGTCGAGGTCCGACTTCGGGGGTCCGATCATGCATGCGGGGCGTCGCTGCGCCGGTTCACTCCATGCGGCCCCCTGAACGTCGGGGGCGCCCCATGATTGTCGATCTCCAGTCGATCGCAACGGCAGAGAAGTTCGAGGCTGAAGTCTGTATCGTCGGCGCCGGAGCGGCCGGCATTCCGCTGGCGCTCGAACTGGCCGCCAAGGGCGTCGGGGTCGTGCTGCTCGAAGGCGGCGCCGTCGGCTACGACAACGCGACCCAGGCGCTCTATGAGGGCACGCTGGCCGGCCATGACAACACCGATCTTGTCTATTCGCGCCTGCGTCAGTTCGGCGGCACCACGCAGCACTGGACCGGTATGTGCGCGCCACTCGACGAAATCGACTTTGAAGCGCGCGCGTGCAACGGCAACATCGAATGGCCGTTTGCGCGCTCGGCTCTCGACGCCTTCTATGCCCGCGCCCACGACTATCTGGAACTGGGCGAGTACCGCTATTCAACCGAGCAGTGGGAAGGCCTGCTTGCCGGAGACCCGTTGCCGCTGCCCGGCGCGTTGCTCGATCACGGTTTCTATCAGCAGAGCCCGCCCACACGCTTTGCGGACGCCTATTTGGGCGACATCGAGAAGGCGCGGACCATACGCTGCCTGATCAATGCCAACGTGACCGACATCGTTCTGGGCGAGAGCGGCGACATGGTCGATCATGTCACCGTCGGCGCGCTGTCGGGCACAACCGCCACAGTGAAGGCGAAAAAGTTCGTTCTGGCCTGCGGCGGCATCGAGAATGCGCGCCTGCTGCTGAACGCCGACAGCCAGCGGCCGGCCGGACTCGGCAACGAGAACGATCTGGTCGGGCGCCATTTCATGGACCATCTGCACATCGAGGCGAGCCAGATCGCGCTGTCGGACAGTCGGCGCGATCTAGGCTATTACCGCCAGGTCACCGATACGAGTTCGCTTCTGATCGGACTGAAGGTCCAGGCTGCGCTCATGCGCCGGCAGAACCTGCTCAACAACACGGCCTTCTTCACGATCGTATGGAAGGACCAGGCGCAGAACGACGATTTCCGCGATCATGCCTGGTTGTCCTTTTCCGCGCTCGCCAAGACGTTCGCGCGCGGGGAAGTGCCCGACCGGTTTGCGGAGCGGGTCTGCAATGTCGCCGAGTCACCGGGTTCGGTCATCACCGGCCTGTCGCGGCATATTCGACGCCGGATCAGCGAAGGGGGCGAGATCGATGATGTCCTGCTTTGGCAAGATGCCGAGCAGGCGCCCAATCCGGACAGCCGCGTGCTCCTGAACGCCGATCGCGACGCGCTCGGTCTGCGCCGCACGACGCTCGACTGGCGCATTCTGCCCGCCGATCTGGAAAGCCTGCGACGCACCCACGAGATCATCGGCCGCGCATTCGGCGAAGCCGGCCTCGGCCGGTTGCGGATCGGCTTGCCTGAAGACGGCGATCTGAGCGGCATTTACACGGCCTATCATCATATGGGGACGACGCGCATGCACACCGATCCCCGTCGCGGCGTGGTCGACGGCGACGGCCGGATGCACACCGTACCCAATCTGTACATCGCCGGCAGTTCCGTATTTCCTACCGGCGGCGCAGCCAACCCCACACTGACCATCGTGGCGCTGGCGATCCGCATGGCCGACCATCTCGCCGAAACGCTGGCCCTTTGAGGACAATGCCGAAGATGACACGACGATCGCTTCTGCTCCTGTCCGGCGCGCTGATGGCCGTACCGGTCGCGGCCTATGGCGGCGGCCTTCTGGCGTGCCGCGCGGTGCCGCGCAACACACCGGCCTTCTTCGCCGGCGCGGACCAACAGACCCTTCGCATATTCGGTCGCGCCGTGGTCCGCGAGGCCCCCGAATATCGCTGCGCGCGGCGCATTGCCGATGAGCTCGGCAGCAAGGCACTGTTGGCCCAGGCGCACCGCACGGATTGCGAGACGACGCGCAGGCGGCTGGTCGCCGAACAGTGCAGTCGCGACTTCGCCGATGGCGATCACATGATCGTCGACGGCATCGTCGTCAGCCGCACCGAAGCCTTGCTGTGCGCCATGCTCGCCTGAACGGGCTTTCCACTCGCCGCTATTCGCCGGCGGGGGCCGTCTCGTCGCGGCCTTGGCCGTTGGCGCGGTAGCCGCCGCGCACGGGACCGGTCGCGGTGCGACCGCCCGAGCCGCCCGCTTCGGTGCCGTCCGCGCCGTCCGGCTGAGGCCTGATGTCCGGCACCGTCGCCGGCACGCCGCGCTCCCAATAGGGTTCGGAGCCGAACAGCTCGGCGAAATAGTCGATGAACAAGCGCACCTTGACCGGCAGGAACTGGCGCGACGGATAGATCGCGTAGATCGCGGTGTTGGTCGAGCCGTGATGGTCCGGCAGCACCTGGACGAGCTTGCCCGCCGACAGTTCCTTGCCGATGTCCCAGGTCGAACGAAGGGCGATGCCGAGCCCGGCGAGGACCGCCTCGCGGATCACTTCGGAAGAGTTGGTCGACAGGTTGCCGTGCGGGCGCACGGTGACCGGGCCGTCGGGGCCCTCGAGGCGCCAGGTGTCGGAGGTCTGGTGCGTCAGGCAATTGTGCTCGGCGAGCTCGGCCAGCGTCTCGGGCGTGCCGTTCTCCTCCAGATAGTCCGGCGTTGCGCACAGCACCCGGCGCACGGGCGCAAGCTTGCGGGCGACAAGGCTCGAATCGGCCAGTTCGGCGATCCGGATCGCCACGTCGAAGCCATCGCCGACGATGTCGACCAGATCGTCCGACAGCAGCATGTTCACCGAAAGGTCGGGATTGGCCTTCATGAACGGGATCAGATGCGGCGCGATGTGCATCCGCCCGAACGAGGTCGGCGCGCTCACCTTCAGCGTGCCGCGCGCCATCGCGGACCGGCGCGAGACGAAGGCCTCCGCCTCCTCGACACCGGCGAGGATCGCAACCACGCGTTCGTAGAAGCCCTGTCCGGCTTCGGTGAGCGCGATCTGCCGGGTTGTGCGTTGAAGAAGGCGGGTGCCGAGCCGGTCTTCGAGCCGGCGCAGGCGTTTGGAGACCACGGCCGGCGACAGGCCAAGTTCGCGGCCGGCGGCCGACATGCTGCCTGCCGCCACCACGCGGGCGAAGATTTCCAGATCGCCGAAGTTGCTCATGCCCACCGCAGTGCCTTTTCGATCCACCCGCGAACAAATAGTGTGCCACCTTCTCCCACCGGCAAGAGGCACGCGTGATCACGCCGGGATGACAAAATGCCGCAGCCGACGGCGGCGCGGCAATGCCCGGCCATCATCATCGGATGTGGCGCGGCGCGTCCGGAAGTCCAGCGCGCGCCGATGCGGCATACGTGGTTGCGGCAGGCTTGCACAAGTGGTAATCTTTCTTTACCACTTTGCCGGTATCGCGCGAAAGCCGGCTTGACCTGCCCGACGCCGGGCGCGATGGCGCAATGACCGGATCTGTCGCACGACCGCCGGTCGGGAGGACACACGATGAACGAGATCGCATTTCTGACGCCCGACCCGGACGTGCTCGCCCGCCGCGAGGCGATCGTCGCGGGACTCGCGGATCTGGTCCCGACCGAAGCACTGGTCACCGATCCGCGCGAGCTCGTGCCTTTCGAGACCGACGCGTTCACCGCCTATCGGCGCGTTCCGCTGGCCGTCGTCCTGCCGGGCACGACCGAGGAGGTCGCCGCCGTACTGGCCTATTGCGCCGAACAGGGCGTTCCGGTGGTGCCGCGCGGCGCCGGGACCTCGCTCGCCGGCGGCGCGATCCCGCAGGAGGATGCCGTCGTCATCGGCGTCAGCCGGATGAACCGCATCCTCGAGATCGACCACGACAACCGCACCTGCACCGTGCAGGCGGGCGTGACGAACCTTGCCATTTCGGACCGTGTCGCCGCCGACGGCTTCTTCTATGCGCCCGATCCGTCCTCGCAGCTCGCCTGCACGATCGCCGGCAATATCGGCATGAATTCGGGCGGCGCGCACTGCCTCAAATATGGCGTGACCACCAACAATCTGCTCGGCGCGAAGGTCGTGCTGCTCGACGGCACGATCGTCGATCTGGGCGGCAAGGCGCTCGATGCGCCCGGGCTCGATCTGCTCGGCCTGCTGTGCGGCTCCGAAGGCCAGCTCGGCATCATCACCGAGGCGACCGTGCGGCTGCTCGCCAAACCGGAGGGCGCGCGGCCGGTCCTGTTCGGCTTCGACTCGTCGGAAGTCGCCGGCGCCTGTGTCTCCGAGATCATCGGCGCGGGCATCATTCCGGTCGCCATCGAGTTCATGGACAAGCCGGCGATCGAGATCTGCGAGGCGTTCGCAAAGGCCGGCTATCCGCTCGACGTCGAGGCGCTTCTGATCATCGAGGTGGAGGGCTCTGAGGCGGAGATGGATGACATGCTCGCGCGCATCATCGCCATCGCCAGAAGGCACGGCGTCGCCTCTATCAAGGAAAGCCAGTCGGCGACCGAGGCGGCCCAGATCTGGAAGGGGCGCAAGAGCGCCTTCGGCGCGACCGGCCGCATCGCCGACTATATCTGCATGGACGGCACGGTGCCGCTCGGCCAGCTCTCGCACGTCCTGCGCGAAACCTACCGGATCGTCGCCGGCTACGGGTTGCGCGTCGCCAACGTCTTCCATGCCGGCGACGGCAACATGCACCCGCTGATCCTCTATGACGTCAACGATCCGGCCGAGGCGGAAAAGGCCGAACTGGCGGGCGCCGACATCCTCAAGCTGTGCGTCGATGCCGGCGGCTGCCTGACCGGCGAGCACGGCGTCGGCATCGAAAAGCGCGACCTGATGCTGCACCAGTTCTCCGAGACCGATCTGAACCAGCAGATGGCCGTGCGCGCGGCCTTCGATCCGGGCTGGATCCTCAACCCGTCCAAGGTGTTTCCGCTGTCCTTTTCGCGGCAGGGCGCATCGTGACGGTGACTGATCTTCAGACCCTCGTCCCCGCCGACGAGGCCGAGGCCTGCGCGATGGTCGCCGAGGCCCGGGGCGCGGGACGGACCCTCGCCATCGCCGGCGCCGGATCGAAAGCCGGGGTCGGCCAGCCCGTCACGGCGGACGCGGCGATCGCGTCGACCGGCCTTGCGGGCATCGTCGAATACAATCCCGAAGAACTGGTTGTCGTCGCCCGCGCCGGCACGCCGCTTGCCGACATCGAAGCGGCGCTCGCCGAAAACGGCCAGGCACTGATGTTCGAGCCGGCCGACTGGAGCCGCCTTCTGGGCTCGAACGCCGGGCAGACGATCGGCGGCATCGCGGCGACCAACATGTCCGGCCCGCGGCGCATCCTGGCCGGCGCGGCGCGCGACGCGCTGCTGGGGGTGCGTTTCGTCAACGGGCGCGGCGAGGCGATCCGCAATGGCGGCCGGGTGATGAAGAACGTCACCGGGCTCGATCTGGTCAAGCTGATGGCGGGCTCGTGGGGCACGCTGGGACTGATCACCGAAGTCGCGTTCAAGGTGCTGCCGCGCCCCGAAACCGAGGTCACGCTCGCCGTCGACGGGCCCGGGGCGGCGGACGCGGCGAAGCTGATGGCCCGCGCGATGGGCACCAGCGCCGAGGTTTCCGGTGCCGCGAATCTGCCGGGTCCGATCGCCGGTCGTGTTCTGGCCGATGGACGCGCCGGACGGCCGACGACGCTGCTGCGGCTTGAGGGCTTTGCCGTGTCGATCGCCGAACGGATCGGGCGGCTGACACCGCAACTGGGGGCGGGTCACGATATCGCCCAGCTCGACGCGGCGGCCTCCCAACGCGCCTGGGCGGCGATCCGCGACGTTGCGCCGTTTGCCGACGGCACGGAGACACCGGTTTGGCGCATCTCGGCCGCGCCCATGGCCGGCCATGCCGTTGCGGCCGATATCCTCGGCCAGACCGAGGGCGAGGCCTTCTTCGACTGGCAGGGCGGACTGGTCTGGCTGCGGATTTCCGGCGAAGACCCGCAGGCCGACCGCGTCCGGACGAGCCTTGCCGCCCATGGCGGCGGTCACGCGCTTCTGGTGCGGACTGGCGAAGATGCGCGGGCGCGGACATCGGTCTTCCAGCCCGAGCCGGCGCCGGTCGCCGCGCTCAGCGAGAAAATCCGTTCTTCAATCGATCCCGATGGCGTGTTCAATTGCGGCCGCCGACCCTTCGCGTCCGTGCGCAGGGCGGCCTGACCGAACCGCAGCAAGGATAGCCGATCATGAGCAACGCACCGCAGACGCCCGAACCGGGCAACCATCAACCGCTTTCGACGGATGGCTGGTTCGACGCCGGCCCGAAGAACGCCCAGCTCATCTACATTCTCTATTTCCTTTCCGTCATCGTCGGCCTGACTTCAATCGTCGGCGTGATCATGGCCTACATGAACCGTGGCAAGGCGGGCGGCTATGTCGAGACGCACTACACCTGGCTGATCCGCACCTTCTGGATCGCCGTCCTGTTCTCGCTGGTCGGCCTCATCCTCGCCTTCATCGGCATCGGCTTCCTGATCATGGTCGCCGTGTTCATCTGGGCGATCATCCGGCTGATCAAGGGTATCCAGCGCCTCGGACGCGGCGAGCCGATCGACGACCCGCAGACCTGGTGGATCTGAACCGCAAGGACAATTTGCCATGCAGACGAGCTTCACGCAGGAGCAACTCGCCGACCCGCACACCGCGCACTCGGAGAAGATCCTGCGCAGTTGCGTCCATTGCGGCTTCTGCACGGCGACCTGTCCGACCTATGTCACGCTCGGCAACGAGCTCGACAGTCCGCGCGGGCGCATCTACCTGATCAAGGACATGCTGGAAAACGACCGGCCGGCGGACGAAAAGACCGTGCTGCACATCGACCGCTGCCTGTCGTGCCTGGCCTGCATGACGACCTGCCCGTCGGGCGTCAACTACATGCATCTGGTCGATCATGCCCGCGCGCATATCGAAAAGACCTACCGGCGCCCGTTCTTCGACCGGCTGACCCGTGGCGTTCTCGCCTTCGTGCTGCCCCATCCCGGCCGGTTCAGGGCGGCGCTCCAGGCGGCGCGGCTGGGCCGACCCTTCGCGCCGCTTTTCAAGGCGGTCGGGCCGCTCAGGCGGTTCGGCGCGATGCTCGATCTGGCGCCGCGACAGATCGCGCGTCCGACGATCTACGCCGTGCCAGCCGCCTATCCGGGCAGGGGCGAACGGCGCGGCCGCGTGGCGATCCTGACCGGCTGCGCCCAGCCGGTGCTGCGGCCCGAGACCAATGCGGCGACGATCCGGCTCCTGACCCGGCTCGGCGTCGAGGTCGTCGTGCCCGAGGGCGAGGGCTGCTGCGGCGCGCTCGTCCATCACATGGGCCGCGAGGACGACGCGCTCGAAGCCGCGCGCCGCAACGTCGATGCCTGGACAGCCCAGATCGAGCGCGGCGGTCTCGACGCGATCGTCATCACCGCGTCGGGCTGCGGCACGACGATCAAGGATTACGGCCACATGCTGCGGCTCGATCCGGACTATGCGGACAAGGCCGCCAAGGTCAGCGCGCTGGCGATGGACGTGACCGAGTATCTGGCGACGCTCGACCTGCCCGAACCGGCGATCGAACCGAACCTGACGGTCGCCTATCATTCGGCCTGCTCGATGCAGCATGGCCAGAAGATCACCCGCGCGCCCAAGGACCTGCTCTCGAAGGCCGGCTTTGCGGTCAAGGACCCGCCCGAGGGGCATCTGTGCTGCGGCTCGGCCGGCACCTACAACATCATGCAGCCCGAGATCGCCGCCGAACTGAAGGCGCGCAAGGTGCGCAACATCGAGGCGACCCGGCCCGACCTGATCGCCACGGGCAATATCGGCTGCATCACGCAGATCGGCTCGGGCACCGACATCCCGATCGTGCACACGGTCGAACTGCTCGAATGGGCCTATGGCGGCGACCGGCCCGACGGCGTGCCCGAGGCGAAGCCCGCCACGCGCACGTCGCTGGACGCCCTCGTCGAGGCGGCCGGGTAGCGCAATCCCGGCGAAAGCGCTCAAGAACCGGCCAACGCGCAAAAGGGGCGGCACGAGGCCGCCCGTTGCTTCTCCAGAACCGCTGTGGATCAGAAGCCGTAGCGCATGCCCAGCGTGACCTGGTGCTGGCGGATCGGCACCGAAGAGACCGTTCCGTCGACGGCGGTCAGTTCGACGTTGCTGACGCCGAAATAGCGGTAGGCCGCCTCGATCGTGACCTGGTCGTCGATGGCGTAGCCGACGCCGCCGCCGACGTGCCAGGCGATGCCCGTATCCTTGTCGTTCATCGCGGTGACGGGGCCCGGACCGAGCGGGCCGACCGGCGCGCCCAGCGTCACGCCGTGGTTCTTGAAGTTGACCTGGGCCAAGCCGACGCCGCCGGCGAGGAAGGGCCGAAAGCCCATGCCGGCCTCGATGTCGACGGCCGCGTTGATCGTGCCGTAGAGGATCTCGGTTGTGCCGAAGGCGAGCGGATCGCTGAGCGTCGCGGGCAGCGCGGTCAGCGTGTGGCTTTCGATCTCCTGCGAGAGCATGCCCGCCTCCAGTTCGGCGCGCACCGCGCCAACGCCGATGCCATAGCCGTAACCGACCGCGAACGCGCCGCCATAGCCGATCGTCTTGTAGTCGTTGACGATGTTGGTCGGCACGACCGTAAGGTCGAAATCGGTGTTGGCGGGAAATGCGCCGGCGATGCGCGCGGCGACGTAGGCGCCGCTGCTGGCGGGCATCGGAGCCTCGATGATGTCGATATCGGCCGCATGGGCGGCCGAGGCTGAAAGCGCGCCAGCGCCGAGCGTGAGCAGAAACCGTTTCATTGACTTGAACCCTGACCGAGACAGGCGGCGCGACCATACGCGCGGCCTTCTTTCACGGCCCTTATGGTTAACCGTCGCGGTTAATGTGCGGTTAAGTCTGCGCGCATGTTGCGTGCCCGGCCTGCCGGCGAGGCCCGGAGCAGTACGGGACGCTGACAGCGCAGGTCTCAGAAGTGGACGGAGACGCCGCCGACGACCGCGTTGGTGATGATGTTGGTCTTCAGCGTGGCGCCCTCGCTGAGGGTCAGATCGTTCATGGCGTAGTTGAACTGATACTCGCCGAACACCGACAGCCAGTCGTTGAAATAGTAGTTGGCGCCGATCTGCGCCTGGAAGGCGGCGCCGCCGACCTGGTAGTTGAAGGTGGTTCCTTCGGGACGGGTCACCTCGACATGCGGGATCGACAGGCCGACGCCGGCGCCCAGATAGGGCTCGAACCCGTTCCAGCGCTGGAAGCGGCGCATCGCGTTGACGGTCAGGATGTTGATGCCGTCGGAGAACTCGAACCGCGACCAGTCCGGAATGTCGTTGGCGAACGTCTCGGGGTCCGCATAGACCTTGGCGTGGGTCAAATCGATGGACACGCCCCATTGCGGCGCCCAGCGGTCGAACCAGTAGGTGCCGCGAAGGCCCCAGTAGGGCGGCGTCTGGAACGACTTGCCCTGCCAGCCGGCGGTGAAGCTTTCGGCGCCGATGCCGGTGATCTCGACCAGGCTGTGCGGCGCGGTCTGCCAGCCGCCATAGGCCGAGAACTGGAACTCGGCGGCAGCCAGAGAGCTCGACGACAGAAGAAGGGCAACGGTGAGAAGCGGGCGGCGCAGCTTGAAATACCTCGTCTTTTGCCCGCTCTTAGCCCAGACGGGCGGCCCCGCCAAGCCCCAAAAGGCCGCTGGAGCCCGCCCTGCCGCGCGCGTGGCGCGGCGATGTCAGCGCACGATGACCCTGGTGCCGACGCCGACGCGCGTATAGAGGTCCTCGACGTCCTGGTTGCGCATGCGGATGCAGCCCGACGACACGGCCTGGCCGATCGTCCATGGCTGGTTGGTTCCGTGGATGCGATAAAGCGTCGAACCCAGATAGAGCGCGCGGGCGCCGAGCGGGTTCTGCGGCCCCCCGGGCATGTAGGTCGGCAGGTGCCGGCCCTTCTTCGCCTCGCGGCGGATCATCTCGGCGGGCGGCCGCCAGCTCGGCCATTCCGCCTTGCGGGTGATCGTCTCGGTGCCGCGCCATTCGAACCCTTCCTTGCCGACGCCGACGCCGTAGCGCTTGGCCGTGCCGTCGCCGTTGACCAGATAGAGGAACCGGTCGCGCGTATCGATGACGATGGTGCCGGCCTTCTCGCCGCCATGGTAGGCGACGGTCTGCGGCAGGTAGACCGGGTCGATGTCGCGCACCCGCGGCTTGGGCGGCTGGGCGAGCGCGGCCTGCTGCTGGACGGCACGCGGCTGGTAGACCTGCCGCTGGCCGGCGGGCCGGCGGACGACGACGCGCGGTGCGCCCGACCGGACGCCCTGGGCGGCCGGGCCCTGCAATTGCATCACCCAGGGCCGGCTCAGATCGGGGCTGAGCACAACCGGTGGCGGCGTGGCGTAGCGGTCGTTGGCGTGGGCGGCCGTGCCGAAGGCGAACGTCAGGGCGGCGGCTGCGGCCGCGGCGCGAAGTGTCATGGTCATCATCGGTCCTGCTCGAAACGTGTTGCCGATCCGCTCCGGACAGATCTGTCAGGAGCGCTGGTTGCGGACCATGACTCCGGCCGCCAAGCAAAATATGAATCGCCATTGATAAACCCGTCGCCGGCGCGGAAAGCCTTTGGCAAGGTTAGCGGGCGGTTGGCGCACGCGGTGAACGGGCAGTGAAGGAACGCGGTTAATGGACGATGAGACGCTGCCCGAGGGGCTGATGCGCGGCGAGGACGGCAGGGTGCGTTGCTGGTGGCATGGCGGCAAGCCGGACTATCTGGCCTATCATGACGACGAATGGGGACGGCCCGTGGATGACGACCGGCGCCTGTTCGAAAAGCTCTGTCTCGAGGGCTTCCAGTCGGGCCTGTCCTGGCTGACGATCCTCAGGAAGCGCGACAATTTCCGCGCGGCGTTCGCCGACTTCGACATCGAGGCGGTCGCCCGTTTCGGCGAGGACGACGTGACGCGCCTTCTGGGCGACGCCGGCATCGTGCGCCACAGGGGCAAGATCGAAAGCACGATCAACAATGCCCGCCGCGCGATCGAGCTTCGAGAAGAGGCCGGTTCGCTCGCCGCCTGGTTCTGGGCCCGCGAGCCGGGCCCGGACGAGCGTCCGGCGGTCGCCGACTATCCGGGGCTGACCGCCATGACGAAGACGCCGACCTCGACCGCCATCTCGAAGGAACTGAAAAAGCGCGGCTGGTCGTTCGTCGGGCCGACGACGGTCTACGCCTTCATGCAGGCGATGGGGCTGGTCAACGACCATGTCGAGGGCTGCTGGTGCCGGCGCGAGGTGGAGGTGGCCCGCGCCGCCTTCGTGCGGCCATGACAGGCCGGGCGCGCACGCTGATCGTCCAGGCCGCCGAGACGGTGCCGGACCTCGGGCCGCTCGCCGAAAGCATCAAGTGGGGCGAGCACAGTTTCACACCGCAACAACCGCGTACCGGCAGTTCGGTGCGCATTCAGACGCGCGACAATGGCGACGAGGCGCTGATGTTCATCTGCCATACGGGCCTGGTCGACACGTTCCGCGACCTTTATGGCGATCGCCTGCATCTGGAAGGAAACCGGGCGATCGTCCTGCCGTACGGCGAGCCCGTCGACGAGGCGGCGGTGCGGCACTGCATCGCGCTGGCGCTGACCTACCACCGGCGCAAGCGGCACCGCGATCGTTAACCCTATCGGTCGACCTTCCGGGCGATCTCACGGCGGTTTCTTTGAACCATCGGGCGATTCATGCTTTATTAACCGTGGAAGGGACCGCCACGACAGGAACGGGAGAGTTCCGATGACCCCCAGCATACCGAGCCCCGGAAGAATGAACCACGCCACCAAGGGCATGAGGCGCATCGCGCTTGCCGCCGGACTGGCGATTGCAGCCGGCCTTGCCATGTCGCCCGCAGCCAGCGCCATGCCGGCCGCCAAACTGCCCGCCGCCGCGCCGACGACCGCCGGCGATGTCATCAAGGTGGGCGGACGCGGCCATGTCAGCGTCGGCATCCGCTGGCATGGCGGCCATGTCTACTACAATGGCCATCGCGGCTACCGCTACAAGCGGCACGGCTATCGCCACTATCGCGGCCACTGGTTCCCGCATCGCGCCTTCGTGATCGTGGTGCCGCGCCAGCGCTACATCCCGGTGCGGCCGTACCAGCCGCCACGGCGCGTGGCGCCGCGCATCATCCGGCTGAGCCACGCCCATGTGCGCTGGTGCGACGCCAAGTACCGGTCGTACCGCGTCAGCGACAACACGTTCCAGCCCTATCACGGCCCGCGCAAGCCCTGCGTGTCGCCCTACTACTGATCGCGGGGCCGCCGGGCCCCGCCCTTGCGGCACCGGTGCCGCTCGTCTAGGGAAAGCGCGCGTTTTCGCGCGCTTTTTTCCGTTCAGGTTTCCCCGAAAAAGCATCCCTGATGTCCGACAAGAAGAAAAAGCCCTCCAAGCTGAAGGCCCGCCTGCCGCGCGGTTTCGCCGATCGTTCCGCCGCCGACATTCGCGCGACCGACGAGATGGTGGCGAAGATCCGCACCGTGTTCGAGCGCTACGGCTTCGATCCGGTCGAAACGCCGGCCTTCGAATATACCGATGCGCTCGGCAAGTTCCTGCCCGATCAGGACCGGCCGAACGAGGGCGTCTTCTCGCTGCAGGACGATGACGAGCAGTGGATGAGCCTGCGCTACGACCTCACCGCGCCGCTCGCCCGGCACGTGGCGCAGAACATCAACGAGATCGCGCTGCCCTATCGGACCTACCGGCAGGGCTGGGTGTTCCGCAACGAAAAGCCCGGGCCGGGCCGGTTCCGCCAGTTCATGCAGTTCGACGCCGATACGGTCGGCGCGCCGGGCGTGCAGGCCGACGCCGAAATGGCGATGATGATGGCCGACACGATGGAGGCGCTGGGGATCGCGCGCGGCGACTATGTGATCAGGGTGAACAACCGCAAGGTGCTGGACGGCGTGATGGAGGCGATCGGCGTCACCGATGAAGGCCAGAAGCTTGCGGTTCTGCGCGCAATCGACAAGCTGGACCGGCTCGGCATCGATGGCGTGCGGGAGCTTTTAGGTGCAGGGCGTAGGGATGAGAGCGGTGACTTCACGCCGGGTGCGGGGCTGGACGAGGAGCAGATCAAGGCTCTCGTTGGCTTGTCAAAATCAACGGTCTCGATCAAATCCTACGACCTTTCCACCAAGCCTGGGCAGCAAGCGGCAGCAACTACGCTCATGCCCAACACTATGTTCGATTTCGATGTCAACGCCTTGTTGGAGAACGAAGTGTTCGCGCTGGGCATTGAAGAACTGTCAGAAATCAGAAGAATTCTCTTTGCGGCGGGCTACGGCCCAGACCGCATCCGTATCGACCCCTCGGTCGTCCGTGGCCTCGAATATTATACCGGCCCTGTCTACGAGGCCGAGCTCCTCTTCGATGTCGTCAACGAAAAAGGCGAGACGGTGCAGTTCGGCTCGGTCGGCGGTGGCGGGCGCTATGACGGCCTGGTGAAACGCTTCACCGGCCAGGACGTGCCGGCGACGGGCTTTTCGATCGGCGTCTCGCGGCTGATGACGGCGCTCAAGAATCTCGGCCAGCTCGGCACCGAGGAGGTCGTCGCGCCCGTGCTGGTGACCGTCATGGATGGCGACACGGAGGCGCTCGGGCGCTACCAGAAGATGACGCAGGCCCTGCGCGAAGCCGGCATCCGCGCCGAGATGTATCAGGGCAACTTCAAGAAGTTCGGCAATCAATTGCGCTATGCCGACCGGCGCGGATGCCCGATCGCCATCATCCAGGGCTCGGACGAGCGCGCGGCGGGCAAGATCCAGATCAAGGACATGATCGAGGGCCGCAAGGAAGCCGCCGCAATCGAAAGCAACGAGGAATACCGCGCCGCCCGCCCCGGTCAGTTCGAGATCGACGAAGCCGATCTGGTGGCCGAGGTGCAAAAGCTGCTCGCCGCGCAAAGGGACGGGTGAGGTGGCCTCTGCCGGCGCAGTCACCCCCACCCCTTACCCCTCCCCCGCAAGCGTGGGAGGGGAGACCTCAGCAGCCGCATCCGCACCTCAGAACACGGCGCCGGGCACAGACGTTGCCAACCCCGCGACCGTGCGCGTGTCCTCCCTCCCCCTTGAGGGGAGGGATGAAGGGTGGGGGTAGCCATGTCTCCGACGCGCGTCGAACGTTCTGCGATCAAGCGCGCCCGTTCGTTGCGCCGCGAGATGACCGAAGGTGAACGGCGTCTATGGTCCGAGCTGAGACAGTTTCGCGGCAACTACAACGTCCACGTCCGCCGACAGGCACCGATCGGCCCGTATGTTGTCGATTTCGTCGTTCAATCGCACCGCCTCGTCATCGAACTCGATGGCGAACACCACGTCACCGCCGATGGCATGACGCGCGATGCGCGGCGGGATGCAAAACTCGCCGATCTGGGTTATCGCGTGCACCGGATCAAAACCGGCGAACTCGACGAAAACCTCGATGGCTGCATTGAGACCATATTGCGCGATTTGGGCGTGACGTAATGGGACGAATTTCCACCCCCACCCTTCATCCCTCCCCTCAAGGGGGAGGGAGGACCTTGGCATCGCACCCCGATCTGCTGAAGGTCGAGCCCGGCACAGCCGTTGATCAATTGCGCGAGGTGCCTTTGTCCTCCCTCCCCCTTGAGGGGAGGGATGAAGGGTGGGGGTATTGCGACAAGGTTATGCCGACCACGGCCGCCGCCCGATGAACGCGCTTCGATCCTTCGCGGCCCGGGCCGATATCGAGACGATCCTCGCCGGGCTCGGCGCGGCGCGCATCGACGTGCCGGTGCTGCAGCCGGCCGACCCGTTTCTCGACATGGCCGGCGAGGAACTGCGCCGGCGCATCTTCGTCACGCAAAGCGAGACCGGCGAGGCGCTGTGCCTGCGGCCCGAATTTACCATTCCCGTCTGCCGCGACCATGTAGCCGCGGGCGGCGGGCCGGCGCGCTACGGCTATGTCGGCACCGTCTTCCGCCAGCGCCGCGCCGGGCCGAGCGAGTTCCTGCAGGCGGGCATCGAGGACATCGGCGCGACCGACACCGTCGCCGCCGATGCGCGCTCGGTCGCCGATGCGGCCGCCGTGCTCGAACGGCTCGGCGTTGTGGCCGACGACCGCGCCATCGTGATCGGCGACCAGACCGTGTTCGACGCCGTGCTCGCCGAACTGGGGCTGCCGGCCGGCTGGCGGCTGACGCTGGCGCATGCGTTCGGCAGCGATGCGGCGCTCGCAGCCACGCTCGAACGGCTCGGCAGACCGGCGCCGATGCCGGCGATGCCCGAGGCGATCGCCGAACCGGCGCGCGCCGGCGACCGCGCCGCGCTTGAAGAGGCGATAAGCGCGCAGATGCGCGCGGCCAGCCTGCCCGGGACGGGCGGACGCACCGCCGCCGACATCGCCGGCCGGTTGCTCGCCAAGGTCGAAGCGGCGCGCCTTGCGCCCGACCCCGCCCGGCTCGATGCGCTGCGCGCCTTCCTGGCGATCGCCGTGCCGCTGCAAAACGCGCCCGATGCGCTCGCGGCGTGGCAGAGCACGGCGGGCCTCGATCTGGCGGCGGCGATCGCCGCGTTCGGTGCGCGGATCGAAGCGCTCGAGGGCCACGGGCTCGATCCGGGCGCGATCGTCTACCGGGCGAGCTTCGGCCGCCAGCTCGACTATTACACCGGGCTCGTCTTCGAGATGCGCGGCGCCGACGGCGCGGTCCTGGCCGGCGGCGGGCGCTACGACCGGCTGCTGCCGCTGCTCGGCGCGCCGCACCCGACCCCCGGCGTCGGCTTTTCGGTCTGGCTCGACCGGGTGGCGGCCGTCGCGGGAGACGCGCCATGAACCCTGCAACGCTCGCCATGCCATCGAAGGGCCGGCTCAGGGACGATGCGCTCGCCCTTCTTGCCGGGATCGGGATCACGGTCATCCCGCCGGCTGACAGCCGCTCCTACCGCGCCCGTGTCGAGGGCCGCGACGATCTGGAGATCGCGTTCCTTTCGGCGTCCGAAATCGCGCGCGAACTGGGCGCGGGCCGGATCGATGCGGGCATCACCGGCGAGGATCTGGTGCGCGAGGGCTTTGCCGACAGCGAAACGCGGCTCGACCTCGCCGCGCGGCTCGGCTTCGGCCAGGCGGACGTCGTCGTCGCCGTGCCCGAGGCCTGGTTCGATGTCGAGACGATGGCCGATCTGGGCGAGGTCGCCGCCGGGTTCCGCGCCCGGCACGGGCGCCGGTTCCGGATCGCCACCAAATACTGGCGGCTGACCCAGCGCCATTTCAGTCAGGAGCACGGCATCCAGCTCTACCGGATCATCGAGAGCCTGGGCGCGACCGAAGGCGCGCCGGCGGCCGGCCAGGCCGACGCGATCGTCGACATCACCTCGACCGGCTCGACGCTGCGGGCCAACCAGCTCAAGGTCCTCACCGACGGAGTGATCCTTCGGTCCGAGGCGTGCCTGTTCACGGCGCCCGAGAACGTGCCGCCGCAGATCGCCGACATCGCCGGACGGCTGCGCGCGGCGCAAAAAAAGGCCGCGCCACCGTCTTGACGGTCTGGCGCGGCGTGAAAGCCTTTCGGGGCGATCGGGAAGCCCGTCCAAGCGGCCGGCGAGCGGTTGATCGGGGGAACCATCGATCCGGCTGATCCGCTTTACGCCGCGCGCGGCGGACGGATCACCGCGATCGACGATTTTTCGCGCCGGCCGGCCCGATCACCAGTGCGTCGTGCCGGGCGCGCCCTTGACCGGCCCGGCGATCCAGCTCGTCACCCAGCCGCCATAGAAGTTGCCCGGCTGCGGCTCGACGCGCTCGCCACCGACGAAACAGGCATCCATCGGCTCGGCATAGACGGCGAAATAGCCCTTGATCGGCGCGAAGGCGGTCGTCGGAGCGAGATAGGACCAGGCCGCGCGCTGCGCCCGCTGGCCGTCGGCGACGATGTCGAAATAGCTGGCGCGGCCTTTCCACTCGCAGAGCGACGTGCCCTTGACCGGCTGCAAAACGCCTTCGGCGAAGGCAGCCATCGGCAAATAGTAGGTTGGCGCGTGAAACGTCTCGAGCACGCGAAAGGCCTCGTCGGTCTCGGCGATGGTCCGGCCGGCGAAGACGATGCGGATGATGTCGTCGGTCGGCTCGAGCGCCGGCGGGCGTGGATAGTCCTCGACATTTTCGATCACGCGTCTGATCGGTCCGGTCATGGGCTTCCCCCTCGTCAGGCCGACCTGCCGACCATGGCCTCGGGCCTGACGATGCGGTCGAACTCGTCCTCGGTGACGTAGCCGCCGCCGACCGCTTCCTCGCGCAAGGTGGTGCCGTTCGTATGCGCGGCCTTGGCGATCGCCGCCGCCTTGTCATAACCGATATGAGGCGTCAACGCGGTCACCAGCATCAGCGAGCGCTCGACCAGTTCGGCGATCCGCTCGCGGTCGGGCTCGATGCCGGCAAGGCAGCGCTCGGTGAACGAGGCCATCGCGTCGGCGGCGAGCCGGATCGATTGCAGCACGTTCAGCGCGATCACCGGCTTGAACACGTTCAGTTCGAAATGACCCTGCGCGGCGGCCATGGTGATGGTGGTGTGGTTGCCCATGATCTGCGTGGCGACCATCGACAGCGCCTCGGCCTGGGTCGGGTTGACCTTGCCGGGCATGATGGACGAGCCCGGCTCGTTGGCCGGCAGGATCAGTTCGCCCAGCCCCGAGCGCGGCCCCGAGCCCAGAAAGCGGATGTCGTTGGCGATCTTGAACAGGTCGGCCGCGAGCGCGTTCAGCGAGCCGTGGAAATCGGTCAGCGCGGCGTGGCTGGCGAGCGCGGCGAACTTGTTGGGCGCGGTCTTGAACGGCAGGCCCGTCGCCTCGGCGATGCGCGCGGCGAACCCTGTGGCAAAGCCCTCGGGCGCGTTCAGGCCGGTGCCGACCGCCGTTCCGCCCTGCGCGAGCGCGTAAACATTGACCAGATCGTGGTCGATGCGCGTGCGCGACAGTTCAAGTGCCGCCGCATAGCCGGAAAACTCCTGACCGAGCGTCAGGGGCGTCGCATCCTGGGTGTGGGTGCGGCCGATCTTGACGATGTCGGCGAAGTCCTTCGCCTTTTCGTTCAGCGCAGCGATCATCGTATCGAGCGCCGGCAACAGCCGGTCATGGGTTTCGAGCGCGGTCGCGATGTGCATCGCGGTCGGGAACGTGTCGTTGGACGACTGGCTGGCGTTGACGTGGTCGTTCGGATGGACCGGCGTCTTGGTCCCCATCTCCCCGCCCAGCATCTCGATCGCCCGGTTGGCGATCACCTCGTTGGCGTTCATGTTGGTCTGGGTGCCCGACCCCGTCTGCCAGACGACCAGCGGGAAATGCTCGTCCAGCCTGCCCTCGGCGACCTCGCTGGCGGCGCGCGCGATCGTGCCGGCTAGTTCGGCATCGATCACGCCGAGCGCGGCGTTGGTCTCGGCGGCCGCCTTCTTGATCAGCCCGAGCGCGGCGATCAGCGGCGCCGGCATGCGTTCCTCGCCGATCGGAAAGTTGCCGATCGAGCGCTGCGTCTGCGCGCCCCAGTAGCGTTCGGCGGGCACTTCGAGCGCGCCCATCGTGTCGGTTTCGGTGCGTTTGGGTCTGTCGGTCATGAAGGCCTCCGCCTCCGGATATGGGAAGGCGGCCATCGTGCGCCAATCGGTGCAGCACGTTTTTGTGAGAGCGCCGTGTCAAGCTTCTCGCTTGTTTCGATCCCGGGCGGACCTATCTCTGGCGCGCCGGAACAGATCGAGCGGCCGCGAAGCCGGCCGCCGCACGAGGGGACATCATGACCAGATCGCTTGCCGACTTTCCGATCACCCGCCAGTGGGCGCCGCGCGACCCGGGCCTTCTGCAGCTTTATTCCTATCCGACGCCGAACGGGGTGAAGGTCTCGATCGCGCTCGAGGAACTGGGTGTGCCGTACGAGGCGCACACGGTGAAGCTGTCGGAGACGACGACGCCCGCCTTCCTGTCGCTCAATCCCAACAACAAGATCCCCGCGATCATCGATCCCGACGGACCGGGCGGCGAGCCCTTTGGCCTGTGGGAATCGGGCGCGATCCTGATCTACCTGGCCGAAAAGCACGGCGGCCTGCTGCCGGCCGATCCGGCGCGGCGGCTGGAGACGATCCAGTGGCTCATGTTCCAGATGGGCGGCGTCGGTCCGATGTTCGGCCAGTACGGCTTCTTCGGAGTGTTCGGCGGCAAGGAGATCGACGATCCGCGGCCGCGTGAGCGCTACATGAACGAATCGCGCCGGCTGCTCGGCGTGCTCGAAGGCCAGCTTGCCGACGGGCGCGACTGGATCATGGGCGAGGACTACACGATCGCCGACATCGCGATCTTCCCGTGGGTGCGCGGCGCCAAGGTGTTCTACGAGGCCGAGGAGGCCTTCGAGATGGACACGCGGCCCCGTGTTATGGCCTGGCTCGAGCGATGCATCGCGCGGCCGGCCTCCGAGCGCGGGCTCGTCCAGCCGCCGCGCGATTAGGCTATTTGACCGTCAGCACGGCGCATTCGGCCAGTTGCGAGACCTTGTGCGTCACGCTTCCGACCAGCATTGCGCCGAAATTGCCAAGCCCGCGCCGGCCCATGACGATCAGATCGGCCTCGTTGGTCTTTGCGTATTCAACGATCGTCCGGCCGGGATCACCGGGCCGGACATGGGTCACCGGCTCGGCGACGCCATGCTCGGCGGCGATGGCCTTCGCCTTGCCGATCGCTTCTTCGCCGGCCTTTTCGAGTTCCTCGGCGCTCGGCGGCAGCGGCACGGCGGAATAGCCGACCATCATGGTCTCGCCGGGCACCTGCGGGGTGTGCACGATGTGCAGGGTCGCCTCGTAGCGGCGGGCAACGTCGCAGGCCATTTCGACGGCCTTCTTGGCATGATCCGATCCGTCATAGGCGGCGATGATCGTCTTGAACATGGGATTTCCTCCGCTCGTTTTCGGCCAGATTGGCAAGCGCCGCCAAAGCGCGCCTTGACTTCGATCACATGATCGCGGCCGGTCAGGTGAGCCGCACCATGGTGGCGACGGGATCGGCGCCGAAGTCGCGCAGATAGGCATCGAGGCGCTGCGGATCCGGTCGGCCCGGCTCGCCATAGTCGCGGGCATGGATCCCGTTGGAGACGAACAGCAGATCGAACCCGTTGTCCATGGCCCCCTTGACGTCGGTGGTCAGCCCGTCGCCGATCGCCAGAACGCGGGCGCGGTCGACCGGCGCCCCCCGGGCGGCCTCGATGCGCCGCATCGCCTCGGCATAGATCGGCCCGTGCGGCTTGCCGGCGATCAGCGTCCGGCCGCCGAGCAGCGCATAGGCGCGGGCGATCGCGCCGGCGCAGTAGACGAGCCGGTCGCCGCGCTCGACCACGATGTCGGGATTGGCGCAGATCATCGGCAGGTCGCGGGCCCGCAGCCGGCGCAGCATGTCCGCATAGTCGTCCGGCGTCTCGGTCTCGTCGTCATAGGGGCCGGAGACGACGACGGCCGACGCTTCGGGTTCCTCGACCAACTCGACATCGAGCCCGTCGAACAGGGCGAGGTCGCGCTCGGTGCCGATGTGGAAGAGCCGGCGCGGCGCCTCGGAGATGAGGACGCGCGTCACATCGCCCGAGGTGACGACATCGTCATAGGCATCCTCGGGGACGCCGAGCAGGCCGAGCTGCTGGCGGACCTGGGCGTGCGGGCGCGGCGCGTTGGTGATCAGCACGACCGTCTTGCCCGCCGACCGCGCGCGCTGCAGCGCGCCGAAAGCCTCCGGCCAGGCCGTCACGCCATTGTGCAGAACGCCCCAGACGTCGCACAGGAACGCGTCATAGTCCTCGTGGAGCGCGTCCAGCGCCTCGATCGTCCGTAATGACAAGTCAGCCTCACCGCATGGAAAACGCGCCCGCCGGGCGCTTAACCCGGCCGGCGCGGTCTGTCACGGTGTTTGCGCTGATTTCGCGTTGGCGCGGCGCCTTCAGCCCTTGCACTTGTCGTCGAACAGGTCGCCAGGCTCCTCGACGAGGGCGATGTTGGGGACAAAGCGCAAGGGAAAGAACTGCTCGAGATCGAACCGGCCCTCGGAACCGCCGCGGTCCGGGTCCATGTCGAAGATGCCCAGATAGTTGAAGGTCGGCGCCAGGAAGATGAACCCGTCGACGATGACGAAACGCATGCCGTCGATCTGCATCTCGTCGGGAATTCTGATGTAGTTGCCCGGATCGCGGGCCGACCGGCCGGCGCGCACATATTCCCATTCGATGAGGCCGCGCACCGATCCGTTGGGACGGGTCTCGGCGCGCACCATCGTGATGCGGAAGCGGAAGTCGAGCGCACCGTTGCGGTCGAAGTCCATCCCCGACCCGGTGCGGCGCGCCCAGTTCCCATAGGCGTAGGAATCGTAGACCAGTTCGGCGATCGAATCGAGCTGGTCGCACGTCAGGTCGGACGTGCGCGTCGCGATGATGTCGCCGAGCGAATAGAGGTTGGAGGTCGACCGGTTGTACTGGGTGTAGACCGTTCCGGCGTCCCAGGTCAGGAACGCCATCGTCGCGAATATGGGCAGCACGAACGCCATCTCCACGGCGACGGACGCACGCGCATCGGCGGCGAACCGGCGCATGCGCGCATCGGCACGGCGGACAAGGCGGCGCGCGGCGCGGACGAGGAACATCATGATCATGGCTCCGTCATGAAGGTGATGCCGGTGCCCAGCTGCGCGGCGGCATCGCCGAACATCAGGTCGGTGAACATGACCGTCGGCATCTCGACATGCGCCTCCACGCGCATCAGCGTTTCGCGCGGGCCGAAGGTCAGCTCGTCGGGCTCGGAGGTCGACCAGACCGGGTTCATGTCGTCGTCGTAAAGTTCGATCGAGACGACCAGCGTGTCCTCGCAGGTCGAAAGGTTCAGCCGCCCGCAGATGGCGTCGCGATACCACTGCTCGATTGTGAAGCCGTTTTGAAGCGCTACCGTTGCCGCGTGATCGGTGCGCAGGTCGAAGACGGCCTTCTCCACCGCGCGCTGGGCCGCGGTGGACATGTAGACGTAATAGCAGATCTCGAAGATCGCGATCATCAGCATGAAGAAGGCCGGCGCGAGCAGGCCGAACTCGATGGCGGCCACGCCTTTCCTGTCTGCGACGATGAAATGTCTGATCCGGCTGATCATCGGCAATGAGCCCCTGACTTCGCCGCCGATCCTAGCCGTCAACCGTTTCTTTTCCGTTTTCGCCGATCGTTCAAACTCGACCGGCCGGTTAAACGGCCTTTCAACAGTTTGCGGTAAAACCGTCGAAAAATCCCCAAGGAGCGCGCTGCGCGCCCCGGACCGCAGGATTTGCGGAGAAGGACGAGGCGGACATGTTGAGGAAGCTGTTCAGACGATTTGCCGACGACGAACGGGGCGCGGCCTACATCATGGCCGGATTCGCCGTGGTGCCGCTGTTCGGCATGACCGCGCTGGCCGTCGACTACACGAACGCCGTGCGCATCGAAACCGAGATCAACACCGCCGCGCAGTCCGTCGCGCTGCATCTGGCCAAGCGGACCACGCTCAATCCGAACATCCCCGCCGAAGACCTGATCGCCGAGGGCAAGGCGATGATGGCCCGGATGGTCAAGTCGCGCGAGGTCTATTACGACCGCTTTCATGTCGACCCGCTGAGCGGCATGGTGCAGATCGTCGCCCGGTCGGACGTTCCGACCTACGCGATGCACCTGTTCGGGCAGGATGAACTCAGCGTGGTCGGACGCAAGCAGGCCCAGTTCGCCCGCCGCAACGTCGAGGTCGCGATCGCGATCGACAATTCAGGCTCGATGGACTGGTACGCCGGCTCGTCGCGCAAGATGGACGCGGCCAAGGACGCGACCCGTATCCTGATCGAGGCCGCCACCGAAGCGGTCGAGGACTATTCGAACGCCGAGATCAAGTTCTCGATCGTGCCCTGGCACACCCATGTGAGCGTACCCAACGAGTATCTGGGTGGCAATTCGCAGAACGCGTGGTGGATCGACTGGGACGGAAAGTCGACCGAGCATTTCCGCTACCTGCCGCCCTATGACAACAATGGCGACATGTATTTCGACATGGACCGGCGGGCGGGCCACTGGGACGTCGCGCGCGCTGACGAGTTCATCTACTACACGCCCAACACGCTGACCGACGTGCTGCCGCTCGAACCGGACGGCAACGGCGTCGATCTGGTCGCGCTGCGGAACCTGCCGGGCATCAACATCGTCACCCGGCGCGATGTCTATGACGCGTTCGACAACGTGCAGTGGAACGGCTGCTTCCAGCATCGCGCGGGCGACTACCGCTACAGCTTCGATGCGCCGAACGACCAGGATGGCGATTCGCTCTTCCTGCCGCATATGGCGCCGGACGAATATGACAACAGCGCCGGCTATGACAGCTACTGGCGCTACCGGAACGACTATGTCGACGACCTTGGCGGCGACAGCGACTACAACGACTGGGGTGACACGGAGCACCTCAACATCCGGTATCGCGACAGCGACTATTCCTACGACGATATCTATCGGGCGCGGACCTTCAACACCGCCAAGTACGCGGTCTCCGGCAACGTCAAGAACAACTGGCATCCGTGGGGCTACAGCACCGGGCCGAACGGCAAGTGCAACGTCGCCAAGGTGCAGGGCCTGACCGACAATAACGGCCGCATCCAGAGCGCCATCAACCAGATGGACGCCAATGGCGGCACCGACCTGTCGATCGGCCTTTCCTGGGCGATGAACACGCTGACGCCGTGGGAGCCAATGACCGGCGCGGCCGACTTCGGCGAGGCCGAGAAGATCCTGGTCTTCATGACCGACGGCGACAACTCGGCGACGCTCCCGCAGGAATATGCGATGAGCATGTCGAGCTTCGGCTACTGGAAGGACGACCCGATGCGCGAGGGCTGGGGCGACAATCCGGCCCAGTGGCAGGCCAACGGGGCGCTGGACGAGGCGTCGAAGCGGTTCTGCACCCAGATCAAGGCGCGCGGCGTGAAGATCTACTTCGTCTATTTCGGTTCGCCGAGCGCCGCGGCCACAGACGTCATGGAGCATTGCGCCACGTCCGACGACACGGCCATCTCCGCCGCCGACGACGAGGAACTCAAGGCCGCCTTCCGCAAGATCGGCGACGACATCGGCAAGTTGCGCTTGACCCACTACACGCCGCCGGACGAATGAGCCGGTAACCATCGCCGATGACGGGCGCCAGCGGGCGCCCGTTTTCGTTTCGGCCGCTCTTGACAGCAAAATTACGCACGCCTATCTGACCGCCGCTAGCACTCGCCATCAGTGAGTGCTAGCGGCGCTTTGCGCACCGGCCCGCGGGCCGGCAACCCAGTTCATGCAATCAAGGGTAACGAAAATGGCAGAGATGAACTTTCGTCCGCTGCACGACCGCGTGGTCGTTCGCCGCGTCGAGTCCGAAGAGAAGACGGCCGGCGGCATCATCATTCCCGACACCGCCAAGGAAAAGCCGCAGGAAGGCGAAGTGATCGCCGTGGGTCCGGGCGGCCGCGACGATGACGGCGACCTGATCCCGATGGACGTCAAGGCCGGCGACCGCGTGCTGTTCGGCAAGTGGTCGGGCACCGAGGTCAAGCTCAATGGCGAAGACCTGCTGATCATGAAGGAAAGCGACATCATGGGCGTGCTCGCCTGAGCCGATCCCGTCGTCCCGTCAACCCGAATTGAAAATGGGCGTTCCGCCCGGGAGTAAGCAAACATGTCCGCCAAGGAAGTCAAATTCGGCCGTACGGCCCGCGAGCGCATGCTCGATGGCGTCAACATCCTCGCCGATGCCGTCAAGGTCACGCTGGGCCCGAAAGGCCGCAACGTGGTCCTCGACAAGTCGTTCGGCGCACCGCGCATCACCAAGGACGGCGTGACCGTCGCCAAGGAAATCGAACTGGAAGACAAGTTCGAGAACATGGGCGCGCAGATGGTGCGCGAGGTCGCCTCCAAGACCAACGACATCGCCGGTGACGGCACCACCACCGCGACCGTCCTCGCCCAGTCGATCGTCCAGGAAGGCCACAAGGCGGTCGCCGCCGGCATGAACCCGATGGATCTGAAGCGCGGCATCGATCTGGCCGTTCATCAGGTCGTCGAGACCCTGCTTTCGAGCGCCACCAAGATCAACACCTCCGACGAGGTCGCCCAGGTCGGCACGATCTCGGCAAATGGCGAAAAGGAAATCGGCACGATGATTTCCGAAGCCATGCAGAAGGTCGGCAACGAGGGCGTGATCACGGTCGAGGAAGCCAAGACCGCCGAGACCGAACTGGAAGTCGTCGAAGGCATGCAGTTCGACCGCGGCTACCTGTCGCCCTACTTCGTCACCAACCCCGAGAAGATGGTGGCCGACCTCGAGGATCCCTACATCCTGATCCACGAGAAGAAGCTCTCCAACCTGCAGGCCATGCTGCCGATCCTGGAATCGGTCGTGCAGTCCTCGCGTCCGCTGCTGATCATCGCCGAGGACGTCGAAGGCGAAGCGCTGGCGACGCTGGTCGTCAACAAGCTGCGCGGCGGCCTGAAGATCGCGGCCGTCAAGGCTCCGGGCTTCGGCGATCGCCGCAAGGCCATGCTCGAGGACATCGCCATCCTGACCGGTGGCCAGGTGATCTCCGAGGACCTGGGCATCAAGCTCGAGAACGTCACGCTCGACATGCTCGGCACGGCCAAGAAGGTCACGATCACCAAGGAAGAGACGACGATCGTCGACGGCGCCGGCCAGAAGGCCGACATTGAGGGCCGCGTCGCGCAGATCAAGCAGCAGATCGAGGAAACCTCCTCGGACTATGACCGCGAGAAGCTGCAGGAGCGCCTTGCCAAGCTCGCAGGCGGCGTCGCCGTGATCCGCGTCGGCGGTTCGACCGAGGTCGAGGTCAAGGAACGCAAGGACCGTGTCGACGACGCGCTGAACGCAACCCGCGCGGCCGTCGAGGAAGGCATCGTGCCGGGCGGCGGCACCGCGCTGCTGCGCGCTTCCAAGAAGATCACGGTCACCGGCGAGAACGACGACCAGGATGCCGGTATCGCCATCGTGCGCCGTGCCCTGCAGTCGCCGGCACGCCAGATCGCGACCAATGCGGGCGCCGAAGCCTCGATCATCGCCGGCAAGATCCTCGAAAGCGATGACGAGAAGTTCGGCTACAACGCCCAGACCGGCGAGTTCGGCGACATGGTCGCCATGGGCATCGTCGATCCGGTCAAGGTCGTGCGCACCGCGCTCGAGGACGCAGGTTCGGTTGCAGGCCTGCTAATCACCACCGAAGCGATGATCGCCGATGCGCCCAAGAAGGAGTCGGCCCCGGCCGGTGGCGGCGGCATGCCCGACATGGGCGGCATGGGCATGATGTAAGCCACGCGGCTTCATCGCGACCAATCAAGGCGGGGAGCGATCCCCGCCTTTTTCATGCTGGCTTCTTTTTAATGCCGCCCATTTCCTCGTGGCGGTGGCGCGCAAGCGCGCGACCGCTGGCGGCATGGGCATGATAAAAGCCACGCGGCTTCATCGCGACCAATCAAGGCGGGGAGCGATCCCCGCCTTTTTCATGCTGGCTTCTCTTTCATGCCGCCCATTTCCTCGTGGCGGTGGCGCGCAAGCGCGCGACCGCTGGCGGCATGGGCATGATGTAAGCCACGCGGCTTCATCGCGACCAATCAAGGCGGGGAGCGATCCCCGCCTCTTTTCATGCTGGCTTCTTTTTCATGCCGCCCATTTCCTCGTGGCGGTGGCGCGCAAGCGCGCGACCGCTGGCGGCATGGGCATGATGCAGGCCACGCGGCTTCATCGCGACCAATCAGGGCGGGGAGCGATCCCCGCCTTTTCTTTTGGGGTCCAGACCCGATCGCGTCATGCATCTGTGCATGTCAGCTGACCGATAGCCCGTGTTGCATTGCACACACGATGCTGTAGGAGGACGTATTCCTTGATCGTCTTCCGGACCGCTTGTTTCATGAAAGCCACCCTGGCAGCCCTGGCCGGGCGCATGTCGTTTGCCGACACCGTTCCGCACTCACCACCTCCGCTCACCCCCTCGCGCATCAGGACAGAGCTTCTGTCGGGTCTGACCGTGGCGCTCGCGCTCGTTCCCGAAGCGGTGGCCTTTGCCTTCGTCGCCGGGGTTCATCCGCTGGTCGGGCTCTATGCGGCGTTCATCGTCGGCCTGATCACCGCCATAATGGGCGGCCGGCCGGGCATGATCTCCGGCGCCACCGGCGCGCTCGCCGTGGTGATGGTGTCGCTGGTCGCCCAGCATGGCGTCGAATACCTGTTCGCCGCCGTCGTGCTGATGGGCATCATTCAGATCCTCGCCGGCCTTTTCCACCTGGGCAAGTTCATTCGCCTGGTGCCGCATCCGGTCATGCTCGGTTTCGTCAACGGGCTGGCGATCGTCATCTTCATGGCGCAGCTGTCCCAGTTCAGGGTGCCCGGACCCGATGGCGGCCAGGTCTGGATGACCGGCTGGCCGCTCGCCCTCATGCTCGGCCTCGTCGCGCTGACGATGGCGATCATCTGGGCCCTGCCCAAACTCACCAGGGCCGTGCCCGCGCCGCTCGCCGGCATCGCGGTCGTTGCCACGCTGGTGATCGCCTTCGGTATCGATGTGCCGCGCGTCGGCGATCTGGCCTCGATCGAGGGCGGCTTGCCGCAATTCCATGTGCCCGCGGTGCCCCTGACGCTGGAGACGCTGTGGATTGTCCTGCCCTATGCGCTGATCCTTGCGGCCATCGGCCTGATCGAGAGCCTTCTGACGCTCAATCTGGTCGGCGAGATCACCGGCCAGCGCGGCGGCGCATCGAAGGAATGCGTCGCCCAGGGCACCGCCAACACCGTAACCGGCTTCTTTGGCGGCATGGGCGGCTGCGCGATGATCGGTCAGTCCATGATCAACGTCAAATCGGGCGGACGAACGCGCCTGTCGGGCATTTCGGCCGCGCTGTTCCTGCTCGCCTTCATCCTGTTCGCCTCGTCTCTGATCAAGCAGATCCCGCTTGCCGCGCTGGTCGGCGTCATGTTCATGGTCGTGATCTGCACGTTCGCCTGGCAGAGCCTGACGATTCTGCGCCGCATTCCGACGACCGACGCCTTCGTCATTTTTCTGGTCACCATCGTCACCGTTCTGACCGACCTTGCCATCGCGGTCATCGTCGGCGTCATCGTCTCGGCGCTCGCCTATGCGTGGAGCAACGCCACGCGCATCCGCGCGACGACGCACATAACCCCCGAAGGCGCCAAGACCTACCAGATCGAGGGGCCGCTGTTCTTCGGCTCCGCCGATGGCTTCGTCGAACTGTTCGACCCGGACAACGATCCGGCGCTGGTAATCGCCGATTTCATGAACAGCCGCGTCGCCGACCAGTCGGCCCTGCAGGCGATCGAGCAGATCGCCGGACGTTACGAAGCGGCCGGCAAGACGCTGCAGCTGCGCCACCTGTCGCGCGACTGCCATCAGCTTCTCAACCGCGCCGGCCAGCTCATCGTCGATTCCGACGACGATCCGGACTATGGCGTGGCCGTCGACTATGGCGTCAGGATCGGATCGCTGGGCGGCGCGCACTGATACCGATCCGGTATCGATCAGCGCGGCGATGTCCGGCGCGTGCGCTTCGAGCGCCGTCCGGCCTTTCGGACTGAGCGCGTGGACGCCCTTCGCCGCGCGGTGTGTCCACATGGACGTGATCGGTGATCGCCTGCCGCTCGACGGTCTGAACCATCATCGCGCGCGTCGGCCGGTTCGAAGGGAACGATCTGCGTCCGGGGCGGTTTGCCTGACATGCATGCCACGCTCACAGCGCCGTCCGCACGGCGGACCAGGGATCGGGCCACACTCGTCTGCGGCATCGCCGGGCTGGCCAGCTGCATGATCGTCATCATGGCGGACTTCACCACCGCGACCATCTACGAGCGGCTCGGCCTGTTCGCCGACACGATCAGCGCGATGGCCGCCGGACGCGGTGCGATGATCATGGATACGGCGCTGCTCATTCTGGTTGGCGGCATTGTGGCCATCGCATTCGGGCTCTGGCGGCAAAGGCTGCCGGGCTGGCGCTGGCGGGCCGTGATCATTGCCTTGCTGGCGGTCGCCGGCATCATCGCCGCCATTGCCCTCTTCAACGAGTATGGGGACGGTGACGTCAACGACAGCTGGACTTTCCACTACCGGCTCGTCTATGCGCTCGGCATCATCTTCACGGCCGTACCGCTTCTCGCCGCACACGATCTCAAGCCGATCGATCGTCGGCTGTGGCTGGGCTCCTATGCGCTCGGCGCGGCATGGTTCGTCGCCGGCCCGCTGATGTTCACGGTACCCACCGGCTGGGACGGACTCCTCGAACGCGTGGCGGCCGGCATCATGCTCTTATGGCTCATAGGTGCCTCGATCTTCCTGATCCGGCAACCGGACGGCCGGTAGCGGCTCGGCCTCCGAGAAAGGCGTGCCTCCGCGTCCGGTCCGCTCAGCTCCAGTCCAGCACGACCTTGCCGCTGTCGCCCGAGCGCATCACGGCGAAGCCCTGCTCGAACGCATCGGCGGAGAACCGGTGCGTGATCACGGGCGCGACGTCGAGCCCGTTCTCGAGCATGGCGATCATCTTGTACCAGGTCTCGAAGATCTCGCGGCCATAGACGCCCTTGATGGTGATCGCCTTGAAGACGATGCGCGACCAGTCGACCGGCGACTTGCCCGGCGGAATGCCGAGCATGGCGATGCGACCGCCCATGACGAGCGCCTCGACCATCTGGTCGAACGCCGCCTGCGAGCCGCTCATCTCAAGGCCCACATCGAAGCCTTCCTTCATGCCGAGCCGTTCGGTCACCGATTTGAGGTCGGTCGTCGCCACGTTCACCGGCACCACATCGGCGACCTTCCCGGCGAGCGCCAGCCGCTCGGGATTAATGTCGGTGATCACCACATGGCGCGCGCCGATGTGGCGGGCGACCGCGCCGGCCATGATGCCGATCGGCCCGGCGCCGGTGATCAGAACGTCCTCGCCGACCAGGTCGAACGAGAGCGCGGTGTGCACCGCATTGCCGAGCGGGTCGAGGATCGCGCCGATCTCGTCGGGAACGCCGTCGGGCAGCGGCACGACGTTGAAGGCGGGCAGGCGCAGATAGTCGGCGAACGCGCCCTGCTCGTTGACGCCGATGCCACGCGTTTCAGGATCGAGATGAAAGCGCCCGGCGCGGCTCGCCCGGCTCTGCTTGCCGACCAGATGGCCCTCGCCCGACACGCGCTGGCCGAGCGTCAGGTCGGTGACGTTGCGTCCCTTGTCGACGATCACGCCGGCGAATTCGTGCCCGGTCACGAGCGGCACGGGCACGGTCCGTTCGGCCCATTCGTCCCAGTTCCAGATGTGGATGTCGGTGCCGCAGATGCCGGTCTTGCGGATGCGGATGAGCACATCGTCCGGGCCGATCTCGGGCACCGGCACGCGCTGCATCTCAAGGCCCGGCCCCGCCTCGGCCTTGACCAATGCCCGCATCATGTTGGGGCGGCGTTGGGCTTCGACCTCGCGGCCGGATCTGACCAGGCTTTCGACCATCACAGCACTCCCGTGCGCTTGCCCGCCCGCTCGAAGGCACGCAGGGCTGCATCGAGATCGTCGCGGCTCAGGGCCGCGTTCATCTGCGTGCGGATGCGCGCCTGGCCCTTCGGCACGACCGGAAAGAAGAAACCCGAGACATAAACGCCCTCCTCGAAAAGGGCGGCGGCCATGTCCTGGGCGAGGCGCGCCTCGCCCAGCATGACCGGCACGATCGGGTGTTCGCCCGGCAACAGCTCGAAACCCAGATCGGTGAGCCCGGCTCGCCAGTGATCGGCATTGCCGAACAGGGCGGCGCGCAGATCGTCGGCCTTTTCGACCAGATCGATCGCGGCGATCCCGGCGGCGACGATCGCCGGCGGCAGCGCGTTCGAGAACAGGTAGGGCCTGGCGCGCTGGCGCAACATGTCGATAACCGCCTGCGGGCCGGCGATGTAGCCGCCCAGCGCTCCGCCCAGCGCCTTGCCGAGCGTGCCGGTGAGGATGTCGATCTGGTCGCCGACGCCGAAATGGGCATGGGTTCCGCGCCCCTGCGGCCCCATGAAGCCGGTGGCATGGCAGTCGTCGACCATGACGAGCGCGTCGTACTGGCCCGCCAGCATGGCGATCTCGGGAAGTCTCGCCAGATAGCCGTCCATCGAGAAGACGCCATCGGTTGCGATCATCACGAAGCGCGCGCCGTCGGCCCGCGCGGCCTTCAGTTGCGCTTCGAGATCGTCCATGTCCGAATTGGCGTAGCGGTGGCGTTTGGCCTTGCACAGGCGGATGCCGTCGATGATCGAGGCATGGTTGAGCGCGTCGGAGACGATCGCGTCCTCGGGCCCGAGCAGCGGCTCGAACAGGCCGCCATTGGCATCGAAGCACGCCGCGAACAGGATCGCGTCGTCCTTGCCCAGGAACGCGGCCAGCCGGTGCTCCAGCGCCCTGTGCAGGTCCTGGGTGCCGCAGATGAAGCGGACCGAGGCCATGCCGAAGCCGTGATCGTCCATCGCCCCTTTCGCCGCGGCGATCAGGTCCGGATGGTCGGCAAGGCCCAGATAGTTGTTGGCGCACAGATTGATCACCTGCCGGTCGCCGACCGCGATTCGGGCACCCTGCGGCGAGGTGATCTCGCGCTCGCGCTTGATCAGCCCGTCGCGCTCCATGGTCGCAAGACTCTCCTCGAGATGAGCGATGAACGCGTCCGGCATGGCGCTTCCTCCCGGCACCATGGTGACCGATCCGCGACGGCCATTCAATCGCAACGGCGAAGCGTGCTGTCGGAACCGCGCCCATCGACGGCCATGGCAGGCCCGCGGCAGGCTTGAAACGGCCTCCAAAGTATGCACTTTCGCCGCACGGCTTCGAGGCTTCCACGCATGCATGAACATTCGGCGCCACAGCCCGTGCGCGGCCTTGTCGGCGGACCCCGGCGATGATCGCACGCATTTCCTCGCTCGGCGCGCTCGACGGCGATCTGCGCGGCGGCACCGTGGCGATCGGCAATTTCGACGGCGTCCACCGGGGCCATCAGGCCGTGCTGGAAACGGCCCGCGCGGCGGCGACGCGCGACGGCACGCCGCTTGTCGTGCTGACCTTCGAGCCGCATCCGCGCGCCGTGTTCACGCCCGATCGGGCGCCGGCGCGGATCACGCCGGCGCCGATGAAGGCCGAGATCCTGGGCGCGCTCAGCTTCCAGGCGGTCGTCGAGATGCCGTTCACGCTCGATTTCGCCGCTCTGAGCGCCGACCAGTTCATCGACGACGTGCTGGTGGGCGGTTTCGGCGTCCGCCATGTCGTCACGGGCTTCGACTTTCACTTCGGCGCGCGCCGCCAGGGCGGGCCGGCCTTTCTGATGGAAGCGGGCACGACGCGCGGGTTCGACGTGATCCTGGTCGACGCCGAGCGCGACACGGACATCCACGTCATCTCGTCGAGCCGCATTCGCGAGGAACTGGCGGCGGGCCGGCTCGACCATGCCAACGCGCTGCTCGGCTATCGCTACCGGGTGCGCGCGCCGGTCGTTCAGGGCGAAAGACTCGGCCGCACGCTCGGCTATCCCACCGCCAACATGGCGCTGCCGGAAGAAACCCCGCTCGCGCACGGCATCTATGCGGTGCGCTTCATCCGGCCGGACGGGGCGATCCATGACGGTGTCGCCAGTTTCGGCCGCCGGCCGACCGTGACCGAGGACGGCGCGCCGCTGCTGGAGACCTTTGTGTTCGACTTCGACGGCGATCTCTACGGCGAGGAGGCCACGGTGTGCCTGGTCGCCTTCCAGCGCGGCGAGGAGAAGTTCGACGATCTGGACGCGCTGATCGCCCAGATGAAGCGCGACGAGGCGACGGCACGGGCAACGCTTGAGGCGATCGCGCCCCTGTCGCCGCTCGACGCCAAACTGACCTTCGGAGGCTGACATGGCCGGCCGCCTCAGGATCGTCATCACCGGCGGCACCAGCGGGATCGGGCTCGAACTGGTCCGGCGGCTGGCGCCGCGTCACGACGTCCTCGTTGCGGGGCGCCGGGCGGAGGCCGACGCGCTGCCCGCGCTGCCGGCCGGCGTGCGGTATGTCTGCGCGCCGCTCACCGATCCCGAGGGCGCGACGGTGACCATCGCCGAGGCGCTTCTGCGCGCCGGCTGGGTGAAGCTCGACAATCTGGTGCTCAATGCGGGCACGGGGTTCGCGGTCGCCGACGGCATCGAGACACCGCAGCAGGTGCGCGAGACGCTGGCCGTCAACCTGACATCGTCGGTGCTGCTCGCCCGGGCGCTGTTTCCCTGGCTCGAAAAGGCCGGCGGCACGCTGAGCTTCGTCGGCTCGGTTGCGCACCGGGGCCAGGGGCTGTTTCCCGCCTATGCGGCGTCCAAGGCCGGCCTGCACGGTTTTGCCCGCGCGCTGAAAGCCGAATGGGCCGGCCGCGTCGCCGTGCAGGTGATCCATCCGGGGCCGACGCGCACCGACATGCACGAAAAGGCCGGACACGATCCGGGCCGGATGCGCGCGCTGTTTCTGCCGGCCGACCGCGTCGCGGCGATGATGGAAGGCGCGATCGCGGCGCGGCGCTCGCCGGTGACGGTTTCCTTCGGACGCCATCTCGCCGGCGGCGCGCTGTGGAGCGGTCGGTTGTGAGCGCGCCTGGCACCGCGTTCGTCACCGGCGCCACGGCGGGGCTCGGCCGGGCGATGGCCGAACGGCTGGCCGGCGACGGATACCGCGTCATCGGCGTCGACCGCGATGACCCCGGCAAGGAGGCCCCGTTCGAGCACTGGCGCTGCGATCTCGCCGACGGCGCCGCCGTCGACGCTCTCGCCAAACGCCTTGCCGAGGCCGGCCCGTTCGACCGCGTCATCTTCAATGCCGGCATTTCGGCGACCGGCCCGTTCTCGGTGATCCCCGCCGAGGCGCATGCGCGGCTTCTGGCGGTCAATCTGGAAGCGCCGATGGTGCTGTGCGCCGCGCTCGCCAACTCCGGAGCATTCGCACGCGGCGGCCGGATCGTCTTCGTCTCCTCGCTCAGCCGCTTCACCGGCTATCCGGGGGCTGCGAGCTATGCGGCGTCGAAGGACGCGCTCGCGGTCTACGCACTGTCGATCCGCAGGCCCTTCGCAAAGCGCCTGGGCGTCGGCGTCTCGGTCGCCTTTCCGGGCCCCTTGCGCACGGACCATGCGGCCCGGCACGCGCCGCAAGGCGCCGATGCGGCACGGCGCATGGACCCGGGCGTGGCGGCGCGGCTGATCCTCGCCGGAGCCGAGCGCGGCCGCGCGATGATCGTGCCGGGCGGGGCCGCGCGTCTGATCTCGCTCGCCGGCCGGATCGCGCCCGGGCCGGTCACTGCGATGATGAAACGCATCATCCACGACCGGCTCGACGGGCCGGTGACCTGAATTGCGCCTTCCATTCGCACCGCACCATTGCTAGAAGCCGGCCCATGTTGATCCGCGTCCGCGCCATCATTCGAATTACTGGCCCGGCCCGCCGCTGACCTAGCGCTGCGGGACCGGGAGTTCGTTATTGCGGGTCCGCCCGCCTTCGCCCGAAAAATTCAATGTTGCCGCGCCCGCCGCGCCGCACCCGTTCAAGACGGCAGAACCGATGACCGATACCAAGACGCCCAGCGCCAACGACAATTCCGAGGCGCTCGACTATTCCAAGACGCTCTATCTTCCCCAGACCAACTTTCCGATGCGCGCCGGCCTCCCGAAGAAGGAGCCGGAACTGGTCGCCCGCTGGCAGGAGATGGGCCTTTACAGACGCCTTCGCGAGGACGCCGCCGGGCGGCCGAAATTCGTGCTGCACGATGGCCCGCCCTATGCCAACGGCAACATCCATATCGGCCACGCGCTCAACAAGATCCTGAAAGACGTCATCACCCGCTCGTTCCAGATGCGCGGTCATGATTCCAACTATGTGCCGGGCTGGGACTGCCACGGCCTGCCGATCGAATGGAAGATCGAGGAGCAGTACCGGGCCAAGGGCCGAGACAAGGACCAGGTGCCGGTCAACGAGTTCCGCAAGGAATGCCGCGACTTCGCCGAACACTGGATCAAGGTGCAGACCGACGAGTTCAAGCGGCTCGGAATCGAGGGCGACTTCGACGACCCCTATCTGACGATGAGCTATCACGCCGAGGCGCGGATCGCCGGCGAACTTCTGAAATTCGCCAGAAGCGGCCAGCTTTATCGCGGCTCCAAGCCGGTGATGTGGTCGGTGGTCGAACGCACCGCGCTGGCCGAGGCCGAGGTCGAATATCAGGACTACGAGAGCGACACGGTCTGGGTGAAGTTTCCGGTTCAGCCAATCGAGATAGAGACGTATCCGGCCGATGATGGTCCAATCCGAGACGTACCGAAGACGGTCTTCAGCCCCGACCTGGAAGATGCCTTTATCGTCATCTGGACGACCACCCCCTGGACCATCCCCGGCAACCGGGCGATCAGCTATTCGCCGCGCATCAGCTACGGTCTGTACGAAGTCACCGCCGCGGAGAACGATTTCGGGCCTCAGCCGGGCGAGAAGCTCGTTTTTGCCGACACGCTCGCCGAGGAGAGCTTCGCCAAGGCCAAGCTCGAATTCACGCGACTGCGCGATGTGGCGGCCGATGAACTGGCGTCGATCACCTGCGCCCACCCGCTCAAGGGTCTCGCCGGCGGATACGACTTCACTGTCCCGCTGATCGAGGGTGACCACGTCACCGACGATGCCGGTACCGGGTTCGTGCACACCGCGCCGGGCCATGGACGCGAGGACTTCGAGGCGTGGATGGACCATGCCCGCGATCTCGAAGCGCGCGGCATCTCGTCCGCCATCCCGTTCACCGTCGACGATGCGGGCTTCTTCACCAGGGACGCGCCCGGCTTCGGCCCGGACCGCGAGGGTGGGCCGGCGCGCGTCATCGACGACAAGGGCAAGAAGGGCGACGCCAACAAGGCGGTGATCGCCGCGCTGATCGAAAAGGACATGCTGTTCGCGCGCGGCCGGCTCAAGCACACCTATCCGCATTCGTGGCGGTCCAAGAAGCCGGTCATCTTCCGCAACACGCCGCAATGGTTCGTCCATATGGACAAGGAACTGGACGGGTACGGTCTCAAGGGCCCCTCATCCGGTCCTTCGGACCACCTTCTCCCCGCCGGCGGGGAGAAGGATCAGAGCGTGGCACCGCCCCAGGCGGCCAACACTTCGGGCACGTCGCTTGCCACCCCCTCTCCCCGCTCGCGGGGAGAGGGTAAGGGTGAGGGGCAAACGCAAACCGGCGAGCAGAAAACATCCGACACGCTGCGCAGCCGTGCGCTGGCGGCCATCGACGCCACCCGCTTCGTGCCGAAATCCGGCCAGACGCGCCTGCGCGGCATGATTGCCGACCGGCCCGACTGGGTGCTCTCCAGACAAAGGGCCTGGGGCGTGCCGATCTGCGTGTTCGCCGACGACGACGGCAGCGTGCTGCAGGACGACGCGGTCAATGCCCGCATCCTGGATGCGTTCAAGACCGAGGGCGCCGACGCATGGTTCGAGGAAGGCGCCAAGGAGCGGTTCCTTGGCAACGATCACGACCCGGCCAAATGGCACCAGGTCACCGACATCCTCGACGTCTGGTTCGATTCGGGCTCGACGCACACCTTCACGCTGGAGGACCGGCCGGACCTGAAATGGCCCGCCGACGTCTATCTGGAAGGCTCGGACCAGCATCGCGGCTGGTTCCATTCCTCGCTTCTGGAAAGCTGCGGCACGCGCGGCCGGGCGCCCTACGACACGGTCATCACGCACGGCTTCACGATGGCCGAGGACGGCCGCAAGATGTCGAAATCGCTCGGCAACCAGGTCTTTCCGCAGGACGTGATGAACCAGTCGGGCGCCGACATCCTGCGCCTGTGGGTCATGACGACCGACTATTGGGAGGACCAGCGCCTTGGCAAGTCGGTCATCCAGACCAACATCGATGCCTATCGCAAGATGCGCAACACGATCCGCTGGATGCTGGGCACGCTCGCCCATGACGAAGGCGAAAGCGTCGAATATGGCGACATGCCCGAACTCGAACGGCTGATGCTGCACCGGCTGTGGGAACTCGACCGGCTGGTCGATGCCGGCTACGACGCGTTCGACTTCAAGCGCATCACCCGCGCCCTGCTCGACTTCATGGTGCTGGAGCTTTCGGCGTTCTATTTCGACGTACGCAAGGACGCGCTCTACTGCGATCCGCCATCCTCCATGCGGCGCAAGGCGGCACTGCACGTGGTCCATCATCTGTTCAACCGGCTGGTGACCTGGCTGGCGCCGATGCTGCCCTTCACCATGGAGGAGGCGTGGCTGTCGCGCTATCCGGATGCGGAGTCGGTGCATCTGGAACAGTTCCGCAAATGCCCCGATCACTGGCGCGACGATGCGCTGGCCGAGAAGTGGAAGAAGGTCCGCAAGGTACGCCGGGTCGTGACCGGCGCGCTGGAGATCGAGCGGCGCGACAAGCGCATCGGCGCCTCGCTGGAGGCCGCGCCGGTCGTCCACGTGACAGACGATGCGCTGCGCGCGGCGATCGACGGCGTCGACATGGCCGAGGTCTCGATCACCTCGGATATCGCGATCAGCGCCGAGCCCGCGCCGGACGGAGCCTACACGCTGGACGACGTCGCCGGCGTCGCCGTCGTGCCGCGCAAGGCGGAGGGCCGAAAGTGCGCGCGCTCGTGGCGGGTCACCCGCGATGTCGGCGCCGATCCGGAGTTCCCGGACGTTTCCGGGCGCGATGCCGCCGCGCTGAAGGAACTGCGGGCGCTCGGCCGCATCTGAACGGTGTTCGGTCATGGTTAACCAACCATGATCGAGCCGATTTACGCCCGGCGGCAGGATGTGCTAGGGCGCCTTCACGAAATTGCCGGATTTTCCGTGCAGCAGGTCCGGGCCGGCGCGCCGACCCGGCCCCGACAAGATCCAAGGTCCGCCATGAACCGCACCGCCCTACGACCCACCGTCACGCTCGCGCTCGTTTGCGCCGGCGGCCTTGCCGTCACGGGCTGCTTCGGGCCGACCTACGGAACCGGCGTGACCGCCTCGGACCAGCTCATGGACGATCTGGGCAACGCGATCTCGCTGCGCGACCGCAGCCCGCCGCCGCCGATCAACTACACGCCGCGGCCCGGGCTGGTCGAGCCGACCGATACGACCACGCTGCCCCCGCCGCAGGAGAACATCGTCACCGCTTCGGGCGATCTGTGGCCCGAGAGCCCCGAGGAGATGCGCGCACGCGTGCGCCGGGAAGCCGATGAAGGCCGCCGCGATCCGAACTTCATCGTCGGCCGCGACAATGCCGACGCGGTCGGTGCCGGCGAGGGCCCGTCCCGCACGGCCGGAACCGCCGGCCAGCGCGTCTACCTGACCGACCCGCCGACCGAGTACCGCATTCCGGCCGCCTCGGCGCCCTACGGCGACCGCGGCCTGTCCGAACGCGACAAGGAACGCGCGGCCAAGCGGGCGAGCGGAGACCGGCCGGCGTGGCGTCGCTGGCTGCCGTTCTGAGCTGACGGCCGGGGTCACCGCCTCGTCCGGAAGAAATCCCTCAGCAGCGTGGCGGCCTCGGCCTCGCCGATGCCCGGATAGACGTCCGGCGCATGATGACAGCCCGGCTGATCGAAGAAGCGGACGCCGGAGACGACCGCGCCCCCCTTCTCGTCGACCGCCCCGAAATAGAGCCGCCGGATGCGCGCAAAGGAGATCGCGGCCGCGCACATGGTGCATGGTTCGAGCGTGACGTAGAGGTCGCAGCCCGGCAGACGCTCGCTGCGTAGCGCCGCGCACGCCTGACGGATGGCGAGCATCTCGGCATGCGCGCTCGGATCGTGGGCCTCGCGCGGCCGGTTGCCGGCCCGGGCTATGACGGCGCCGTCGCGGACGATGACCGCGCCGACCGGCACCTCGCCGCGTTCGGCGGCGGCGCGCGCCTCGTCGAGCGCGATCTGCATGAAGCTCTGCTGGCCGGGGGGCGTCATCGGCAAGTTTCCCTCGCGCGGAACGGCGCGACCTGATAGTCACGCGCCGAAAGGCAAACACCATATGAGCGACGACGACACAAGGAGCGGCGGAAAGCCGAAGGCCGGCGGCAAGCCGCTGCGCAGCCGCGGCTTCAAGGGCCGGCCCGGCGGTGGCGGAAGCCGTCCGGCGTCCGACGATCGGGCGCCGCGCGGCAGTCGCGGCTACAAGAGCGCTCCGAAGAGCACGGTGCCGGCGCGCGGCAAGGGCCCGCCCCGCAAGGACGCGAGCGGGAGCGGCAAGGGCGCGCCACGCAGAAGGGACGATGCCAGGCCGGACGCCGGCGGAGCGACGCCGACCGAGACGGCCCCGCAGACCGAAGAGCGGATCGCCAAACGGCTGGCCCGCGCCGGCGTCGCCTCGCGCCGCGAGGCCGAGGGGCTGATCGCCGCCGGCCGCGTCGCCGTCAATGGCAAGGTGCTTTCTTCGCCGGCGGTCAACGTGACGCCGACCGACCGCATCGAGCTCGACGGCAAGCCGATCCCGGCGGTCGAGCGGACCCGGCTCTGGCTCTATCACAAACCGCCGGGGCTGGTGACGTCCAACCGCGATCCGCAGGGCCGCCCGACCGTGTTCGACCGGCTGCCCGCCGACCTGCCGCGCGTGATCAGCGTGGGCCGGCTCGACATCAACACCGAGGGGCTGCTGCTGCTGACCAACGATGGCGGGCTGGCGCGCATGCTCGAACTGCCGCAGACCGGCTGGCTGCGCCGTTACCGCGTGCGTGCCCATGGCCGCATCACCCAGAAGCGGCTCGACGAACTCAAGGACGGCATGGCGGTCGACGGCGTCTTCTACGGCGCCATCGAGGCGACGCTCGAACGCGAGCAGGGTTCGAACGTGTGGATCGAGATCGGTCTGCGCGAGGGCAAGAACCGCGAGGTCAAGAACGTGCTCGGCGCGCTTGGCCTGGAGGTCAACCGGCTGATCCGCGTCTCCTACGGTCCGTTTCAGCTCGGTTCGCTCGAGCCCGGCGCCGTTCTGGAGGTGCGCGGCAAGACGCTGCGCGACCAGCTCGGCGCGCGGATGATCGAGGAATCGGGCGCGGACTTCGAAGCGCCGGTGCTGCGATCGTTTCCGAACCGGCCGGTCAAGGCCGGCGACGACGCTCCGTCGGTCTCGGTGGAGAAGTCCGGCGACTGGGTTTCGGGAACCCGCCGCGCCGGTGGCGAGGACGACAGGGGCGGCAAGCCCAAGCGGTTCGAGAAACCGGGCGAGCGCCGCGAGCGGGTGCGCGAACGCTGGTCGACCAAGCCGCCCCGGCAGGACAAGGCCGAGGAAAGCGGCAAGCCGCATGGCCGGGCCAACCGCGCCTCCAACGTATGGATGGCGCCGGGCGCGCGCCCCGAAGGCGGCAAGCGCCAGCGGAGCGAAAAGCCGGCCGTCGGCGGCCGCGGCAAGCCGGCGCCGGGTGGCAAGCCCGGCGGGCCCAAGAAGCCGCGGCGCGGCTGACCGATGCGGATCGTCGGCGGGCGGCTGCGCGGCCGCGCGATCTCGGCGCCCAGGCCCGGCGACCGGTCCATCCGGCCGACGACCGACCGGATGCGCGAAACGCTGTTCAACATGATCGCCCACAACTGGCCGGACCGGCTCGAGGGCGCGCGCGTGATCGATCTGTTCGCCGGCACCGGCGCGCTGGGTTTCGAGGCGCTGTCGCGCGGCGCGTCGGCGGCGCTGTTCGTCGAGCCCTCGGTGCAGGGCCGGGCCCTGATCCGCAGGACCATGGAGGACCTGGCGCTCAACGGCGTTGCCAAGGTGTTCAAGCGCGACGCCACGCGGCTCGGACCGATCGGCACGATGACGCCGTTCGATCTGGCGTTCGCCGATCCGCCCTATGGACGCGGACTGGGCGAGAAGGCGCTCGCTGCCCTGCGGCAAGGCGGCTGGTTGCGCAACGAGGCACTGGTCGTGCTAGAAGAGGACGCAGATGCACGGCTCGACCTGCCCGAGGGCTTTGCAGTGATCGAGCGTCGCGCGGCCGGCGACACGGCCCTGCATTTCATTGCCGCCCGGGAGTGACAATGACCGTTCTGACCGACCCGCCTCCGGCACCGGCCATCGCAAACACGGTTTCGCGGCCGACGGTCGCGATCGCCTTCGGCGGCGGCGGCGCGCGCGGCTACGCGCACATCCACATCATCGAGATGCTCGACGAGATGGGCATCCGGCCGGTGGCCATCTGCGGCGCCTCGATCGGCGCCATCATGGGTGCGGGCGTCGCCGCCGGCATGACGGGCCGCGAGATTCGCGAGTACACGCTCAAGCTTGCCGGCAACCGGGCCGAGGTGATGGCCAAGTTCTGGCAGACCCGGCCCTCGCGGTTGAGCGAACTGGTCGATGGCGGGTTCCGTTTCGGCCAGTTCAACATCGAGCGAATCGTCAAGACGTTCCTGCCGCCGGACATTCCCGAGACGTTCGAGGAACTGGGCATTCCGATGCAGATCGTCGCGACGGACTATTACGGCCATCGGCAGACCGTGTTCGACGGCGGCGATCTTCACGCGGCCATCGCGGCCTCGGCGGCGATCCCGGCCGTGTTCAAGCCGGTCAAGCGCGACGGCCGGTTCTATGTCGACGGCGGCATCTTCAATCCGGTTCCCTACGACCATCTGATGGGCAAGGCCGACATCGTCGTCGGCGTCGACGTGGTCGGCGCGCCCGAGGGCGACCCGTCCAAGTCGCCGACCACCATGGAAAGCCTGTTCGGCGTCGCCCAGCTGATGAACCAGTCGATGATCCAGCTCAAGCTGATGGTCGAGCCGCCCGATGTCTTCGTGCGGCCGCCGGTGTCGCGTTTCCGCGTGCTCGACTTCCTGAAGGCGCAGCAGATCCTCGACGCGACCGCGACGGTGCGCGACGAGTTCCGCCGCAAGATGGAAGCGGCCATCGCCGCCTGGGAGATGGACCCGGTCGCGGTGCGCCGCGGCAAGTGAGCGCCTAACCGAGCGTTGCGCCCTTGGCGCTGGTGAAGGGGGACTGCGCGGTCGGTGGCACCGGTCCGACCGGCGGTTCGGCGTCGTCGCGATGTTCGATCGTTGCGATTACCCGGAAGCAGACGATCACCGCCGCGATGCCGAACACGACCGCGCCCAGCGCCCAGCCGGCGATGACGCCGATCGCGCCGTAGAGCTGCGCGCCGACCCAGACGAACGGGATGACGCCGAGCGTCGACCGGCCCCAGTTGAAGACGGTCGAATAGAACGCATAACCCAGATTGTTGAAGGCGGCGTTGGCGACGAAAAGCCCGCCATTGAACAGGAAGCTGATCGCCGCGAACACGCAGAAGAAGACGATCAGTTCGCGCGCGTGGCCCGTCGCGCCGAACAGATCGGCGATCGGACCGGCGAAGGCGGCCAGGATCGCGCAGACCACCAGCACGTAGACGATGGTGAAGACCAGCGCGTCGCGCATGGCCGAGCGCAGCCGGTCGTAGCGACGGCCGCCGAGGTTCTGCGCAAGGATCGGCCCGACGGCCCCCGACAGCGCGAAGATCGCCCCGAAGGCGACCGGAATGAGCCGGCCGATCACGGCCCAACCGGCCACCGCGTCGTCGCCGAACCGCGCGATCTGCGCGGTCACGTAGGCGTTGCCGACGGGCGTGGCGAGCTGGGTCATCACCGCCGGCCCGGCGATGACGAAGAACGGTCGCGCGACGGAGAAAAGCGCGCGCGGATCGGGCAGCCGCACCAGATCGTGCACGACGATCGCGCCGTGCAGGCCGATGCCGAGGATCGCAAGGCGCGAGATGTTGGTGGCGATCGCCGCGCCCGTGACCCCCAGATCGAAGCCGAAGATCAGCATCGGGTCGAGAATGGCGGAGACCGCACCGCCGATCAGGGTCACGTACATGGCGCGGCGGGCGTCGCCGACCGCGCGCAAAATGCCCGACGCGCCCATGCCGATCGCCACCGCCGGCATCGACGGCACGACGATCTGCAGGAAATGCACGGCGATCTCGCGCGTTTCGCCCCGCGCGCCCAGAAGCCCGGTCAGAACGTGCAGGTTGGGCCAGATCAGCGCCGCGATAAGCGTCATCGCCAAGCCGATGAAGACCAGCGCAGCGCCGCCGTTGCGCGCGGCACGCTCCCGGTCGCCGGCGCCGAGCGCCCGGGCGACGATCGCGCCGGTGGCAATCGTCATGCCGATGGCGATCGAGACCGCAAAGAACATCAGCGTGCCGGCATAGCCGATCGCGGCGGCCAGCTCCTGCTGGCCGAGCAGCGAGATGTAGAACAGGTTGAGCGCATCGACCATGAAGATCGCCACCAGCCCGATCGAGCCGGTGGCGGTCATCACGATCACATGGCCCATGGTCGGGCCGGTCAGGAATTTCGCCTGCGCGGCGGCCGGCTGGCTCATGCGGCGAAGAGCTGGTCCATCGACGCAAAACCCTTGAACTCGAGCGCGTTGCCGGAAGGATCGCGGATGAACAGGGTCGCCTGTTCACCGACCTCGCCGGCAAAGCGCGTCAGCGGCCGTTCGATCCAGTCGATGTCGTCGCGCGCTTCCAGTCGCTCGGCCAGCGTCTTCCACTCATCCATCGGCAGCACGACGCCGAAGTGCGGCACCGGCACGTCGATCGTGTCGACATGGGTCCTGGTCTCGCCGGCCGGCGTGTCGCGCACATGGGCGACGATCTGGTGCCCGAACAGGGAGAAATCGACCCAGTGATCGGACGAGCGGCCCTCGGTGCAGCCGAGCACGTCGCGGTAGAAGGTGCGCGTCTGCTCGAGGTCCCGCACGGGGAAGGCGAGGTGGAAGGGCATCAGGGAGTGGGTCATCGGTTCTCGGCAGGCTCCTGTTCGGCGGACGCGTCGGTCCGCTCGGTGTTGATGATCTTGGCCTCGCGCGTGGGCTTGGTCAGCGGCTCGGGCGAGACGGGCTGGGTGTGCAGCATGTGGCCACCCGCGTAAATGCCGTCGACGGCCTGGATGCGCAGGCGTTCCTCGTCGCGCTTGCGGACATCGTCGCGAATCTGCGTGGCCAGATCCTCGGAAACGCCCAGGGCCTGCAGCGTCCGGGCGCCAAAGACGAGCCCGGATTCGAACGTCTCGCGCAGTTCATACTCGATGTTGGCCGCCCGCAGTTCGAGCGTGTGGGCCCGGTCGTAGGACCGCACGAAAAGGCGGGCCTCGGGATATTCGCGCTGCACCAGTTCGACGATCCGGTCGGTGATTTCCTTTTTCTGGGTGGTGACGGCGACGATCTTGGCGCTTCTGATGCCGGCGGCCTCCAGCACCTCCTTGCGGGTGCCGTCGCCGAAATAGATGCGGAAACCGAACCTCTGCGCCGCGCGGACGCGGTCCGCCGAATGATCGATGATGGTCACGTCCGAGCCGCCCGACAGAAGAATCTGCGAGGCGATCTGGCCGAAGCGGGAAAAGCCGATCATCAGGACGTCGGCGCCGCGGTCCGCGCCGTCGAAATCCTCCTCCATCTCCTCGGGCTTCTCCTCACCGATCAGGAACGGCGCCAGCGCCACCGAGATCGGCGTCAGCGCCATCGACAGCGTGACGATGGCGATCAGGATGGACGCGGTCTGGCCGTCGAAGATGCCGAGCGCCACGGCCGACGAGAACATCACGAAGCCGAATTCGCCGCCCTGGGGCAGCACCAGCGCGGTGCGCACCGCAACGTCCGGCGGCGAGCCGAAGGCGCGGCCGAGCCCGTAGATGATCGCCGCCTTGACGATCATCAGAAGCGGTACGGCGAGCACGATGACCAGCCAGTTGCCGGCCAGCACGGCGAGATCGAGGCTCATGCCGATCGCCATGAAGAAGAGGCCCAGCAGAAGGCCGCGGAACGGTTCGATGTCCGCTTCCAGTTCGTGCCGGTAGGAGGATTCGGCCAGCATCACGCCTGCGATGAACGCGCCCAGCGCCATCGACAGGCCGACCACCTGCATGAGCATGGCCGACGCCATCACCACGAACAGCGCCGTTGCGATCATCGCCTCGCGTGCGCCGGTGTTGCCGATGACGCGGAACAGGGGGTTGAGCAGGTAGCGGCCCGAGGCGATCAGCACCGCGACCGCGCCGATGGCGAGGGCGAAACCGGTGGCGCTCATCTCGGCGGCATCCGCACCGCCCGGCGCGAGCAGCGGAATGATCGCCAGCAGCGGCACGATCGCCATGTCCTGGAACAGCAGGATGGCGAATGATTTCTGCCCGTGCGCGCGGCTCATCTCGCCGCGTTCCTCCAGAATCTGCAGCGCGAAAGCCGTCGAGGACAAGGCGAGGCCGAAGCCGACGACGAGCGCCGCCGACGGGCTCAAGCCACCGAGCACAAGCCCCAGACCGGCCAGAACGAGCCCGGTGATGCCGACCTGCGCGGCGCCCAGACCGAAGATGACGCGCCGCATCGACCATAATCGTTGCGGTTTGAGTTCGAGCCCGATGACGAACAGGAGCATCACAACGCCCAGTTCGGCGACCTGCAGGATCGACTCGGCGTCACTGAACAGGCCCAGGATCGGTCCGATCACCGTGCCGGCCGCCAGGTAGCCAAGCACCGTGCCGAGCCCGAGCCGCTTGAAGAGCGGCGCGGCCACCACCGCCCCGCCGAGCAGCAGGATCGCTTCGCTGTAGAACCCGGGTGCTTCAGCGCCGGCCATGCCGGTCTCCCCGATCGTTTGCGGGCACGCCGCAGGCGGCCTTGATGAACGTCGCAACCAGCAATAGATGAAGCGCAGCCGAATGAAAACAATGTGACCCCGGGCGCGGCGCGTCCGTGTCGCCTCTTTCCCGGAAAGACCGCAATGGACGATCACAGCCAAACCCTGCTCGACCGCGCCTCCCGCCTGGTCGAGGCGGCAAGGCGGGCCGGCGCCGATGCCGCCGACGCCGTGTCGGTGCGGTCGCGTTCGCGCGCGGTCAGCGTGCGCAACGGCAAGGTCGAGGGCACCGATGCGTCCGAGAGCGACGACATGTCCCTGAGGGTGTTCGTCGGCCGCAAGGTGGCCAGCGTGTCGGCCGCGGCGACGAGCGATCCGGCGCAACTGGCCGAGCGGGCCGTGGCGATGGCGAAGGTCTCGCCGGACGATCCCTATAACGGCCTGCCCGATCAGGACCGGCTGGCGCGCGACTTGCCCGATCTGGACCTCTACGATGCAACCGAGGTCTCCGCCGAGCGCCTGACCGAGGACGCGCTGGCGGCCGAAGCGGCGGCGCTGGCGGTGGACGGCATCACCAATTCGTCAGGCGGCTCGGCCTCGGCCGGCGAAGCGGGGTTCGTGCTGGTCACGACGGACGGCTTTTCGGGTGCCTACCGGCGTTCCCGGTTCGGCCGCTCGGTGGCCGTGATCGCCGGCGAAGGCACGGCGATGGAACGCGACTACGAATTCTCCAGCCGGACCCATTTCGCCGATCTCGACGATCCCGCCGACATCGGCCGCAAGGCCGGCGAACGGACCGCGCGCCGGATCAATCCGCGCAAGATGCCGACCGGCCGGATCAAGGCGGTGTTCGATCCGCGGGTGGCCCGGTCGATCCTCGGGCATCTGTCGGGCGCCATCAATGGCGGCTCGGTGGCGCGCCGGTCGACCTTCCTTGGCGGCAAGATGGGCCAGCAGATCGCCAATGCCGCGATCACCGTGATCGACGATCCGCTGCGTCCGCGCGGCGCCGGTTCGCGCCTGTTCGACGGCGAAGGCGTGGTCGCCGCGCCACTGACGATGGTCGACCAGGGCGTCCTGAACCACTGGTTCCTGTCGACCGCGATCGGCCGCGAACTGGAGCTTGAGACGAACGGGCGCGGCGTGCGCGGCGGCACGGTCGTCAATGCGGGCTCGACAAACCTTTCCATCGAGCCTGGCGACGTCTCGCCCGAACAGATGCTCGACGCTGTCGGAACCGGCTTCTACGTCACCGAAGTGTTCGGACAGGGCGTCAATCTCGTTACCGGCGAATACAGCCGCGGCGCCTCCGGCTTCTGGATCGAGAACGGCGAACTCGCCTTCCCGGTGTCGGAAGTGACGATCGCGGGCAATCTGGCCGACATGTTCATGGCCATGCAGCCGGCGAACGATCTCGACCGCACCTTCCCCACCGCCGCACCGACGCTGATGACCGAGCCGATGACGCTCGCCGGGACCTGAGGCCGCATGGACGGTTCGCACGCCGACACGACCGACCTGCCGGGACTCGACGAGGAACTCGACCTGATGGCCGGCCTCGCGCGCCAGGCCGGCGCCATGGCTCTGGCCCATTTCGGCGGCGACAATCTCGATGTGCGACTCAAGGACGGCGAATCGCCGGTCACCAAGGTCGACTATGCCGTCGACGACCTGCTCAGACAGGGACTGCTGGCGGCGCGGCCAACCTATGGCTGGCTGTCCGAGGAAACCGCCGACACCGACATCACGCACCGGCGCAACGCACCGCGTACATTCATCGTCGACCCGCTCGACGGCACCCGCGCCTTCATCGAGGGCCACGAAGTGTGGTGCGTGTCGATCGGCCTTGTCGAGAACGGCCGGCCGGTGGCGGGCATTCTCGAGTGCCCCGCCGTTGGCGAGACGATCACGGCGACGCTCGGAGGCGGCGCCTACATCGACGGCGAGCGCATCGGCACCGGTCCGCTGCGGGACGAACCGCTGATTGGCGGGCCCCGCGCGCTGGTCGACCGCCTGAAGGCGTCCGGAACGGTGGCGGCGCGCCGGCACCCGCACGTGCCCTCGCTGGCCTACAGGCTCGCCATGGTGGCGCGCGGCGCGATGGACGCGACCTTCGTCAAGCCCTATGCCGCCGACTGGGACATCGCCGCCGCGGCGCTGATCCTGACCGAGGCCGGAGCGCTGTTCACCGACGGGGCCGGCCAGCCGGTGGTCATGAACGGCACGGACCCGCTGAAGGGAACGCTGATCGCGTGCCACCGGGGCCTGCAGCAGCCGATGGTCGGAGTTGTCGCCGGACTATCGTTCCGATAATCAGGCCGGCAACAGGCCCTCACCTCACTTCAAGGCTGAACTTCATGTCTGACGAACCTCGCGACAAGCAGTTGCTGCATCTGGTCTTCGGCGGCGAACTGGAGTCGCCCGACGGCCTGCGCTTCCGCGACCTGGAGGCGCTCGACATCGTCGGCATCTATCCGGACTATGCCAGCGCCGTCGCGGCCTGGAAGGCGAAGGCGCAGATGACCGTCGACAACGCGCACATGCGCTATTTCGTGGTCCATCTGCACCGCCTGCTCGAACCCGACCAGCAATGATCCCGATGGCGGATCGGAGCACGGTCGGCATGGCCGACCGGAAATTCGCCGTCTTTGCGCGGCATGACCCGTCCTTTGCACTGGTCCGCCGGCCCCGGGCGCAGTACAAGACGAGCCGGGGCGCACACGACGACAAACGGGCGAGCTTGGACAATACGCAATGAGCGAACGCTGGGCGCGTCTGGCGCTTCAGACCTATCGCTGGGCCGGCATGGCGGCATACCCTTTCATGGGCATCTATGTCGGAATGCGCGCGACACGCGGCAAGGAACAGCATGACCGGCGCGGAGAGCGCTACGGAAAGCCGTCGGCGACGCGGCCGCTGGGTCCACTGGTCTGGGTGCACGCGGTCTCGGTCGGCGAGACCGGCGCCGTTTCGGGCCTGATCGGGCGCCTGCGCGCGCACGACATTCCGGTCGTCCTGACGACCGGTACGGTGACGTCGGCGGCGCTGGCCCGCGACCGGTTCGGCGACGACGTGCTGCACCAGTATGTGCCGCTCGACCTCAAGCCGGCGGTGAGCCGCTTCCTGAACTACTGGCAGCCCGATCTGGCGGTCTTCGCCGAGTCCGAGATCTGGCCGATGACGATCCTCGAACTCGGTGCGCGTCGTATCCCGCAGGTGCTGATCAACGGCCGCATGTCCGACCGGTCGTTCAAGCGCTGGCAGAACCGGTTGGCGCTGGCAGAGTCGCTGTTCGAAAACCTGTCGCACGTCGCCGCGCAGACCGAGAAGGACGGCGAGCGCTTCCGCGCGCTCGGCGCACGCCCGGTGACGGTGTCGGGCAACCTGAAGGCGGACGTCCCGGTGCCATCGGTCGATCCGGGCACCTACGCGCAGATGCAGGCGCGGCTCGACGGCCGCCCGGTCTGGCTGGCCGTGTCGACCCATGAGGGCGAAGAGATGGTCGCGGCGCGCGTGCACAAGATGCTCAAGAAGCGCTGGCCGGGCCTTCTGACGGTGATCGTGCCGCGCCATCCCACGCGGGCGGAGGAACTGGCGGCGGCGATGGGCGGCATGGGCCTTTCGGTGGCGCGGCGGACCGTCGACAAGATGCCGGCGGCGGCATCGGACATCTTCCTCGGCGACACGATCGGCGAGATGGGCCTTTACCTCCGGATGGGCAAGATCGCCTTCGTCGGACGCTCCCTGACCGCCGAGGGCGGACAGAACCCGCTGGAGCCGGCGATGCTCGGCTGCGCCGTGCTGACCGGGCCGAACCTGGCCAATTTCGAAGAGATCTACGGACGGTTCTGCGAAGCGCGCGCGGCGCGGGTCGTCGACGACGAGATGATGCTGGCCAAGGCGGTCAATTTCCTGCTGGGCAACGCGGCGCTGTGCGACGCGATGGCCGAGGCCGGCCGCGGCGTGATCGCCGACATGAGCGGTGCGCTCGACCGGACCTGGCAGACGCTCAGCCCCTACGTCCAGCCGCTGGTCGTCAAGGCGCGGCTCGCGCCCGGCGAAGCGGCGCTTGACGGCGGCGATGACGCGGCACGCGCGAGCCAGGGCGGGCTCATTGGCTGGTAGCGAGGCGCCGCCCTTCTGGTACCGGCCGCCGGGTCTGCAGGCACGCCTTCTGTGGCCGGCGTCGCTCGTTTACGGCGGCATCGCCCGGCGGCGCATGGATCGTGCCGATCCGCCCGCGGTCGACGCCCCGGTTCTGTGCATCGGCAATCTGACGGTCGGCGGGACCGGCAAGACGCCCACGGCGATCGCGCTTGCGCGGGCGGCCGAACGGCACCGCTACCGGCCCGGCATCGTCTCGCGCGGCTATGGCGGCGGCCACATCCGCCCGCACCGCGTCGATCCGGAAACCGATACGGCACGGTCGGTCGGCGACGAGGCGCTGCTGCTGGCGCGCGCCGCACCCACGGTGATCGGCGCCAACCGGGCACGAAACGCGCAGATGCTGATCGACGCGGGGTGCGACTTCATCATCATGGATGACGGCTTCCAGAGCCGGTCGCTGCGGACGGACCATGCGCTGATCACGCTCGATGCGCGGCGCGGCATCGGCAATGGCAGGGTGATCCCGGCCGGCCCGCTGCGCGCGCCGCTGCGCGACCAGATGCGGCTCGCCGATGCGGTCCTGCGGATCGGTACGGGCGAGGCGGGCGACCAGGTCGTGCGCGCCGCCGCCCGCGCCGGCAAACCGGTCATGCAGGCACACCTTCAGCCGGCGAACGTGCGCGCTATTTCCGGCCGCCAGGTGCTGGCCTATTGCGGCATCGGCGATCCGGGCAAGTTCTACGAGACGCTGCACCATTATGGATGCATGCTGGCTGCGACGCGCTCGTTCGGCGACCATCACATGTTCACCGAGGCCGATGCGCGCGCCCTCGTCGGCAAGGCGGAGGCCGAGGGGCTGGAACTGGTGACGACCGAGAAGGACTTCGTCCGCCTGTCGCACAATGAAGGCCCGCTGGCGACGCTGCGCCAACGCACCCACGTGCTGCCGGTGTCTCTCGTCTTCGAGACCAGGGCCGACGCCGAACACATCATCGCCGCGACCGAGCGGCGCTATCATCAAAGGCGCATCGGCGGGTAACGGTGGTCAGCTAGGCTTCGACGGCAGGGCGCCGGCCTGGCGCTCGGCTTCCAGCGAGGCGTGCACGTCGACATAGGCCTCCTGCCGCGCCACGCTCCAGTATTTCAGCTCGTCGATCGGGATCGGCTTGCCGGTGATGGCGCAGCGCACGAACGTGCCCGGTGTGACGACGCGGAAGTCGGCGTCCAGAAAGCGGATGCGCGCCTCGTTGGCGCTCGGGATGTCATGAATGTTCATGATGGACTCCGGATGGCAGCGAAAGGCCACATTTGGCCCCGCCCGTCAAGCAAAACCGGCGACCGGCGCCGGCGGTTCCCGTAACCTATCGCCGCCCGAACAGACGTTCGATGTCGTTCAGCTTCAGTTCGATGAAGGTCGGCCGGCCGTGGTTGCAGGTGCCCGAGCCGGGCGTCCGTTCCATCTGGCGCAGCAGCGCGTTCATCTCGGCCGGCCGCATGGCCCGGCCGGCGCGCACCGAGCCGTGGCACGCCATGGTCGAGGCGATCGCCTCCAGCCGCGCGCGCAGGCGCTCGGGTTCGGCCTCACCGAGTTCGGGATCGAGCGTTTCGGCAAGTTCGCGGATCAGGCCGGCCGCATCGGTCTCGCCGAGCATGGCGGGCGTCGCCCGCACCGCGACCGCGCCGGGACCGAACGGTTCGATCTCGAGGCCGAAGCGCGCAAGGGTCACGGCCGCCGCGCAGAGCGCCTCGGCGCGTTCGGGATCGAGATCGACGATCTCGGGGACGAGCAGCATCTGCGCGGGGAGCGGCCGGTCGGCCATGGCGCGTTTGAGCGCTTCGAAGACGAGCCGCTCATGCGCGGCGTGCTGATCGACGAGGACGACGCTGTCGCCGGTCTGGGCGAGGATGTAGGTGCCGTGCACCTGCGCCCGCGCCGCGCCGAGCGGGAAGTCGTCGCTCTCCGATGCGTCCCCGGCATCGCCAGGCCGGGCCTGCGGCATCACCGTGAATCCCGCCTGCCCGGTCTCGGCGAACCCGGCGGCCGCGCCGTTCGCCGAACCCGGCGATGCGAGCGGGGCCTGCCAGCCATTCGGCATGGCCTGTCCGCCACCGACCGCCAGACCGTTCTCCGGCACGGCGAAGGCGGCCGCCATCTTCTGCGCATCGCGGGTCGACGCGCGCACGCCCCCTTCGAGCAGGGCGCGGCGGACGCCGCCGACGATCAGCGCCCGGACGAGGCCCGGATCGCGGAAGCGGACATCGGCCTTGGCCGGGTGCACGTTCACGTCGACCTCGGCCGGATCGATGTCGATGAACAGCACTGCGGCCGGGTGGCGACCGCGTTCGAGCATGTCCGTATAGGCGCCGCGCAGCGCCCCGAGGATCTGCCGGTCGCGCACCGGACGGCCGTTGACGAAGGCGAACTGGCGGTTCGCCGTCGCATGGTGCCAGGACGGCAGGCCGGCAAGCCCCGCAAGGCGGACGCCCTCCTTGTCCGCGGCGACGGAGACCGCGTTGTCGACGAAGCTCTGGTCGAGCACCTGCGCGATTCGCCTGAGGCTCGCGCCCTCGCCTTGGCCGCAGGCCGGGTAGTCGCACGTGGCGCGATCGGGGCCGCTGAGCACGAAATGCACGTCGGGGAAGGCCAGGGCGATGCGCCGCACGGTCTCGGTGACGGCGCTGTTCTCGGCCCTTTCGCCCTTCAGGAACTTCAGGCGCGCGGGCGTGGCATGGAACAGATCGCGCACCTCGACGAGCGTGCCGCGGTTGGCAGGCGCCGGGCGCGGCCCCTCGACATGGCCGCCCTCGACGGTGATCTCGGCGCCCGTCTCGGCGCCATGGCGCCTGGTCCTGATGCGCAGCCGGGCGACCGAGCCGATCGACGGCAGGGCCTCGCCCCGGAAGCCGAGCGTGGCGATCGCATCGAGGCCGCCGTCGAGCTTGGAGGTGCAGTGCCGCGAGACGGCCAGCGCCAGTTCGTCAGCGCCCATGCCGTGTCCGTCGTCGATGACGCGGATCAGTCCCTTGCCGCCGGCCGCGGTGGCGATCTCGACCCGACGGGCGCCGGCGTCGAGCGCGTTCTCGACCAGTTCCTTGACGACCGAGGCGGGCCGCTCGACGACTTCGCCGGCGGCAATCCGGTTGACGATGGTCTCATCGAGTCGGCGGATGGGCATGACCCATTATAGGCGGCCAGAAGATCGCGGTGAACCACAGGCGCCGCTTATGAACAGGCGGCGTGCGTCAGGCGGACTGGGCGAGCGGCGGCGAGGCGACCGGCTTGACGCCCATCCGCAGGCGCCGCTCGTAGTCGGTCTTCATCGTCGGGTCGAAGGCGCTGGCGCGGCCGCGTCCCTCGCTCTTTGCATGATACATCGCAAGGTCGGAGGCGAACATCAGATCGTCGAAGCTGACAGCGTCCTCGGGACACAGCGCGATGCCAATGGAGGCCCTGGGGTCGATGGTGATGTCGCCCAGATCGAAGGGCTTGCCGAGCAGCGACGCCACATGTTCGGCGACCGCGCGCGCGTTCTGGCGGCTGCGGACGCCGTCGAGCACGATCACGAACTCGTCGCCGCCATAGCGGGCCACGGCGTCCTTGCCGCGCAGACCGTTGGTCACGCGCCGGGCGATCTCGATCAGGAACGTGTCGCCGACCGCGTGGCCATAGGTGTCGTTGATCGACTTGAAGTCGTCGATGTCGATATGCATCAGCGCGAACGGCTTTTCCGTCGGATCGCCGCTGATCAGGTCCTGGACATGGTCCTCGATCGACTTGCGGTTGAGCAGACCGGTGAGCTGGTCGTGCCGGGCCATGTGCGCCATCTCGTTCCGGGCGCGGATGAGCTCGCGGGTCTTGCGCGAGACGTCGCCGAGGATCGGCCGGAAGATCAGGATCGCCTCCAGCGCCAGAACGATCATCATCGCCATGAAGACGATCCGGTGCAGGCGCAGCGTGTTGGCGATGCCGCCCTCGGCTTCGGCCGCGACCTGCTCGGCGAGCGCGGCATAGCCGGCGAGCACGGCGGTCGCCGACAGCTGCGGCAATGGCTGCACGTCGCTTTGAGGGTTCGCGCCGGCCTCGGCGAGATAGGCCCTGGTCTTGGCGATCAGGTCCTGGGTGAAGAAGGTGACGTCGTGCGGCACCGCGGTCATGATGGCGCGCACGGAATCGCTCGCCTTGTCGCGTGCAAGCTTGGACTGAAGTGTCGCGAAGTTCTGTTCGAACGCGGCGAGCGCATCGCGCAGATGGCTGAGCGAGGAGGCGCGCCGGTAGCGCGAGTTCTCGATCTTGGCGGTGTTGGTCAGAAGCACGATCCGCTGCGACAGCATCTGCTGGTCGCCCGCCAGATGCACCAGCCGGCTGACATTGCGCTGCGTCGAGATGGCGCTGTCGACGAGAACGAAGGTGACCATCGCCATCAGCGCGATGACCAGAAGCGCGGTCCAGTAGCCAACGCGCATGCGGCGGATCAGGCGATCCGTTCCATTGTCGCAGAGTTGGCCGTTTGCGTCCACGCTGCCCTCCATCCGGGCATCCCATCAGCGCAGAGCCTATCGCTACAAGCCCGAAGAAAGGTTTACCCACCACAGAAACCGGCGGCAGGGTAAACAGATCGCAAACGGCGCGGACCGACACCACGGTCGACCGGGTCGCAAATGCGAGACCTGCAGCTTCGACGAACGGTTGAAAGCGCTTCAAACCGGAGGCACGAGCGCTTAAGTCAGGGCGATCAAGACGGCGGCGAATGGCGCTGGCCGCGACAAGACGGGGAACGAACATGTCGGAAAAGCCAGATGAAACCCAGTGGAAGGCGGTGACGGACGATTTCGCCGTGATGGGTCAACTGCAGCCCGGGGACATCGACGCGCTGGCGGCGGCGGGCTTCGGCGCGATCATCTGCAACCGGCCCGATGGCGAAGCGCCGGACGAGCCGCAGTTTGACGCGATCGGCGAGGCCGCGCGCAATGCGGGCCTTCAGGCGCGCTACATTCCGGTTTCCAACCAGGTGGGCCTGACACCGGAGAACGTGGCCGACATGAAGGCCGCGCTCGCCGAACTGCCCAAACCGGTTCTTGCCTACTGCCGGTCCGGCGCCCGCTCGGCCAAGCTCTACGAAGCCGCACAGGGCTGAATGGTCCGGTCACGCCCGGACGATGTCCCTAACGGGCGATGACCAGCACCTCGGCGGTCACGCAGACCGGTGCGTGACCGCGCACCAGCACGCCGCGAAAGGGCGTACCCGCTTCGTCGACCAACGTTCCGGACAGGTGCGCCGTGCCATCGACGATCGAGCCCGACAGGCACAGCGCCTCCATGCCGACGCTCGGCAAAGCGTGCCCGGCGCCGTCTTCGGACATCAGGTCCGGCGCATTCAGGCTGCCGAGGCTGGGGCCGAGTTCGGCGTCGGTCAGGCCGGCGGCGCGACACGCGGTTTCTACGGCTTCGGTCAGATCCTCGTTCGGCCTGACGCGAACAAACAGCGCCTCGGGGCCTGCAACCGGGCGATGGGCGCCGATCTCGAACACCGAATGCAGCGTCTCGGCGTCGGGCTGCTGGACAAGGTCGACCCCGTCGAGCCCGAACAGTTCGACGTCGAACGCCCCCGAGACCGGACAGTCGGCCGGAAACAGATGGCCGCCGGCCGGTTCCGTGATTTCGCCTGCCTCGACCATGGCATGGCAATGGACGAACGGAGCGCCGCCCGGCGTGCGTCCGAAGCTGAACGTGCCCCAGGGCAGACGACCGGGGCCGAATTCGCGGATGTAGGTGTAATTGGCGGCCTTGCCGTCGCGGGCCGGGCCGCCGGTCGTGAAGCGCGTGGCAGCCAGCGTGCATTGCGCGATTCGCCCGGTCCCCGCCGCGATGCCGAACCGGTCGGCCAGGGCTGCGATCGCGGCGAGCAGGCTCTCACCATCTGCATCGACCCTCTCGCTTAACCGGACCAGCCGGGCGCCGGCCCATTCGATGCGCCGCTCCGCCACAGGACCGGGATGGACCATGTGGAAGGCGGCGCGCTCGGCCACGGCGTCGCCGCTCACTGCGCCGCCTGAAGCGCGGGCGCCGCGCCGGTCTCGATCAGGCGCGCCCTGACCGTCTTCTTTTCGACCTTGCCGTAGCCCGATTTCGGCAGTTCGTCCCAGAAGGCGATGTATCGCGGTTGCTTGTAGCGCGGCACGTTGCCGGCGATCCATGCGCGCAGGGCGGCCTCGTCGAGTGCGGCGCCCTCCTCGACCACGACGGCCGCCGCGCCAACCTCGCCCCATTCCGGATCGGGCACGCCGACGATCGCCACCTCCGCGATCGCCTCATGTTCGAGGAGCTTCTCCTCGACCTCGCGCGGATAGATGTTCGAGCCGCCCGAGATGTACATGTCGGACTTGCGCCCGGTGATGTAGAGATAGCCGTCGGCATCCATGTGGCCGACATCGCCGGTGACGAACCAGCCATTGACGAAGGCCTCCTCGTTGGCCCTGTCATTGTCGTAATAGCCGGCGCACACCGCCGGCCCGCGCGTTGCGATCACGCCGGTGGCCCCGGCCGGAAGCGCCTTGCCGTCGTCGTCGAGGATCGCCAATTCCATGCCCATGCGTGCGAACCCGCACGATCCCACCCGCATCTTGTCGTCGTCGAGCGAATGCTCGTCGGCCGGCAGCCAGGCGATGGCGCCGGTCACCTCGCCCATGCCGAAATACTGCACCAGCACCGGACCGAGCACCTCCAGAGCCTTCTTCTGGTCCGCCCTGTACATGGGCGCGCCCGCATAGATGACATGCTTCAGGCTCGAGCCGTCGTGGCGGCCGGCCGCCTCGTGTTCCACGAGCCGTTTGACGATGGTCGGCACCGTGAACATGTTGCTGACCCGATGCTTCTCGATCAGAGCCCAGGCTTCGGCCGGGTCGAACCCGTCGCCGGACATCAGGACGTTCGTGGCGCAGCGGGCGACCTGGATGAACAGGTGCAGGCCGGCGCCGTGCGACAGCGGCGCGATGACGAGCGAGGCGTCGGTGTGGCTCAGGCCTGGCATCAGGTCTGCGGCATGGTTGTTGAAGACGAAGGCGAGCTGGCCGTGGGTCAGCACGGCCATCTTCGGATTGCCCGTCGTGCCCGAGGTGAAGAAGAACCAGGCCGGATCGTCATAATCGACCTCGGCTTCACGATAGGGCCCGTCGGCCGCATGGCCTTCGACCAGCCCTTCATAATTATCGCCGATGACGATCTCGCGGTCACGGGCGAATCCCGCCGCGCGCACGGCATCGACATGGTCGGCAAATCGGGCATTGCCTATGAAGGCGTTCGCGCCGGCGGCGACGCCCATCCGGGCGATCTCCTCGGGACCGAGACGAAAATTGGTCGGCACGATCACCGCGCCCGTCTTCCAGACCGCGTACATCGCCTCGGGATAGTCGAGTTCGTTGGCCGAATGCATCAGCACCCTGTCGCCCTTGCGCACCCCCATCTTCGTCAGCGCGTGCGCGATCGCATCGGCACGCGCGTTCATTTCGGCGTAGGAGCGCACCTGATTGCCCCGGACGATCGCCGGGTGGCTGCCCCGCCGACCGGCCGCCTGCGTCAGGAAATGGCCCAGATTCATCACCCGGTTCGAGCGGCGGGGGAAATCGAACGCCATTGGCCTACCTCAACCGCTCGATGATCGAGACGTAGTTGGCGACCGCCGTGCCGCCCATGTTGAAGACGCCGGCCGTCGTCGCGTCGGGCACAGGGGCGCCGGCCGGCTCGTCGCAAAGCTGCCGGGCGGCCATCACGTGCATCGACACGCCCGTCGCGCCGACCGGATGGCCCTTGGCCTTGAGCCCGCCCGAGGGATTGACGGGCAGCCGTCCGCCGATCTCGGTCACGCCTTCCTCGATCACGCGGGCGCCCTCGCCGGGGTCGGCCAGCCCCATCGCCTCGTATTCGATCAGTTCGGCGATGGTGAAGCAGTCGTGCGTCTCGACGAAGCTGAGATCGTCGAGCGAAAGCCGCGACCGGTCGAGCGCCTCGCCCCAGGCCTTGCGCGCCCCCTCGAACGCGATCACATCACGCCGCGAGATCGGCATGTAGTCGCTGACATGGGCGGTGGCGCGAAAGCCGATCGCGCGCGGGGCATGCCAGGCATGGTCGAGATCGGTGATCACGAGCGCCGCCGCGCCGTCGGAAACGAGCGAGCAATCGGTCCGCCGCAGGGGACCGGCGACGATTGGGTTCTTGTCGGAGACCGTCGCACAGAATTCGTAGCCGAGATCCTTCTGGATGTGGGCAAGCGGGTTCTGGGCGCCGTTGGCGTGGTTCTTGGCGGCGATCCGCGCGAGCGCATCGCGCCTGTCGCCGTAGCGCTGGAAGTAGAGTTCGGCGATGCGGCCGAACATGCCGGCGAACCCGCCCTCGATATCAGCCTCCTCGGGCACATAGGACGCCTTGAGCAGGATATCGCCGACCTCGGCGCCGGAGACGGCGGTCATCTTCTCGACGCCGATGACGAGCGCGGTGCGGATGCGCCGGGCCGCGAGCGCGTCGAGCGCGGCATGGATCGCCGCGCTGCCGGTCGCGCAGGCGTTCTCGAGCCGGACGGAAGGCGCGTGCCTGAGTTCGCCGACCCGAAGCGAGGCGAGCGTCGACGGAAAGCCCTGTGGCGAAAAGCCTTCGTTGAAGGTGCCGACGAAGACGGCATCGACCTCGGCCGGATCGAGCCCGGCATGGCCGAGCGCCTCCTCGGCCACCTGCCCGATCAGCGTTTCGGCGGTTTCATCCTCAAGCCTGCCGAAGCGCGTATGCGCCCAGCCGGTGATCGCTGCGTCCATGGCCGCTCCTCCCGATGAACCGGGAGAGTTGCCGCTTTTTTGCGAAGGTTCAAGTGCCGCAGAAGGTCTGGTGCACGACCTCGTCGGGTGCGGGTGGCAGCGTCAGCGGATCGCCGGTCGGCCGGTCCGCGAACGGATCGGTGAGCGCGTCGACGAGCGCTTGGAAGACGCTCATATCGCCGCCATAGGCGGCCGCGATCGCCTTCTCCACCTGATGGTTGCGCGGGATGATCGCAGGATTGACCGCCTTCATGGCGGCGATGCGCGCGTCATCGGATCGGTTTTCGTCCGCCAGCCGGGCCCGCCATGCGGCGAGCCATTCGCTCACCGGTCCGCGGTCCTCAAATCCGGCGAGAAAGCGCTCGTCGGCCTCACCTGTCTCGCGTCCGAGCGCGCTCAGGGCGCGGAACGTGTTGGTGAAGTCGGCGCCGGCTTCGGCCATCCGCTTGAGCAGGCCGTCGACGAGGTCCATGTCGCCCTCGCGCGGCGTTTCGAGCCCGATCTTGGCGGTCATCTCGGCCGCATAGGCCTCGGCGAAAACGGTGCCGTAGCGTTCAAGGCTCGCCTTGGCGATCTCGACGGCCCTGTCGGGATCGTCGTCGAGCAGCGGCACCAGCGACTGGGCGAGATTGGCGAGGTTCCAATGCCCGATCGCCGGCTGGTTGCCATAGGCGTAGCGGCCGAACTGGTCGATGGAGCTGTAGACAGCGCCCGGATCGAACCCGTCCATGAAGGCGCAGGGACCGTAGTCGATCGTCTCGCCCGACAGAGTCATGTTGTCGGTATTCATCACGCCATGGATGAAGCCCAGCGCCAACCAGCGGGCGATCAGCCTCGCCTGCCGGGCGATGACGCCGTCGAGCAGCGCCGCATAGGGATTATCGGCCTGGCGCGCGGCCGTATCATGCCGGTCGATGGCATGGTCGGCGAGCGCGGTCAGCGCTTCGGTGTCCTGGCGGGCATAGAAATACTGGAAGGTGCCGACGCGGATATGGCTTGACGCAACGCGGGTCAGCACGCCGCCGGGCAGCCGGTCCTCGCGCAGCACATATTCGCCGGTGGTCACGGCAGCCAGGGCGCGCGTGGTCGGCACGCCGAGCGCGGCCATCGCCTCCGAGAGGACATATTCGCGCAACACCGGTCCGAGCGCGGCGCGCCCGTCGCCCATGCGCGAGAACGGCGTCTTGCCCGAGCCCTTGAGTTGGATGTCGCGCCGGATGCCGTTCGCATCGACCACCTCGCCGATCAGCAGCGCGCGGCCGTCGCCCAGTTGCGGCACCCAGTTGCCGAACTGGTGCCCGGCATAGGCCATGGCGATCGGCGCGGCGTTTTCGGGAAAGGCGTTGCCGGCCAGCATGGCCAAGCCCTCGGGCGAGGCGAGCCAGTCCGCATCGAGCCCCAGTTCCCCGGCGAGCGCGCGGTTGAGCCGCACCAGCGCCGGTTCGGGCACGGGGGCCGGTGCCTGACGGGTGTAGAGCCGGTCGGGCAGGCGCACGTAGGAATTGTCGAAATGGATCGTCATCGGCTCTCTTTCGCGTTCGCCACCGCATATAGGCATTCAGAGCCCTCACGCCATGGGCGGGCCGGACGGCTCAGAACCGATCGGACGCGCTGGCGATCAGGTTGACCAGTTCGGCCTGTCGCGACACGCCGGTCTTCTCGAAGATGCGCGACAGGTGCGAGCGCGCGGTGTTGACGGTGATGCCGCACCGGGCAGCGGCAGCCTCCCGCCCGTCGCCCCTGGCGACTTCGATCGCCAATTGAGCCTCCGCATTGGTCAGGCCGAACGTCTGGCGGAGCGCCTCGATCTTGCGCCGGGCCTCGGCGTCGGGGTCGCGGAAGACGAGCAGGACGAGCGTTCCGCTGCCATCGGCCAGGCCGGGCATGGGCGGATGCTGGCCGCCCCGCAAAGGAAGCACCTCGACCGAAAGGGCCCGGTCCGCCTTCGGGCAGCCAAAGCGAAGCGGCGCAACGCCGCCGCCGGCCAGCTGTCCTGCCATGCAGCGGTGAACGCGATGCACCACGGTCCGGTGCACCGCGACGTCATCGAAGACGACCTGCCCGCGCCGCACGCCGACGCCGCGTTGCTGCCCGACGAGCCTTTCGGCGACGGCATCCATGCCGTGAATGCGGCAGGCGCCGTCGACCGCGATGAACCCGCCATGGCCGCCCAGCCTGACCGCCGTCGCCTCCATTTCCAGCGCGTGCAGGCGCCGGTTTGCGCGCAGGGCGCGAATGAGATGGGGGAGGAGGATGTCGAAGCGGGCGCGCGTCTCGTCGCCGATCTCGTCGTTGCGCGCGCCGGCCTGCAGAACCACGGAACTGAACGCGCCGTCATCGACATAGAGGTTGCTGGCGATCCGCTCGGCGCCCAGGCCCGACCGCGACCAGTATTCACCGTAGAAATCGCTGGAAAAGAACAGCTCCCGCCCGGTCGTCGCCAGATCGGTGACCGTGCCCGGGGACGCGTCGGCCGTGGCCGCCGCGGTCGGATCATGCTGCCACCAGGTTTCGTTGTACTGCCGGATGATGTCCGGATCGGCGCGCGGCGATGTCACCAGCGCCAGATCGATGCGCGGATCGATGGCGACGAGCGAGGCATTTTCGACACCGCAGAAGTCGGCGATCCGCGTGATCGTCGCCGACCAGTCGCCGGTTTCCAGCGCGCTCTCGTAGATCGCGTCGAGTATGCCCTCAAGTCGGTCCATCGCGCCGTATGCCGCTCCGACCGCTGACTGCCGAGCCGACATCCCCGTGGGATCCTGGCCCGGCAGGAAATGTCTATTTTCCCTGCAAGTCAATGCGTTGGCGCGAAAGGGCCTGGAACACCTCGCACAAACGTCGCATGCGCCGGGCGACCCTGCGGCCTAATCAGAACGGGGCGCATCGTGACGATGGGGCGGCACGGCGCAGGCGCCCGTCGCGTCGTGCAGGGAGTGATGGTCTGACCGCAAGGGCACATAGCGCCGGGCGTCCGGCACCGATCGTCAAGCGCCTTTCCGGGCTCAGGGCGACGGTGTCCGGGCTTGCGCTCGCCGCCGCCTGCCATGTCGCGCTTGGCGGCTCCGCGCTCGGCCAGTCGATCACCGCCGACGGACGCACGGCGACCTCGGTGACCGTGTCGGGCTCGGTCACCGACATCCGCACGTCGACCGTCACCGCCGGCCACGGCGTCAACACATTCTCGAGCTTCTCGGTCGGCGCCGGCCACACGGCCAATCTGCACGTGCCCGGCGGCGCCGCCGGTACGGTCAACATCGTCGACGGCCCGCGCAGCGTTCTCAATGGCGCGGTGCGCTCGGTGCAGGGCGGCACGGTCGGCGGCGACCTCTATTTCGCCAATCCCAACGGCGTCGTGGTCGGTCCGAACGGCTCGGTGCAGGCCGGCACGGTCGGGCTCTCGACGCCGAGCCGCGATTTCGTCGACACGCTGTTCGGCCCGGACGGGGCGCCGCGCGAGGGCCATGTCGGCGCGCTCGTCGACGGCACCGCGCCGCAGGGCGAGGCCGACATCGTCGTCGACGGCCGGGTCACCGGGACGGAGCGGGTGCGCCTGCGCGCCGGCCGTGACATATCGATCTCCGGCGAAGTGACCGCCGGCGACCGGGCCGCGGCCATGGGCGCGGCCGTCAACACCGGGCATGTCCAGATCGAGGCGGGCCGCAACGTCACCATGTCCGGCGGCCGGGTGAACGCGGTGCGCGGCGAGGGCGGCGGCGCGGTCACAATCACCTCGAGCGGCGACATCACCGTCGACGGCGGCGCGCGGATCCTCGCCGAAGGCATCGCCGGCGGCGATGGCGGGTTCGCCTATCTGTTCGGCGGCGAGGCGGCCTATCTGGATGCCGGCTCAACCATCTCGGTCTCGGCGCAGGGTGACGGCGACGGCGGATTCGTCGAGTTCAGCGCCGAGGAACTGGTCCGCGTGTCGGGCGAACTGCAGGCGGCGTCGGCGGGCGGCGAGGCGGGCACGATCTACATCGACCCCGAGATCGTCGAGATCGTCGCCACGGACATGTTCTCGAACGGCGCCCGGCTGCACATCGAGGCGCTCGAGCGGATCACCATCGGCGAGGACATCGTGCTGTCGACGCGCCAGGTGGCCGCCGGCGCCAGCCATTTCACGGCCGGGTCGACCGGCCCCTCCGGGGATCTACATCTTGAAGCGCCGGTCATCGAGGTCGGGGACGGCGCCGCGCTGCTGGCCTTCGCCGACAACGGCTTCGTCGGCGGCGAGGTTCTGCTCGATGCGCGCATCGACGACACGCTCGATCCGGCGCTGGCGCTCAACCCGGTCGGCGAAGCACGCATTTCGGTGACCGGCGCGCTCTTGAAGGGCCGCGACGTGACCCTGAGCGCAACCGTCTTCAAGGCCAACGACATCGTGCCCAACGGCGCGGTCACCGACTATGCCGACGCGATCACCGACGAACTGGGCATATCGTTCATCGACGGGCTGATCCGCGGCAAGGTGAACGATCTCGATGCCGCCTTCAGCGCCAATGTCGCATCGGCCGACATCGAGGACGCGCCCTCCTATCTGCGCGCCTCCGCGAAGATCGAGGTCGCCGAAAGCTACCTGATCGCCGACCGCGACGTGACTCTGACGGCCGACGCGACCACGCGCACCATCATCGAACCGGACGCCGAGACGATCTCGATCGCCTTCGGCGCCACCGACACCCATGCGGGCGTGATCGTGCAGGACAGCCAGACCGAGGCGGGGCGCGACGTCGCCCTTTCGGCGACGACCAACGAGACCGTCAGGCTGACGGCGCGTTCGAACCTCGATACGGCGGCGGCGACGACGCTCGTCTCCAACGCCGCGCTCGCCGCCTCGGTGCGCAAGACGAGCGCCGAGGCCATCGTCAGCGGCGACCTTTTCGAGTTTCCGCACCCGGATCTGGGCATCACGCCGACCTATGCGGCGCTGACCGCCGGCAACGGCATCTCGATGGAAGCGCATGTGATCAAGGACATCGCGCTCGACGCCGAGGTGGCGACCAATTCCGAGGCGCGCGGACTGGCCCATGCCATCTCGATCGACGAAACCCGCGCGACGACGGCGCTCGGCGGCGGCGCGTTCACCGGCGAACAGGGCCTGACCATGGACGCCGAAACGCGGTTCGACGCGTTTGCAAGCCGCGCGGTGACGACGGCGACGGGCGGGCCTGCGGACTATTCGAACGCCGCCATCGGCCCCGACCCCGAGGACGATTATGCGGCTATGCTGCTCAATGCCGCCGATACGGTCGCCAGCCTGCTGCAGGTCGGCGATCTGTTCGATGACACGCTCGCCATCTCCGGCGCGTTCGGCTCGACCCATCACGCGATCACCACCGAGACCCGGTTCGGCGACTATGATTTCCAGGTTGCCGACGTGCTTGCCGGCGGCCAGCGCGATCTGGGCGGCGCCTATTTCGCGCCCGATGCGGCGGGCGGCGCCGCGCCGCTCGATCTGACCGCGACGACCGACATCGCATCGCTTTCGGGCGAGACGGCGGTTCGGCTTGGCGACCAGACCAACGCGCCGCGCGCCATCGCCGCCGCCCTGACCACCAACCTCTGGGACGTCGAGACGACCGCACTGTTCGGTTCGGCGGGCTCGGCCGAGTACGATGCCGACCTTTCCGTCGACGCACGCACCCATCTTCCGGCGATCGACCGCAGCGAGGCGGACCTGCTGGCCGCGCAGACGCGCGCCGGCTTCGATCTGGCGAGCGATGTGCCGCTCGTGCCCGTCGATCTGCTCGTGCCGCCGATGGACGACGTGCTCGACGGGACCGACACGACCTTCCTGTCGGATGTGCAGGTCGCCGGCGGCACGCTGGCGGTGGTCGCCGACCGGGCGTTGCACGATGTCGACATCACCACCGATGCGGTGATCGAGGACTGGGCGCAGATCCTTTCCGACCGCTCCAACACCCTTGCCGTGACGGCGAGGACCGATGGCGGCCTGTTCGCCCTGCGCGCGCCCTCGCCGGACTGGTCGGATGCGACCAGCGGCGGGTTCGGCGCCGGCGCCGCCTTCCAGACCGTCGACGTTGCCGCCACGACGCGGGCGCTGGTCGGCGGCTTCCTGAACGTCGAGTTCGGCGGCCTCCTCTCGCTTGACGAACTGACCGTCTCGGCCACGAACGCGATGGTGCTGGGCGCGCAGACCCGCTCCTATGGCAGCGCGGAACAGGTCGGAGGCGCCGGCGCGTTCGCGCTGGTCGACTATGACGGCACGGCCTTTGCAGGCGTCGACGACGCCACGGCGCTCGATGTCGGCACGGTGACGATCCGCGCCCGCGACACCAGCGTCGGCTTTGCCGATGCGGCGGCCGGCAGCCAGGCCGGATCGGCCGGCGTCGGGGTCGCGCGCGCGCTGGTCACCGGATCGCGGCAGGCGACGGCGCTGCTGACCGGGCTCGACGGCTTCGCGCCGACCGGCCCGCACGTCGACCCGTGGCGCCCCGATCCTGCCGCCCACACGGTCGGACTTCTGGACATGGACGCGGCCATGACCGGCCTGTTCGTTGCCGTCTCCGATGCCGGCGCACAGACCGCCCAAGAGGCCGGCAGCGAATCGCCCGGCCCGATGCCCGATTTTGGCAATGCCGATGCGGCAGCGGGCGCATCGGGCGGCACCGCGTCCGGCGGCGCGCTGGCCGGGCTCGGTTTCGGTCTGGCGCTTGCCGGCGACTATGCGCGCGTCGCGCTGACCGATGTCGCCGAGGCCGACCTCAATTCCAACCGGCCGGTCGGTTACGACACGGTCGCGATCGACGCGGTCAACGACACGGTGATGTTCGCCGGTGCCGGCGCGGCGGTCTCGGGCGCCGGCACGGCCGGGCTCGGCGGCGCCATGGCGCGCATCGACAGTGACCGGACGACGCGCGCGGCGATCCGCAACGCCGCGCTCTTTGCCAACAATCCCGGCGGGGTCGTCGGCGAACCGGTCGACGTGACGGCGACGGACGGGACGATCGCGCGCGTTCTGTCGAGCGGGCGCGGCGGGTCAACGTTGAGCCTTGGCGTGATCGGCTCGGTCGCCATTGTCGACGCGACCAGCCTGACCGAGGCGCTGGTCGAGGGCGCGTCGGTCACCGATACCAGCACCGTGTCGGTCGATGCGTTGCGCACCGGCGGCGCGCTAATCGCCGCCGGCGCCATCGAGGCGATCCCCGACGGTTCGGCTACGCCCGACGAGGAAGACAAGAAGGGCACGGCCATCGGCCTGTCCTATGCCCGCAATGACACCGACGGCACGGTGCGCGCCAACGCGGCGTTTGCGGGCCCGTCCGATGCCGAGTCGGCCTCGATCACCGCGCTCGACGATTCGCTGACCGTCGCCAACGCCCAGTCCCGGGCGACCTCCTCTGCGCAGGCGATTACCGGCGCGGCGATCGTCCAGAACACAGCGCAGACCACCGAGGCGCTCGTTTCGACCAATGGCGGAGGGCTGACGCTGGCCGGAACCGGCGCGCTCGATGTCACCGCCACCAACGAGGCGACGGTGCGGTCGTCGATCGGAGTCGAGGGTGACGGCGAACGGGTCGGCTTCGGTGCCGGCGCAATCGCCCAGACCGATGAACGGACCACGCGGGCCGCCCTTGAAACAGCGGAAGTTACCGGCCCCTTCATCGGCGCGCGGCCTGCCATCACGGTCGACGCCGCCCTGATCGGCGAGAGCATCGCGTTCCAGACCTCTGGCGCCGGCGCCGATGGCGGCGTGGCGGGCGATCTTTCGGTCTCGGCGCTCACCACCGACTGGGTGACCGAGGCCGCGATCGACGGCTCCGACCTGACCTACCCCGGTGCGGTCACGCTCTCGGCATTTGAGCAGGCGTCTGTTTCCAACCGGCAGGGCGCGCTGGTCGACGCGTCCAGTGGCGCCGGCACGGTCGGCCTGTCGCAGACGGTCTACGGTTCCGACGTCGTTGCCGAGATCGCCGGCGGCAGCACGATCGTTCTCGCCGGCGGCGCGGTCACGGCCGAGGCGCAAGGCGACAGCGTGATCCGCACCCGCGCAGTGCGCAGCGGCGAGGCGGCGAACGCCGTCGCCACGGTCTTCGCCGACCAGCTTTCGACCGGCGAGACGCGCGCATCGGTCGACGATGCCGAGGTCACGGCGACATCAATCACGATCGAGGCGAGCGATGCGACGTGGCGCGAGATCGCCGCGTCGAGCGCCGCCACCGCCGACGCGGTCGGCATCGCCGGCGGGCTCAGCCGCGACCGCTACCAGCGCGACACCTTCGCGCGGTCCGACGCGAGCACGCTGAACACCAGTTTCGGCGATCTGGCCGTCAGCGCCGGGTCCGACACACGCGCCACATCGACCGCGCTGGGGCGCGCCAATGGCGGCGACGTGATCGGCGCGGCGGCGCTGGCGAGCTGGATCGTCGACGACCGCGACGTGGCGGCGACCGTCGATGGCGGCACGGTGTCGGTCTCCGGCGCGATGGCGGTGACGGCCGATCGGTCGGACGTGCATCTGCTGCTTCAGGGCACCACATCGGATTCGAGCCAGTCCGTCGGCTTCGGCGCCGGCGTGCTGCTGACCGGCGGCCGGACAGAGGCGCGCGTCGCCGATCCCGATACCCTGTCCGTCGCCGGCGATCTGACCATCGCCGCGACCGAGGCCTCGAAGGCCTTCTCCGTTGGTCTTGGCGCCGGCACGCCCGGCGCGATCGGCGGCGTCGGCTCGTACGCCTATCTGGAGATGGGCAGGCTGTCGCCGCTGGCCGCCGCGCGGGCCGACAATGAGCGCGGCGCGACCGAACGGGCCGCCTCGGCCGCCGCGCGCGCCGAGATCATGGGCGTGTTCGCCGATGTGTCGGGCGATGCGAGCGCGCTTGACGTGGTGCGGGACGTCGAAATCCTCGCCACGCTGCGGCAGGCGACCGGCACCGCCGACATTGGCGGCGACATCTCAGTCACGGCGACCGACGACCGGCGCGGCTATGCGGTCGCCGGCCAGTTCCAGGCGGGCATCGTCGGGCCGGCCGGCACGTTCGTCGACCGCTATTTCGAGGTCGAAGACCTCAATGCGAGCGGCTTTGCGATCGCCATCCGGCCCTTCGCGCCGGCGTCCGGCGACGCCGACGAGGAGGACGAGGCTGATCTGGGCTCCGAGGATGCCGATTCCGCCGATGAATTCGCCTCCGAGACAGCCGCGGGCTCGGGCGGTGGCGGCGGCTGGTCGTTCGGCGCATCGGTGGCGCGGATAGAGCTTGGCGGCGTGACCGCCGCAACGGTCGAAGCATCGGCCGGCGCCACCGTCGATGCGGGCGGCGACGTTTCGGTCGAGGCGCTGTCGACCGCGCGCACGGCGGCGGTCAGCGTCGGCGCACAGATCTCGACCGGATCGAACCTGGCCGGCTCGGTGGCGCTCGCCAACCAGAAGCAGCTCGTTCTGTCGCAGGTGCAGGGCGACGGCACCGTGACCGGCGCGGATGTACACGTCCTTTCGACGGCCGACGCCAGCAACTGGTCGATTGCCGGGCTTGCCCTCGTCTCCGGCGATCTGGCCATCGGCGGCACGGTCTCGGTCAACGACACCGACATCGAGACCCGCGCCGAGATCGACGGAGCGACCGTGCAGACCGGCCCCGCGAACGGGCTGATCGTCGATGCCGAGGACCGTTCGCGGGCGCTCGGCGTGGCGCTGGCCGGCGGCGGCGGCGCGAACGCGTTCGGCGCGTCGGTCGGTGTCGCCTCCATGCGCGGCACGACCGAGGCGATCGTCCGCGACGCCACCATCATTACAGGCACGGCGAGCGCGAAGGTGCGCGCCGACCGCGACCCGACGCTCAGCGGCTTCGTCTTCCAGGTCGGCATCGGCACGTCGAACGCCGCCGGCGCGGCGATTTCCGTGGCGCATATGGGCGGTGACACGAGCGCGCTGGCCGAGAACAGCACGGTGGTGTCCGGCAACGATATCATCGTCAAGGCGGGCGCGGACGCCGATCTCGCTTCGGCGGCGGTCGGCATCGCCGTGGGCGGCAATCTGGGCGTGACCGGCTCGACGGCGATCGCCACGCGCGCCGACACGGTGCTCGCCCAGGCCGATGACAGCACGCTGACGGCCGACGATTCGATCCTCGTGCAGGCGCTCGGCGGCACGCTCTACACGACGCTCGGCGGGGGCGAGGAGACGCTGGTCGGCGACATGCTGTCCGGCACCGTGTCCGCGTCGTTCGGCGGTTCGGTCGGCGTCGGCGTGTCGGTTGCCTTGGTCAAGGCGGCCAACAGCGTCGAGGCGCTGGTGACCGGCACAAGCGTGCTGACGGCGAACGGCACGGTGGCCGATGGCGGGGTCACCGGCATCGGGCGCTCGCCCTTCAGCGACTACCGGACCACGTTCGCAACGCCCTATCACGGCATCGCGATCGTCGCCGACAACCAGACCGATATCAGCGCCATGGCCGCCACGATCGCCGGTGCCGGCTCGGCGGCGGTGGCCGCGCAGGTGCCGCTCCTGTTCGTCGACGACGCGGTGCGCGCGGCGGTCGACAATGTCGGCGGAAGGCCCGAGCTTGCCTCCGAAACCGACGTCGCCGTGCTGGCGGCGAACGAGACGGACATCGAGACCTTCTCGCTGGTCGGCTCGGCCGCCGGCTCGGTCGGCGTCGGCGCGGACGTCGAATATCTGTCGCTGGCCAAGACCACCGAAGCGAGCGTTCAGGGCGCAACCCTCGATGCGGCCGACGATATCGCCATCGCCGCGCGGTCACCCGATGCGCTGACGACCGTCTCGCTGGCCGGCGCTGCGGGCGGCGCGGTCGGCATCGGCGGCATCGTGCAGGTCGCGCTCGCCGAGACCGAGACCCGCGCCCGCATCCACGACGCCGACCTGATCGCCGGCGGCGACGTATTCCTGGGCGGCTGGGCCGACCGGACGATCGACCAGGTGGTTGGCACGCTCGGCGCCGGCGGCACGGTCGGCATCGGCGGCTCGGTGGTCGTCTTCACCGCGCGCGACCAGGTGATCGCCGAGGTCGAGGACGCGCCGAGCGCCGGCCATGCGTTCGCCACCGGGATCGACGCCGACGGCACCGTCGCCATCGAGGCGACCGCCGGCACCGAACACGACACGACCATGGTCGGCATCGGCGCCGGCACGGTCGGCATCAACGCGACCATCTTCGTCGCACGGTCCGAGCAGAGCGTCACCGCGCGGCTTGGCGATCACAACCGCGTCGATCTGGGCCGCGCCAACGCGCTCACCGTCACCGCCAGCCAGGCGTTCGACCAGGCGGTGGGCCTCGGCTCGGCGACCGGCGGTTTCGTCGGCGCCGGCGCGACCATCGGCGCCATCTCCATGTCCAACGCCGTGCTGGCCGAAATCGGCGACGGCGCTGCGGTCGACGTCTCCGGCGACATCGCCGTCACCGCTTCGGGCGACCGCAGCTTCGAGGGCACGGCCGTGGCGGCCGGCGGCGGCGCGTTCGCCTTCCAGGGCTCGATCCTCAATCTGGCCTTCGGCAAGCCGACCGAGACCGAGGAGACCGGCGATCACATGGCCGCCGTCGACGACAGCCTTGAAAACGACGATCCGTACGGCGACGGCGACGATTATTCGGGCGGCGACGCCGAAACCGCCGCGTTCATGGCCGACGCCAATGCCGGGCGCGGCACGCTCGACCTGTTCGCGCTGTCCGATCCCGACGGCGCCCAGGCCGACACGATCGAAGCGCGGATCGGCGCGGAGGCCGAACTCGACGCCGGCGACGACATCGACGTGACCGCGCTCGAAACCGGTGACATCGACGTGATCTCCGGCGGGGCGGCCGGCGGCGCCGCGGCGATGACCGGCGGCGTCGCCAACATCCGGCGCGGCTCCTCGCTGATCGTCGGCATCGGCGAAAGCGCGACACTGACCGCCGGCGACGACATCGCCATCAAGGCCGATGCGACCGTCGATACGTCCAACCCCGACGCCGTGCCGACCGCGTTCGCCGCCTCGGGCGGGCTGGTCTCGGGCGCCGGCGCGGTGGCGCGGGTGGTCACCGAGCGCGATATCGACATCGCGATCGGCGAGGCTGTCCGGCTCGAAAGCGGTGACGGCGAGGATATCACGATCCGCGCCGAGGAGACCGCCGAAACCAGGGCCAAGGCGCTCGGCGCCACCTTCGGCGGCGTGGCGCTCGGCGGCACGGTCGCCTTCACCCGCCACGAGACCGACATCGACATCGCGTTCGAAGGCCCGACCCGGCCGGTGCTGACCGGCGGCGACGTGACCATCGTCGCCCGACGCGACGGCGGCGTCGATGCCGAGGCAACCGCGGCCGCAGGCGGGGCGTTCGCCGGCAACGGCGTCGACACGACCGCCGAGGACGACGCGCGCGTCACCATCGACCTGGGCCGCGCGGATTTCCAGACCGCCGGCGGCACGGTCGAGATCGCCGCCCGCAACAGCGCCGATGTCAACGCGACTTCCAATTCGGTCACGATCGGCGGCACCGGCGCGCTCGGCTTCTCGCTGGCCACGGCGCGCCGCTCGGCGGTGTCCGAGATCGTCTCGAACGGCACGTCCTCGCGCTTCGATGCGGCATCGGTGACCATGCTGGCGCTCGACACGATCAGCGAGACCAGCGCGCCGGCGACCGTCGCGGCGACCGCCTTCTCGGCCACGGGCGGGCTCGGCACCGCCGGCGGCAGCCGGGCGGACGCCTCCAACACGTCGCGTGCGGAAATCGACATCAAGCTGCGCGAACTGGACGTGACCGGCTTTGCCCGGTTCGCGGCGGCCACGCGCGGCGATGTGGACGCCGAATCCGACGGGTTCGTGCTCGGCCTTGCCGCGCTCGGCGCCAACGAATCCGTCGCCGACGCGGCGACCACGACGAAGGTCGGCATCGAACTGAGCGGCAGCCCGGACGTCCAAGGCGATTTCATCGCCGAAGCCTATGGCGAGGATGATCTTCACGCGGACACGCGCTCTGGCCAGGGCGGGCTCGTTTCGCTGCAGGCGGCGCGTTCGACCATCGACGCCGACCCGGTCACCGAGATCGAAATCACCACCGACGGCACCGACGATTTCACGCTTTCCGCCGAGGACATCGAGATCGCCGCGAGCCGTACGGTGACGACGCAGAATGTCGGCTCGTCCCTGCGCGCCAGCCTTGCCGGTTATGGCGCGACCAAAACCGTCACCGATGTCGATCTGACGACGACCATCGCCATCGACGACGCCACGCTCGAAGCCGAAAACGTCTCGATCATCGCCGCCAGCGCGGTCGACAAGGTTTCGAAGGACTATGACGGGCGCATCGGCGATGTCGGCATCGTTTCGGGCACCTCGCTCAAGTCCGAGGTCACCGTCGATGCCGACACCGACATCGACCTGAACGACGCGACGATCCTCCAGCGGTCGGCCAGCACGACGGACGGTGTGCTGATCCAGATCGCCAACAGCTTCGACATCGAGGACCGGCTGAAGATCGACACGGGCGGCGGCATCCTGATCCCGAACGCGGACAGCGCGATTGAGGTCGACAATGTCGCCGACATTGACCTCGACGGTGCGGCCATCGACGCCGAGGGCGATGTCGAACTGATTGCGCTCGCGGACGCGGATCTTTCCAACGAGGTCCATGTCAATGTCTACGGCCTTGCTGGCCGGCCCTCGGGCGATGCTACGACCGGGTTCGACAACGACCAGCAGATCGACCTGTTCGGCGGCAGCGCGATCATCAGCCGCGCCGGCGACGTGGTCCTTTCGGCCGGCACCGAGGACGGGACCGGCCAGCGCATCGACCTGTCCTCGGAGCTCAGGATCTGGAACGCGACCGCCTTCCCCGTCACCAGGAAGCCGGTTGCAGAAGCGCGCATCGCGCAGACCGCCAGCGTCGATGTCAGCCCGACCTCGACCGTGCTCGCCGCCGCCGATGTCAGCCTGATCGCCGGACGCGGCGACACCGACGCCTACGCCTTCGGCGCCTCGTCCGATCTTTATCGCGAGGGCGCCGAAGCCGTTGTCAACGCGTTCGGCAGCCTGGTCGGCGCCGACGAGGTCTCGTTCGACACGGTCACCGGCACCGATGTCGACGATCTGTTCGGCGAGATCATCGTCGATGGAGAAGTCACCGCCGGCGCGTTCGCCGAACTGATCGTGCAGATCGACCCGGACGGCGACGTCGTCTTCACGCGCGGCGACGCCGAGGTGACGTTCGAGGACGATGTCGACCTTTACGCCAATCTCGAATCCTATATCGACGAGCTCGAAGCCCAGCGCGACGCGTTCGCCGACGATGCGGCCATCGTCGCCCGGCTCGACGCGGAGATCGCGCGCATCGAGCAGATCATCGCCGGTCTGGGCGCTTCCGGCACCGCCGACATGGTCATCATCGACGACCTTTACGCCTCGGGCGGCAATGTCGCCATCGTCGGCACGGCGCTGGGCGGGGCGGGCGTGATCGAGGCGCGCAGCGACGTGGTCGTCGAGGTCACCAACGAGGCACCGCGTATCGTCGAGGTGCGCGACGTGACCATCCCGTTCCGCGATGCCGGCTTCGTCCGCTACAACGGCGTCGAGGTCAACGACGTCGAGACGGTCAACGAGATCAACGACGCCAACGCCACCGAGGCCGTCCTCGGCGTGACGATCCCGGGCGATGGGCCGGACGCGGCATTCGAGCTCGTCACCAACGTCACCAACCCAGACGACCCGCTCGTGTCGATCCAGAACAATTTCATCGGCACGGGCACGGACGCTTCGGGCGACCTGCTCGTCACCGGCACCATCGAGAACCTCAACGGCACGGTCGCGCTGTCGACCGCCGACGGCGACATCCTGGTGCTCGGCGGCACGATCGACGCCAAGACCGTCGACATCCGGTCGGGCGGCGATTTCCTCCTGTCGGCGGCGCTCGACGATTACATCACCGATACCGGCGGCAGCCCGTTCGGCATCTATGCCGACTTCTTCGACGAATACGAGGCCTGGTACATCGCCGGGGCTGCCTCGGGCCCCGAACCGGTGTTCGAGCCGATCGCTGGCGGCGAGATCATCGCCACGGGCAGCGTCTTCATCTACGCCAACTATCTGAACGTGAACGGGCTGATCCAGTCGGGCATCACCGACTGGGACCTGACGATCGCGCAGAACCTCGACACCATCATCGACGGCGCGACCTTCACCTCCGACGAACCGGTCGTCGTCTATTCGCCCGGCACCAATTCGGACGTCAATCCGCCGCTCGGCGAGACGGTGATCAACACCGATGGCGACACCGCGATCATGGGCAATGTCGGCGTGCGCTACGATCCCGAGGCGCACGAACTGCTGGTCGACCCGATCCTGTCCAAGGGCGGCTATGTCGAACTGGTCGGCAAGATCATCTCGACAGGCGGCGGGCGCATCGAGGCGGCCGACGGCTACGGCCGGATCGACGTCGACAGCGACTCCGACATCCCGCTCGTCTTCACCGCCATCTCCACCGGCTATGGCGATGGCGCCAGCGGCGTCATCCGCATCGTCGATCTCAGCGACGAGGGCGTCACGCCCGGCGTCTTCACGACGACGACCTTCGAGAAGCGCCCCGACAACACGATCTGGCGGACGATCGACGATGGCAGCGCCCTGATCGTTTCGGTCCCGGTCACCGATCCGCAGTTCGAGATCGCCGAGGCGACCAGCGATTCTGCGTTCTTCGGCCCCGACGACGTGCTGGCGCGCGGCGTCACCTACTATCTGGGCACCTCGGAATCGTTCACCACGAGCCTGATCGAGCAGCGGTTCGAATACAGCGACGGCCGGCCGGATCTGATCACCACGCGCAGCCCGAGCACCGTGTTCGGCGATCCGGTCGACATCCGCACCGAGCAGGTGTTCGTGACCACCGCCGACCTGCTCGCCGCCGAACCCTACAAGTACGAGCGCGGCTTCGAGTTCGCCGGCGACAAGGTGACCACCTATGACGGCCCGGAAGTGCTGGTCGCCGCCAACGTGTTCGCCGGCATCGGTGTCACGTACGACCTATACGAGCGGCCGCGCACCGATTTCTCGGTCGACACCGAATGGGTCACGCACCGGCTGGCGGCCAACTATCCGGTCGATATCGGCTTTCACGGCTACGAGACGTCTGAACTGCGCATCACCCATGCCGGCGACGTGATCTTCGACGGGCCGGTGCACAACCAGGGCGGCGTCTCGGTCATCACCTCCGAGAACGGCAACATCGCAACCGCAGGCAACACGGTCATGGAGACCGCGCTGACCTTCATGAGCGCCGGCGACAGCATCGGCCGGGCGGTCGACACGATTCCCAAACCGATCCTGGGCGGCCTCGCCTTTGGTGGCGGTGGCGGCGGCGCCGGGCTTGTCTCGTCCGGGCGCACCATCTCCGGCACCGCGCCGCTACAGATCGACCAGCTTGCCGGGCGCGGGCTCGAGGTGGAGGCGACCAACGCCATCCGCATCGCCGAACAGGCCGGCGACATGAATGTGCGCCTGGCGCGGTCGGGCGATCTGGGCGATGTCGCCCTGTCGGCGCCGGGCTCGATCCTGGTGCATGATCTCGCCGACGACACGGGATCGCTCGTCGAGGGCGGCGAGGTCTCGCTCAATGCCACCAGCGGCTCGATCGGCCTGATCACGGACCCGCTGCGCGTCAACAGCACCGGGCTCGACGCCGATGCCGGCTTCGACATAAACATCGTCCACGACGGCACGATCCGGGCCGACCAGATCATCTCGCGCAATGGCGACGTCAACATCGTTGCCCAGGGCGATTTCGCCGACATCGTCGACGTCAACACGGCCAGCATCGTCGACCGGCGCGCCACCGAGAACCTGCTCGAGACGCTGTGGGACGAACTGGGCCTGCGCGAGGGCGCCGGCAGCTTCCGCGACGAGGCGGCGGTCATCCGCAACGACGCGCTGCGCACGGCGGAATATTTCGACTACTGGCGCACGCGCGGCGTGACCTGGACCGAGGACGGCGACGGCAACCGCGTCGTCCAGAGCATCCAAGCCTACGATCCGGCGACAGAGCTGACGCTCACCGGAGCGGAGCGCGACGCGCTCGTCGCTGCCGGGCTGACCGATGCCCAGATCGCCGATGCCGAGGCGGCGCGCACGGACCGCTATCACGCGCTGCACGCCCGGTTCGGCGTCGACGCCTTCGATCCGGACTTCGAATATGCCGCGCCGGCCGAGGAGGTCGCCGCACTGACCGAGCAGATCTTCTGGACCGACAGGCAGCTTGGCCTTGGCATCCGCGCCGATCTGGTGCTGGAGACCGGCGACACGCAACTCGTCATCGAGGACCCGAACTTCGCCGGCATCAACGTCAACCTGGCGGCCGGCGACGATATCGGCGCCCAGTTCGACGATCTGGTCATCACGCGCGGCCAGGTCCTCGACGAGGCGACGCTGCTGCAACTGTGGACGGCCGAGCGCGGCGACATCACGGTCGAGGGCGACACCGCCTTCGTCGACCAGTTCGAAGATGTCGACGTGTCGGCCACCGGACGGCTGATCGCGCTGGCCGGCGAGGATCTGTTCATCGGCTCGGAAGACCCGCTTGCGCTCGGCTTGGTCGAAGGCGGCGCGCGCGTGCGCATCAAGGGCGCCGAGGGCCTGACCGGCACCGACACGCTCGGCCTCGGCGCCAACGTCACCGGCATGGACATCGTGCTCGAAGGCGGCGCCGGCGCCATCGGCGCGCCGCTCGAGCCGGTCACCGTCGAACAGGGCGTCGGCGGCACCTTCGTCGCCCGCGCCGATGGCGATGTGCGCGTGCTGGCGCCGACCTCGAACGTGGCCGTCAGCGAGATCTTCGCCGGCGGCGCGCTCGTGCTGACCGCCGCCGAGGGGAACATTCTCGACTTTGGCCGCGACGACGCCACCGACATCGTCGCCGGATCGGCCACGTTCCTGGCGCTCGACGATATCGGCCGCGCGGCGAACCCGCTCGATGTCGAACTGCGTGACCCGGACGGCCTGCTGTCGGCAGTCTCGACCGTCGGCGAGATCGCCCTGCGCGTCCCCCAGGGCAATGTGACCGTCGCCGGCGTCGGCGCGCTCGACGGCGATGTCACCTTCAGGGTCGATCAGGGCGATCTGACGCTCGCCAACTCGACCGCCATCGCCGCGATCCATGCGGACGACCTTCTCGATCTGGACGTCGGCGGCTCGATCGTCTCGGCGCCGGGCACCGGGCTCGACCTGAAGGCGCTGACAGCCGACCTTTACACCGAGGCCGATATCGGCACGCTCGCCGAGCCCGTCGTCACCGAATTCGAAACGCTCGATCTGGTCGCCTTCGGCCTCGACACGGACCGGACCGCGGTGATCGCCAACACCAGCCCGACCCCGGGCGCGCTGGAACTGGGCGATATCCTTTTCACCGGCGCGGGCTACCGCTCCTTCACGCTGATCAACCAGGGCGAGGTGGTGCTCGGCGCGGGCACCAGCCTTGAGGCGGACTTCGTCAACATCGCCGCGATCGGCACGTTCGACAATATCGAGATCAACGAGGCGCTGACCTTCACCGGCGACACGTTGCGTCTGGTCGCGCCCGGCCGCATCGATCTGGCCGACGGCGCCGACGTCACGCTGTTCGGCGACGGCGCCTTCATCACCAGCCGGCTCGAAGCGGTCGGCCCGCTCGGCGACGCCGAGGTCGACGCGCTCGGCGACGTGACGATCGTCGGCGAGCACCATATCGGCCTTGAACGCCTTGCAGCGGCCAACACCACGCTGACCATGGCCGACATCGGCACCATCGAGATCGGCGCCGTCCAGACCGGCACGCTGACCGCAAGCACCTTCTTCGGTGACGCCGATTTCGGGGCGGTTACCGCCGACAGCGTCGACATCGACGTTTATGGCAACGTCTCCGGCACGTTCGACGTCGTGACCTCCATCGATTTGTGGTCGTCGTCGGGCCTCGGCATCGACGATCTCGACAACCCGTCGCTGACGATCCTGACCAACGACACGCTCGAGCAGGTGCAGCTGGCCGGCGAGTTCGGCGTCAACCTGACATTCGAGGGCGAAACGCCGGTCACGCTCACCTCGGTCGAAACCGCGATGCGCGGTGACGGCGCGTTCATCGACGCCGACGGCAATGAGTGGGCGAACCTTGCCGACCTGATCGCCGACAATCCCGAACTCGCCGACATCGACCCGCTCGGCATCGGCATCCACCTGCGCGCGCCCGACGCGCTGCTGACCGTCGCCGGCGACGGGCTCACGTCGAACGGCGCGGCGATCGACATCGAAAGCGAGTTCTACCGCCAGGACGCGCCGGTCGACAGCGCCGGCGGCGACATCGCCATCAACGCCACGACGAACGGGCTGATCGCCTCGATCCTCGAAGCCGAGACGCGCTCGGGCGGCGGCGACATCACGCTGACCGGCACGATCGTCCAGCTTCGCGGCGACGTCCGGTCGGAAGGCGGGGCGATCACGGCGACGGCCGGCCCGCGCTTTTCCGGTCTGACCACACTGCTCGTCGGCGGCAATATCGGCTCGGGCGGAGGCGACATCCATCTCGAAACCGTCGGTGGCGGCGACATCGTGCAGGAGGCCGGCACGCGGATCGATGCGGGCGCGGCCGGCACGGTGCGCATCGCCGGCAGCGAGGACGTGACGATCACCGACGTGCGCAGCGCCACCCTCGATCTCGACGAGCCGGCCGTCCGGGTGTCGGCGGAGGGAACGTTGACGGGCCTGGGCGCCGGCCCCTTCATCTCCGCGCCGAGCGCTTTCGGCATCGCCCGGATCGAGGCCGGCGCCATCGCCAACACCGGCCCCGAAGGCTTCCGCATGTACGCGAGCGTGATCGACGCGCGCGTGCGTGGCGGCGCGATGCATCTGGCCAACGGCCGCGATGCGATCGTCGCCCGGCTCGTCAACACCGGCGGCGACACGATCGATCTGGTCAATCGCGGCGATCTGCGCCTTGCCGGACCGGTAACGAGCGCTGGCGGCGATGTCGTGCTGACCGCGCTCAGCGACATCGGGGGCTTTGCCGGCCAGCCGATCCCCGTCACCGCCGGCCGCCTCTTCCTGACCGCGCTCGACGGCAGCATGGGCACGCCGGGCGATCCGCTGCCGCTCGGCACGGGCGGGATCGGCCGGCTGATCGCCATCGCCACCGGGTCGGTCGTCATCGACAGCCCCGACGCCCGGCTCGATGCCGAGGGCGTGGCGTCCGCGACCGGCCCGGTCGCGCTGCGCTCGACGGGTACGGTGCGCGTCGGCCGGCTGGTCGCACCCGATCCGGTCAGTATCGTCGGCCCCGGCGGCGTCACCATCGTCCAGCGCTTCGACAATGGCACCGTCGCGACACTGCCGGTCGGCGTCGCCGATCTCGTCGCGCCGGGCGTTTATGTCGATCTGATCGTCGCCGACGGAACCGCCGGCGGCGGCAGCCTGGTGCGCACGCCGCCACCTGCGGCCGGCGGCAACCGCAACCTTCCGCAGCGGTTCCCCGGCGGCTTCGGCTTCGATCCGTTCACGTCGGCGGGTCCGCTGGCTGCCGGCGGCGTACGGGTGACGTTCGGCGACGGCATCGAAGGCATCTTTGGTGATATCCCGGAGCCGGAAGACGACGAAGAAGAGGAAGAACAGACCTTGCTGGCGAACTGATCGGCGCGGATGTCGGCCTTTCTACTTGCCGCGCCCGGAACCGTTGCGGCGCGGCGTCGTTGGGCACGTGAACCAAGCAAGGAGCTTGCCAATGCCCGAACCAAGCTGGATTTTCTTTCTCGCCATGGCGACATTCGCCGTGGCGATCGGATTTGCCATTGCGTCGATGCTGCGCGCCCGTCGTGACCGCAAGAACCACACCGAGTCGGCGGCGGACCGCGAGAAGGTCGTGCGCGCCCGCGAAGAACGCATCGAGCCGCAGCCGAAGCGGTAGCGTGCCCCGGCCGGCCGTTGCCAACTCGGGACACTGAGGATATTCTCGTCGCGTTCCGCTTCTGTCGTTTTGTGTCGGGTGACCGTGTCGGGCACGTCAACAAGCGAAACTGTGCCGGATCAAGGCGGGCTTGCATCCACTCTAGATGGCTCGCCGGTCGCCGTGTGGGCGCAGGACGCCGATCTTCGCTATCTGTGGATCTTCAACCCGTCGATGGGCCTGTCGGCCGAGACCATGATCGGCAAGACCGATCGCGATGTGCTCGACGAGCCCACCGCCGATCGTCTGACGGCCCTCAAGCGCAAGGCCATGAATTCGGGCGAGGATGTGCGCGAGACGGTGCGCACCCTTCGCGACGGCCATGACGAGACGCACGACCTGTTCATCAAGCCCGTCATGGACGATCACGGATCCGCCGTCGGCGTGAGCTGCGTGGCGACGCGGCTTCCGGATTCGGCTCTGACGCTCGCCGACGAGGCCAACCACCGCATCAAGAACAGCCTGCTCATCGCGCAGACGCTGCTGCGCATGCAGCGACGCGAATCCGGCGATGCGGCCGCGCGCGAAGCGTTGCGCAACGCCGAAGGCCAGTTGCAGTCGATCGCCCGCTTCCACGGCAAGCTGGCGGCGGGCAACGCGCATGGCTGGGTGAACATCAGGGACTATCTGGAGACGACCTGCGCCGATCTCGTCGAGACGTTCGCCGAGGATGGCCGGCTCGAAGTGACGACCGATATCGTCGACGAGAATGTCGACGGTCAGGCCGCGCTCAAGCTCGCGCTGATCGTCAGCGAACTGATCACCAACGCGTTCAAGCATGGCAGCGGCCGCGATCGGCTGCTCGTGCACGTGGCATTCATGGACGAGGGCGATCGTCGGCGCCTTGTTGTGGAAGACGATGGCGAGGGCCTGCCGACCGAGTTCGACCCGGACAGCGACGAAGGCATCGGCATGCGGATCGTCCGGTCGATCTCGGCCGAACTGGGCGCGCACCCGCAGATCGATCGGCGGTCCTCGGGCGCGCGTTTCGTCTTCGACTTCCCCGACAGCTGAGGCGCCGCTACGCCTCGCGTCAGCCGCCGCCCAGCAGGGCCTGAACGGTATAGGCCAGGAACGTCAGTCCGATCGCGCCGGCAAGCCCGATCAGGATCAGCGCGATCACGTCGATCGGGCCGCCGATGTCGCCGAAACCCGACCGGGTGATGAAGAAGACGAACCAGATCGCCGCGAACGCGCCGACGGGCGCGACCAGTTCGGCGCGCAGGAACCAGCGGCTGCGCAGCGACCGGTCGCGGATCACCACATAGACGAACGCGACGGTGATCAGCGCCGCGGCCGCGACCATGACCCAGAAAAGGGCCTGGCCAAACATCTCCTCGAGCACGGCGATCAGGGTTCCGAATGTGAGTTCTTCCATGGTCCTGCTCCTCCTTTTCGCTCAGGCCCGGCCGCGCAGCATGGCGTTGTAGGTCGCCTTGAGCGCGATCTCCTTCATCAACCACGAGACCCACAGTTCCTCGAGCGGCGCGATCACGCCGGGGAATGAGGGCACGAGGTTGTTGTCGTAGTCGAACTCGATCAGCATGGCCCGGCCGACGCGGGTGATCAGCGGGCACGAGGTATAGCCGTTGTAGACCTCCTCGCCCTCCCTGCCCTCGATCTGCGCGACGAGCTGGTCCTCGACGACCGGCACCTGCCACTTGGCCGACGCCGCCGTCTTGCCCTTGGGCACGCCGGCGACATCGCCGGCTGCGAACACCTCCGGATAGCGGCGATGGCGCAGCGTAAAGGGATCGACCTCGACATAGCCCTCGCCGACCCATTTGTCGGCCCATGGCAACGGCGAGTTGCGCACCACGTCAGGTGCGCTCATCGGCGGGATGACGTTGGTGAAATCGAACGGGATTTCCTGATCGCCCTCGGGGGTCGCAAAGGTGGCCACCTTGCGGCCCGGATCGATCGCCTTCATCACATGCTCGTAGCGCGTGTCGAAGCCGCGCTCGTCATAGAGCATGCGCACCTTCTCGTTGACGATCGGCACGCCGAACAGCGATTTCGAATGGGCCGCATAGACGATTTCGGTCTTACCGCGATTGCCTTTGCGGCGCGCATAGTCGTCCGTGAGGAAGGTGTATTTGAGCGGCGCGCCGGCGCATTTCATCTCGGTCGCCGGCCGGGTGAACAGGCCGACGCCGCCCTCGTCGGTGAACCGGTCCATTTGGCGCCACGTGGCCTCGGCCGCCTCGGGGCTCGCATAGACCGAGCCGATGCCGTCCTTGCCGATCAGGCTGACGTCCATGCCCTCGATCTGGTCGTAGTTGAGCTTCAGTCCCGCGGCGACGACAAGATAGTCATAGCCGACCGTGGTGCCGCTGTCGGTGGTCACGGTCTTCGCCTCCGGGTCGATCTCGGCGGCGCCCTCCTCGATCCAGTTGACCGAGCGGGGCAGCCAGTCGGACGTGCCGCTGACCGAGTAGCCCGATGGCTTGAGCCCGGCCGCGATGAGCGTGAAGCCGGGCTGGTAGAGATGGCGCTTGCGCGCGTCGATGATGGTGATCTCGGCGCCGTCAAGGCGCGCCGAAAGGCGGTTGGCGAGCGACGCGCCGGCCGCGCCCGCGCCGATGATGACGATCTTCGCCGACGTTGCCACCTGCGCGCTGACGGGACGCGCGCGCACCGCGCCATAGGTCAGCGCCGATGAGCCGAGCGCGGCGGTCAGAAACTGACGCCGCCCGATTTCGAAAGCCATGTCATCCTCCCGAACGTGTTGTCCCGCCGTCCTGATAGCCGGATCGGCGACCGTGGAGCATGATCTATATCAAACTTGGCTTATATTCATATGCGCCGTTGGACGAAGAAGGGCGTGCACGCCCGCGCGTCGCCAACCGCGAAGACCGCGCGACGTCGACAGGGGGAACGGTCGGTTGAAGGATGGCGGCCGGACGCTACGGCGTCGACGCCCCGCCGCAAAGCGCAGTCCGGGCGGCGCGGTATTCGGCGTCGAGCTGGTCGACATAGTCGGCGACCGGGCGGACGGCCCTGACCGCGCCGATGCCCTGGCCGCAACCCCAGATGTCCTTCCATGCCTTGGCGCCGGTCGCCTGCGAGAAGTCCATCTTGGACGGATCGGCCTGCGGCAGGTCGTCGGGATCCATGCCGGCCTTTTCGATGGAAGGCTTGAGATAGTTGCCCGAGATGCCGGTGAAATAGTTCGAATAGACGATGTCCTTGGCCTCGCAGTCGACGACCATCTGCTTGTAGTCGTCGACGGCGCGCGCCTCGTCGGTGGCGATGAAGGGCGAGCCGATATAGGCCATGTCCGCGCCCATCGCCTCGGCCGCCAGAACCGCGCCGCCGGTGGCGATCGAGCCGGACAGCAAGAGCGGGCCGTCGAACCATTGCCGGATCTCCTGCACCAGCGCGAACGGCGACAGCGGGCCGGCATGACCGCCCGCGCCCGCGGCGACCGCGATCAGCCCGTCGGCGCCCTTGCGGATCGCCGAATTGGCGTGGCGGTTGTTGATCACGTCGTGCAGCACGATGCCGCCATAGGAATGGATCGCCTCGTTGACCTCCGGCACCGCTCCAAGCGAGGAGATGACGATCGGCACCTTGTACTTCACGCACATGCGCAGATCGTGCTCGAGGCGCGTGTTGGAGGTGTGAACGATCTGGTTGACCGCGAAAGGCGCGGCGGGCCGGTCCGGATTGGCCTTGTCGTGCGTCGCCAGTTCCTCGGTGATCTGGGCGAGCCACTCGTCAAGCTGGCTTTCGGGCCGCGCGTTCAGCGCCGGGAACGATCCGACGATGCCCGCCTTGCACTGGGCCAGAACCATCGGCGGATGCGACAGGATAAACATCGGCGCAGCGACGACGGGCAGCCGCAGGTTCGTCTTGAGGATATCGGGCAGGGCCATGAGACGCTCGATTTTTTGACGTTTTCGTAAACGTAAGCTCTATCAGGTTTGCGCCACCGTGCAAGGCATGCCGGCTTTGGCGCGCCGAAATGTGGCCGCATTCGCCGGTTCAAGCCGGATTTGGCCGCGAAAACGCCCTGTGGGGCGCTTCGGCCGCGGGCTTTTCAGTGTCCCGCAATTGTGTCATGGCCAATGAAGACACGCGGCCCGAACGCCGCCGGCCGAGCGAGTGGATGGGGATCGCGACGGTGAACAGCCTCGAACAAGCGTTGCGCAGGGCGCTCGAAAAGGGCGACGCAACCGACCCCGCCTTTCGCCGGCGGGTCTACGAGGCGGCCGCCACGGCGATGCGGCGCTCGCTGACCGAGCGCAACGAGGCCACCCCGGAACGGCTCGACGAACAGACACGCAGGCTGGGCGAGGCGATCCGGACCGTGGAGACCGAGTTGCGGGGCGCCGGCGCGCCGGTCGATCCGGCGGACATTGCGCCGCCAGCGCCCCCTCCCGTCGAGACGCCGGCACGCCGCGCCGACGATGTGGTGCCACCGATCGATCCCGAACCGCGACGCCAGACGCCCGAGCCCGCCCCGGCCGTCAGCCCGGCACCCGATCTCGGCCCGCCCGAACCCCGGATCGACGCCCCTGCCGCCGACGATCCGGTATCGCCCGCCGCGGGCGCCGGCCAGGCAGGCGGTGATCATCTTTATGTCGAGGCGCGCCCCGATGCCCGCCGGCGCGAGGCCGAAGCGGTGCGCGCCGAACGCGCGCCGCCCGTGCGCCGATCGCCGCTGCGTACCGATCGCGGGCCGTTCGCGACGATCTTCGCGGTCGTCGTCGCCGTTGCGCTGGTGTTCGGCGGGCTCTGGTGGGTGTTCACCTCGGGCGCGTTCGTCAGCCAGGAGGCGCGCGACACGTCGGTGCGCAATCCGCCGCCGCAGATCGAGGGCGAGGACTTCGCCGGCCGCGACCCGGGTACGGCGACCGCGCCGCAACGGGCGAACGAAACGCGCGGAGACGGCGAGTGGGTGCAGCTTTTCGATCCCGCCGACCCGGCCGTGCTGCGGCTCGAGGGCGGGGCCACCGCCTCGATCGAGAGCGACCCGTTCGGCGACTATGCGCGCCTGATCACGCCCGGCGGCGAAGGTCGCGTCTATATCGACGTGCCGCCCGGCGTGCTGCAGCGGCTGGCCGGCGGCCGTGTCCAGATCAGCCTGCGCGCGCGCTCGGACGACGGCGAGCCGACGCAGATGTCGGTGACCTGCGAGTTCGGGCCGCTCGGCGATTGCGGCCGGCGGCGTTTCAACGTCGACCAGGCCGAGACCGAGTTCCTTTTCCATGTCGACCTGCCGCAGGGCTCGGCGCCGCGCGAGCCCGGCTTCGTCATCCTGCAGACCGACATCGAGGGCGGCGACCGGGCGGTCAATCTGCTCTCGGCGCGGATCAGGCCCGCAGCCGCCGAGTAGCGGACGCTCAGTCGTCGAGCATCTCCAGGCCATCGCCGATGATGTTGGGATCGGGCTCGCCGATCGCCTCGAGGTCGCGACCGTCGAACTCGATCGCCCGCAGGATGTGCCGGAGCACCGCGATGCGGCCGCGCCGCTTGTCGTTGAAGCGGACCACCGTCCATGGCGCGTGGCGGGTGTGCGTCGCCGCGATCATCTGGTTGCGGGCACGCGTGTAGTCGTCCCATTTGTGCATGCCGATGATGTCGATGTCCGACAGCTTCCAGTGCTTGAGCGTGGAATGGCGGCGGTCGTGGAACCGCTTGAGCTGGGTCTCGCGGCCGATGTTCAGCCACAGCTTGAAGAAGTGGATGCCCTCGTCGACGATGATGCGCTCGAAGTTGGGCGCGTCGCCGAGGAAGGCGGTGTGCTGCTCGGTCGTGCAGAACCCCATCACCGGCTCGACGCCGCCGCGATTGTACCAGGAGCGGTCGAAGGCGACGATCTCGCTTTCGGTGGGGAAATGGTCGACATAGCGCTGGAAGTACCATTGGCCGCGCTCGCGGTCGGACGGCTTGGGCAGGGCGACGACACGCGCGTGACGCGGATTGAGATATTGGCGGAAGCGGCTGATCGTCCCGCCCTTGCCGGCCGCGTCGCGGCCCTCGAACAGCGCGATGATCCGCTCGCCGGTCCGCTGCATGTGGCCCTGGAGCTGGACGAGCTGTTCCTGCAGGGCGCGCAGCTGTTCGTCGTAGAGGTCGCCGTCCATCTTGTCGTCATAGGGATAGCCGCCGGCGATCAGGTCGCGATCGTCCACCCAGTCCGGCAGGTCCGGATCGTCGATATCGAACACGCGCGTTTCGCCTTCGACGTCCACCTCGATCTGCCGTCCATACTCCACGTCCAGTGCTGTCATATCGCCCCTTCCTGCGGCGCCCCCGCGCCACACCTTGTCATCACCATGCAACAGGGCGCACGCTAACCCGGCGCCGGCGCAATGCAAGCGGCCCGGTCGCAACAAACCGGCTTCCGTTGGGCGCCGTTGCGCCATAATCAGGGTTAGCCTTTCCGGCGCTGCAGGTACGCGATGCATCCCGACGACGACAAACCGAACTGGGCAAGCCGGATGGCCGGAATGCGCCGACGCCTCGTCTCCAACCGGTTCCCGCTTGGCGCCGCGCTGTTCCTGTTCGGCGCGCTCGTCGTAGGCGGCCACATCACGACGGGGCAGTTCGCCGTCCTCGGCGCGATCATGGTGCTGGTCAGCGCCTTCGCGCCGGTGCGCACCATCTCCGAGCGGCGCCGCGCGGCGGCCGGCGCCGGCGGTGCGCTGCGCCAGGAGGTCAGTCTCTACGGCGCCGCGCTCGACGGCATCCCCGATCCGCTGCTGCTGATCGACCGGCGCGGCACGGTGCGCCACGCCAACGCGCAATATCGGCGCGTGCTCGGCTCCATGCAGCCGGGCACCTCGGTGCTGATCCGGTACCGGTCGCCCGAAGTGCTCGACATGATACAGTCGGCGCTCGCGGGCGGCTCGCCGGCGCCGGTCGAACTGGTCGAGCGGACCCCGCGCGAACACTGGTTCCTGGTGTCGATCGCCGCACTGCCGCGCGTCGGCGAGGGCCAGCGCGACTTCCTCGTCCACTTCCGCGACCTTTCCGAGGTGCGCCGCGCCGAGCGGATGCGCACGGACTTCATCGCCAATGCCAGCCACGAGCTGCGCACGCCGCTGGCCTCGCTCGCCGGCTTCATCGAGACCCTGTCGGGACCGGCGCGCGACGATGCCGCCGCCCGCGACCGCTTCCTGGCGATCATGCACGAGCAGGCCGAGCGGATGTCCCGGCTGATCGACGACCTTCTCTCCCTGAGCCGCTTCGAGACCGCGCTGGGCCGGTCCGACTTCGCCCGCGTCGACCTGATCGATGCGCTCGTCCATGTCGTCGGCGCCTTCCAGCCCGTGGCCGCGCGCGACGACATCACCATCGCCTTCGACCGCGCCTCGGTTCCCGGGGCCCGATGCGAGGTGCATGGCAGCCGCGACGAGCTGATCCAGCTGTTCGACAATCTGGTCGAGAACGCGATCAAGTATGGCGGCGACGGCAAGCGCATCGACATCACCGCCCGGCCGGCCGAGCTTGGCGGACTGGCCGCGATCGCGGTCGAGGTCCGGGACCACGGGCCGGGCATCGCCGAGGAACATCTGCCGCGCCTGACCGAGCGGTTCTACCGGGTCGACGTGGAAACCAGCCGCGGCAAGCAGGGGACCGGTCTCGGTCTTGCGATCGTCAAGCACATCGTCACCCGCCACGAGGGACGCCTGACGATCCGCTCACGGCCGGGCGAAGGCACGACGGTGCTTGTCACAATTCCCGCCCTGACACCGGAAAAGCCGATCCGGAAAATGGAAAATACTGTAGAAACAGACAGTTGAACTGTCACAAAACTGTTTCACGCCTGTCATAAAAGCCACATCGCGGGGCCGCTACAACGAGGCCCGCCAGCCCTAGTTGGCAGCCACGGCCGCCTTGCGGCATTTTGGACACGAGCCCTATCGGGAGTTACCCATGAAATCCTTGAAAGTTGCACTCGTTGCAGCCCTTGGCGCAACTGCGCTGACGACCGCCGCCCAGGCGCGCGATCAGGTGCAGATCGCCGGCTCTTCGACCGTTCTTCCCTACGCCACGATCGTTGCCGAGAACTTCGGCGAGACCTTCCCCGACTTCCCCACGCCGATCGTCGAGTCGGGCGGTTCGTCGGCCGGCCTGAAGGAATTCTGCCGCGGCGTCGGCACCGAGTTCATCGACATCGCCAACGCTTCGCGCCAGATCCGCGACAGCGAAGTCGAAGAGTGCGCCAACAACGGCGTCACCGAAATCCAGGAAATCCGGATCGGTTATGACGGCATCGTCTTCGCCACCGACATCAACGGCCCGGACTTCGCGCTCGAGCCGATCGACGTCTACAAGGCCCTGGCCGCGCAGATCACCGTCGACGGCGAACTGGTCGACAACCCGAACGAAACCTGGGCCGACGTGAACCCCGACTTCCCCGATTGGGACATCGCCGCCTACATCCCGGGCGAAAAGCACGGCACCCGTGAAGTGTTCGAGGAAAAGGTGCTGCTGGTCGGCTGTGAAGAAGCCGGCGACATGCAGGCCCGCATGGATGCCGGCATGGACGAGGACACCGCCGAAGAGAACTGCTACGCGGTCCGCAAGGACGGCGCTGCGGTCGACATCGACGGTGACTACACCGAGACCCTCGCCCGCATCGACGCCAACAAGGAAGGCATGGGCGTGTTTGGCCTGGCCTTCTACGAAAACAACACCGACAAGCTGAAGGTCGCCACGATGAGCGGCGTGACCCCGTCGACCGAGTCGATCGCCTCGGGCGAATACCCGGTCTCGCGTCCGCTGTTCTTCTACGTCAAGAAGGCTCACCTGGACGTCATTCCGGGCCTGCGCGAGTATGTGGCCTTCTTCACCTCCGACGCGATGATCGGCCCGAACAGCCCGCTGTCCGACTACGGCCTGGTGGCCGCGCCGGAAGAAGAGCGTGAAGCCGTCCGCGAAGGCTTCGAGTCCGGCGAAACCCTTTAAGGGTCCGCGTCCGGCACACATCGATGACGCGGCTACGGCCGCGTCATCCCGCTTCGGCCCCGATGGCCGGCCGGAGCCCGAATAAGAACCGACGTCCGCGCAGCCGCCTCAGGCATGACGCGACGCTGAGAACCGGGGTTGGCTTGGCATGTCTGTCGCATTGCTCGTAACGATCGTGCTCGTTCTGGGTGCGGTCGGCTATCTGGTGGGCGCGGCGCGCTCGCGCAACGTGGTCGCCGGCGAGACGTCCAAGCTTCATTCCCGTCCCGGATATTACGGATCGTACGTTCTGATCTGGGCCACCATTCCCGCCCTTCTCGTGCTCGCGGCGTGGGTCTTCACCGCGCCGGTCGTCATCGAGAACCAGATCCAGGCCTCGATCCCCGCCAACGAACGCATCGACATGTCGCCGACCCAGCAGGGGCTGGCGGTCAACATGGTCGAATCGATCGCACGCGGCCTGCGCCTTCTGACCGAACAGGAGATGACGCAGGCCACGGCGGGCTTCGTCCGCCTGCGCCCGCTGCTCGCCGAAAAGGGCGTGGCCCTCGCCGGCGAGGGCGAGGACTGGATGATCGGCTCGGCCCAGCTTCTCAACCGCCTGACCGACACGAGCCGCCTGTGGCGCTCGATCCTCGTTCTGGGCCTGTCGTTTGGCGGATTCGCACTCGCCTTCATCCAGATCAGGGCCCGGCTGCGGGCGCGCAACCGGGTCGAGGGCGTCATCCATGCCGGTCTCGTCCTCGCATCGACCGTCGCCATCCTGACGACCATCGGCATCGTCCTTTCGATGCTGTCGGAGACCGGACGCTTCTTCTCCGAGGTGCCGCCGCAGGACTTCTTCTTCGGCACGGTGTGGGATCCGCGCTTCGCCAACGCCGAGGATCCCGACGCCGCCGGTCAGTTCGGCCTGATCCCGCTGCTTGCCGGCACGCTTTACATCGCCTTCGTCGCGATGCTCGTCGCGGTGCCGATCGGCCTGTTCGCCGCCGTCTACATGTCCGAATATGCCGGTCCGCGCTTCCGCGCGATCGCCAAGCCGCTGCTGGAAGTGCTCGCCGGCATCCCGACGATCGTCTACGGCTTCTTCGCGCTGATCACGGTTGGCCCGTTCCTGCGCGATCTTTCCGCGCAGATCAGCGGCATCGCCACCGGTGATGTCAGCGGGTTCATCTCGGCGCAGTCCGTGCTCACGGCGGGCCTCGTGATGGGGATCATGCTGATCCCGTTCGTCTCCTCGCTGTCCGACGACATCATCAGCGCAGTGCCGCGCTCGATGCGCGACGGCTCGCTCGGCCTCGGCGCCACGCGGTCCGAAACCGTCAAACGGGTGATCCTGCCCGCCGCGCTGCCCGGCGTCGTCGGCGCGCTCCTGATGACCGCCTCGCGGGCGATCGGCGAGACGATGATCGTGGTCATGGCCGCCGGCATCGCCGCCAACCTGACCATCAATCCGTTCGAACCGATGACGACGGTGACGGTGAAGATCGTCAGCCAGCTCACCGGCGACCTCGAGTTCACCTCCCCGCAGACGCTGGTCGCCTTCGCGCTCGGCATCACGTTGTTCTTCATCACGCTGGCGCTGAACGTCTACGCGCTCTACATCGTCCGCAAGTACCGGGAGCAGTACGAATGACCGACGCCACGCTGACGTCCGGGAAGACTGCGCCCGCCCGCAAGACGGGGCGCCGCGACATCGGCCTGAAGGGCCGGTACGCCGCCGAGCGCCGCTTCCGCGCCTACGGGCTGATCGCCATCGGCCTTGGCCTTCTGTTCCTTTTCCTGCTGCTCGCCTCGATCATCATGGACGGCTACACCGCCTTCCGGCAGACGAGCATCCAGCTCAACATCAATTTCGACGAGCAGGTGATCGATCCCGACGGCGGGCGCGACACGAGCTCGATGGCGATGCTGACGGCCAACTACCCGCTGCTGGCGCAAAGGGCACTGTACGACGAGCTCGGCATCGGCGAGGACGACAGCGACGCCCAGCGCGACGCGAACGCGCTCCTGTCGCAAGGCGTGCGGACACAGCTTCGGGACATGGTGATAAGCAACCCCGACATCATCGGCACGACGCAGCCGGTCTGGGTGCTCGCGCATGGCGACGTCGATTCGGCCTTCAAGGGGCAGTTCGATCTGTCGATCGACGAAAGCCGGCGGCGCGTCAACGACCGTCAGGTCGCGTACATGGACCAGCTTGCCGAGGACAATGTCCTGCAGCAGCGGTTCAACACCGGCCTGTTCGTCAACGGCGCCTCCAGCCGCCCAGAGACCGCCGGCATGGGCGTTGCAATCGTGGGCTCGTTCTACATGATGCTGATCGTCCTGGTCCTGGCGTTGCCGATCGGCGTGGCGGCCTCCATCTATCTTGAGGAATTCGCGCCCAAGAACAGGCTGACCGACATCATCGAGGTGAACATCAACAACCTCGCCGCGGTACCGTCGATCGTCTACGGACTACTGGGCCTTGCCGTCTTCATCAACTTCGTCGGCCTGCCGCGATCGGCGGCGATCGTCGGCGGTCTGGTGCTGACGCTGATGACGCTGCCGACCATCATCATCGCCACGCGCGCCGCGCTGAAGGCGGTGCCGCCGTCGATCCGCGACGCGGCGCTCGGCGTCGGCGCCTCGAAGATGCAGACCGTCTTCCACCATGTGCTGCCGCTCGCCGCGCCCGGCATCCTGACCGGAACCATCATCGGCCTGGCGACGGCGCTGGGCGAGACCGCGCCGCTGCTGCTGATCGGCATGGTCGCGTTCGTCGCCGACTATCCGGCCACGCCGTTCGATCCGTCCACGGCCCTGCCGGTGCAGATCTACATGTGGTCGAACCAGGCCGAACGCGCCTTCGTCGAGCGCACGTCGGGCGCGATCATCATCCTTCTCGGGTTCCTGGCGGTGATGAACATCACGGCGATCATCCTGCGCCGCCGCTTCGAGCGCCGGTGGTAACGAACATGAGGACCACGGACATGAAAGTCGACACCGAACAGGGCTTCGCCGATACCAGCGCGGCGGTGGCCGGATCCAACGAATTCCCGGTCAAGATGAATGGCAGGAACGTCAACGTCTTCTACGGCGAGAAGCAGGCCATCATCGACGTGAACCTCGAGATCCGCGAACGGCAGGTGACCGCGCTGATCGGCCCGTCCGGTTGCGGCAAGTCGACCTATCTGCGCTGCCTGAACCGGATGAACGACACGATCGAGGGTTGCCGCGTGACCGGCGAGATCACGCTCGACGAGGAGGACGTCTACGATCCGAACGTCGACGTGGTCGAACTGCGCGCGCGGGTCGGCATGGTCTTCCAGAAGCCGAACCCGTTCCCCAAGTCGATCTACGAGAACGTCTCCTACGGCCCGCGCATTCACGGCCTGGCCCGCAACAAGGCCGAACTGGACGAGGTGGTCGAGGCCAGCCTGCGCGGCGCCGGCCTGTGGGAGGAGGTCAAGGACCGGCTGCTGGAGCCCGGCACGGGCCTTTCGGGCGGTCAGCAGCAGCGCCTTTGCATCGCGCGCGCCATCGCCGTGTCGCCAGAGGTCATCCTGATGGATGAGCCCTGCTCGGCGCTCGACCCGATCGCCACGGCCATCGTCGAGGAGCTGATCGACGAGCTGCGCCAGAACTACACGATCGCGATCGTCACCCACTCCATGCAGCAGGCCGCGCGCGTGTCGCAGCGCACCGCCATGTTCCATTTGGGCGAACTGGTCGAAGTCGACGATACCGAAACGATGTTCACCAACCCGTCCGAAAAGCGCACGCAGGACTACATTACGGGACGCTTCGGCTGAGATGGACGAACAACCCGAAAACACCGACCCGAGCGGACCCGCCATGATGTCACAGCACACCGTCACCGCGTTCGAGGAAGACATGAGCTTCCTGGCGCACAAGATCGCCGAAATGGGCGGTCACGCCGAGCGCATGCTGGAGCAGGCCGTCCGCTCGCTGGTCGAGAACGACCGCCAGCTCGCGCGTCGGGTCATCACCGATGATCTGGTGCTCGACGAGGCGCTGGCGCTGATCGACGACAAGTCGGTGCTCGTCATCGCCCAGCGTCAGCCGGTCGCCAGCGACCTGCGCGAGGTGTTCGCGGCGATCCGCATCTCGACCGATCTCGAACGGATCGGCGATCTGGCCAAGAACATCGCCAAGCGCGTCGAGGCGATCAACGAGGGCAGCCACGGCGTGCGCCTGGCGCGCGGCATCGACCATCTGTGCGAACTGGCGCTGGCCCAGCTCAAGGAGGTGCTCGACGCCTACGGCACGCGGTCGACCGACAAGCTGTCGATGATCCGCGATCGCGACGACGAGATCGACGCGATGTACACCTCGCTGTTCCGCGAGCTTCTCACCTACATGATGGAAGATCCGCGCAACATCACGACCTGTACGCACCTTCTGTTCTGCGCCAAGAACATCGAACGCATCGGCGACCATGCCACCAACATCGCCGAGGCGGTCTACTACATGGTGGAAGGCGAGAAGATGCCGCCCTACCGGCCCAAGGAAGACAAGAGCCACCGCATCAGCGTGGACCCGAACGAGGACGACTAGGGTCGAGATTACTGACGGAAGACGACAGCCATGAGTGCGACACCCACGATCATGGTCGCCGAGGACGAGGAAGCACTGAGCGTCCTCCTTCGCTACAATCTGGAATCGGAAGGCTACAAGGTCAGCACGGTGCTGCGCGGCGACGAGGCCGAGATCGCCCTGCAGGAGACGCCGCCCGACCTTTTGATCCTGGACTGGATGCTGCCGGGCCTGAGCGGCATCGAGCTGTGCCGGCGCCTGCGCGCGCGCACCGAGACGCAGCGCCTTCCGATCATCATGCTGACCGCGCGGGGCGAGGAAAGCGAGCGCATTCGCGGCCTGTCGACGGGTGCCGACGACTATGTGGTCAAGCCGTTCTCGACGCCGGAACTGATGGCCCGCGTCAAGGCGATGCTGCGCCGCGCGCGGCCGGAAATCGTCGCCTCCCTGCTCAAGGTCGGCGACATCGAACTCGACCGGGAGACCCATCGGGTCTACCGCAACGGCCGCGAGATCAAGCTGGGTCCGACCGAATTCCGCCTGCTCGAGTTCTTCCTGCAGGCGCCGGGTCGGGTCTTCTCGCGCGGCCAGCTGCTCGACGGCGTTTGGGGCGAGAACATCTATGTCGACGACCGCACGGTCGACGTGCATATCGGCCGGCTGCGCAAGTCGATCAATTATGGCCGGCTGCGCGACCCGATCCGCACCGTGCGCGGCGCCGGCTACGCGCTCGAGGGCAACTGAGAGCGCTTTCCGCCTTTGCGGACCCGGTCGGACACGGCAACCCTCCCGGCATTTTCCAGGCAGACAAACAAAAGGCCGCGGCGGGGTCGCCACGGCCAATCTGTTACGCCATTGTTTTTGGGGAGAAGCTCTGTGTCAGCGCGGTCTCCTGCGCTCGTTCTGCTGGAAGGCCAGCTTGCCGTGATACTTGCAATAGGGTGACTTCTCCTCGGTCGAATGACCGCAGAAGTAGAACTCGTCCGTCAGCGGATCGCCATAGGGCCACTTGCAGGTATTCTCGCTCAACTCGGTCAGCGGCAGACGCTTGGCGATCGGAACGACCACGTCCTCGATCGGCCGAAGGTCCGGCGCGACCAGCGCCTCGGCGTCCGGGCTCTGCTTGAGCGCGGTCGCCGTCATGCCGCGCGATACGGCCGTGCCGCCGCGCACGGTCGACCCGCCATAGGCGCTCGTACGCGTTCCACCGCCCTGGTGGACGGCGCCGGCGACCCGCGGCGGCGCGGTCGTCCGTTTCGGCCGCGGTGCGCTGCTCTTGGTGCTCTTGGCGCGGCCCGAAAGCTTGAGACGGTGCACCTTGCCGATCACCGCGTTGCGGCTGACACCGCCGAGCTTGGCCGCGATCTGGCTTGCGCTCAGACCGTCCGCCCAGAGTTTCTTAAGCAATTCAACACGTTCGTCAGTCCAGCTCACGATCGTCTCCATTTCCATACGCAGAATCCGGACCTGTTGCTCGGTCTCACTGGGAAGGACCGGCGAACCTACGCGCGACCTGGGAACGATATTCTGCGGGGCGTCCTGCTCCGTCCGCTCAAGCTACAATAGCGGTTGACTCCTGTTCAAGAGTCGCCAACGGGGACTGAATCGATTTTTCCCTTTATCCCCAGTTTGGCCAACCGCCCAAAAGCTTCTGTGGACCCGCCGGGTGGCGGCTTGTTTGCGGCGCAATTGACGAAACGCCGGCGCCCGACTATGCATGACGGGCCGCTCGCAATGGGCGGCATTTTCGTTTGGCGACCATCGCCGGCAATGTTCGCAGGTTCCGGTCATGAACACGCACATGCCCCTGTTCGATACCTACAAGCGCGCGCCGCTCACCGTCGAACGCGGCGAAGGCGTCTGGCTGCACGACGTGGCGGGCGCCGCTTATCTCGACTTCGGCAGCGGCATCGCGGTGAACGCGCTGGGCCACGCCCATCCCCATCTGGTCGAGGCGCTCACCGAGCAGGCGAAAAAGCTCTGGCACACGTCGAACCTTTACGAGATCCCGGGCCAGACACGGCTTGCCGACCGGCTTTGCGAGGCGACCTTCGCCGACCGGGTCTTCTTCGCCAATTCGGGCGCCGAGGCGATCGAATGCGCGATCAAGACCGCGCGCCGCTATTTCCACGTGCGCGGCGAGCCCGGGCGCGTCGACATCATCACATTCGAGGGCGCCTTCCACGGCCGGACGCTGGCGACGATCGCCGCCGGCGGCCAGGCGAAATATCTGGAGGGCTTCGGCCCCAAGGCGCCCGGCTTCGTGCAGGTGCCGTTCGCGGACATCGAGGCCGCCAGGGCCGCCGTCACCGAGACGACGGCGGCGATCCTGATCGAGCCGATCCAGGGCGAGGGCGGCATTCGCGTCGTTTCCGAGCAGACGCTGCGCGAGTTGCGGGCGCTGTGCGACGAGCACGGCCTGCTGCTGATCTTCGACGAGATCCAGTGCGGCATGGGGCGGACGGGGCGGCTGTTCGCGCACGAGCATGCAGGCGTCACGCCGGACATCATGGCCTCGGCCAAGGCGCTCGGCGGCGGTTTTCCGGTCGGTGCGTGCCTCGCCACCGAGGATGCCGCAAGCGGCATGGTGCCGGGCGTGCACGGCACCACCTATGGCGGCAATCCGCTGGCGATGGCCGTCGGCAATGCCGTGCTCGACGTGATGCTGGCGGACGGGTTCCTCGAAACGGTCGAACGCCGCGCCCTGAGGCTCAAGCAGGGCCTGCACGGTCTGGTCGACCAGTTCCCGGACGTCTTCACCGAGGTGCGCGGCACCGGGCTGATGGCCGGCCTTCAATGCGCCCTGCCGAACACGCAGGTCGTTGCGGCATTGTTTGACGGTCACATGCTTGTCGTTCCCGCCGGAGACAATGTCATCCGCATCCTGCCCCCGCTGATCGCCACCGACGCGGAGATCGCCGAGGGCATCTCGCGCCTCGAGGCCGCCGCGCGCGGCCTGTCGGCCAGCCACGCGGCCTGAGCCGTTTCCCCGCCAACCCGCCATCCGGTGCCGACATGAGTGCTCGCCATTTCCTAGATCTTTCCGCCGTCGAAGCGGACCAGCTGCGCGCCATCGTCGACGGGGCCCGGGCCGGCAAGGCCGCGCTCAGGGCGGGCACGGCCGGTAAGCCGCTCGAAGGCAAGGCGCTGGCGATGATCTTCGAGAAGCCGTCGACACGCACGCGCGTGTCGTTCGATGTCGGCATGCGCCAGCTCGGCGGAGAGACGATCATGCTGACCGGCGGCGAGATGCAGCTTGGCCGCGACGAGACGATCGCCGACACGGCCCGCGTGCTGTCGCGCTATGTCGACATCATCATGATCCGCACGCATGCCCATGATCGGCTGAAGGAACTGGCCGACGCGGCGACCGTGCCGGTGATCAACGCCCTGACCGACGCCACCCACCCCTGCCAGATCATGGCCGACGTGATGACCTTCGAGGAGCATCGCGGCGCCATCGCCGGCAAGCGCGTCGCCTGGTCCGGCGACGGCAACAACGTGCTGCATTCGATGATCGAGGCCAGCGCCCGGTTCGGCTTCGAACTGGCGGTCGCGGTGCCCGCTGGCAACGAACCCGATCGTTCCTATATGGAGTGGGCGCGCGGCCATGGCGGCAAGGTCTCCGTCACCCACGATCCGGAAGTGGCCGTGCGCGATGCCGACGCCGTTGTCACCGACACCTGGGTCTCGATGGGCCAGGAAGAACGTGCCCGCGGCCACAATGTGTTCATGCCCTATCAGGTCAATCAGGCGCTCATGGCGCACGCCAGACCCGACGCGCTGTTCATGCACTGCCTGCCGGCCCATCGCGGCGAGGAAGTCACGGACGACGTCATCGACGGTCCGCAGTCGGTGGTCCTGGACGAGGCCGAGAACCGGATGCACGTCCAGAAGGCGATCATCGCCTGGTGTCTGGGCGAGACGCTCTGAGCGAGCAAACGAAAGACGACACGATGTCCGATATCTCCTCAACGCCGGCCGGATTTGACCAGCCGGCGGACCCGATGCCCGTCGGCCTCGATGCCGTGGTGCCGTTCCAGGTCGATGCGCTGGATGCGCGCGGCCGCGCCGTGCTTCTTGGCGACGCGCTCGACGCGATCCTGTCGCGTCACGCCTATCCCGAGCCCGTCGCGCGGCTGCTCGGCGAGATGGCCGTGCTCACCGTGCTGCTCGGCTCCTCGCTGAAGTTCGAGGGCAAGTTCATCGTCCAGGCGCAGACCGACGGACCGGTCTCGCTGCTGGTGGTCGATTTCGTCACGCCCGGCGCGGTCCGCGGCTATGCGCGGTTCGACGCCGAAGAAGTCGCCGCCGCCGAAGCGGCCGGCCAGGCCCTGCCAGAGGACCTGCTCGGCCACGGCACGCTGGCGCTGACTGTCGATCAGGGTGCGCACATGCAGCGCTATCAGGGCATCGTTGAGCTCGATGGCGCCTCGCTCGAGGAGATCGCGCGCAACTATTTCCGCCAGTCCGAGCAGATCCCCACCGAGGTGCGGCTCGCCGTGGGCCGGCTCTCCACGCGCGCCGCCGACGGTTCGGTCGAGCAGTCCTGGCGCGCCGGCGGCATCGTCGCGCAGTTCCTGCCCGAGGCGCCCGAACGCATGCGGCACGCCGACCTTCATCCGGGCGATGCCCCCGAAGGGGCCGAAATCCACGCGCTGGAGGACGACGACGCCTGGGCGGAGGTCAAGGCGCTGCTCGCCACCATCGACGACGACGAATTGATCGACGAGGGCGTCGGCGTGCACCGGCTGCTGTTCCGGCTGTTCCACGAGCGCGGCGTGCGTGTCTACGATCCGCAGGCGATCGGCGAGCGGTGCACCTGCTCGCGCGAGAAGGTGGCCGCCGTTCTCGAGTCGCTCTCGGACGCCGACAAGGCCGAAGCCGAGACCGACGGCACGATCACGATCACCTGCGAGTTCTGCTCGACCGTCTATACCTTCCGCACCGAAGACTGATCCTCGGCGGGCTGCGGGGCGTTTCCGGTCGGTCAGGCACGGCCGGCGCGGCCCGCGTTTATGACGAAGAGTTAACTTGTCGTGGCAGCGCCGGCCAATAAGGTCTGCGTGAAAGGCGCACCGATGCTGAAAACCGTCCGGGAAAACCAGATCGTCGACGATGGTCCCGATGTCGCCGAGCGCCCGAAGCGGCGCCCGCTCGCGACGACGGCGCGCGCCGTGCTTCAGATCGTCCTGATGGTCGCGGTGCTGGCCGGCGCTTATCTGGTCATGGAACGGCTGATTGCCGCCGCACCCGAACGGACCGCCCGGCCACGGCCGGAAGTCTCGGTGCCGGTCGAGGCCATGACCGCGCAGGTCCGCGACCAGCGGCCGCGCGTCGATGTCTTCGGCGAGGTGACGGCGGCGCGGGCCATCGACATCCGCCCGCCGGTTTCCGGCGAGATCGTCGAGATCAACCCGGCGCTGTCGGCCGGCAACCGGGTCGAACAGGGCGAACTCCTCTTCGCCATCGATCCGTTCGATGTGGAGGTGGCACTGGCCGAGGCCCGCGCGAACCTGGCGCAGACCGAAGCGACCGTGGCCGAGATCGAGGCGCGGCTCGTCTCCGAGCAGGCGCAGCTCGAAAGCGCGCGCGAACAGCTCGCGCTGGCGCGCAGCGACCTCGAGCGGGCCGAACAGCTGCGGGCCAACGGCACGCTGACCGCCAAGCAGGTCGAGGACCGGACGCTGGTGGTCTCGCAGCGCCAGCAGGCCGTCTCGCAGCGCGTCAACAACCTCGCCATCGAAGAGGCGCGACTGGACCAGCAGCGCGCCGTTCTTGCCCGGCAGGAACTGGGCGTTCGCCGCGCCGAGCGCAACCTCGGCGACAGCGCCGTGCGTGCGCCCTTTGCCGGGGTGATCCGCTCCTCGACCGTCGAGACCGGCCGGATCGTTGCGGCCAACGATGTGGCGGTCGCCATGTATGACGACAGCGCGCTCGATGTGCGCTTCACGCTGACCGACGCGCAATATGGCCGCATCGCCACCGACGCCGATCCGCTGATCGGACGACAGGTGTCGCTGACATGGACAGTCGGCAATGTCGACTATGATTACACGGCGCGGGTCGAACGGATCGGCGCTGACATCGCCGCAGACCGCGGCGGCGTCGACGTCTTCGCGCGGATTGCCGAGAGCGAGGCGCCGGTGCAGATTCGGCCGGGCGCTTTCGTCGCCGTCTCCGTGCCCGACCGGCTCTACGAGAACGCGGTGCGCCTGCCCGAAACGGCGCTCTACGATGCCGGGACGATGTATGTGATCGAGGACGGCCGGCTCGCCCGCCGCGACGTCGAGATCGTCGCGTTCGACGGCAACGACGTGATCGTCGGTGCCGGGCTTGGCGACGGCGAGCGCGTGCTGACGACGCGCCTGTCGAACGTCGAGGACGGCCTGAAGGTCACCATCCCCGGCAGCGAGGCCGCCGCGACCGACGATCCGGCGCAGGACGGCTGAGCCATGCTTGCCGGACGAGGTGCTCCCCACCCGATCATCGGCGCGTTCCTGCGCCATTCGAACGCCGCCAACCTTCTGATGGTGCTGATGATCCTGTTCGGCGTGTTCGCGCTGGCCCGGATCAACACGCAGTTCTTTCCGACCATCGAGACATCGACGGTTTCGGTGTCGATCGCATGGTCCGGGGCGAGCGCGGAGGATGTCGAGCGCAACATTCTGGCGGTTGCCGAACCCGAACTGCGCTTCATCGAAGGCGTCGGCGACGTCACCTCCTATGCGCGGGAGGGATCGGCCTCGATCCGGCTCGAGTTCGAGGAAGGCACCGACATGCAGCAGGCCGTCGCCGACGTGGACGCGGCGGCCAAGGCGATCGGCAATCTGCCCGAGGGCGCCGACGAGCCGACGGTCTCGACGAGCCAGTTCTTCGACCGCGTCGCCTCGCTTTCGATCGGCGGCGACGTGCCCGAGGCCGTGGTGCGCGACTGGGCCTACCGGATACGCGACGATCTGATCGAGCGGGGCATCGACAAGGTCAGCTTCACCGGCATGCGCGACCCGGAACTGCGCGTCACCGTGCCCGAACGCGCATTGCGGCGACACGACCTGACCATCGCCGACATCTCGCGCGCGATCGGCGCCAATTCCCGCGATCTGCCTTCGGGAAGCCTCGAGGGGTCGATCGAGCGACAGCTGCGCGCCATCGCCGATGTGGACACGGCGCGCGAACTGGGCGCGATCGAGGTGCGGGCGCTGCCGACCGGTGAGACGCTGCTGCTCGGCGACATCGCGACCATCGAGGACGGCTTCGAGGACGGCGCGATCCGGGGCTTCTCCAACCAGCGTCCGGCGATCGAGATCGACGTGCAGTCGACCGCGACCGCAGACACGCTCACCACCAATGCGATCCTGCAGGACTATATCGCCGAAATCCGTCCCGAACTGCCCGACAATCTCGACCTTCAGGTCTACGAGGTGAGCGCCGAGGCGCTCAACGAGCGCATCATGCTGCTGGTCAAGAACGGCGCGACCGGACTGCTGCTGGTGCTCGTCGTCCTGTTCGCCTTTCTGCATGCGCGCATCGCCATCTGGGTCGCGGCGGGCATACCGGTCGCGCTGATGGCGACCGTCGGGCTGATCTTCCTGTTCGGCGAGACGATCAACATGATGAGCCTGTTCGCGCTGATCATGATGCTCGGCGTCATCGTCGACGACGCGATCGTGGTCGGCGAACACACCGACACGCGGCTTGCCATGGGCGACGATCCGGTCACGGCGGCCGAGAACGGCGTCGGCGCCATGTTCACGCCCGTCTCGGCGGCGCTGGCGACGACCGTTGCCACGTTCGCACCGCTGCTGCTGATCGGCGACACGGTCGGCCAGATCGTCAGCGTGCTGCCGATGGTGGTCATGGCCGTGGCGATCGCCTCGATCGTCGAGTGCTTCCTGATCCTGCCGGGCCATCTCAGCCACGCGCTGCAGGGCCGGTCCGGGCCGCGCTGGTCGCACTGGCGGGTGTTCATCGTCGGCCTGATCGCCGTTCTGTTCGTCGCCGCCTTCTTCACCCGCGCCGGCGGCGAGGGCGGTGTGGCCGCCTCGCTGCCGCTGCTCGCCGAACTGGACGCCTGGCGCCAGGAGGTCAGCCCGTTGCTGTTCGGCGCGGCGATGGCTTCGGCGGCGCTGCTGCTGGCCATGGCGATCGAGTTCGTTCTCTATGCGGCGCGCGTCGGGTTCGGCCGCAACGGCCGGAAACTGGCACCGGGCGAGGCGCCCGAGGACGGCTGGTTCCGGCGCAATTTCGATGCCGGTTTCGACTGGTTCCGACGCGGACCCTTCGCCTGGCTGGTGCGGCTCGCCTTCAACTGGCGCTACGTGTCAATGGCGATCGCCATCGGGCTGGTCATGGTGTTTGCTTGGGGTCTGCGGGCCGGCGGGCATGTCGGCTTCGTCTTCTTCCCCTCGCCGGAGTCGGACAACATATCCGGCTCGGTCATCCTGCATCCCGGCACCCCTGAGGCGGAGGCGCTGGAGGCCGTGCGCGCCTACGAGGCGGCGCTGCGCCGCGCCGAGGCAAGCCTGGCCGAAGGCGACGAGGCACTGATCGAGGCGGTGTTCGTGACGCTCGGCTCCTCGGGCCGTTCGCAGGGCGACAATCTGGCCCGCATCAAGGTGCAACTCACCATCTCCGAACGGCGTACGGTGCGCACCCCGGAGATCGTGCGGGCATGGCAGGCCGAGGCGCCCGAACTGCCGCAGGTTCGGCGCTTCGCGATCCGTCAGGCGCGCGGCGGCCCGCCCGGCGCGGACATCGATGTCGAACTGCGCGGATCGTCGATCGGCGTTCTCAAGCAGGCCGCGGTGGAGGTCACGCAACTCGTAGCGGCGATACCCGGCGTCACCGGGGTCGAGGACGATCTGCCCTACGGCAAGCCCGAACTGGTGATGACGCTGACCCCGCGCGCCGCCGCGCTCGGCTTCACGCTCGACGAGGTCGGCACGCAGGTGAGCAACGCGGTCGAGGGCATGGTTCCGCGCCGTTTCGCCCGGGGCAATGACGAGGTCACGATCCGGGTCAGCCAGCAGACGGCGGGCCAGGGAACGGCGATGCTGCGCTCGATGATGCTGACATCGCCTTCGAGCAACCTGGTCCCGCTGACCGAAATCGTCACGCTCAGCGAGCAGCAGGGATTCTCGGCGATCCAGCGCCGCAACGGCCAGACGACGATTTCCGTCTCCGGCGAGATCGACGCGGCGGTCAACACGACCGACGGGGTCGTCGAGCAACTGGTCGAATCGGGCGCGCTCGACGCAGTCGCCCGCAAGTACGGCATCGAGTACGGGTTCGGCGGGCGCAGCGAGGAGCAGCGCGACGCGTTCGCCGATCTCGGTCTCGGCACGCTGGTTGCCATGAGCGTGATCTACATCATTCTCGCCTGGGTGTTCGGCAGCTATTTCCGGCCCTTCGCGGTGATGCTGATCATTCCGTTCGGCGTGGTCGGGGCAGTGATCGGCCACTGGCTTCTGGGCTATCAGCTCACCATCCTGTCGATGATCGGCCTGCTCGGCCTCGCCGGCATCCTGGTCAACGATTCGATCATCCTGGTGTCGCGGCTCGAGGAGCGGCTGGCGACCGGCGAGCCGGTGGCCGAGGCGTGCGTGAACGCAAGCTGCGACCGGTTCCGCGCCGTGCTGCTGACGTCGCTGACGACGATCGGCGGCCTGATTCCGCTCCTGTTCGAGACCTCGCTGCAGGCGCAGTTCCTCATGCCCATGGCGATCACCATGGTGTTCGGGCTGGCGACTGCGACGGTGCTGGTGCTGTTTCTGGTGCCGGTCTTCATCGGCATCGGCGAGGATATCCGCAGGGCCCTGTCGGCGCTCTACGGCGATCGTGCGCGCCCGGCGTCGCGGCCCGGCCCGATCGCGGGCGAATAGCGCTTCAGTTCAGCGTGCGCGCGATGTTCGGCATGTCGAGCGAGAACGGCGGGATCAGCGCACGCATCCGCTCGCCGCTCTCGCGGCGCATGATGTAATGGCCGACCATGGTGCCCGACGGCGTGTTCAGCGGACAGCCGGAGGTGTACTGGAAACTGTCGCCGGGCGACAGCACCGGTTGCTCGCCGATCACGCCGGGCCCGCTGACCTCCTGCACCTCGCCGAGCGCGTTGGTCACGCGCCAGTAGCGGCTCTCGAGCTGCACGGTCTCGTCGGAATGGTTGGCGATCACGACGGTGTAGGCCCAAAACCAGCGGCCTTCGTCCGGATCGGACTCCTGGTCGAGGAAGTCCGGCCGCACGGTCACTTCGATGCCTTCGGTGGTCTGGCGATACATGGGGCGAATGTAGCCAAACCGGGCCGCGCCGCAAAGACCCCGGCGGCACGCGAACGTGAGCGGTCGTGATGATGTCGACGACGCCCGCCTCGTGACGCAGGCGCGCCGATGCCGTATGGCCGGCACGAATCCAACGCCCACCGGCCCCATGTTCGACAGCACGCTGCGCCCGAAGCTCGATCCCCTCCTCGAACGCCTTGCGGCGACGATCGCCCGTGCGGGCATCTCCGCCAACCAGGTCACCTGGGCCGGCCTTGCGATCGGCATCGCCGCGGCAGGCGCCATCGCGGCGCAATTTTTCTGGCTGGGGCTCGTTCTGGTGCTGGCAAGCCGTCTCTGCGACGGGCTCGACGGTCCGGTCGCCCGCATCGCCGGCAAGTCGGACTATGGCGGCTTTCTGGACATCGTGCTGGATTTCGCCTTCTACGGGCTGATCCCGGTCGGCTTCGTGCTGGCCGATCCGCAGGCGAACGCGGTGGCGGGCGCGGTCCTGGTCCTGTCCTTCTACGTCAACGGGGCGAGCTTTCTGGCCTATGCGATCATGGCCGAGCGCCACGGTCTTGAGGGCCAAAGCCATGGCGAGAAATCGATCTTCTTCACGACGGGCCTTGCGGAAGCGACCGAGACGCTGGCCGTTTTCGTGCTGATGTGCGTCTTCCCGCAATGGTTCGCCACGATCGCCTACGTCTTCGCGGCGATCTGCTTCTACACGGCCCTGTCGCGGATCGTTCTGGCGGCGAGGACGCTGCGGTAGGAAAAGCTACCCCGCCGCCCGGCCCTTTTCGGTCCGATGGCCGGGGCCTGCGATCGCATATGGCCGGATCAGGACGTCGCCGGGAATCTTCCATTCGCTGTTCAGCCGGTGGATCATCGCCACGGTCAAAGCCCGTTTCCGATTGAGTATCTCCGACGCGCGTGATGCCGAGCCCAGCAGCCTGGCAAGGTCGGCTTGCGATCGACCCGTGTCCTTCATGAAACAGGTCAGCGCCTCGACTGGGTCAAGCGCCTCTATTGGCCAGTGACGGTTCTCATAGGTCTCGATAAGGTCGGCCAAGATGTCGAACCTGTCGGCATCGTCCGTCCCCGGCTCAGGCGCATCGTCGAAATAACGCTCGATCTCGGCGAGCGCCCAATTGTAGTCGTCCTCATTGCGGATCGGGCGAATGTTTTCCATCACACGGTCTCCGGATCGATCCTGTCATATTGCCGGTGCGTGCCCACGAACTTGATCAGCACTCTCTGATACTCGTAGGAAACGCGCACGATCAGACGATATTTGTTGCCGCCGATATCGAAGATGACGCGGTTGTCGGCGACAAGATCCACGCTGTTGCCGAAAGTGTCCCGGATGTCCTGCGGCGTCTTCCAAACCGACTTGTCCGCGATGCCATACCATGCCCGCAAGGGCTGTTCCGCCTGATTGTGCCTTTGCCAGAATTGTATCAGCGTCCGCTTGGCAATCACGCGCATGTCGAACGTTAGCATCTTCCCAATTTGGGAACAAGCGTTGGTGACATCATGGCCGTCCACCCACGGCGAGTGCCCGGTCGAGGTCGGCGATCAGGTCCTCGGTATCCTCGAGCCCGACCGAAAGCCGCAGCGTGCCGCCGCCGATCGACAATTCGGCCCTGTCCTCGTCCGACAGGTTCTTGTGCGTGGTCGTCGCCGGATGGGTGATCAGGCTCTTGGCGTCGCCCAGATTGTTGGAGATGCCGATGATCTCGAGCGCGTTCTCGAAGGCGAACGCGGCCTTCTTGCCACCGGCGACGTCGAAGGCGACGAGCGTCGAGCCGCCCGACATCTGTCTTGGGATGATGTTGGCCTGCGGGTGATCGGGCCGGCCCGGATAGACGACGCGAGACACGCCGCCGTGATCGGCGAGGAAATCGGCCACCGCGCGGGCGCTGCCTGCCTGCCGGGCGACACGCAGCGGCAGGGTCTCGAGCCCCTTCAGCATGACCCAGGCGTTGAACGGGCTCATCGAAGGGCCGGTGTGACGGAAGAAATCGTGCAGATGCTCGTCGATCCAGTCCTGCCGCCCGAGCACGACGCCGCCCAGACAGCGCCCCTGCCCGTCGATGTGCTTGGTGGTCGAATAGACGACGATGTCGACGCCCAGCTCGATCGGCTTCTGGTGCAGCGGGGTGGCGAACACATTGTCGATGACCGTGCGCGCGCCGCACGACCGCGCCACCGAGACGACATGGGCGATGTCGATCACTTCGAGCGTCGGGTTGGTCGGGCTTTCGAAGAAGAACAGCTTCGTGTTCGGCCGCACGGCGCGTTCCCAGGCGGCCGGGTCGGTGCCGTCGACCAGCGTCGTGGCGACGCCGTAGCGCGGCAGCAGCTTCTCGACGATCCAGCGGCACGAGCCGAACAGGGCGCGCGCGGCAACGACATGATCGCCGGCCGAAAGCTGGCACATCAGGGCGGAAGCGACCGCCGCCATGCCCGAAGCGGTGGCGCGGGCGGCCTCGGCGCCCTCGAGCGCGCACATGCGGCGCTCGAACATTTCGACGGTGGGGTTGGCATAGCGCGAATAGACGAAGCCCGGCTCGTCGCCCTTGAACCGGGCCTCGGCGGCTTCCGCGCTCTCATAGACGAAGCCCTGCGTCAGGAAGAGAGCTTCGGACGTCTCGCCAAAGCCCGAGCGCATCGTCCCCGCATGGACCATCGCCGTCGACGGCCCCCAGCCGTCCCGTCCGTCCCCCATGGCCGATCCTCCATACAAAAATCCCGGCCTCATGCCGCCATGAAGCCGGGTCCTCGCCATATCGATGCTGGCATCGTCCGCGGCCTTTTAGCGAGTTCTGGGAGCGTGCTCCCGTGGCTGCAAGCCGGCCGGCCAAATCACCACACAATAAGCTGTCCATAAGGGGTCGGCCCGCTTGCGTCAATCGGCACGCCTCTCCATCGTGCCGCAACCACTGGCAGGCGGAGACGGCATGGCGCGGCGCGGCAGCGGCATTCTCGCCGATCACGACATTGCGGCACTGATCGAGGCGGGGGCGATCACCGTCCCCCGGCCGCTCGACGATCGACAGGTCCAGCCCGCGAGCCTCGATCTGCGCCTGGGCGAAGTCGCCTACCGGGTGCGCGCCAGCTTCATGCCGGGCGCGGCGCACACGGTCCAAGACAAGCTCAGGCAGTTCGAGCTGCACCGGATCGACCTGACGGACGGCGCGGTGCTCGAAACCGGCTGCGTCTACATCGTGCCGCTGCTCGAAGGGCTGGCCCTGCCGGCCGAGGTGGCTGCGGCCGCAAACCCGAAAAGTTCGACCGGCCGGCTAGACATCTTCACGCGCGTGATCGCCGACCATGCCGTCGAGTTCGACAAGGTCCCGGCCGGCTACCGGGGACCGCTGTTTCTCGAGGTCAGCCCGCGCACCTTCCCGATCGTCGCGCGCACCGGCTCGCGGCTGACGCAGATCCGCTTCCGGCGCGGTCAGGCCACGCTCGATGCGGACGCATTGGCGGCCCTGCACGATGCCGAGACGCTGGTCGCCGACGAACGGCCAAACATCTCCAACAGCGGCATCGCACTGTCGGTCGACCTGACCGGAGACGGCGACGGCCTGGTCGGCTATCGCGGCAAGCGTCACACCGCGCTGGTCGATGTCGACAGGCCCGGCGCGCACGAGGTGCTCGACTATTGGGAGCCGGTCCATGTGCGCGCCCGCAAGGAGCTGATCCTCGATCCGGACCAGTTCTACATCCTCGTCAGCCGCGAGGCGGTGCATGTGCCGCCGCACCATGCGGCCGAGATGACGCCGTTCGACCCGCTGGTCGGCGAATTTCGCGTCCACTATGCCGGCTTCTTCGATCCCGGCTTCGGCCACTCGGCCGCCGGGGGCACCGGCAGCCGCGCCGTGCTGGAAGTGCGCAGCCACGAAGTCCCTTTCGTTCTCGAGCACGGGCAGATCGTCGGCCGGCTCGTCTACGAGCACATGGTCGGTCGGCCCACGGCGCTGTACGGCGCCGATCTGAGCTCGAACTACCAGGCCCAGGGCCTCAAGCTGTCGAAGCACTTTCGCTGACAGGCTCGCCATCGCGCTCGGCGCGGAGCGCGCGAACCTCGACGCGCAGGGCCTTCAGTTCCTCTAAGATCAGCGCCTGCTCGTCATGGATCGACTTGCGCTCGCCGGCCGCCTCGGCGTCGTGTTCGGCCTGCATCGCCGAGACGACAACGCCGATGAACAGGTTGAGGACGGTGAAGGTCGTTGCGGCGATGAACGGGATGAAGAACGCCCAGGCCCAGGGGAAGGCGTCCATCACCGGCCGCACGATCCCCATCGACCAGCTTTCCAGCGTCATGATCTGGAACAGCGAATAGGCCGACGCGGCGATCGAGCCGAACCATTGCGGAAACGCGCCGCCGAACAGCTTGGTCGCCATGACCGAGAACACGTAGAAGACCAGCAACAGCAGGAGCACGATCGAGCCGAGCCCCGGCAGCGCCGTCAGCAGCCCGCCGACGACCCGCCGCATCGAGGGGACGGCGCTGATCAGGCGCAGCACGCGCAGGATGCGCAGCGCGCGCAGCACCGCGAACGGACCGGCCGCCGGGATCAGGGCGATGCCGACGATGACCAGATCGAAGATGCGCCAGGGGCTGCGGAAGAAGCCGGCCCGGTAGACCATGAACTTCATGATCAGTTCGACCACGAAGACGGCGAGGATCAGCCGGTCGATCGTCAGCAGCACCGGGCCGATCGCCGCCATCAGGACCGGCGAGGTCTCCATGCCCAGGGTGACCGCGTTGATGATGATCAGCACGATGATGGCGCGTTCGAAACGCTGGCTCTCGACGATCGATCTGAGTTTTTCCATGAGGATCCGGGCACCCGCGCAAGAGGTTGAGGCGCCAATATATGGACGCGTGCGCCGAATGAAAATGCGCGCTTGTGCGGCGCACAAGGTTCATGGGCGTTCGTGCGGCCCGTGCGGGGTCTTCTCCCATTCGAAGGGGCGCGTGAACAGGTGGTGGACGGCGCGCCAGGCGGCGACCGACTGCGCCAGCCAGTAGGCGGGCACCAGAAGCAGCCGCCAGCCGATGGCCCCGCGCGCGTCGCGGTCGGTGGCGATCCAGCCGAGCGTCATCACGGCGACGTAGCTCGACAGGATCATCAGCCAGTCGAGCCAGGCGATCAGGCCCATGTAGATCTGCTCGGGCGGATCGATCAGCAGCCAGGCGCTCAGAAAGGCGGCGTTGACGAGAACGAGCGGATAAAGAAGCGCCGAGACGACCGTGCCGGTGAGCAGGAGCTGGGTGATCAGGAAGGCGCGCGCATCCATGTTCCGAAGAAGTCTCAGCGGCTCGCGCGTGTGGACGATCCAGGTCTGCATCCAGCCCTTGAACCAGCGCGTGCGCTGCGGCAACCAGTCGGCGAAGCGCGAGGGCGCGTCCTCGAGCGTCGGCCGCGTGATCATCGCGGTGCGGTAGCCGCTGCGCCAGAGACGCATGCCGAGATCGGCATCCTCGGTCACGTTGAACGGATCCCACCGGCCGACCTTTTCGAGCGCGTCGCGGCGGAAATGGTTCGAGGTGCCGCCGAGCATGATCGGCGCGCCGGCGCGGGCAAGCCACGGCATCAGGCCGCCGAACAGGCCGGCATATTCGAGGTGGAACAGCGCGGTCAGCGCGTTGCGGCCGGTGTTGGCCTTGACCAGCGGCGCCTGCAAGCAGGCGATCGCCTCGTCGCTCCGGGCGAAGGTCTGCCAGGCCTCTTCGAGCTGGTCGGGATGCGGCCGGTCTTCGGCGTCGTACAGGGTGACAAACTGGCCGCGCGCGAACGCCATGGCATAGTTCAGCGCCTTTGGCTTGGTGCGCGGCTGTGCGGGCGGCACCCGGACGATCTCGAAGAAGGGCGGCAGTTGCTCTGTGGCGAGCGCAGCCAGCGTCTCGGCGTCGTCATGCTCGCACACCAGCAATATCTGCAGCTTGGAGCGCGGCCAGTTGATCCGCTTGAGGCTGGCGATCAGATCGGGGATCACGGCTGCCTCGCGATAAAGGCAGACGAGTACGGTGTAGACGGGCTTGGCCCCGGGTGGCGTTTTCGCAAGGGGGCGTTCGGCGACGGGCCGGAAGGTGACGGCGGCCAGTGCCCGCAGGAGGACACAGGCGAAGAAGAAGACCGACATGAAGCCGTGCAGGACTGCCGTGGTCAGGCCGGGCCTGCTCGCGAACGCAACCAGGGCGCCGGTGACGACCAGTGCCGAGACCACGCCCTGCCAGAACCGGGCGCCGGAATGCGCCGACATGGCCGGCTCCAGATAGGCAAGCCTGCGGATCGCGTTCTCGAGCAGTTGCGGCTCGTGGTGGCGGGTGACGAGATCGCGCAACGTCCGCGGCGTTGCGATCGCGAGCGGGCCCGTGAGCGTGCCGCGGTCGGCGGCCGCGACAAGGCGTCCGACGGCGCGCGGGTCCGGCGCGGTGACCCGGACAGGCCGGCCGTCGTGCAACTGGCACCAGACCAGCGGCGTGCGCGCGTCGACGTCGCCCGAGGACCGGTCCGGCGCGTCGAGCAGCCGGTCGACCTGATCGGCATCGACGAACGCCAGGCCAAGGCGCGCGGCGAGCGTGCGATAGTAGACGTCGTGGGACACGGCGCCGTGCGCCAGCAGTTCGACCCCCGCGCTGGTGCCGTTCATCCGGGCCAGCTGCATGGCACGTTGCAGGCGCTTGACCGGAAATCCGGCGGCCGCCAAGAATGCGCAGCATGGGCTCAGCGCAAGATCATCGTTCGCCTGTGGCGTGCCGGGCTGCGACAGGGCCGGACCGGGCTGCGGGGCGATGACGCGCGCAAGGGCCTCGCCGATCACGCCGGCCTCGCCAGCCAGATCTCCGGCCGGCACGGGTCCGCTCTCCGCGGCCATCCGCGTCACGCTGACAACATACTTCTATACCTCACCCGGCCTTCAGCATACCTGCTTACACCAATTGAACAATCGACCACAGGTTTAGTATTGATGAGCGGAAACAACCAAAAAAACCCGGCAATGATTTGCGTTCACTTGTCGATATTGTCCGGAGCGTTCGTGGCCAGGTCGGCGTGCGACGTTTTCGGCCGTGCCGCCCAGCGGTGGCGCTGGACCGTCCTTGCCGCTCTTGCGCTCTTCATCGCCGTTGCCGGGTCGGGCCGGGCGCTCGCCGAGCCTCCTCGACTGTGGGATCCGGGATATCGCACGGCAACCGTCGATCTTGGCGGTCTGCAAAGGCTGCGCTTTCTGACCAGCCTGGACTTTCCGCCGTTCAATTTCGCCGATGCCAACCGGAAGCCGACCGGCTTCAACGTCGATCTCGCCCGGGCGGTCTGCGAGGAACTCGACCTCGTCGATCGCTGCGAAATCCAGGCAATGCCGTGGGAGGAACTGGAAGCCTCTCTGGAAGCGCGGCGCGGCGAGGTCATACTGGCTGGCCATGCGCCGGATGCGAGCCTGCGCGCGCGGTTCGGCCTGTCCGAGCCGTACTTCCGGTTTCCGGCCCGTTTCGTCGGTCGCGATGCGGACGGTGACGACGAGGACGGGTTCGACGCACGTCTGGCGCAGGGCAAGGTGGCGGTGGTGGCCAATTCTCCGCACGCGGAGATGCTCGCCGCCTTCTTTCCCGACGCCGAGGCCATGCCGGTGGCGGACATGCCCGCCGCCTACACCGCGCTGCGGGAGCAAGAGGCTGACCTCGTGTTCGGAGACGGGGTGCTCCTGTCGTTCTGGCTGACGTCGCCGGCCGCCGACGATTGCTGCCGGTTCCTGTCGGGACCCTACATGTCCGACAGACATCTCGGTCAGGGCATGGTCGCGGTGACGCGGACACAGGACCAGCGGCTGCTCGATGCGATAAACGGGGCGCTGAAGGCGGTCGAGGACAGCGGCGCCTACGCGGAAATCTACGCGCGCTATTTCCCGGTCGATCCCTTCGGGACATAGCCAGGCCGGGGCGGTTCGGCCTCGGCGCCACGCGCCAGCCGGTAGCCGGCGCGGCGGAAGGGCAGGACGAGCGCCCAGCCCAGATTTGCGGTCTGCGGGCCATCATAGTCGGTCAGGCCGAGGCGCATGCCGTCATGGCCCGCTTCGGGCTGATCGGTGTAGGTCCCGAACAGCCGGTCCCAGACCGAAAGGTTGAAGCCGTAGTTGGAATCGGTCTCGCGCCGGACGACGGAGTGATGGACACGGTGCATGTCCGGGGTGACGACCAGCGCGCGAAGCACGCGGTCCAGACCAAGCGGCAGGCGCGCATTGGCGTGGTTGAACATCGCCATGCCGTTCAGCACGATCTCGAAGACGAGCACCGCGACGACCGGCGCGCCCAGAACGACGATCACGGCCGCCTTCCAGATCATGGACAGGACGATTTCCAGCGGATGAAACCGCAGCGCCGTTGTCAGGTCGAACCCCTGATCGGAATGGTGCATGCGGTGGATGCGCCAGAGCAGCGGCCATTTGTGGCTGACCAGATGTTCGAGCCAGACGGCGAAATCCAGCACGATGAAAGCGAGGATCCCGGCAACGACCACGGGCATTCCGATCGCCGGAAACAGGCCCCAGCCCTGGCTTTGCGCATAGATGGCCGTGCCGACGGCGGCAGCGGGAAAGATGATCCGCAGGCATACCGACGAGATGACGACCATCGAGACGTTGACGAGCCAGCGACGCGAGCGCAGCGCGCCGGCCATCTCCGGCCGTTCAAGCCTCGGCGCCCACAGTTCGAACGCGGCCATGGCCGTGAAGATCGCCACGAAGGCGCCAAAACGGATGAGCGGCTCGTTCTCGATCATGGAACCGAAATGGCGCTGCCGGGGCGGCGGGTCAACGCGGCCGATGCGCACATTGCCGTGAGCGCAGCGAGCGGCATCAGTCCTGCGAGGGCAGCCGGAAGCGCACGCGTGCCGAATGCTCGATGGCCGCGATGACCAGCGCGTCCAGATCGAGCGCGTCGCGCAGCATCTGCAGGAAACGCAGCTCCTCCTGTTCGACATGCAGGTCGGCTGCGGCGATCTCCACCGCCACGGCGTAGGCGGTCTCGTAAAGGCGCGGCGGGATCGTGTCGTGCACGAGCGTCAGGATCGTCTCCAGACCGGCCTCGTCGGCCAGGATCGCGGTGCAATTGTTGGCCTGTTCGACCAAGACGTCCCGATCGATGCCCTCGAAGATCGGCAGCGTGTCGGTGATCACGCCGATGCGGTTGAGCTCGCGGTCGGAGAGCTGTGCGTCGGCCGCGGCCACCGTGACCATGATGTAGATGAGGGCGCGCGCTTCGTCGATCTTCGCCATGATGTCACCTCGTGCGATCTGTGCCCGTCTGTATGGCCGGCGGACCGTGCGCGCAAGCCACACTTGTCATGAACGTGCCGGCACATCGGGCCACTTTCCTTTGCCTCGGCGCTGGGCTAGGGAGCGGCTTTCCGGCCAAACCAGCCCGTCCACGGGGAACCGCCATGAGCGCCGCACCGCTGCCGCCTGCCGATCTCGATCCCGCCCTCGTCGAAGCCGCCCGCTCGTCGAAAGCGTGGCCGTTCGAGGAAGCGCGCAAGATCATCAAGCGCTACGAGAAGACCGGCTTTCCCGAGGCGGTCCTGTTCGAGACCGGCTATGGCCCGTCCGGCCTGCCGCATATCGGCACGTTCGGCGAGGTGGCGCGCACGACGATGGTGCGCCACGCATTCCGCGTGCTGACCGAGGACAGCGTGCCGACGCGTCTTCTGTGCTTTTCCGACGACATGGACGGGATGCGCAAAATCCCAGAGAACGTGCCCGACCGGGCCGCGCTGGAGCCGCATCTGCACAAGCCGCTGACCGCCGTGCCGAACCCGTTCGGCGGCGACCATGAGAGCTTCGGTCATCACAACAACGCGATGCTGCGGCGGTTCCTGGACACGTTCGGCTTCGACTACGAGTTCGCCAGCGCAACCGACTATTACAGGTCGGGCCGCTTCGACACCGTGCTGATGGAGGCTTGCGCCCGCTATGACGAGATCATGGCGGTGATGCTGCCGACGCTGGGCGAGGAGCGGCAGGCCACCTATTCGCCGTTCCTGCCGATCTCGCCTAAGACGGGCCGCGTGCTCTACGTGCCGATGAAACATGTCGATGCGGCCGAGGGCACGATCACCTTCGACGACGAGGATGGCACCGAGACGACCCTGCCGGTCACCGGCGGGCAGGTGAAGATGCAGTGGAAGCCCGATTTCGGCATGCGCTGGGCGGCGCTCGGCGTCGACTTCGAGATGTTCGGCAAGGACCATCAGACCAATGCCGTCATCTACGACCGCATCTGCGCGATCCTGGGCGGCCGGCCGCCGGAACACTTCGTCTATGAGCTGTTTCTGGACGACAAGGGCGAGAAGATCTCCAAGTCCAAGGGCAACGGGCTGACCATCGACGAGTGGCTGACCTATGCGCCGACCGAGAGCCTGGCGCTGTTCATGTTCCAGAAGCCGCGCACCGCCAAGCGGCTCTATTTCGACGTCATCCCCAAGGCCGTCGACGAATATTACAGCTTCCTTGCGGCCTATGGCCGGCAGGAGCCGGCGCAGCGTCTGCAGAACCCGGTCTGGCACATCCATTCGGGCAATCCGCCCGATGCGCAGATGCCGGTGCCGTTCGCGATGCTGCTCAACCTCGTCAGCGCCTCGAACGCCGAGAACAAGGGCGTTTTGTGGGGGTTCATCTCGCGTTATGCGCCCGGCGTGACGCCGCAGTCGCATCCGCAGCTCGACGCGCTCGCCGGTTACGCCATCCGCTACTTCGAGGACTTTGTCCGGCCGACCAAGCGGTTCCACGCCCCCGACGACACCGAGCGGCAGGCGCTCGAAGACCTGTCGGCGGCGCTTGCCGCGCTTCCGGCGGACAAGGCGACCGACGGCGCGGCGATCCAGGACGCGCTGCTCGATGTCGGCCGGCAGTTCGAACGCTACCAGGATCCGGGCAAGAAGAGCCCGGAGGGCAAGCCGGCGGTAACCGGCGACTGGTTCAATGCGCTCTACCGGACCCTTCTCGGCCAGGAGCGCGGGCCGCGTCTTGGCTCGTTCATCGCGCTCTACGGCATCGACGAGACGCGCGCGCTGATCGACAAGGCGCTCAGCGGCGAACTGGCGGCCGCCTGACGGGCACCCATCGGCAGTTGGTCCGGACTACTGGCTCGCCCACAGGATGCGGGCGATCCATTCAAGGTCGTCCGGCGCGAAGGTGCGATCGGGGAAGTCGGGATTGACCGAGGCCAGCTGGACCCCGGCCGCGCTTCGACGCTTGAGGATCTTGGCCATCACCTCGCCGTCGCGCGTGCGGGCGACGACGCGGTCGCCGCGCCGGATCGTCGCCGTCGGCGAGACGATGATCCGGTCGCCCGCCCGGTAGAGCGGTTCCATCGAATCACCGCTGATCTCGAGCGCGTAGACATGGGCGCCAAGACCGGCGTCCGGAAAGTCGACATGATCCCAGCCCTCGCCGGCCGGGTAGCCGGCATCGTCGAAATAGCCGCCCCCGCCCGCCTGCGCGAGCCCCAGCAAGGGAACCGACCGCACTCCCGGCCCGGTGACCGGTGACTGTCCGGTCTCGGCGAAGCCGTAACGGTCGGCTTCGGGCGCGAGCATCGCCATGAACTCGTCCACCGTGGCGCCGGTCGCCTCCATCACCTTGGAGAGCGACTCGGTCGACGGCCAGCGCGCGCGCCCGTCGGCGGCGAAGCGCTTGGACTTGTTGAACGTGGTCGAGTCGAGACCCGCCCGCCGGGCGAGGCCCGACGGCGACAGATCATGGCGCTCGGCCAAACGGTCGATGGCGCCCCAGACTTGATCATGGGTCAGTCGTGGCATGGCTTCAGGCCGTCGGAATCAAGGAATAAATACCTGCGGGACGCCTGTGCCGCAAGCGCGCCGGACCGGCCATCCCCATGCGATTTCCGGTGCGGGCGGCAAATCCGCCGCGCTTGTGCTTGCCGAACAGGTCGAACCTACTACTTTCGTAGGGATAAGAAGAGGTCAGGCGGGACAGGCGCAACGGGCAATCGATCGCTCGCAATTTCTGGAGACTGCAATGAGCAGCTTTTTCTTTGTCGATTTCACCGCGTTTCTTTTCCTCGGCGTCATCACGGGTGTGGACTGGATGATCGCCTTCAGCATCGCCACGTTCCTGGCTCTCGCCACCAGCCGGGTGCAGAGCCGCCTGACGCATCGACCCGCGCCGGTTCGGGTGCGCCGCGCGCGCGGTGATCTGCGAGCATTGCCGGCGTTCCGTGACGGCCGGCGGCAACGCGACCGCGACGGCAGGGACTGAGGCGCCCGGGGCACGGCGACTTAAGCGACCGGGTCCCAACGAAGGCCGATCAGGATGTGGGGTGGTCAGGGCCCCGCGCGTTGATCCGGCGAGGCCCCTTCGGTCGGTTACTCGGCGACGAGGTTGCCGGCTGCGGTCTTGCCGGTGCGGCGGTCGGTGACCAGTTCGTAGGAGACCTTCTGCCCTTCGGCGAGGCTCTCCATGCCGGAGCGCTGGACGGCCGAGATGTGCACGAACACATCGTTGCCGCCCTCATCGGGGGCGATGAAGCCATAGCCCTTGGTGGTGTTGAACCATTTGACGGTTCCGCTTGCCATGAGATGTCCTTTCAAGACGGTAGGCACGTAGTGTGGCAGGACAGGCCTGCCGGTGGTCATCGATGTCTGCAGAAAGGACTAGGCGTGCCGCTTCTGGTGCGGCGGTTAGGCTGTTTCCGTTCGGCCGAAACTTCGATAGCCGGTGACATGCGCACAGGTTTGTTGCCGTTTCAAGACGAAAGCCACACCGGCATCATTGCCCGTTTCGCGCTGAATCGGGCGGCCGGCGCGGCATGAAACGAACCGTGACCGGATCGCGCGGCCGCAGGGTCAGGTGAACGGCGGGCCGCACGGCGGCAGCCCTGTCGATGACGATGTCGAAGCGCCTCAGCACGGACGCCGCGACCAGTTGCGCCTCGGCCATGGCGAACGCGCCGCCGATGCAGCCGCGCGGTCCGAGGCCGAAGGGCAGATAGCTGCCGGCAACGGGCCGTGGCGCATCGGGGCCGAAGCGTTCGGGTATGAAGTCGTCGGGCGCGCGCCACAGTTCGCGATGCCGGTGGATGATCCAGGGCGAGATCAGCACCATCGTGCCGCGCCTGAGCGCAATGTCGCCGAGCCGGGTGTCGTGGAGCGCCACACGCGGCAGGAACGCCCCCGGCGGATAGAGCCGCAGGGTCTCCTGGAGCGCGGCCCGCATACGGGTCATTTGCCTGAGGGCACCGAACTCGGCCGCTCCTTCGCCCATGCAGCGCTCGGCTTCCGCGCGAAGATCGGCGGCCAGATGCGGCCGTTGCGACAGGATCAGGAACAGCCATGTCAGCGTGCTGGCGGTCGTCTCGTGGCCGGCCAGCAGAAACACCGCCATCTGGTCGACGAGTTCCCTCGGCGAGAACTGCCGCCCCTCGTCATCGCGCGCCGCAAGCGCGGCGCCCAGCAGATCGCCCTTTTCCTCGCCCGAGGCCCGGCGCGCCTCGATCATCGCCGAAAGCCGCGACCTGATGGCCGTCGCTGCAGCGCGCGCCCGCTCGGGCTGTTCCACGGGTGCGAAGGGTCGGCCCAGGAGCAACTGCATCACGCGGACGTTGGCGACCTCGGCCTGAAAGCGGGCGAAGTCGGCGAACAGCGCCTCGGCATCGGACCCGTCGAGGGGGCCCGAGAAGATCACCCTGTGAATGATGTCGGCGGTCAGCCGGCTCAACTCGGCGTCGAGGCGCACAGGCGCGCCGGCCTTTTCGTGAAGCCGCGCGACGAAGGCCTCGGTCGCCGCCCGCATCGGCGCAAACGAGCGACCGGCCCGAAGGTGCTCGAAACCGGGCTCGATCATGGCGCGCTGGCGCTGCCAGTCCGCACCGTGGGCGATGAAGACACCGTCACCGACGAGCGGCGCAAGGGCGCCGGTGAACAGGTCGTTCTTGGCGAACGCGTCGACGCGGTCGACCATGACCTCGCGGACGCTGGCGGGGTCGTTGACCAGCACGATGCCGCGCCGTGACCGGCCCAGGCGCTCGATGCGGGTGCGATAGGCCTGTTCGGGCAGAAGCGTCAGCAGATCGCGGTCCCGCGCGAAAAGGGACGCCAGCAACGCCGCGATCGGCGAACGCGGGATCGGAGCGGGTGGACGAAAGGCCGTTTCGGGCGCGGACATGCCCGCTGATAGCCAATATCGCTGGCGCAGACACTACGACATTCGGTCCGTGCGGATGGAACGATCGTCGCACACGGCGATGTTTGCCGGAATGGCGAAAACGGCTAAGGTCGCTGCGGGGTGCAACAAGGAGGACAGGCGGGATGTTGATCGCGCGTGCTGGCGCGGTGGCGCTGTTCCTGGTTGCGGGCGCAGGGTCCGCTGCCGCGCAGACGAGCTGCTATGATCTTTGGTACGAACGCAACCTGATCTTCGCCGAGAACGGCTACTGCTTCCAGACCGATCTTGCCCGGAGAGCGTTCGCCGAATTCGAGTGCTGGACACGGAATCCGGCCCTGTCGACCTACGAGCAAAGGCGCGTCGACGAAATCCGGGACGAGGAACAGCGGCGCGGCTGCAACGTCAACTGAGGCGGCCGCGCCGCAAGACCCGGCGCGACCGCCGGGTCCCGGATGCGGCAATGCGGCCGCCTATGCCGCGTCGGCCTGCTCCAGTTCCGGATAAGGGTTGAACCGGCCGTAGAAGGTCTCGCCGGTCTTGGCCATGTCGGTCAGCAGGCGCGGCGGCTTGAACTGGGTGCCGTATTTCTTCTGCAACTGCCGGGCGCGGGCGACGAAGGCCTCCGCGCCGATGCCGTCGATGTAGGACAACGTCCCGCCGGTATAGGGCGCAAAGCCGAAGGCGAGGATCGAGCCGACATCGGCCTCGCGCGGATCGGTGACGATGCCCTCGCCCATCACCCGCGCCGCCTCGAGCGCGATCACGTACAGGAACCGCTCCTTGAGCTCGGCGAAATCGATCGCATCGGGATCCTGCTGCGGATAGAGCGTCTTCAGCTCCGGCCACAGGTGCTTTTGGGCCGGCTTCTGCGGATAGTCGTAAAAGCCCTTGCCGTTCTTGCGCCCGTGCCGGCCGTGCTTGTCGACCATGGTGTTGACGAGGTCGACATGGCGCGGATCGACGGCCTTCTCGCCCAGATCATTCAGCGTCTGCTTGAGGATCTTCTGCGACAGGTCGATCGCCGTTTCGTCGTTCAGCGCGAGCGGGCCGACCGGCATGCCGGCCATCTTCGCCGCGTTCTCGATCATCGCCGGCGGCACGCCTTCGATGAGCATGTTGTAGGCCTCGGACATGTAACGCAGCACGCAGCGGTTGACGTAGAAACCGCGCGTGTCGTTGACGACGATCGGCGTCTTCTTGATCGCGCGCACATAGTCGAGCGCGACGGCGAGCGCCTTGTCGGACGTCTTCTTGCCCAGGATCACCTCGACCAGCATCATCTTGTCGACCGGCGAGAAGAAGTGGATGCCGATGAAGTTCTTCGGGCGGGCCGAGTTCTTCGCAAGATCGGTGATTGGAATGGTGGACGTGTTGGAAGCGAACACGGCCGTGCGCTTGAGATTGGCTTCGGCCTGTTCGGTGACCGCCTTCTTGATGCCGGAGTCCTCGAAAACCGCCTCGATGACCAGATCGCATCCGTCCAGATCGGCGTAATCGGTCGTCGGCGTGATCAGCGACAGAAGCTTGTCGGCGTCGTCCTGCGCCGCGCGACCTTTCTGGATCGCCTTCTTCATCAGGTCGGCCGAATGGGCCTTGCCCTTGTCGGCGGCCTCCTGCTCGCGGTCGATCAGCACGACCGGAATGCCGGCCTTGGCGGTGACGAAGGCGATACCGGCGCCCATGAAGCCGGCGCCGACGACGCCGATCTTCTTGAACTTTGTCGACTTGACGTCCTCGGGGCGGCGCGCGCCCTTGTTCAGTTCCTGCAGCGAAACGAACAGCGAGCGCAGCATGGCGCCGGCTTCGCGCGTCTGAAGGACCTGGGCGAAATAGCGCTGCTCGACGACGAGAGCGGTGTCGAACGGCACCTGCAGGCCCTCATAGACGCATTTGAGGATCGCCGCGGCGCCCGGATAGTTCATGTGCGTCTCGCGGCGCAGGATCGCCGAGGCCGCGGGCCAGACATTGGCCCCGGACGCCGAATAGATGTTGCCGCCGGGCAGCTTGAAGCCCTTTTCGTCCCAGGGCTGAACGGGCTTGAGCCCGTCGCCGATCATCTTCTTGGCCGCATCGATGAGCTTTTTCGGCGGGACAACCTCGTGCACGAGCCCCATGGCCTTGGCGCGCGCGGGCTTCAGGTTCTGGCCCGTGGTCATCATCTGCAGCGCGTCCTGCTGGTTTGTCAGGCGTGGCACGCGCTGAGTGCCGCCAGCACCGGGGAAGATGCCGATCTTGACTTCCGGCAGGGCGATCTTGACCGCGTCGGTGTCGGCGGCCACGCGGCCATGGCAGGCCAGCGACAGTTCGAACGCGCCGCCCATGCAGGTGCCGTTGATCGCCGAGACGAACGGCTTGCCGCACGTTTCCAGCTTGCGGAAGACCTGGCTCATGCGGCCGGCATTGTCGAACAGCAGCTTGACGGCCTGATCCGGATCGCGGGTCTTTTCGGCGTTGAAGATGTCGAACATCTTCTTGAGCATGGAAATGTCGGCGCCGCCGGAGAACGAATCCTTCTTGCCCGAAGTGATGACGGCGCCCTTGACCGCGTCGTCGCCGGCGATCTGGTCGACGATCGCGTCGAGTTCGTCGAGCACCTCGACGGTGAACACGTTCATCGACTTGTCCGGCATGTCCCAGGTGACGAGCGCAATGCCGTCTGCGTCGGTCTCGATGGTGAAGTTGGTGTAGGTCACTGGTTTTCTCCCGTGTCTTGCCGGCGCCGGATCTCCGCCATCTGCGCGGCCATCACTCCGGCCGCGCCCCCGGACGCATTCAGTCCGGCGAGCACGCCGGCATGATCGGCATCGTTCTTGTTCTGGCTCAGCTTGAGCGCGCCATGCGCTTCGCTGACCCGCAGGCGCAGGCCGACAAGGCCGCGCTTCATGGTCTCGATGTACCGGTCCGGGGCATCGCTGATCGCCCACGGCTCGTCCCGGTGCGCCTCGTTGAGCGCGGTCAGTTCCTCAAGGTGCCGGTGCAGTTCCTCGCCCGGCCGCATGGTCTCGAGCATGCCGTGCAGATGCACCGTCACGTAGTTCCACGTCGGCACGGCCTTTCCGGTCTCGGCCTTTGTCGGATACCAGCCCGGATGGATGTAGGCCTGCTCGCCCTGAAAGATGGCGAGCGACGGCCCCTCGGTCGCGTGCTTCCAGTGCGGATTGGCGCGGGCGACATGGAACTCGACGGCGATGTCGCCGTCCCGCTCCTTGACGACGCATGGCGCGTGCGTCGCCTGCAACGCCGATCCGGTCGACGTCACGATGCAGGCGAACTGGATGGCCCGGGCCGCTTCGGCGATCGCGGCCGGGTCGTCGAGCCTGTGTTCGTCAGGCTGGAACATCGTTCACACCCGCTCGATGATGGTCGCCGTGCCCATGCCGGCGCCGATGCACAGCGTCACGAGCGCGGTGTTCAGGTCGCGGCGTTCGAGTTCGTCGAGCACGGTGCCGAAGATCATCGCGCCGGTGGCGCCCAAGGGGTGGCCCATGGCGATCGCGCCGCCGGCGACGTTGATCTTCGAATGGTCGATGTCGAAGGCCTGCATGTAGCGCAGGACGACTGCGGCGAACGCCTCGTTCAGCTCGAACAGGTCGATGTCGTCGAGCGTCATCTTCGCCTTCTTGAGCAGCTTCTCGGTGACGTCGACCGGGCCCGTCAGCATCAGCGTTGGATCCGAGCCGATGTTGGCGAACGCCTTGATCCTGGCGCGCGGTTCGAGGCCCATCATCCGGCCACCCTTCTTCGAGCCGAGCAGAACGCCGGCCGCGCCGTCGACGATGCCCGATGAATTGCCGGCATGGTGGACATAGTTGATCGCTTCCACTTCCGGATGGCCGGAAATGCCGACCGCTTCGAAGCCGCCCATCTGGCCGGGCATGACGAAGGACGGGTTGAGCTGGCCGAGCGACTGCATGTCGGTGCCGGGACGCATGTGCTCGTCCCTGTCGAGGATGGTCAGCCCGTTCTGATCCTTCACCGGGATTACCGACCTCTTGAAATGCCCGTTCTGCCAGCTTTCGGCGGACCGCTTCTGGCTTTCAACCGCGTAGGCGTCCACATCGTCGCGGGAAAAGCCGTACTTGGTGGCAATCAGGTCGGCGGAGACGCCCTGCGGCATGAAATAGGCAGGGATGTTCACGGACGGGTCCATGTACCAGGCACCGCCCGAGGCGCCCATGCCGACGCGGCTCATCGATTCGACGCCGCCGGCGATGACGATATCGTCGGCCCCTTGCGCGATCTTGGCGGCACCGAAATTGATCGCGTCGAGCCCGGACGCGCAGAACCGGTTGATCTGCATGCCGGGCGCTTCGGTTGCGTAGCCGGCTTCGAAGACCGCTGCGCGGGCGATGTCGCCGCCGGCCTCGTAGACCGGATCGACGCAGCCGAAGATCACGTCGTCGACCTTGCCGGTGTCCAGTCCGTTGCGGTCGCGCAGCGCGCTCAGAACGTGCGCGCCAAGGCGCGGCGTCGGCACCTCGTGCAGGCTGCCGTCCTTCTTGCCGCGTCCGCGCGGTGTGCGCACCGCGTCGTAAACATAGGCGTCTGCCATTGGGATCTCCCGTCTGTTCTCGTGTCAGGCCGTTGCCGTCTGTGGCTCGCGGCCCGAGGGCATCAGGTCTTCGGAATGCTTGAAACCGGGCAGGGCGCGGATGCGCTCCAGCCAGGGTCCGATGTTGGGCGTTTCGTCATAGGTCACGCCGATCTGGCCGGGCCAGTGCAGATAGCCCTGGCAGGCGATGTCGGCGATCGTCGGCCGCCCACCGACCAGCCAGTCGGTTCCCTCAAGGGCGGCATCGAGCACCTTGAGCGCGCTGACGGCGCGGCCGTGCAGATAGTCGGTTTCCGGACCATCGGGCCGTCCGGCCATGTAGCGCAGAAAGCGCAGGGGCCCGACCTGGCCGGAGACCTTCTGGCTGTCGAACAGAAGCCAGCGCAGGACGTCATACTCCTCGGCCTCGGTCTGCGGGCCGTAGGTACCGAAGTGCTTGGCCAGATAGGTCAGACACGCGCCCGACTGGGTCAACTTGAAATCACCGCCGTCGCGGTGATGGATCAGCACCGGCACCTCGCCCATCACGTTCAGCGCGCGGAACTCCGGCCGCCGCGTCGCGCCGGTCATGAAGGCGACATGCTCGCAGCGCCAGTCGGCGTCGTTGAGTTCGAGCATCAGCGCCACCTTGTAGGCGTTGCCGCTCTCCCAGAAGCCGTGAAGGGTGAATTGGGTCATGGGTGGTTTCCGCGCATTTCCGTGATCCCGGCACTTGTCGCCGGGATACAGGTGGACTGCAAATCAAACTCAGAACACGCGTGACCGAACACGGATCCGTCATTCCGGAACTTGATTCCGGAATCCACGGCGCCGACCGAGACAATGGATTCCGGAATCAAGTTCCGGAATGACACAGGTGTGTGCGGTGCTTCATTCATACAATTCACTCCATCTGGAGCCGGCTTTGGGTTTGTATGGATTGTCGATGACATGGATGCTGTCGGTCAAATCGTCCCAATTCGGATTCAGCTTCGCAATCAGATCGAGTTTCCACGCCCGCTTGTAGTCCTTCAGAGATTTCTCTCGACGGATCGCCAGCACGATGTTCGGGCGTCGCTCGAGCCAGACCAGCCGGTCGCAGCCGTATTTTGTCGCAAAGCCGGGCGTCAGTCCGTTCCTGTGATCATGCATCCGGCCTTCAAGGTCCGAGGTGACGCCAGCATAGAGCGTACCGTTCCGCTTGTTGGCGAGGATGTAGACGAAACCCGTCATGCGGCGACCGCCCCTCATCCGTCTGCGCCGGTTCCTCGAACCGGCGCATCCACCTTCTCCCCGCACGCGGGGAGAAGGGAAGACCCTAAAACGCCTCTTCGGGAATGGCCATCATCGTTTCGGCGCCGGCCGAAATCCGAGCCACGTGGGCCGACGATTCCGGCATCACGCGTTCGAAGAAATAGCGCGCCGTGACCAGCTTGTTCTCGAGGTAGCTGGCATTGCCATTGGCACCCTCGGCGATCTTCTCCTGGGCGGCCTTGGCCTGAAGGCCCCACATGTAGCCAAGCGCCACCAGGCCGAACAGGTGCATGTAGTCGTGGCTGCCGGCACCGGCATTGTCGGGCTTGGCCATCGCGTTCTGGACGAACCACATGGTCGCGGCCTGCAGGTCGTTCAGTCCCTTCTTCAGGTGCTTGGTGAAGAAACTCAGCTGCTCGTTGTCGCGATTGTCCTCGCAGAAATCGCCGATCTCCTTGAAGAAGGCCTGCACCGCGCGGCCGCCATTGGCGGGCAGCTTGCGGCCGACCAGATCGAGCGCCTGGATGCCGTTGGCGCCCTCGTAGATCATGGCGATGCGCGCGTCGCGCACGTACTGGCTCATGCCCCATTCCTCGATGTAGCCGTGCCCGCCATACATCTGCTGGGCCATGACGGCATGATCGAAGCCCTTGTCGGTCAGCACGCCCTTGATGACCGGCGTGAGCAGGCCCATCATCTCCTCGTTCAGCTCGCGGTCGCTCTCGTCCTCGGAGCGATGCGCGACGTCCGATTTCAGCGCGGCCCAGAGGATGAAGGCGCGACCGGCCTCGTTGAAGGCGCGCATGGTCATCAGGTTCCGCCGCACGTCCGGATGGACGATGATCGGATCGGCCTTCCTGTCGGGGTATTTCGCGCCCGACAGCGCCCGGCCCTGGATGCGCTCGCGCGCATAGTCGGCGGCGTTCTGATAGGCGATCTCGGACATGGATAGGCCCTGCAGGCCGACGCCGAGGCGCGCCTCGTTCATCATGATGAACATGGCCTTCAGGCCCTTGTGCTCCTCGCCGACCAGCGTGCCCACCGCGTCGTCGTAATTCATCACGCAGGTGGCGTTGCCGTGGATGCCCATCTTCTCTTCGATCGAGCCGCAGGTGACGCCGTTTGGCTCGCCGACGGAGCCGTCCTCGCCGACCTTGTACTTGGGCACGATGAACAGCGAGATGCCCTTGGTGCCTTCCGGCGCGCCCTCGATGCGCGCCAGCACCAGATGGATGATGTTGTCGCTCATGTCGTGCTCACCGGCCGAGATGAAGATCTTCTGGCCGGAAATCTTGTAGGTGCCGTCGCCCTGCGGCACGGCCTTTGTGCGCAGAAGGCCCAGATCGGTGCCGCAGTGGGGCTCGGTCAGGTTCATGGTGCCGGTCCAGGCACCCTCGACCATCTTCGGCAGATAGGTCTGCTTCTGCTCGTCGGACCCGTGCACGGCGATCGCCGCCATCGCGCCCTGGGTCAGGCCCGGATACATCATCAGCGCCATGTTGGCCGAGGAGAAGTACTCGCCGACGGCGGTGTGCAGCGTGTAGGGCAGACCTTGGCCGCCGTAGGTCTCGTCGAAGGCAAGGCCCATCCAGCCGCCTTCCTTGAACTGGTCGAAGGCGTCCTTGAAGCCCTCGGGCGTCGTCACCGTGCCATCGTCGTGACGCACGCAGCCCTGCTGGTCGCCGATCTGGTTGAGCGGGAAGAAGACCTCCTCGGCGAGCTTTGCGCCCTCGCGCAGCACCGCCTCGACGATGTCGGGCGTGGCGTCGGCGAAGCCGGGGAGATTGTTGAAGCGCTCGTATTTGAGGACATCGTTGAGGATGAAGAGCGTGTCGTCGACCGGGGCGTGGTAGCTCGGCATGGGTTCCTCCGCATCATGCGTGCGCCGCCATCGCGGCGATGGCAGCCTGTTCTCGTCGCGGCCTAGCAAATTTTGACGTTTGCGTAAACGTCAAAATTACGTGCGACTCTTTCGCGGCCTGCGGGCAGGCGCACCGGCGCATGCATACGAACAGTGCATGGCAGCATCGCGACGGCCGGGGCCACGGGCAGAACGGCGGATCATGGAGACGTTACCGCGCGTCGAGCGGCCCGGGCAGCTAACCGCTTTCGGCAAGTTGCGCGCGCACTGTGGCGAGCGTGGCGTCGAGTTCCTCGATCGCCGCATCGAGCGAGGCACGCTCCTCGCGCAGGCGGGCAAGCTGTTCGGTACCCATCGCTTCGGCGCGTTCGAGCTGGAGCCTGTTGTCGCCCGCCGGATCGTAAAGATCGAGCAGGTCGCTGATATCCTGCAGCGAGAGCCCCACCCGCTTGCCCAGCAGGATGAGCTTCAGGCGCGCCCGGTCGCGGCGGGAAAAAAGCCGGGTGTTGCCGACGCGCCTGGGCTCGACGAGCCCCTTGTCTTCGTAAAAGCGCAGAGCCCTGAGCGTGATATCGAACTCGCTCGCCAGTTCGCCGATCCTGTAGATCGGTTCCGCGTCCGCCGCGCCTTCAATGGTTTCCGCCATCGTCATCTTCGCACCCCGTCTGCGCTTCCGGCGCCGGTAGCACCGGGAGCGTCGCCCCTTTTCGCAGGAGCCCTAGGAATCCGGCTGGCGCGCGGGAAGGTTTCGGACGGTTACACCATGGTTACAGTTTCGGCCGGAGCGGGCGGCATTGGGTCCGACTTGCCGGAAGTCACACTGGTTAACGCGTTGTTTACCACGTTGGTTAAAGAGTTGGTCATGCCGGTTCGCCTGCGGCCGACGTTCGACCGCCGGCCGGCTTGACCGCGGTGCGCCGATTCGCACCGCCCGCAAGGGAACAGGCATTTCATGCGTGAGCGTTTTGACACCGCCAACACACTCGAGCGTCTGCAGGAGGCGCTGACGACGCTCGAACGACGCGTCGAAGGCAGCGCACGCCAGCCCCGCCACGGGCGACAGGGCGCGCAGGGTGACCTTGCGGCCATCCGCGCCCGGCAAAGCCGGATCGACGAGGATCGCAGCGGCCGCCGCAGGGCGCCGCAGGAACGTTCGCGGGCCGAACAGCTGCAGCGGGAGATCGGACGGCTGCGCGAGGATGTCGGCCGTCAGATCAAGTCGTCGACCGGCGGGTTCGACGCGCTGCGCGACGAGATCCGGTCGATGCGCGGCGCCGGTGACGGGCGGCGGGATCAGGCGCGCGCGACACGGTCCGGTACGGCCGACCTTGCCGGACTGCGCGGCGATATCGAACAGCTCAAGTCCGAGGTCGCCGCGCTCGCGCGCGAGGACACGGTGCGCGAACTCACCGATCGCTGGTCGGTGATCGAGCGCGAGATTGCCGATCTGCCGCATTCGCTCGCCTCGCGCGAGGACATGACGGGCCTGTCGGGCCGGCTTGACGAAATGCACCGGGCGATCGGCGACCTGCCCCGCTCCTCCCAGCTCGACACGCTCGACGCGCATCTGCACACGCTGGCGAGCGCGGTCGAGCAGGTCGCAAGACACAGCACGCAGGCATCGCCTGCGGCGCTCGACGAGATCGATGCCCGGCTGGACGAGATCAGCCGGGCGATCGCCTCGATCCCGACCGTACGGTCTGCGGCAGCGGGCGAAGACACGCTCGAGCGGGTCGAGGCGCGCATCACCGCGCTTGCCAATCAGGTCGACCAGTACGCCCATGCGCTGTCGGCGACCGATTACGATGCCCATTTCGAGGAGCTGGCCGCCCGGATCGACGGGCTGCGGCTGAGCGTGGCGCCCGGCACCGTTTCAGGTGAGGCGATGGACGCGCTCAACGCGCGCATCGACCAGATCGCCGAAGCGCTCCACACGCTGTCGCGCGCCGACACGCTCTCCGGCGACCAGTCGCATTTCGTGACGGCCGAACTCGAGGACCGGCTCGACGCGATCGACGCGCAACTGCGCCAGACCACCGCCCTGACCGAGCGCTCTGTCGAAGATGTGATGCGCTCGGTCGACGACCGCATGGCCGAGATCGCCCGGCGGATCGACCGCAGCGAGCAGGATCGGGCCGACGTGCCGTCGATCGCGCAGCTCGAACATCGCCTCGACGAGATCACCGCGATGCTGTCCAGCGGCGCAGGGGCACAGGCGCCCGTCGACATGAGCTCGCTCGAGGCGCAGATCGCCGAACTGTCCGCGAGCCTTTCGCCGGATCGCACCATGCCGTTCGACGAACAGACGATCTGGAGCGCGGCGCGCACCGCAGCCGAGGAAGTGGCCGCGCGCGTGGGAACCGGTGCCGACAGCCTGCCCGACACGCTCGGTCATCTGACCGACGATCTGCGCGCGCTGGAAACGCTGGCCCGCGATACCGACAGCCGCAACGCCAAGACGTTCGAGGCGATCCACGACACGCTGTTGCAGGTGGTCGATCATCTCGCCAGCCTGGAGCAGAAGGTCAACGGCGAGCCCGGCACCCGCGCCGCGCCGATGCCGGCGGCCGACCAGACGATGCCCGCCATGGCGCAGCCCGCTTCACCGGCGCCTCCGGCTCGCGACGAACCGCTGCGGATCGACGAGGCGCCGCCGCTTGCGGCCGATTTCGACGACAGGCCGATGGCCGAGCCGAACCTTCGTGGCGATCTGTCGCCGGCGGAGGCGGCCGCAGAAGCGGCGCTGTTCGCGCTCAGCGAGGACGGGCAGACCCGTGCCGCGCCCGAAGGCGGCGAGCGGGAACCCAGAAGCTTCCTCAAGTCGATGACCGACCGGCTTCCGCTGGGTCGTGGCCGCAGCGCAGGCGACGATGCCGGCGCGGACCGGGCCGACATCGACGACGACGGGCCGTCGGTGATCGACGATCAGCCGATCGAGCCGGTCGGCGACCAGATGGCGCTGGCCGACATCATGGCCCGCGTGCGGGCGGAACGTTCCGCCGGCGGTTCGCCGGCCGAAGGCAGCAGGCCGGCCCAGACCCCGGTCGCGGAGGCGGGCAAGGCCGACTTCATCGCCGCCGCCCGGCGCGCCGCCCAGGCCGCCGCAGCCGATGCCAGCATCTCCGCCAAGGGCGGCAAGAACGACAAGTCCGGAGTGGCCGGATCGATCGGTGGCCTCGTTTCGCAGCGCCGCAAGCCGATCCTGATGGCGGCCGGCGCGATCCTGCTTGCGCTGATGGCCGTGCCGCTGGTGCGGGGCATGATGGCGCCCGAGCCGCGCAACGTCGCCGTCGAAACGACGCCGCCGGCCGCGGTCGCACAGAGCGAACCGCAGACCGAATCCGAGATCGCCACGGCCGAACCGGCCGAGGCCACCCCGCAGGAGCCGGTTCGCGACGTCACCACCGAGGCGGGCGCGGTGACGGCCGAAAGCCGGAACGCCGGCGAAGCCGTGACGCAGGCGCCCGCCCCGGTCGAGACCGCGCAGGCCGAAACGGCCGGGACCGATGCGGCCTCCGACGATCTCGCCGACGTGCAGACGATCGGCTTTGACGACATCCCCGAACAGATCGGGCCGATCGCGCTTCGCCAGGCCGCCATCGGCGGTGACGCCAAGGCGCTGCACGTGATCGGCGACCGCATCGCAATGGGCGCGGAAAGTGATCCGGACGCGCTCGCCGAGGCGTTCGACTGGTACGAGCGCGCCGCCGAGCTGGGCTATGCGCCGGCGCAATACCGGCTGGGCAATTTCCACGAGAAGGGATTTGGCACCGAACGCGACATCGCCGCAGCCAAGACCTGGTACCAACTGGCCGCCGAGCAGGGCAACGCCAGCGCCATGCACAATCTCGCCGTGCTGTTCGCCAGCGGCGCCGACGGGGCGCCGGACTTCGATTCGGCCGCGCGCTGGTTCCTGCGGGCCGCCGAACTGGGCGTGCGCGACAGCCAGTTCAACCTCGGCATCCTGTCGGCCAAGGGCCAGGGGATGCCGCAGGATCTCGGCGAATCCTACAAATGGTTCGCGCTCGCCGCCCAGAGCGGCGACGAGGACGCCGCTTCCAAGAGGGACGACATCGCCAACGTGCTGCGCCCCGACCAGCTCGAACAGGCGCGCGGCGCCACGGCCCTGTGGAAGCCCAAGCCGGTCGATCAGGAGGTCAACGTCGTCAGCGTGCCCGAGGCATGGCAGACCGACGGTCAAAGGACCGCCGCCGCCGAACCGCTCTCCGGCGAGGACATGAAGCGGGCGATCGCCAACATCCAGGCGATCCTCAACGATCAGGGCTACGATGCCGGCCCGGTCGACGGCATCATGGGCGGCAAGACCCGCGAGGCGATCATCGCCTTCCAGCGCGACAACGGCCTCGAGGCGACCGGCAATGTCGACCAGGCGCTCGTCGAGAAGCTGCTGACGCTGGCCAACGGCGAGGGTTGACCGGAACGGGCCGGTTCCGGGCCCGCCCGGCCCTCCAGGCCCGGCCATAAGTCCCCTCGACGGCTGTCCAAACCGGTGTCTTCATTGACACTCCCGGTCGCCGGGCGCATGACGGTGCCGGCATTGCCGCTCGCGATGCAAAACCAGACCGTACCTGCCGGAGTTGGACGTGGCGCTCTACCTGCCGATCGCCGAGATGTCGGTGAACATGCTCATACTTCTCGGCATGGGCGCGGCGGTGGGCTTCCTTTCGGGCATGTTCGGCGTCGGCGGCGGTTTCCTGATCACGCCGCTCTTGATCTTCTACAACATTCCGCCGGCGGTCGCCGTCGCGACGGGGGCGAACCAGATCGTCGCCTCGTCGGTCTCCGGCGTGTTGTCGCACCTCAAGCGCGGCGGCGTGGACTTCAAGCTCGGCACCGTGCTGCTGGCCGGCGGCCTCGCCGGCTCGTCGCTCGGCGTCTACATCTACTCGTTCCTGCGGATGGTCGGCCAGCTCGATCTGATCGTGTCGATCCTCTACGTCGTGTTCCTCGGCGTCGTCGGCGGGCTGATGCTGATCGAAAGCATCCGGGCGTTGCGGCGCACCCGGTCGGGCGAAGTGGTTTCGCTGCGACGGCCCGGCCAGCACAACTGGGTGCACAAGCTGCCCTTCAAGATGCGGTTCAAGACGTCGCGGCTCTATGTCAGCGTCATTCCGGTGCTCGGACTTGGCGCTGTGATCGGCATGCTGGCGGCGATCATGGGCGTCGGCGGCGGCTTCATCATGGTGCCGGCGATGATCTACCTGCTCAAGGTGCCGACCAACGTCGTCATCGGCACGTCCCTGTTCCAGATCATCTTCGTGGCCGCCTACACCACGATCGTGCAGGCGGTCACCAACCAGACCGTCGACGTGATGCTGGCGCTGCTGCTGATGATCGGTGGCGTCGCCGGCGCCCAGTATGGCGCACGCGCCGGCCAGCGCCTGCGCGGCGAACAGTTGCGCGCGATGCTGGCGATCCTCGTTCTGCTGGTCGCGCTGCGGCTCGGCTACGCCCTGTTCGTCACGCCCGACGACATCTTCACGGTGACGGCGGGAGGGCTGCCATGACCCGCCCGGCAATCCCGCAAAGGCTTGCCTGCGCGCCGGCGTTCGCCCTGTTTCTTTCGGTGCTGCTGCATGCGGCGTCGGCCTGGGCGCAGACCGGCGTGCCGCCGGACGATGCGACGCGGGACGCGGCGGCGGCCAACGCCGCCGAACAGGCCCGCATTCCCGAGCGGATCGAGATCGGCCTTTCGACGGAGATCATACCGGTGACCTCCGATTTCACCGGCCAGTCTCTGACGATCTTCGGCGCGATCGACAACGCCGATCCGCTCGTCCACCGCCAGGGGCGCTACGACATCTTCGTCATCCTCGAGGGGCCGCAGGCCGATCTGGTCGCCCGCCGCAAGGAGCGCGTCTTCGGCATCTGGATGAATGTGGAGAGCCAGACCTTCGACAACACGCCGCAATCCTACCTCGTCGCTTCCACGCGGCTTGCGCGCGACATCACGAGCCTGGACACGCTTGCCCGGCTGTCGCTCGGGGTCGGTCAGATCAGGATCACGCCCGATGCCGAGCGACCGCGCGCCAGCGACCTCGAGACCTTCATTGCCGCCCTGCGCAGGCTGAAGGTCGACAGCGGGCTCTACCGGGAGTTTCCCGGCGGTGTCCAGTTCATCTCCCAGTCCCTGTTCCGGGCGGAACTGGCGCTGCCGGCCAATGTGCCCCTGGGCGCGCACCGAGCCCGCGCCTATCTGTTCCGGAACGGCGCGCTGGTGGGCCAGACCGACGACACGCTGCGCATCGCCAAGGCGGGCTTCGAGTTCGCGGTCTCCGACTTCGCCCGCCGGCAGTCGCTCGCCTACGGCATCGGCGCGGTCGTTCTGGCGCTGGTGATCGGCTGGCTCGGACGCGTGATCTTCAGAAGGGACTGATGGTGAGCGAAGACGAAGACGCCGACCGGATCGCCAGCCGCACGCCTTTCCTGCTGGCCCTTGCCGGCTTCGTGCCGTTCGCGGTGCTGACAGGCGCCCAGTTCGTGCCGGGCGCGACGCTGGCGCAGACGCTGGGGCTGACCGCGCTCAACGTCTATGCAGCGATCATCCTGTCGTTCCTGGGCGGCATCAGATGGGGCATCGCGGTGCGCTCGCCCTCCACCTCGAGCGAGATCGGCACCTTCATGCTTTCGGTCGTACCGTCCCTGTGGGCGTGGGCGGCGTTCTTCGCGCCGGGCCCCTGGGGTTTTGCGATGTACGCCGCCGGGTTCGCCGCGATGGGCTGGTGGGACCGGGCGCTGGTGGCGCGCGGGCATGCGCCGGCCTGGTTCGGTCTGCTACGCGTCACGCTGACGTGGCTTGTCGCCCCCACCATGGTTCTGGCCGCGCTGTCGCAGGCGCTCTGAGATCAGCCGATCAGATCGCGCCAGCCGATCGGGAACAGCCGGTCGGTTCCCTGCATGTAGGCGCGGAAGGCGCCAAGATCGAACAGCCCGTCGAACGCCCGGTCGCGCACGTTCAACCCGCCCGCATAGACGCCGAAGGCCGGCAGGATCAGACGCACGCCGTCCGAAGCGAAGCACGATCGGCGTACCGCCTTGCCGCGCCCGCGCAGGATGGCGGCGGGATGATAGTGGCCCGAGACCTCGCAGGTCGCACAGTCGCGCCGGGCGATGTGGCGGAACGTCACCTGTCCGGCCGCGAGCGTGTCGACGCTGTCGCCGGGCACGTTGACCGGCGGGGACGGATCGTGATTGCCGGTGACCCAGATCATGGTGCGCCCGGCGGCAAGCGCCTCGATCGCCGCCACCGCTGCGGGCGACAGCCGCTCGCAGGCCGCATCGTCATGGAAGCCGTCGCCGAGCGATACGACGCATCGGGGCTCGTACTTGGCGATGAGCGCGGCGAGCCGGGCCAGTGTGGCCGGCGTGTCATAGGGCGGCAGGAACATGCGCCGGCGCGCGAACGACGAGCCCTTTTCAAGATGCAGATCGGCGACGACGAGCATGGAGGCGGCCGGGAAGAAGGCTATCCCGGCGGGATCGAGCAGCACGCTCTCGCCGCCATAGTCGATGGCAAGCGCCTCGCCGGCCTGTGTCGACTCCACGCTCCTCAGGGCCGGTCTCATCGGTCCACCATATCCTCGCCCATCGCCTCGCGCACAAGATCGTCGGTCGCCAGCGCCTTTTCGGCCATCAGCGCGTCGCCGGTTTCCGACGAGATGACGGGCTCCTTGCCGATCTCCAGCATCACCGGCACCGCCAGCGGCGAGATCCGGTCGAGGCCCTTATGCACGATTCGCCCCCTGATGCGAGAGAGCAGGCTGTTGACGCGTCCGACGTCGAGATAGCCGGCGCGCGCATCGTTGCGGGTCGCCTGCAGCAGGATGTGATCGGGCTCGTGCGTGCGCAGCACGTCGTAGACGAGATCGGTCGAAACGGTCACCTGCCGGCCCGACTTCTCCTTGCCCGGATGGCGCTTGTCGATCAGCCCTGCGATCAGTGCACAATAGCGGAACGAGCGCTTGAAGACGAAGCTCTCGTCGAGCCAGGCTTCCAGATCGTCGCCCAGCATGTCCTCGGCGAACAGGTCGGCCAGCGCAAGGTCGCCACGCGCGATCATCGCGCCCATGTCACGCAGGCCCCAGATGGCGACCGCATAGTCGGAGGCGACGAAGCCGATCGGCCGGGCCCTGGCCCGTTCCAGGCGCCGCGTCAGCAGCATGCACAGCGTCTGGTGCGCCAGCCGCCCCTCGAACGGGTAGGCGACCATGTAGAAGCGATCGCCGCGCGGAAAGGTCTCGACCAGCATGTCTTCGGCATTGGGAACCACGGACTTCTGCTTCTGATAGCCGAGCCATTCGGACACCTGCGGCGGCAAGCGGTGCCAGGCATCGGGATCGGCGAGCATCCTGCGCACCTGGGCTGACAGATAGGTCGTGGTCGGGAACTTGCCGCCCATATAGGCCGGCACCTTCGCTTCCAGGGCCGGCGCGTTCGATGCGAAGCATTCGTTCTCGCGTATGCCCTCGAAGCGCAGCACCTTGCCGGCGAACAGGAACGTGTCGCCGTAGACGAGCTGTTCGAGGAAAATCTCCTCGATCTTGCCGAGCATCCGTCCGCCACGCGCCTTGACGCCCGCGCCGGGGCGCACGAGACGCACATTGAGTTCGGGCGCGGCGACGATGGTGCCCGCGTTGAGGCGGTACTGCTGGGCGACGGCCGGATGGGCGATCCGCCACAGCCCGTCCGCTGTCTGCCGGATCCTGGCGTAACGCTCATAGGACTGGAGCGCATAGCCGCCATGGGCGACGAAATGGACGCACCGGTCGAACGTCTTGCGCGGCAGGTCATGGTAGGGCGCCGCGCCCCGCACTTCGGCGAACAGCGCGTCCGCATCGAACGGCGCCGAGCAGGCCATGCCGAGGATGTGCTGACACAGAACATCGATCGCGCCCGGCTCGATGGGCGGGGTGTCCTGCGCGCCCAGATAGTTCGCATCGAGCGCGGCCTGGCATTCCATCACCTCGAACCGGTTGGCCGGCACCAGGATGGCCCTGGACGGCTCGTCCATGCGGTGGTTGGCGCGGCCGATGCGCTGCGCCAGCCGGCTCGCGCCCTTGGGCGAGCCGACATGGACGACCAGATCGACATCGCCCCAGTCGATGCCGAGATCGAGCGTCGAGGTGGCGACCACCGCCCGCAGCGCATTCTGCGTCATCGCCGCCTCCACCCGCCGCCGCTGGCCGACATCGAGCGAGCCATGGTGCAGGGCGATCGGCAGACTGTCCTCGTTCAGCGTCCACAGCGCCTGAAAGACCAGTTCGGCCTGGCTGCGCGTGTTGACGAACACCAGCGTCGTGCCATGCGCCCTGATCGCCTCGTAGATCTCCGGCAGCGCGTAGCGGGCGGAATGGCCCGACCACGGAATGCGTTCGTCCGACTTGAGGATCGTGATCTCGGGTTTGGCGCCGCCCGGCACGGTGATCAGCTCCGAAAGGGGCGCTTGTTCGGGCGTCTGGCGGACGAGCCAGCGGCGCAGTTCGTCCGGGTCCGAAACGGTGGCCGACAGGCCGATGGTCTGCAGCGAAGGCCGCAATGTGCGCAGCCGGGCCAGCCCCAGCGCCAGCAACTGGCCGCGCTTGGAGGTGACGAGCGAGTGCAGTTCGTCGAAGATCACGTAGCGCAGATCGGCGAAGAACCGGTCGGCATCCTTGTGCGACAGGAGCAGCGCCACCTGCTCGGGCGTCGTCAGCAAAATGTCGGGCGGGTTCAGTTTCTGGCGCTGGCGCTTGGATGTCGGCGTGTCGCCGGTGCGGGTCTCGATCGTGACAGGCAGGCCCATGTCGGCGACCGGCATGCCCAGATTGCGCTCGATGTCGACGGCAAGCGCCTTGAGCGGCGAGACATAGAGCGTATGCACGCCCGGCCGGATCGTGCCCGGCTTCGGCTTGCCGCGGCGCGCGAGATCAACGAGCGCCGGCAGAAACCCGGCCAGCGTCTTGCCCGCCCCGGTCGGCGCGATCAGCAGCGTCGACAGGCCCGCCTCGGATTTGGCGAGCAGTTCGAGTTGGTGGGCGCGCGGCTGCCAGCCCCTGGTGGCGAACCAGCCAAGGAACGGCTCGGGCAGCGAGACCATGTCCACCTTCGCGGTGTCGGGGGGCGTGACGGAGCGCATCGGCGTCGACCATAGCGTTCGCGAAAAGTTCCGCAATCGGCTTGCGCGAAAAAGGCCGGCATCTATCTTCGGTTCAATGAAACCCGAAGCGCTGCTGCATCCGACCGAAAAGGGGCTCTACTGCCCACCCGGCGATTTCTACATCGATCCGGTCAGGCCGGTCGGCCGGGCGCTGATCACGCACGGCCATGCCGACCATGCCCGCGCCGGCCATGCCCACGTGATGGCGACGCGCGAGACGCTCGACATCATGGGCATCCGTTACGGCAAGGATTTCGCCGGCGCCACGCAGGAAGCCGCCTATGGCGAGGTCGTCACGATCAACGGTGTGACCGTTTCCTGGCACCCAGCCGGCCATGTGCTCGGCTCGGCGCAGATCGCCGTCGAAAGCGATGGCACGCGCATCGTCGCCTCGGGCGACTACAAGCGCCGGTCCGACCCGACCTGCACCGGCTTCGATGTCGTGCCGTGCGACGTGTTCATCACCGAGGCGACGTTCGGCCTGCCGGTCTTCACCCATCCCGACGATGCCGGCGAAATCGGCCGGCTGATGGAAAGCCTTAAGCGGTTTCCCGAGCGCGCCCATCTGGTCGGCGCCTACGCGCTCGGCAAGGCGCAACGGGTGATCGCGCTGATCCGCCAGGCCGGCTACACCGAGACCATCTTCATCCACGGCGCGATGGACAAACTGTGCAGCTACTACAGTGATCGCGGCATCGATCTGGGCCCGCTCGCGCCGGCGACGATCGAAAAGGGCGCAAAGGATCAATTCGCCGGCAAAGTGATCGTCGGCCCGCCTTCGGCCTTCGCCGACCGGTGGGCGCGGCGCTTTCCCGATCCGGTGGCCTGTTTCGCCTCGGGCTGGATGCGCGTGCGCCAGCGCGCCAGACAGCGCGGCGTGGAACTGCCGCTGATCATCTCGGACCATTCGGACTGGGACGAACTGACCCAGACCATTCGCGACACGGGCGCGTCGGAGGTCTGGGTGACGCACGGCCGCGAGGAGGCGCTGGTGCGCTGGTGCGAACTGCACCAGATCCGCGCCAGACCACTCAACTTGGTGGGTTACGAGGACGAGGCTGAGTGATGGTTTGCGCCGGCGCCGACAACCCTCATCCTGAGGTGCGAGCGCAGCGAGCCTCGAAGGACGAGGGGGATGGTCGCTCGCACCTCAGGATGAGGGTTGTCGGAGCGGCCCGCCCATGAAACCCTTCGCCGAACTGCTCGACCGGCTGGTCCTAACGCCATCGCGCAATGCGAAACTCCGGCTGATCGTCGACTATGTCGCCGCGACGCCCGATCCCGATCGCGGCTATGCCATCGCGGCGATCACCCGCGATCTCGACATTCCGTCGGTCAAGCCGGCGATGATCCGCGCGCTGGTCGAAGAACGCGTCGACCCGGTGCTGTTCGGCTATTCGTACGATTTCGTCGGCGATCTGGCCGAGACGGTGAGCCTGATCTGGCCCGCCCCCACCCCTCACCCCTCCCCCGCAAGCGTGGGAGGGGGGACATCAACTTCCTTGCCGGCAGCTCCCGACCCGGCGCCAGGCGCTGAACGCTTAGAAGGCGCGTCGGCGCAGGCGTCTTCCCTCCCACGCTTGCGGGGGAGGGATGACGGGTGGGGGTTATCATTGGGCGAAGTTGTCGAAACGCTGCAGCGTTCCTCCCGCTCCGATGGCCCCAGACTGGTCGAGCGCTGGCTCGATGCGCTCGATCCGCCGGGCCGTTACGCGCTTTTGAAGCTGATCACGGGCGGCATGCGCGTCGGCGTTTCCTCACGCCTCATCAAGCAGGCGCTGGCCGATTACGGGCAAAAGGACGTTACCGAGATCGAGGAGCTCTGGCACGGGCTCGCCATTCCCTACACCGATCTGTTCGCCTGGCTGGACGGCGCGGCCGACAAGCCCGAAAGCGCGGCGGCCGCGCCGTTCCGGCCGGTCATGCTGGCCAACCCGACCGATCTCGATGAACTGGCGCGCTACGATCCGGCCGATTATCTCGCCGAATGGAAGTGGGACGGCATCCGCGTGCAGGCCACCGCCGAGCAGGGCGTCGCGCGCATCTATTCGCGCACGGGTGACGACATTTCGCACGCCTTTCCCGATCTGCTGGCGGCGATGAGTTTCGACGGCGCGATCGACGGCGAACTGCTGGTCGGTCACTACCAGGACGGGGCGATCCGTGTCGGCACGTTCGGCGACCTGCAGCAAAGGCTGAACCGCAAGACGGTCTCGGCGAAGCAGCAGGCGAAGTTCCCCGCTTTCGTGCGCGCCTACGATCTTCTGCAAGAGGGCGAGGAGGATTTGCGCGCCCTGCCCTTTGCGGACCGTCGCGCGCGGCTCGAACAGTTCGTCGCCGACCTGCCGGCCGACCGGTTCGACATGTCGGCGCTGGTGCCGTTTTCGACCTGGGACGAGATCGGCCGGATGCGCAACGCCGCCCCCGAACCGGTGATCGAGGGGCTGATGCTCAAGCGGCGCGACAGCGCCTATGTGCCCGGCCGGCCGAAGGGCCCCTGGTTCAAGTACAAGCGCGATCCGTTCCTGATCGACGCGGTGCTGATGTATGCCCAACGCGGCCACGGCAAGCGCTCGTCCTTTTATTCGGACTATACCTTTGGAGTATGGACCGGTGCCGTGGACGACCCCGCGCTAGTGCCGGTCGGCAAGGCCTATTTCGGCTTCACCGACGCCGAGCTGAAGCAGATCGACAAATATGTCCGCGACAACACGATCGAGCGGTTCGGACCGGTCCGCTCGGTGCGCGCCGAACCCGACCATGGGCTGGTTCTGGAGATCGCTTTTGAGGGGCTGAACCGGTCGGCGCGGCACAAATCGGGCGTCGCCATGCGCTTTCCGCGCATTGCGCGGCTCAGATGGGACAAGCCCCCGCACGAGGCGGACCGGCTCGAGGCGCTCGAAGCGATGCTCGAGGACCGCAAATAGTGCGCCTGCACTGTCCAAGCCATGGTCCATGGCGTGTGTCGGTCGCCTTCGAACATCCTTCTCCGTCGTCATTCCGGAACTCGATTCCGGAATCCATCGTCGCCATCGCCGCCACTGGATCCCGGAATCAAGTTCCGGGATGACGGGGGCGGCCGGGACGTGAACCTTGCGCGCGCCGCATTTGCCGCCTAGCTGATCGGCACGAACCGGGAGCACAACGCCATGAACACACGCCGCCTGCTCGGCGACACGGTCGGCCGCACGATCATCAAACTCGTCGTCGTCTCGCTGATCGTCGGCGCGGTGATGAGCGTGTTCGGCCTGGCCCCGCTCGATATCTGGTTCGGCCTGCGCGATTTCGTGGTCAGCGTCTGGAACAGCGGCTGGGCGGCGCTCGGCCGGTTCGGCGACTGGCTGATCCTGGGCGCCAGCATCGTGGTGCCGCTGTTCATCCTGGCGCGGCTTCTGAGCTACCGCTCCGAACGCTGAAGGCGAATTCGCTCGCCGTGTGATGCAACAGCGCGTGGCGGCGGGCGAGCGCGTCGAGATCGCGCGAATAGCCGCCGCCGATCACCCCGCAGACCGGCACGCCCCGCGCCCGGAAATGGCTGATCACCATCCGGTCGCGCTGCTCGATGCCGCGGTCGGTCAGCGCCAGCCGGCCGAGCCGGTCCGGGGCGTGCACGTCGACGCCGGCATTGTAGAAGACGATGTCGGGTGATGGCATGCGGCCCCGCAATTCCTCCAGCACCAGCGCCAGCGTCTTCAGATAGGCCGTATCGTCCATGCCGTCGGGCAGGCCGAGATCGAAATCGGACGCCTTCTTGCGCACCGGATAGTTCTTGTCGGCATGAACCGAGGCCGCGAAAACGCGGCCGTCGCCGGCAAGGATGTCGGCGGTGCCGTCGCCCTGATGCACGTCGAGGTCGACGACGAGCGCATTGGAGATCTCCCCGTCGGCCAGCAGCACGCGCGCGGCGACGGCGACGTCGTTGAAGGTGCAGAACCCCGCCCCTTGCGCGAAGCGCGCATGATGGCTGCCGCCGGCCGTGTTGCAGGCGATGCCGTGTTCGAGCGCCAGCCGGGCGGCCAGCACGGTGCCGGTCGTCGCGCACTGGGCGCGCAGCGATGTCCGCTCGGTCACCTCGAAACCGATCTCGCGCTCGATCGGGCGCGGCACGGCACAGGCGTAGACCTGATCGACATAGGTCGCATCATGGGCGAGCTTGACCCAGTCGCGCGGGGCGGGCGCGGGCACGATGAACGTGCCGGGCGCGGCTAGGCCGTCCTCGACCAGGACCTCGGCGAGACGACGATACTTGCCCATCGGGAAGCGGTGGTCGGGATCGAACAGCGCGTCATAGGCCGGGTTGTGGACGATCGGCAAAGTCATGCGGCTCACCTAAGCCGGCCCGCCGCGAATGCAAACTGTCACCAGCCCTGTCACCAATACAATTGCCGGCTTGCCCGGCGTCGTGGGTTCGGGCAGGGCAAGCCGATGTCAGCGCCCGATACGACCGCAACGGCACAGGCCACGCCCGGCTTCGAGGTCACAAACCGCATGGTGTTCGCCATCGCGGTGCCGATGACGCTCGCCTATCTGACGACGCCGCTGCTCGGCATCGTCGACACGGCGGTGGTCGGCCAGTTCGGCGACGCGGCGCTGATCGGCGGGCTCGCCATCGGCGCGATCCTGTTCGATATCGTGTTCGTTACCTTCAACTTCCTGCGCATGGGCACGACGGGCTTCGTCGCCCAGGCGGTCGGTCGGGGCGACGAGACCGAGCAGCAGGCCGTCTTCTGGCGCGCCATCCTGATCGCACTGGCGGGCGGGCTGATCCTGCTGCCGCTGTCGCCGCTGATCCGCGAAATCGGCATCGCCATCATGGCCCCCGGCGACGCGGTGGCCGAGGCGACCCGCACCTATGTGACGATCCGCTTCCTCGCCGCCCCGTTCACGCTGATCAACTATGCGATCCTCGGCCTGCTGCTCGGACAGGCGCGCGCGATCGCCGCGCTGATCGTCCAGTCCTTCATCAACGGCATCAACATCGTCCTGTCGATCGCGCTCGGCCTGTGGCTCCAATGGCAGGTGGCCGGCGTCGCCTGGGCGACGGTGTTCGGCGAGGGCATCGTCGCGATCGGCGCGCTGATCTGGCTGTGGCGCGGGTTCAACACCGACAAGGCGCCCTCGCGCGGCCGCATTTTCGACCGTCCGGCCTTCGTGGCGCTGATCGCGCTCAATCGCGACATCATGATCCGGTCGTTCGCGCTGCTCGCCGCGTTCGCGCTGTTCACGCGGCTCGGCGCGCAGTTCGGCGCGGTGACGCTGGCGGCCAACGCGATCCTGATGAACTTCTTCTTCATCGCCGGCTATTATCTGGACGGATTCGCGGTCGCCGCCGAACAGCTCGTCGGCCGGGCCATCGGCGCGCGCCATGGCCGGCCGTTCTGGCGCGCGGTGAAGCTGACCGCGCTGTGGGGTTTCGTGCTGGCCGGCTTCACGACGGTCGTCGTGCTGGTCGCCGGCAACTGGTTCATCGACATCATGACGACGGCCGAAGGCGTGCGCGCCGAAGCGCGCGTGTTCCTCGCATGGGCGGCCTTCACCGCCGTCGCCGGCGTCTTGGCCTTCCAGATGGACGGGGTCTATATCGGCGCGACATGGTCGGTCGACATGCGCAACATGATGCTGCTGTCGCTGGCCGTGTTCATCGCCGCCGGCTACGGGCTGACGCCCGTCTTCGGCAATCACGGCCTGTGGTTCGCGCTGAACCTGTTTCTCGGCCTCAGGGGACTGTCCCTGCTGGCGCTGCTGCCCTCGCGCGCGCGGCGCGTGTTCGGCTGATAATCTACTCCGCCGGGAGGTCCTTCGTCGCCCATTGTGCCGTGGTCCGGTCGCGAAGATCGCTGATGGATGCCGCCCCCGCCTCGTCCAGCGCCGCCGACAGGCCTTCGCAGATGCGCCGGGCGATCGTCGGGCCGCGATAGATCATGCCCGTATAGAGCTGGACCAGATCGGCGCCCGCCTCGATCTTGCCGAGAGCGGTCTCGGGCCCGTCGACGCCACCGACGCCGATCAGCGCCATGTCGGGGCCGACCCGCTGCCGGGTCTTGGCGAGCATGATCGTCGCGCGGTCGAACAGCGGCCGGCCGGACAGCCCGCCCGCCTCGCCCGGATCGGCGGTCAGCCCGGCTCGCGACAGGGTCGTGTTGGAGACGACGATCCCGTCGATCGCCTTGTCGACCACCTCGGCGACGATGTCGTCGAGGCCGGTCTCGGTGACGTCCGGGGCGATCTTCAGGAAGACCGGCACCCGGCGACCGGTTTCCTCGATCTTGCGGATGCGCGCCTCGCCGACCCGGGCCAGCAGGTCGCCGAGCGCATCGCGCGCCTGAAGATCGCGCAGCCCGGGCGTGTTCGGCGAGGAGATGTTGACGGTGAAATAGGACGCCAGCGCATAGAACCGCTCGAGCCCGGCGACATAGTCGGCCGGCTTGTCGTTGGTGTCCTTGTTGGCGCCGATGTTGACGCCGACGATGCCGGTGCCGTTCCGCGCCTCGAGCCGGAACCAAGCCGCCTCGTGCCCCTGGTTGTTGAAGCCGAGCCGGTTGATCACCGCCGCATCTGCGGGCAACCGGAACACGCGCGGCTTCGGGTTGCCCGGCTGCGGACGGGGGGTGACCGTGCCGACCTCGGTGAAGCCGAAGCCGAGCCCGAGCAGCGCGTCGGGCACTTCGGCGTTCTTGTCGAACCCTGCGGCGACGCCGACGGGGTTGGGAAAGTGGAGGCCGGCCAGGTCCACGGCGAGGCGCGGGTCGACGTCGGCCCGATGGCGCGGGAGCTTCCCGGTTCTCAGGCCCCTGACGGCCAGGGCGTGCGCGGTTTCCGGATCGAAGCGGAACATCAGCCAGCGGCCGAGCCGGTCGGTCAGCCCTTGCAGCATCAGCCGTCGAGCTCCGGGAAGAGGTGCGCCCCGTCATCACCGAGCGGCAGCGGTTTCACCCAGGCAACACTGTCAGGATCAAGCGGTGCGTACAGATGCGGGAAAAGCGCGCCGCCGCGCGAAGGCTCCCAGCGCAGCGCCGCGCCCAGCGCGGCCGCAGGCACCGCGATCAGGACCAGTCCGTCCTGTCCGGCGAAATGCCTGGCCGCGGTCTCGCGCACCTGGGCGGCGGTGGACAGGTGGATGTAGCCGTCCCTGATGTCGATCGGCGCACCGTCGAACCGGCCAGCGGCCTCGGCGTCGGCCCATTCGGCGCGGGTCGCGATCTTGTAGACGGTGGCTGTCATGGCTCTCCCTTAGACCGGCGAAGGCGATGCCGGAAGCCATCGCGCAAGGGTCGCGCTTCTTGTCCACGGCCCATCATATTTCTCGCGCATTGTGGTGGAACATGGTCCTGAAGGGACATGGCGGTCGCGATGCGGCCGAGGAGGAACCGATGAAGGCAGTAATCCCTGCAAGCGGCCTTGCGCTGCTGACCATGATGGCGGGACCGGCCCTCGCCGATGCCGGCCGCTACGTGATGGAGCCGACCGAGAACGGCTTCGTGCGGATGGACACGCAGACCGGCGAGATGTCGGTCTGCGCGCTCGAGGGCGAGGAGGTCGTGTGCCGGCTGGGCGCCGACGAACGTTCGGCCTTTCTCGATGCGCTCGACGCGCTGGAATCGCGCGTGGCTGTGCTCGAACGGCGTCTGAACGCGGATGGCAGCGCCGCGATCGCGCGCGAGGGGCTTCCCAATCCCGAGGAGTTCGAGCGCGGGCTCGGCTACATGGAGGAATTCATGCGCCGCTTCATGGGCATCGTCGAGGAGTTCGAGGAACGCGACGGCCGCACCTGAGCGGTCCGCCTATTGCCGGGCCCCCGATGGCGGCACGGCCAGCGCCTGCTCGATGATCGAGAGCACGGCCGCGCTTTCGCAGATCGGCATCGCGGGATGGCCCGTCTCGCCGCGCCGGACGGCGGACTGCACCGCGGCAGCCTCGAAGTTCAGGCCCTGCGAGGGACGGGAGAAGTCGAACTTTTCCCGCCCGGGCACGGGCAGGCGTCTGGCGATCCGTTCCGCCCAGCCGCCCGAAGCAGGCGCTGTGTCGAGCGATCTGTCCCAGACGGTCAGCGACTGGCCGGTCAGAAACGGCGGGTCGATGCGCAAAGCGCCTTTTGTGCCGAACGCGACGAAATGATTGTCGGCGACCTGGTCGGCCCGCTCGACGAAGCCGACCCGCAGATCGACCGGGACGTCGCCGCAGCGGATCGACAGTTCGGCCTCGATGTCGACCTCGGTCGGCGCGGCGAGCCAGCTTGCCTTTTCAAGTACCGGCGTACCGAACAGGAAGGCCGCCGTGGAAATCGGGTAGACACCGAGATCAAGAAGCGCGCCGCCGCCGAGCGCCTTGCTGAACAGGCGATGCTCGGCGTCGAACGGCCGGTGGAAGACGAGGCTCGCCTCGGCCCGCTCGATCGTGCCGAACCGGCCCTCGCCGATCATCGCACGCGCGCGCTGGACCGCCGGCAGAAACCGCGTCCACAGCGCTTCCATGGCGAACACGCCCGCCTCCGATGCCGCATCGCCGATCCTGCGCGCCTGCTCGGCGGTCATGGCGATGGGCTTTTCGATCAGCACCGGCTTGCCTGCGTCGATCGCGGCGAGCGCCTGTTCGCAATGCAGCGGATGGGGCGAAGCGATGTAGACCGCGTCGATGGCCGGATCGGCGAGGAACGCGTCGGCATCGACATAATGGGTCGCAAAACCGTGCGCGGAAGCGAAGGCCTCGGCCGTCTCGGCGCTGCGCGAACACACGGCCACGCGGGCTGCGCCGGGGACGTGCGCAAGGTCGCGCGCAAACTGCGTGGCGATCTCGCCGGTGCTCCAGACGCCCCAGCCGAATGCGCCCGCATCCACATGGGCGTCGTCTGTGGCAAGGGCGTCAGGGGTGGTTTTCGGGTCCGTCATCGATACGATCCTGGCATTGGCACCTCAACAATCCGCCAACCTCCGATCGGTTCAAAAAAGCCCGAACGGCCTGCTGGACAGCCGGTCCGCCCATGCTATATAGCGCCGGTCCTGAGCGGGGCTTGCCGCCCCTTCCAGTAGCATGATTGCCAAGACCCGTGCCCGGGTAGCTCAGGGGTAGAGCAGCGGATTGAAAATCCGCGTGTCGGTGGTTCAAATCCGCCCCCGGGCACCATTTCCTTCACCTCTAAACCGCTCCTTTCCCGTCCGCGCAGACGCGTTTGGGACCGAGCTCAGCATTCGCTGCCGATGGCGCCGTCACGGTGCGCCCGCCTTCGCCACGGCGAGGATCTCGGCCAGCACCGAGACGGCAAGCGTACGGGCGTCGCGGCTCGAGGGAACCAGTCCGATCGGACCGCGCAGCCGTTCGAGATCGCCTGCGCCCACGCCCATCGCCTCAAGTTCTGCCAACCGCGCGTCGCGGGCGCGGCGGCTGCCCTGCGCCCCGATGTAGAACGCCTCGCTGGCGAGCGCGGCCTTCAGGATCGGCGGCTCCCAGTCATGGTCGTGGAAGAACAGGACGACCGCCGTCCAGGCATCGGGCGCCAGATCGGCGGGCATCGCCCTTGAGACCAGGTGGCGCGTGTGACAGCCCGAGGCGCCGGCCGCCGCGAGCGTTTCCCGGTCGGGCGAGAGCAGCAGGTTCGGATAGCCGGCGGCGGCGGCAAGCCCGGCGAACGTGCTGGCTTCCGGCCCCTTGCCGAAGATGTGGAACCGCAGCTCGGGCAGGAACTCAACGGCGAACCAATCGCCCCGTGCATCGGAGGTCTTTCGCGCCAGGCCAAGCGCGCCGCTTTGCCGGTCGATCTCCAGCCTTGCGGGCCGACGCGCATCCAGCGTGGCGACGAGTTCGCCCAGCGTCGCGCGGTCCGGTTCCGGAACGAGGAGGATGTCGAGCCCGCCCCCGCAGGGCAGTTCGATATCGATATAGGGCGAGCCGCGGCCGTAGCGCACGGCCATCGGGCGGCCGTCTGCGAGCGCGGCCTCGGCGTGCAGGGCCAGATCGGCCTCGATGCAACCCGACGAGAGCGAGCCGACGCGCCGTCCGTCGGCGAGGAACGCCATCGCCGCACCGACCGGCCGGTAGGACGGCCCTTCGGTGCCGGTAATGAAGGCGAGGACCGCCGGCGCGTCCGTTTCGGCGAGTGCGGCGAGCGGCGCGCGGATCGGACCGAAGTCGAGGACGGGAAGCGTATCGGTTCGTGTCAGCATATCCTATCGTATATCGCCCGAGGTCTCCGGGAAATGGCCGGGACCGACATAGGCCGTCGGCGCTTACGCCAATTGGGGTACGCGATGCGCCGGCCGGCCGGTTTCGGCCGGTGTTGGCTGCCGGAGGCGGACGGGCGCGTCGAGGGCGGTCGGCCGAAGGCTGGTCAAGGCGACCGGCTTGAGCTAAGCCACGGAAAGCGGACATCAACCCTGACGTGCAGCGCCACGCGGGATGACAGTATTGGGGGGACGACCATGGCTCTGGGAATGGCCAATATGAACAGTCTGCCGGCACTGCTGCTCGCCGGCGTCCTTTGCAGCGCGGCGGCGCCCGGCTGGGCGCAGGAGACGGCAACACCGACGCCGAGCCGGTCGAGCGAGTCCTTCGCAGACTGGAACGTCGACTGCACGCTGGCCACGGCGCCCGCCCAGGACGGCGAGGAAGGCACCCAGAGCCCGCCACGGCGCGTGTGCGAGGCGGTGCAGGTCTATTCGAGCTCCAACACGGGCGCGGAGATCGCGCGGCTGGCGTTCGGATATGGCGGCGAGGAAGACGGGCTGGTGATGGCCATGCGCATGGTCGCCGACGTCTCGTTCGACAGTGCACCGGCGCTGGTTTCCGGCGACCAGACGCTGCTCGAAGGTCGCGTCACCCGCTGCGCGGGCGGTTTCTGCTTCGTGCAGTTCGAGGACGCCGAGGATGTCGCGGGGCTTTTGCTCGACAACGAAAACCCGGCGGTGCGCTATCCGGTGGCGAGCGGCCAGCTGCTCGCGATCAGCGTGTCGTCCGACGGGCTGACCGAGGCGCTCGATACGCTCGCCGCGCGCAGCCGGTGAACGACAAGCAGGCGGAGGGGACGAAGACACGATGAGCGACGCGACCACCAAGGAACCGGCCGCAGCGGACGCGGCCAACGGCAAGGCCAACACCGAGCGCAGCCTTCCGGCCATGTACGAGACGGTGTCGGTGCTGTCGGCCGGACTGCATGGCGACCTGCGGTTCACGCCGGCCAACAAGTTCCCCGGCGCGGCGGGTCTGAACGCGATCATCGTCGCCGCCGCCGAGTTTCCCGAAGCGGCCCTGCACTATCCGATCGTCTTCAGCGAACAGGGCGACAAGCACGCCGCGCACGTGATCACCGGGCACACGACGGGCGAAAACAGGTTCGTGGAGAAATCCGGCAAATGGCGCACCGGCGCCTACATCCCGGCCTATGTGCGGCGCTATCCGTTCATCCTCGTCGAGGACACCGAGCAGGACAAGCTGACGCTCGCCGCCGACCTGAAGAGCCGATGGTTCGGCGACAAGAAGGGCGAGCCGCTGTTCGAGGACGGAAAGCCGAGCGAAACGGCGCAAAACGCGTTCAAGTTCTGCACGACTTATCACAGGCAGCTTCTGGAGACCGATGTGCTGCTGGGACAGATCGCCGAGACCGGCATCCTCGTCGAGCGCAATGCCGACGTGACGCTCCCCGACGAGACCAAACGCCGCATCACCGGGTTCAAGGTGGTCGACGAGCAGAAGCTCGGCGAACTGGACGACGAGACATTCCTGTCGCTGCGCAAGAACGGCGCGCTTTCCCTGATCTACTGCCATCTGATCTCGATGCGCAATTGGCGCAACATCGCGGCGGCCACGGCGAAGTAGCGGCCGGAGCCCGCCGCGCCATCGCCACCGCCCGATGCCGCTCACGCGCTCGTGATCGGGCATTCATGGCGTATTCACAATCGGGAATGTACAGACGGTGCATGCGTATCGTCGTCGCCATGGTTCTGCTCGCGTCCGTTCTGACCACCCATGCGGTGGCGCTCGAACGCGCGTCGACCAAGGTGCTCGATGGCGCCATGCATGTGGTGGCCACCGTCGGTGACGGCGTGGTCGAGGCGACCTTCGCCGCCATGACCGATCCCGGCGCCGCATCGGCGACCGAGTCGACGAACGGCCCGTGCATCAAGAACGGCGATTGCGCCTTCCTTCTGCCGCTGCACCGGTTCAGCGCGCAGTCACCGCCGCTCGAGCACGGCCAGTTGCCGGCCCATCGTCCCGCCATTCACTATGGCAAGGGTCTGGAGCGGCCGCCGATCTCCTGAGGCGCATCTCGCCCCGGGCCGCGCCCGGTCACGTCTTGATTCAGGAGACCAACATGCTTTCACGACGCATCTTCATAGCCGGAGCGGGCACGAGCCTATTGGCGCCCGTGCTTCCGGCCCACGCCCACGACGCCGACTTCCGGCTCGAGCCCCGTTTCGAACCGCAGTCGGTGCGCTTTGGCGGCTATGCGCCCGGCACGATCGTTGTCGATCCGCGCAACCACTATCTGTACTGGACCGAAACGCCCGCCCGCGCACGCCGCTACGGCGTCGGCGTAGGCCGGGCCGGCCTCGCCTTCCGGGGCGAGGCGGTCATCAGGCGCAAGGCCGAATGGCCAAGTTGGCGGCCGACCGACAACATGATCCGCCGCAATCCTGCCCGATACGCCAAATACGCGAACGGGGTGCCCGGCGGGCCGGGCAATCCGCTCGGATCGCGGGCGCTCTACCTCTATCGGGGGAACCGGGACACCATGTACCGCATTCACGGCACGACGGAGCCGGAAAGTATCGGACGATCGGTGTCCAATGGCTGCATTCGCATGCTGAACGCGCATGTGGAAGATCTGTACGACCGCGTGCCGCTCGGCACGCCGGTGGTGGTACTGGGATAACGCACACGAAATGACTCAAGAAAATCTGACCAGACGCCGGTTTGCCGCGGGTGCGGCAGGCCTGGCAGGACTTGCATTGGCCGGCTGCACCACCAGCGCGCCGTCACGAAGGGCGGCGGCGGTGCCGGTGAGGCCAGCGGACCCGCGCCCGTCGCCGACGGTGGTGGCCGCCTACGGGCCGATGCCGAACGAGCAGTTTCCGCTGCCGGCGATCGACATCTCCAAGGTGCCCGAACGCTACTGGCGCCAGCAGGTGCGCTATCCGACCGCCGAAAGGCCAGGCACGATCATCGTCGATATCGACGATTTCTACCTGTACCTTGTGCAGGAGGGCGGCATGGCCATGCGCTACGGCGTCGGCCTCGGCCGGGCCGGCTTCGAGTGGTCGGGCCGCGGCACGGTCGCCTACAAGCGAAAGTGGCCCAAATGGACGCCGCCGGACGAGATGATCGAACGGCAGCCCGAACTGGAAAAATGGAGCGTGCGCAATGGCGGCATGCCGCCCGGGCTTCAGAACCCGCTCGGCGCACGCGCGCTCTACATCTTCCAGGACGGCGTTGACACGCTCTACCGTATCCATGGCTCGCCCGAGTACTGGACCATCGGCAAGGCGGTCTCGTCGGGCTGCGTGCGCATGCTGCAGCAGGACGTGATCGACCTCTACGAGCGGGTACCGCCGCCCGCGCCGATCATCGTCACCTGACGATCGCCGGCCCGTCCGCCCCGTGCGGGCGGGCCGTTCATTGCGGGTTCGTCACGTCGATCTCGAGCGCGTCGACGATCGAGGCGGGGTTGGAGCGCATGCTCATGCCCAGGGCGACGAGCGGCACCGGCGAGGGCGCGCCGATGCTCAGGGCGACCGGCGTTCCGTTGTCGACGAGCTGGCCGATCGCGGCGGTCGCCCTGGCCGCCAGTTCCGCATCCCCCAGTTCCGCCAGCATCACCGGCACGATGGCCGAAAGCTGGGCGCGGATCGCCTCGGGCGACTCATCCTGCTCGGCGGCCGCCAGCGCGATGCCGCGTTCGACGATCGACGCGTCGTCGAAACGCGCATCGAGCCGCTTGAACGTTGCGCCGAGCAGGGCCATCGCGGCGGTCTGATCGGGCTTTTCAAAGATCAGCCGCGGCACGCCGCCGATCAGGCCCTCGAGCGCCAGCCTGCCGCCTTCGGCAAGTTCGGCGGCGGCCTCGAGATGAACGTCGCTGGTTGCCGCCTCCCATCGCGCCAGCATATCGGCGGACAGGACGAGTTGGTCGTAGCCGAGCCCGGCGATCGCCTCCCGCATCTGGGGTTCGAGATCGGCCACGTTCACCCGCAGACGATCGACGGTCAGGGCAAGACGGGTCGGGATCGGACCGATATGGTCGGACATCTCGAAGACGCTGCCATCGAGGGCGAAGTCGGTGTCCTGCTCGGGCACCCGGACGCGAACGCCCGCATTGATGATCCGGCCGAGCGTCGGCAACGCGGCGAGCACCAGTTCCGCCGGCGGTTCGCCGTCCTCGCTCGCCATGCCCAGCGCGATCAGCGCCTCGAGCGCCGGAAAGCCGATCTCGTTGACCTCGAACTGGTCGTAGCGGATGTGCTCGCCATCCTTGCCGCGAACGTCGAGGCCGCGCAGATAGGCCGAGCCAAGCCCTGCGGCGGACAGATCGCGCAGGCCGTAGGCCGCTAGCAGCCCCGACGCTTCATCGTCGGTGTCGAAGACGATCCCCGAGACCTCGAACTCGCCCAGGCGAAAAGCGCCGTAGATCGCGCCAACGAAGCGGATCAGCGCTTCGGCCTCTGGCTCGAAGTCGGGATCGGCGCGGCCGGCGACGATCAGCGCGTCAAGATAGGACAGAATGTCCGTTTGCGGGGTTCGCACGCCGATATCGTTCGCCGCGATCGCGTCGATCCGCAGCGACAGTCCATCGCCGGGCGCCGAGACGCGCATGTCGGCGACCGAGAACGCTCCGACCGCGGTCGCGTAATCGTCGGTGTTCGTGTCGCCGAACATGACATCGATCATCGTGCCGTAATTGTAGTCGGTCGCGCTGATCGGGCCCGCGGCGACGGCCACCGGCTCGCCGCTCTCCTCGTCGGGCGCGCTCATGGCATAGGCCTCGACCGTCAGCCGTCCGATATCGCCGCCCGCCGCATCCGACAGGCCGATGCCGTCGATGCGCTGGACCACCTCTCCGTCCCGGTCGGGGATCGCCGAGCGCGCGATCACCTGGTTGATCGACATCCGCGCGAAGCTCACATCGGTCAGCGCCCGCAATGGCGGGAGGAACTGCGAGGCCGGTCGGTCGTGGTGCGCGGAAACCTCAGGCCATTGCGCCCAGCGCAGATCGGTGATGCTCAGACCCTCGTAGATCGCGCTCGTCGGGCCGATGTCGGCATCCCCGACATCGATTTCGGCATCGACGAGCAGGACGTCGGCCTCGACCGCATCGGCGCTCAGATAGCCACCTTCCGCCGCCAGTCCGTCAAAGGAGATCGCGGGAAACCGCAGGCGATAGGTGACCGCGCCAGCGGGCCCGGTCTCGGCGTCCTCGGACGCACCGACCATCGCGCCGACGACGCGGGCCATCTCGTCGAGCGACAGTTCGATCGACAAGCCCGTCACCGTGGTCCGGTCGGCCTGCGGATCGTGGCCGATATCGTCGACCGTCAGATCGATGACCGCGCTTTCGGCGGCGCGCGCCACCCATTGTTCGACGATGGCCGGATCGGCGGCCGCCGGAGACGCGGCGAGCCCACCGAGCGCGATGCCGCCCAGCGCACGAACCATGGCATGGCTTGCAAGCGAAAATCGGAGCATCTCGATCCCCTCCCGAACGTGAGCGACCGCCCGATCAGCGGGCCGCCGCCCCTGGTGCGCCATCGTGGCGACACCATCATGTCAGAGCGCCGGAAGAATGGAAACGATGTTGGCGCTCTCGCGCGACGGGCTCTTGAAACTGCCGTCCGGCGCGGGTAAAGCGCTGAGGTCCGCCGGATGCCCCAGACGGCACCGAAACGGTCTTCGCCGCTGTAGCTCAGTTGGTAGAGCACGTCATTCGTAATGATGGGGTCGTAGGTTCGAGTCCTATCAGCGGCACCACTTCTTTCAGCCACAATGCAGCAATCGTTGGTGCATCGCACCTCGTCGCGGGCGACCGCCTGGTGGCCTGCGGCATGCCCTGCGGCTTCAGGCCGGCACGAGCGGCCAGATCAGCGGAATGATCGCCATGGCCGACACGAAGGTGGTCGCGTCCATGATCAGGCCAAGCCGCAGGAAATCGGTAAAGCGGTAGCCGCCGGCATTGTAGACGAGCGTGTTGGTCTGGTAGCCGATCGGCGTGATGAAGCTCGCCGAGGCGGCGATCATCACCGCGACGACGAACGGGCGCGGGTCGAGCCCGAGCGCCGTGGCAAGGCCGATCGCCACCGGCGTGACGATCACCGCCACGGCGTTGTTGGTGACCAGTTCGGTGAGCACCGTGGTCAGAAGATAGACGCAGGCGAGCGCGACGATCGGCGCCAGACCCATCAGCCAGGGCTCGATCGCGCCGACGACGATGTCGGCGAGCGCGGTCTTCTGCATGGCCGTGCCGATCGCCAGCATGCCGGCGATCAGGCCGAGCACCCGCCAGTCGACGGCCTGCACCGCCTCGTCGGCCTCCACGCACCGCGTCACGAGCACCAGCACCGCGCCGATCATCGCCGCGCCGGCGATCGGCACGATGTTCAGCGCGGCGGCGACAACGACCGCCAGCGCGATGCCGATCGCAAGCGGGGCCTTGTCGCGCCGGAACCCGCGCTCGGCCGGCTGGGAGACGTTGACGAGCCCGTTCTCCTCGGCAAAGCGCGACAGGTCCTCGGGCGCGCCCTCGATCAGCAGCGTGTCGCCGACGGCCAGCGGCGTGGTCTCGAACCGGTCGGCCATGTTGGTGCCGCCCCGGTGCAGCGCGATCGGATAGATGCCGTAGCGCCGCCGCAGCCGCAGATGGCGCAGGGTCCGGCCCAGCACCCGCGCATCCGGGCCGATCAGGATCTCGACGAGGGCGGACGAGCGCGCGCCGGTCTGCTGCAGGCGCCGGTCGCCGCCGAGCTGGCCCTCCTCCTTCATCGACAGGATTTCGGCCACCGGCGAGCGCAGCACGACGATGTCGCCCGGATCGAGGATGACATTGTCGAGGTCGCGGCGCAGCGACAGGTCGCCGCGCAGCACGTCGATGATCCGACGTTCGGGCTGGTTGAAGGCGATCACCTCGCGGGCGCGGGCGCCGACATGGGGCGAGCCCTCGTCGATGACGGCCTGTACGATGAAGCGGCGGCCCTGCTGACCGCCGCCAAGGCTCGCCATGTCCTGGCGCACCGGCAGGATGCGGCGGGCGACGAACATCGCGCAGATGCCGACCGTGGCCGCGACGATGCCGACCGGCGCGATCTCGAAGATGCCGAACGGCTGAAGGCCCTGATCGCGGGCGACCGTATCGACCAGAAGGTTGGTCGACGTGCCGATCAGCGTACAGGTTCCGCCCAGGATCGCCGCATAGGACAGCGGGATCAGAAGCTGCGAGGACGCCTGGCCCGTCTGCCGCGCGATCTGCACGGCGACCGGGATCATCAGCATCACGACCGGGGTGTTGTTCATGAACGCGCTCATCGCCGCGGCCGCGCCGAGAAAGGCGAAGAAGGCGAGCGCCGGGCGCGTCTTGGCGCGGTTCGTGGCGAACCGGGCGAACCGGTCGACCGCGCCGGTGCGGACCAGTCCGGCCGAAACGACGAACATCGCCGCGATCGTCGCGATGGCCGGCGAGGAGAGGACCGCCAGCACGTCGGGCGTTTCGAGAATGCCGGCGGCCAGGAGTACGGCCACGCCCAGCCCGGCGATCACCTCGGGGGTGCGCCATTCGCGGGCGAAGGCGACGAACATGGCGATGATCAGCGCACCGGTCAGGGTCGGGCCGAGCATGTCGGGATCAAGCGCCATGGCGGTTCGCCGCGTGTCCGCTCACCAATGGGGCGGCTTGTCGACGGGGACGGTTCCGCGCACGCGCTCCTCGGTCTCGGCGAGGCGGCGGGCGTAGACTTCCAGCTTGCGGCGCAGGTCGGCGATCACCTCGCCCTGCGCGACCACGACATCGTTGAGATCGTCGAGCATCTGCGCCTGGTGGGCGGCCAGGATCTCCAGATCGTCCAGTCGTTCACCGTCGGTCTTGGCCATTGAAATCCCATCGCGGACCCTCAGCGTAGCACGGGGCGCGAAGGCCGGCCAAGCGGCATGAGGGGCCCGCGCCGCCGGGCACCAGATGATCGCCTTTTCGGGCTGGATTCAAGCAATGAAAATGCTAGGATTTGCCCGTTTCACGCATCTTTCTTCCGGCCCCGGGAAACGGACAGCGCATGGCGCCTTATGCAATCGAGCTGATCGGAATCGACAAGAGTTTCGGGCCCGTCCACGCCAACCGCGACATCAACCTTGCCGTCCAGAAGGGCACGATCCACGGCATCATCGGCGAGAACGGCGCCGGCAAATCGACGCTGATGTCGATCCTCTACGGCTTCTACCAGGCCGATGCGGGCACGATCAAAGTCGACGGCAAGCCTGTCACCATCAACACGCCGAACGACGCGATCGCCAAGGGCATCGGCATGGTGCACCAGCACTTCATGCTGGTCGAGAACTTCACCGTGCTGGAGAACGTGATGCTGGGCGCCGAGGGCGCGCAGCTCCTGAACGGATCGATCGCCAGCGCGCGCGCCGAACTCAAGCGGCTCGAGGAGGAATACGCGCTCGAGGTGGATACCTCGGCGATCATCGAGGAACTGCCGGTCGGGCTGCAGCAGCGCGTGGAAATCCTCAAGGCGCTCTATCGCGGCGCCGAGATCCTTATCCTCGACGAGCCCACCGGCGTGCTGACGCCGGCCGAAGCCGACCATCTGTTCCGCATCCTCGAACAGCTCAAGGACCAGGGCAAGACGATCATCCTGATCACGCACAAGCTGCGCGAGATCATGGCGGTGACCGACAATGTCTCGGTCATGCGCCAGGGCGAGATGGTGGCGACGCGCAAGACGGCCGAGACATCGGTCGAGGAACTGGCCGAGCTGATGGTCGGCCGGCGCGTGCTGCTGCGGGTCGAAAAGGGCGAGGCCAAACCCGGCGACGTCAAGCTCAAGGTCGAGAACCTGACGGTCAAGGACAGCCGCGGCGTGACGATGGTCGACGATGTCTCGTTCGAGGTGCGCGCCGGCGAGATCGTCGGCATCGCCGGGGTCGCCGGCAACGGGCAGAGCCAAATGATCGAGGCGATCGCCGGCATCCGGCGCGCCGAGACGGGCCGTGTGCTGCTCGACGGCGAGCCGATCGGCGTGACCGGGGAAGCAGATCCGTTCATGCTGCGCAAGCGCGGCATGGCGCACGTGCCCGAGGACCGTCATCACATGGGTCTGGTCCTGCAGTTCGAGGAGAACGAGAACGCGATCCTCGGCTATCATGGCGACGCCGAATATGTGAACGGGCCGATGCTGAACATCGAAGGCATCCGGTCCGATGCCCGCGACAAGATCGAGAAGTACGACATCCGGCCGCCGAACTGCCGGCTGAAGACCGCCAATTTCTCCGGCGGCAACCAGCAGAAGATCGTGCTGGCGCGCGAGATGGAGCAGGATCCGACCGTGCTGATCGTCGGTCAGCCGACGCGCGGCGTCGATGTGGGCGCGATCGAGTTCATCCACAAGCGGATCATCGAGATGCGCGACGCCGGCAAGGCGGTGCTGCTGGTCTCGGTGGAACTGGACGAAATCCGCTCGATGTCCGATCGCATCCTCGTGATGTTCGCCGGCCGCGTCGTCGGCGAACGCGGTCCGGACGCGACCGAGGGCGAACTCGGCCTGCTGATGGCGGGGGTCGAGGGTGAGACAGCCAAGGAGGCGGCAGAGTGAGGCCCGGTTCGCGGCTCGCGACCGTCGCCGGCGTCCTTGCCGCACTCATGGTGCAGCCGGCTCTTGCGCAGGTGACGCTGATGCCGGACGGGCCGGGCGCCTACGCGGGCGGGGTCGATGCGCTCGACGTGCGGCTCGATGTCAGCACCGATGGCGACGGTGCGACGGCGGCACGGCTGACCGTCAGCATGGACGGCGCCGCCGTCTTCGAAAAGCGCTACGACGATCTGTTCGCCATGTTCGAGGTTCCGGTCGTTCAGATCGCGGAGATCGATCCGGCCAACGAGAGCCGCGAGGTCTTTCTGTCGAGCTATACAGGCGGTGCCCATTGCTGCAATCTGGTCAGCGCCGTTACCGCGACCGCCTCGGGCGACTGGACCGAGGTGGAGATCGGCCAGTTCGACGGCGGGCCGGTTCCCGAGAGCCTGACCGACCGCAATGGCGACGGCGCGGCCGAGTTCATGACCCATGACGGCCGGTTCCTCTACCAGTTCGCGTCCTATGCCGGCTCGTATGCGCCGCCGCTGATCCTGGGCGTCCGTGGAGGCGAGCGGGTCGACCTGACCGCCGATCCCGACTTCCAGTGGCATGTGCGCGCCCGGCTCGACCGGATGGGCGACATTCCCGCGGCGGGCGAATCACGCAATTCCTGGCTGGCGACCCATGCGGCGATCCAGCTTCTGCTGGGCGAGCCGGACCCCCTGGCCCGGGCGGACGCCGAATACGACCCCGACGTCACCTGGGGCCTCGAATATTGCCGCGATGCCGACGTCGCCATCTATGACTGCCCCGAGGCGGAGACGGCCTCACGGCCGTTTCCCGAGGCGCTGCGCCTGTTTCTGACCGAAACCGGCTATATGGAGTAGACCGCCCGATGGCCGCCCCTTACGCCAAACTGCCGCCCTGGGTCGATTACGGCCTGATCCCTCTGGTCAACGTGATCGTGGCGTTCCTCGTCGCCGGGCTCGTGGTGCTTCTGGTCGGCGAGAATCCGGTCCGCGCCGCGCAGCTTCTGGTACAGGGCGCGTTCGGCTCGGGCGACGGGATCGGCTACACGCTGTTTTACGCCACCAACTTCATCTTCACCGGCCTTTGCATGGCCGTCGCCTTCCATTGCAGCCTGTTCAACATCGGCGGCGAGGGCCAGGCCTATGTCGGCGGCCTCGGCGTCGCCATTGCCTGCCTCGCCTTCGATTCGGTCTTTCCCTGGTGGATCAACCTGCCGCTCGCGACGATGATGGCGGCGCTCGCAGGCGCCCTCTGGGCGCTGATCCCGGCCTGGCTGCAGGCCAAGCGCGGCAGCCACGTCGTCATCACGACGATCATGTTCAACTTCATCGCGGCCAGCCTGATGGTCTATCTGCTGGTCGGCCCGCTCAAGCCGGTCGGCTCGATGGCGCCCGAAACCCGTACCTTCGCCGAAGGCGCGCATCTGCCGAGGCTCGACTGGATGCTGGAGATGTTCGGGCTGACGATCCGCTCGGCTCCGCTCAACATCACCTTCCTTCTGGCGCTCGCGGCCGCCTTCGGCGTGTGGGTGCTGATCTGGCGCACGCGCCTCGGCTACGAGATCCGCACCATGGGCTATTCGCCGACGGCGGCGAAATATGCCGGCATCAACCAGACCAAGGTGATCGTCATCACGATGATGGTTTCGGGCGCTCTGGCCGGCATGATGGCGCTGAACCCGGTGATGGGCGATCAGCAAAGGCTGCAGATGAACTTCGTCGCCGGCGCCGGCTTCGTCGGCATCGCGGTGGCGCTGATGGGCCGGTCGCACCCGGCTGGCATCATCCCCGCCGCGATCCTGTTCGGCATGCTCTACCAGGGCGGCGCCGAACTGTCCTTCGAGATGCCGACGATCTCGCGCGACATGATCGTCATCATCCAAGGCCTTGTGATCCTGTTCGCCGGCGCGCTCGAGCATATGTTCAGGCCGACCATCGCGCGGCTGTTCCACATGGCCGGCGGGGGCACGCTCAAGCCTTCACCGCAGCCGGGCGAATAGGAGCGGCACGATGGGCATCTTCGAAACGCTGATCCTGATCCTCGATTCGACCGTCCGGCTGGCGATCCCGCTGATGTTCGCCGCCCTCGCCGGGCTCTATTCGGAGCGCTCGGGCATTTTCGACATCGGCCTGGAGGGCAAGATGCTGGCCGCCGCCTTCGCCGGCGCGGCCGCCGCCGCCGTCTACGGCAACGCCTGGATCGGCCTGCTCTTCGCCATCATCGTGTCGACCTTCCTTGCGCTGGTGCACGGGTTCGCCTCGATCACCCACAGGGGCAACCAGATCGTCTCGGGCGTCGCGATCAACTTCATCGCCGCCGGCACGACGATCATTCTGGGCCAGGCCTGGTTCCGGCAGGGCGGGCGCACGCCGGCGTTGATGGCCGAGGGCAGCCGCTTCACCGCGATCGAACTGCCCTTCGCCGAGGCCGTGCGCGACGTACCGGTCCTCGGTCCGATCTATTCGGAACTGATCTCGGGACACTCGATCCTGGTCTATCTTGCCTTCGCCGCCGTGCCGTTCACCTGGTGGGTGCTGTTCCGCACGCGCTTCGGCCTCAGGCTGCGCGCGGTCGGCGAGAACCCCGGCGCGGTCGACACGGCGGGCATCTCGGTCACCTGGCTGCGCTACCGGGCGGTGATGTGCACGGGCGTGCTTTGTGGCTTCGCCGGCGCCTATCTGGCGGTCGCGCAGAATGCCGGCTTCGTCAAGGACATGACCGCCGGCAAGGGCTTCATCGCGCTCGCAGCGCTGATCTTCGCCAAGTGGAAGCCGGTGCCGGTGATGTTCGCCTGCCTGCTGTTCGGTTTCCTCGACGCGGTCGCGATCCGGTTCGCCGGCATCGACATCGGCCTGTTCGAGGTTCCGCCGCAATTCATGCAGTCCCTGCCCTACATCCTGACCGTCGTGCTGCTGGCCGGCTTCATCGGCAAGGCGGTGCCGCCCAAGGCGGGCGGCCAGCCTTATGTGAAGGAGCGCTGAGCATGGCCGATCTCGACGCGCTGCTCGCCGCGGCGATCGACGCGATGGGCAAGTCCCGCCCGACCTATTCGCAGTTTCCCGTCGGCGCGGCGATCCTGACCGCGGACGGGCGCATCTTTTCGGGTGGAAACATCGAGGTCGCCTCCTATCCCGAAGGCTGGTGCGCGGAGACGACGGCGCTGTCGCACTACGTCATGGGCCAGGGCGGCACGATCACCGACATCTGCGTGATCGCCGAAAGGCTGCCGCGCTGCACGCCATGCGGCGGCTGCCGCCAACGACTCGCCGAGTTCGCGCCCCCGGACGCCAGGCTGCACCTTTGCGCGGACGGCGCGATCGTGCAGACGCTGACCATGGCCGAAATCTTCCCGCTCGGGTTCGACGGGGACGTGCTGACCGGATGATCACCACCATCGACCATATCATCGAGCGGCTCGAAGGGCTGGCGCCGCAGACCGCGTTCGTGCTCGGATCGGGCCTTGGCGGGCTCGTCGGCGCGATCGAGAACGCGGTCCATCTGCCGTATTCGGAGCTCGCCGGCTTTCCGGCCTCGGGCGTTTCGGGCCATGCGGGCGAACTGGTCGCCGGCACGCTCGCCGGCAAGCCCGTGCTGATGCTGGCCGGACGCTCCCACTATTACGAGAAGGGCGATGCCGCCGTGATGCGGCCGGTCATCGAGATCCTGCACGGGCTCGGCATCAAGAACCTTGTTCTGACCAATTCGGCCGGTTCGCTGCGCGAGGATCTGGCGCCCGGCTCGGTCATGCTGATCACCGATCACATCAACCTGTCGGGCACCAACCCGCTGATCGGCGAGGAAAGCGACCGCCGTTTCGTCGGCATGACGAACGCCTATGACGACGGGTTGTGCGACCGGCTGCGCGCCGCCGCCCGGGCCGAGGACATCGCGCTCGGCGAGGGCGTCTACATGTGGTTCTCCGGGCCGAGCTTCGAGACGCCGGCCGAAATCGGCATGGCGCGCACGCTGGGCGCCGACGCGGTCGGCATGTCGACGGTGCCCGAGGTGATCCTCGGCCGCTTCGTCGGGCTCAACTGCGCGGCCTGTTCGGTGATCACCAATTTCGCCGCCGGCATGACGGGCGGCGAACTGTCGCACGAAGAGACCAAGCAGATGGCGCCGGTCGGCGGCAAGCGGCTGCAGACCATCCTGACGCGCTTCATCGCGGATTCGCACTGATGCTGATCCAGGAGATCATCCGCGCCAAGCGTGACGGCCGCGCGCTGACGCCCGAGCAGGTGACCGAGTTCATCGCCGGCGTCACCGACGGATCGGTGACCGACGCGCAGATCGCCGGGCTCGCCATGGCGATCTTCTTCAACGGCATGGACCGGGACGAGACCGTGGCGCTGACGCTCGCCATGCGCGACAGCGGCGACGTGCTGGACTGGTCGGACATCGACCGGCCCGTCGCCGACAAGCATTCGACCGGCGGGGTCGGCGACAATGTCTCGCTGATGCTGGCGCCGATGGCGGCCGCCTGCGGGCTTGCCGTGCCGATGATCTCGGGCCGGGGTCTGGGACACACCGGCGGCACGCTCGACAAGATGGAATCGATCCCCGGTTACGATGTCGCGCCCGACAATGCGACGTTCCACAAGGTCACGCGCGAGGTCGGCTGCGCGATCATCGGACAGACCGGCGATCTGGCGCCGGCCGACAAGCGCATCTACGGCGTGCGCGACGTGACGGCGACGGTCGAGAACCTGTCGCTGATCACCGCCTCGATCCTGTCCAAGAAGCTCGCCGCCGGGCTCAGCTCGCTGGTGCTCGACGTCAAGTTCGGAAACGGGGCGTTCATCGACGACATGGACGACACGCGGGCGCTGGCGAAAAGCCTGGTCGAGGTCGCCAATGGCGCGGGAACGAAGACCGCCGCGATCCTGACCGACATGAACGAACCGCTCGCCTCGGCCGCCGGCAACGCTGTCGAGGTGGCGAACGCGGTGCGGTTCCTGACGGGCGAGCATCGCGATCCGCGCCTGCAGGAGGTGGTGCTGGCGCTCGTGGTCGAGATGATCGTCCTTTCCGGGCACGAGACCGATCTTGCCCGGGCCGGCGAACGCGCGCTGCAGGCGCTCGATGACGGCACGGCCGCGCAATGCTTTTCGCAGATGGTCGCCGGTCTCGGCGGACCGGCCGACTTCGTCGAGCGCTACGAGGACCATCTTCCGGTCGCGCCGCTGATCGAGGATGTGACCGCGCCCGAGCCCGGGTTTCTTGCCGGCTGGGACACGCGGGCGCTCGGCGTCGCCGTGGTCGAGATGGGCGGCGGCCGCCGGCGGCGCGAGGACGATGTCGACCATGCCGTCGGGCTCGACCGGATCGCCGGAACAGGCACGAAACTGGACCGGGGCGATCCGGTCGCGCGGCTTCATGCGCGCGACGAGGCGTCGATGGCGCGCGCCCGCGAGGCGGTCCTGGCAGCACTCACGATCGGCGATGAGACGCCGGCCGAGCGCCCGGTGATCGCCGAAACGATCACCGGTTAGCGTTTGAGCACCAGCGTTCCGTTCTCGTAGGAAAAGCTGCGCAGCCGGTTCATGAAGCTCATGCCGATGAGCACCGTGGACAGCGCCCGGTCTTCGAGCACCATCGCTTCGACATCGCGCACGCGGATCGAACCGACCCGAACCTCGTCGAGCACCGCGCGGGCGGCCCGGACCGTGCCGTTGGCGGTCTGGGCACGATAGACGAAGTCCGCCTCGGTCAGCCGGATGCCAGCGCGCTTCGCGGTGCTCTGGTTGATCGCGATGGTCGTCGCGCCGGTGTCGATCATGCCCGCCACGCGGTGATTGTTGAGGCGGAACTCGGCGACATGATGCCCGCGTGGATCGGCGCGCAGGCGCTCGGTGCCCGACAGGGAGACGGGTCCGCTGCCGCGCTCGGTCTCGTCGACCACCGGGGCGCCAACGCGCGCCGCCGACTGCACGGCCTGCGGGTTGTCGGAGACGAAATCGGAAAAGGCGACCGCGGCGAACGCGACCATGCCCAGAATGACCATATAGCGCAGCATCGGCTCTCCCTCCGCCGCGCGCAGAGTGCCATGGCCGGCTTGGCAAACGGTTAGGCCGCGACGTCGATTGTCGCGCCGGTTAACCAATTGCTGAGGGAAACGCGCAAATGCCGCCTATTTGGTGCCGTACATGCGGTCGCCTGCATCGCCCAGCCCGGGCACGATATAGCCATGATCGTTCAGATGACTGTCGATCGAAGCGGTGATGATCGGCACGTCCGGATGGGCGCTTGAGAACTTCTCGATGCCTTCGGGCGCGGCCAGAAGACAGACGAAGCGCAGGTTCGCCGCGCCGCGCTCCTTGAGCTTGTCGACGGCCGCGATCGCCGAGTTCGCCGTCGCCAGCATCGGGTCGACGACGATCGTCAGCCGGTTGGAGAGGTCGTCGGGCGATTTGAAATAGTATTCGACCGGCTGCAGCGTTTCGGGGTCGCGGTAAAGGCCGATATGGGCGACACGGGCCGAAGGCACCAGATCGAGCATGCCTTCGAGCAAGCCGTTGCCGGCGCGCAGGACCGAGGCGAAGACCAGCTTCTTGCCGGCCAGGATCGGCGCCTCCATGTCGGTCAGCGGCGTCTCGATGGTCTCCTTCGTCATCGGCAGCTCACGAGTCGCCTCGTAGCACAGAAGGTGCGAGACCTCGCCGAGCAGCCGCCGGAAACCTGCGGTGGAGGTCTCCCGTTTGCGCATCTGCGTCAGCTTGTGCTGGACCAGCGGGTGATCGACGACGGTGACCTGCTTCATGAAAAACGCCTCTGAACCGAAAGCCTTGCAAGGTTAGCGCGGCCCGTGCGCCGGCGGAAGCCCGTGGCCCGGTCGTTCACAGATCAGGCCTTTCCGTCGCCGAGCCTGGCCAGAAGCCGCGTTCTCGTCTCCTCGTCGCAGAACGCGGCCTCGATGGCCGTGCGGGTGACCTTCGTCAGTGCGGCATCGTCGAGGCCGAAATGGTCGCGGGCGATCGCATATTCGTTTGCGAGCGAGGAATGGAAATGCGGAGGATCGTCGGAGTTGAGCGTGACCTTCACGCCGGCCTCGCGCAGCGCCACGAACGGGTGAGACGGATAGTCGGCAAACACCTTCAGCGCGATGTTCGAGGCCGGGCACGTTTCCAGCACGATGGCCTCGTCGGCCAGCCTTTCGACGAGGGCCGGATCCTCGATGGCGCGCACGCCATGGCCGATCCGCTCGGGCGCAAGATGATCGAGCGCGTCACGGACGCTTTGCGCACCGCACAGTTCGCCGGCATGGACGGTGATGCGCAGGCCTGCCTCCCGCGCGATTCCGAAGGCGCGCACGAAGTCGGCCGGGTGATGCATGCGCTCGTCGCCGGCCATGCCGAAGCCGGTGACCAGCGGATGGGGATGGTCGACGATGAAGCGTGCTGCGCGTTCGACCGCCTCGGGGCCGCCATGGCGCAGCCCGGTGGCAATCATGCGGCCCTCGATGCCGGTTTCGGCCTTTGCCCGTTCGATGCCCTCGGCCAGTCCCTCGATATAGGCCTGCGGCGCGAGGCCGGTCATCTCGGCATGATCGGTCGAGATGAAGAACTCCGAATAAAGGCAGCCCTCGGCGGCAAGGCCGGTCAGGTAGTCGTGGGCGAGCAGCGCATAGTCTTCCCGCGTCCGGAACAGCGCGGCGACCGTGTCGTAGACATGCAGGAATTCGGTGAAGTCGGTCCAGCGATAGGCGCCATCGACGATGATCGCCGAAAGATCGATGCCATAGGCGGCCGCCTGCCGCGCGGCGAGCGCGGGGCTGACCGCCCCTTCGATGTGGCAATGCAGTTCCGCCTTGGGCACCATGCCGTTCTCCCCCTGACCCGCGACGAATGGGCGCTTGCGCCGGCCACCCGAACTGGCCGATACGGTGACGCGTTTGCCTGCGGGCCTTTTTGCTCTACACCGGCAAGCGTTTGAAACGCACGCAGCTTTTTTCGAGCGGAGCCGACATGTCCACATCGAGAACCGGCGCAGGCGACGCGATGAAACGCAGCTTCGGCTTCGCCGAGATCGGCGAAGGCGAGAAGCAGGCCCGCGTCGACACCGTCTTCCATTCGGTCGCCCGCCGCTACGATCTGATGAACGACCTGATGTCGGGCGGCATGCACCGGATCTGGAAGGACGCCATGATCGCCGCGCTGGCGCCGCCCAGGCGCGACGGTTGGCGCATGCTGGACGTGGCCGGCGGCACCGGCGACATCGCCTTCCGCGCCGTGGAGGCATCGCGCCGCAATGCCGAGGTTACCGTGCTCGACATCAATGGCTCGATGCTCGATGTCGGTCGCGAACGCGCCGATAAGCGCGGGCTTTCGGACAATCTGACCTTCGTCGAGGCGAATGCCGAGGAACTGCCGTTCGACGACGGTTCGTTCGACGCCTATACGATCGCATTCGGAATCCGCAACGTGCCCGATATCCCCCGCGCGCTGGGCGAGGCGCACCGCGTGCTCAAGCCGGGCGGCCGGTTCCTGTGCCTCGAATTCTCCGAGGTCGACGTGCCGATGCTCGACCGGATCTACGAGGCGTTCTCGTTCAACGCGATCCCGCGGATCGGCCAAGTGGTTGCCGGCGACGCCGAGCCCTATCGCTATCTCGTCGAGTCGATCGCGAAGTTTCCGCGCCAGCGCGATTTCGCCGCGATGATCGAGGCGGCCGGCTTCGTCCGCGTCAACTGGCGCAACTATTCGGGCGGCATCGCCGCGCTGCACTCGGGCTGGAAAATCTGACCTCATGGCAAACCTGTTCGCAGCGTTGCGTCTGGTGCGTGCGGTCTGGGTGCTGTCGCGTGAAGGCGTGATCGCGGCGCTGCCGCGGCAGGGCCTGTCGGGTCCGGCGCTGACCGGGCACACGATCGCGACCCGCCTTGCCCGCAAGCGCACCGAAGGGCTCGGCAGCGCCCAGCGCATGACAAGGGCGATCGCGCGGCTCGGACCCTCCTATGCCAAGCTGGGCCAGTTCCTTGCGACGCGGCCGGACATTATCGGCCTGCAGATGGCCGTCGATCTGGCCAATCTTCAGGACAATATGGAGAGCTTTCCGAGCGCCGATGCCTACCGTCGCATCGAGGAGTCGCTCGGCCTGCCTGTCGATGACCTCTATGCCCGCATCGAAGATCCGATCGCCGCCGCCTCGATTGCCCAGGTGCATCCGGCGGTGACGCGCGGCGCCAACGGCGGTGAGCGCAAGGTGGCGGTCAAGGTGATCCGGCCGGGCGTGCGGGCCCGCTTCGACCGCGATCTGGAAGCGTTCTTCCTGTTTGCGCGCCTGCAGGAGCGCTACATCCCGTCGTCGCGCCGGCTACGGCCGGTCGCCATCGCCGAAACGCTCGCGCAATCGACCCGCATCGAGATGGATCTGCGGCTCGAGGGCGCGGCGCTGTCCGAGCTTGCCGAGAACACCAGGGACGATCCGGGCTTCCGCGTGCCGAAGGTGGACTGGCAGCGCACCGGCCGCGACGTGCTCACCATGGAGTGGATCGACGGCATCAAGATGAGCGATGTCAATGCGCTGCGTGCGGCCGGCCATGATCTGCCCAAGCTTGCCGTCAACGTCATCCAGTCCTTCCTGCGCCATGCGATGCGCGACGGCTTCTTTCATGCCGACATGCATCCGGGCAATCTGTTCGTCGTGCCGAACGGCGACATCGTCGCCGTCGATCTGGGCATTGCCGGGCGGATCGGCATCAAGGAGCGGCGCTTTCTGGCCGAGATCCTCTACGGCTTCATCCGGCGCGACTACCGGCGCGTCGCCGAGGTGCATTTCGAGGCCGGTTACGTGCCGGCCTCGCACGATGTGGAGGCGTTCGCCCAGGCGCTGCGCGCGGTGGGCGAACCGATCCGCGACCAGTCGGCCGACACGATCTCGATGGGCAATCTGCTGACGCTTCTGTTCGACGTCACCGACATCTTCGACATGCAGACCCGTCCCGAACTGCTGCTGCTGCAGAAGACGATGGTCGTCGCCGAGGGCAATGCGCGCATGCTCGATCCGCAGTTCGACATGTGGGCGGCGGCCGAGCCGATCGTCGGCGAATGGGTGCGGCACAATCTGGGCCCCGCCGCGCTTGTCAACGACACGCGCGAGGGCCTGCACGCCGCCTACCGGCTGGCGCGGCAACTGCCCGATCTGGCAAAGCGGACCGAGCAGCTGACCCACGAGATCGGCGAGATGGCCGAAATCGGCATGAAGCTGGCACCCGAGACCGTCGAGGCGATCGGCAAGGCCGAAGCCCGCGAGAGCCGTTGGGGCCGCGTGGCGCTCTGGATCATCGCCCTGGCGGCGATCTGGGTGGCGATCGCGGTGAGCTGATCGGCGTCCGCCCCTTTGACTGCATTGCTTGCAATGCATACATTGCAGTCATTGACGGAGCTTGAGATGGCCACGCTGACGATCAGGAATCTCGATGAAGAGGTCAAGCGCGACATCCGCCGCGCGGCCGCCGAACGCGGGGTCTCCATGGAGCAGGAGGCGCGGGACCGTCTGGCGAGGCCAGCCCGCCACGAGAACGCCGAGCCCGGCAAGGTCAGTGCCGAGGAAATCCTGCGCCGTTACGCGCGCAGACCCGACGGGCCTTTCGATCTCAAAGGGATGACCGACCGAATGTGGGACGAAGGTCTGCTGTGAGGGGGTTTGTCGTCGATACATCGGCCCTCATCTGCATCCTGTTCGACGAGCCCGGCGCGCTCGCGTTCGCCCAAGCAATCGCCGACGAGGACCGTTGCGCCATCTCGACCGCATCGGTGCTGGAGGGCCACAGCGTGATGATCAGGCGCCGCATACCAGACGGGGCCGAACGATTGGCGGGTCTTGTTGCCGATCTTCGTCTCGAGGTGGCGGCGTTCGACGCCCGGCAACTGGAGACGGCGATCGCGGCCTATCGCCAGTATGGGCGCGGGACCGGCCATGATGCTGATCTCAACCTCGGCGACTGCTTTTCCTACGCGCTCGCCAGGACGCGAAACCTGCCGCTCCTGTTCAAGGGCGACGATTTCGTCCATACCGACATCGCATCGGCCCTTCCGGCCGGCTGAGGCGCGGCGTTGCACAAGACCCTTTCCGGCAAGACCATCCTCCTGATCATCGGCGGCGGGATCGCGGCCTACAAGTGTCTCGACCTGATCCGCCGGCTGCGCGAGCGCGGCGCGCAGGTGCGCTGCGTCATGACCTCGGCCGCCGAGCAGTTCGTCACGCCGCTCGCGGTCGGTGCGCTCACCGCCGATACCGTGTTCACCGATCTGTTCGACCGCCAGGACGAGCACGATGTCGGCCATATCAGGCTGGCGCGCGAGGCCGACCTGATCGTGGTCGCGCCGGCCACCGCCGATCTGATGGCGAAGATGGCGCACGGGCTCGCCAGCGATCTGGCGTCGACCGTCCTGATGGCCGCGTCCAGCCCGGTGCTCGTCGCGCCGGCGATGAACCCGGCCATGTGGACCCATCCGGCGACGCGCAGAAACCGCGACACGCTTTCCGGCGACGGGATCGCATTCGTCGGCCCCAATGCGGGCGAGATGGCCGAGAGCGGCGAGGCGGGCGAAGGCCGCATGGCCGAGCCGCTGGAGATCGTCGCAGCCGTCGTACGGCTGCTGGACGATCGGCCCAAACCGCTCGCCGGAAGGACCGTGATCGTCACCTCCGGTCCGACGCACGAGCCGATCGACCCGGTGCGCTACATCGCCAACCGCTCCTCGGGCAAGCAGGGCCATGCCATCGCCGCCGCGCTCGCCGATCTCGGCGCGACGGTCCGGCTGGTCTCCGGTCCGGTCCAGGTTGCCGATCCGCCCGGCGTCGACGTGATCGCGGTCGAAAGCGCCCGCGAGATGCACGACGCGGTCCATCAATTGCTGCCGGCCGATGCGGCGATCTTCGCGGCCGCCGTCGCCGACTACCGGCCGGCCAGCGAAGCGGACGAGAAGATCAAGAAGCAGGCGGGCGGGATCGATGCGATCGCGCTCGCCGAGAACCCCGACATCCTCGCCTCGGTGGGCAATCACGCCACGCAAAGGCCACGCCTGGTCATCGGCTTTGCCGCCGAAACGCAGGAACTGGCCGAAAACGCGCGGGCCAAGCTGGCGCGCAAGGGCGCCGATTTCATCATCGCCAACGACGTCTCGCACGACAGCGGAATCGGCGGTGCAGGCGGGGTGATGGGCGGCGACCGCAATCGGGTCACGCTCGTCTCGAAGGATGATGCCGATCGGTGGCCGGAAATGGACAAGGCCGAGGTGGCCGTGCGCATCGCCGATCTGGTCGCCCGGCATCTGCAAACGCTGACGACCTGACACGCGTTTCGAACGATGCGTTCACACGGTCAGCACTCGCCCTGCCGTGTCGATGGACCTATCTTCTCGCCAACAAAGGAGTTGACCACGATGTCCATCCGTCCCGTCAAGCACGTCTCCGGCACGACCCCCACCATGGAAGGCGCCGGCGTCCATCTTCACCGTGTGTTCGGCTTCGGCGACCCGTCGATGACCGACCCGTTCCTGATGATGGACGATTTCCGCAACGACACGCCCGACAGATATGCCGCAGGCTTTCCCTGGCACCCGCACCGGGGGATCGAGACGATCACCTATGTCTTGGCCGGTTCGGTCGACCATGCCGACAGCCTCGGCAATGCCGGCTCGCTCGGCGCGGGCTCGGTGCAATGGATGACCGCAGGCTCGGGCATTCTGCATCAGGAAATGCCGAAGGGCGACGCGTTCGGCCGCATGCACGGCTTCCAGCTCTGGGCCAACCTGCCCTCGAGCGAGAAGATGACGACGCCGCGCTATCAGGACATTTCGGGCGCCGACATTCCCGAGGTCATCGATGATGACGGCACGCGCGTGCGGGTGATCACCGGCGAGTTCTGGGGTAAGCGCGGCCCCGTCGACGGCATCGCCGCCGATCCGCAATATCTCGACGTCTATGTGCCGCCGCTGAAGAGGAAGGTGCTGCCGATCGACACGTACCGGTCGGCGTTCGCCTATATCTTCGAGGGCTCGGGCACGTTCCGCGATGCGTCCAAACCGTTCGGCGTGCTGGTCGAAAAGGAAGTGAACGGCGAGGAGATTCACCTGCGCGACATGACCGGCGACAGAACGCTCGTGGTTTTCGACACGGGCGACGAGGTTGTCGTGCAGTCCGGCGAACAGGGCATCCGCTTCCTGCTCGTGACGGGCAAGCCGATCAAGGAGCCGGTCGCCTGGCACGGCCCGATCGTGATGAACACGCAGGAGGAACTGGCCCAGGCGTTCAACGACCTGCGCTCGGGCAACTTCATCCGAGAACAGGCGCGGATGTGAGTGGCGGTGGCATGCCCTCGTCCTTCGACAAGCTCAGGATGAGGGTTTGCAGGCGTTGGCTCAGGATGAGGGTTTGGAAGCGTTGGCTCAGGTTGAGGGTTGGCGGCGCCGGGATCAGGATGAGGGTACCGGGGCCCTTGCCCCCTACGGGGTTTTGCCAGACCTGATCGGTCCGCGCGGGCAGACTGGCGCTTGCCGGCGAACTCGCGTCCACCTCGCCTCATCCTGAGCCTGTCGAAGGACGAGGCGATGGCAATGAACACGAAACGGCCGGCGGAGCGCTCCGCCGGCCGTTTCGTACGTAGCGTCCTTTCGGCGCGTCAGGCCGCCTTGGGAGCCTTGGTCTTGCGCAGATAGGGCAGGACCGTCTCGAACTCGCCGAACTTCTCCTTGGCGTCCGCGTCGCTGACGGCGGTCGGAATGATGACGTCCTCGCCGACCGTCCAGTCCGCCGGCGTCGCCACATTGTGCTTGGCCGCCGTCTGCAGCCCGTCGAGCGCGCGCAGCACCTCGGCGAAGTTGCGGCCGACATTCATCGGATAGGTCATCGAGAGCTTGAGCTTCTTGTCGGGGCCGATGATGAAGACCGAGCGCACCGTGGCGCTGTCGGCGGGCGTGCGACCGTCCGGAAGATAGGCTTCGGCGGGAAGCATGTCGAAGGCCTTGGAGACCTCGAGCCCGTCATCGGCGATGATCGGAAAGCCCGCCTTGGTGCCGGCGACCTGCTCGATGTCGCCCTTCCACTTGACGTGGTCATCGACGCCGTCGACCGACACGCCGATCACCTTGGTGCCGCGCTTTTCCCACTCGTCGGAAAGCTTGGCCACGGCGCCGAATTCGGTCGTGCAGACGGGCGTGAAGTCCTTCGGGTGCGAGAACAGGATGGCCCAGTCATCGCCGATCCACTCGTGCAGCGAGAAGCTGCCCTGGTCGGTGGTGACGGTCAGGTCGGGGATGGTGTCATTGATGCGCAGTCCCATGGTCCGGTCCTTTCTGCGTTTGTGGAAATCGGATGCCCCTTCAATAGGCATTCCGGGGAGCCGGAAAAAGGGGCGCGCTGTGGCGCCACGGGCAAATCCGGCCGGCCTCGACGAAAGGCTAAGGCCGACCGACGCGCGTTGCGAGCCAAGCCGATGCGCGCCAGGTCCCGATGGCGGAATACGGTTCCGGCCAAGGGCCGTTCAAGGGAACGCGCTCCAACTTCTCTCTCGACGACGAGCGGTGATCGACAAACGGCTTGCTTAATTCGATGCCTTACTATATTGGTTCGATATCGAACTATTGGAGCCTGACATGTCATCCCTGAACCGCAGAAAATTCCTGATGCTCGCCGGTGGCGGCATTGTCGTCGCCGCGGGCGCATCGGCGACCGCGTTCGCGCTCACCCGCACGCCCACCGACGCGCTCGAACCCTGGGATCGCGCCGGGGCGCCGGACTATGAAGACCCGCGCATGCGGGCCCTGTCCTTCGCGATCCTGGCGCCCAATCCGCACAATCGCCAGCCCTGGACCGTCGAACTCGTCGGTGACGACCGTGTTTCGATCGGCTTCGACCCGGAAAGGCAGTTGCCGCATACGGATCCGTTCGACCGGCAGCTGACGATCGGCATGGGCTGCTTCATCGAACTGATGGTGATGGCCGCCGCGCAGGACGGATACAGGGTCGACCTCGACCTGTTTCCGGAAGGTTCCTCGCCGGAAGGCCTGACCGGCGCCCCGGTCGCCTTTGCGCGCTTCGTGTCCGATGCGAGCGTGAACGCCGATCCGCTGTTCGCCCATGTCATTGCGCGCCGTTCAGCCAAGGAGGCGCATGACATGGCACGCCCGGTGCCGGCCGAAGCCCTCGACACCATGCTGACCGCCCGCAGTCACGTGACCAACGCGGGCGGCACGGTGGACGCGGCCGATCTGCCATACTGGCGCGAGATGAGCCGCAAGGCGCTCGCCATCGAGTTCGAAACGCCGCGCACCTACAAGGAATCGGTCGACCTGTTCCGCATCGGAAAGCGTGAGATCAACGAGAACCCCGACGGGATCGAATTGCCGGGGGCGCCGCTGGAAGTGATGAAGGCGCTGGGCCTGTTCACGCGCGAGGCGGCGCTCGACCCCGGCTCCATCGCCTACCAGCAGGGCATGGCCACGGTCATGGCGCCGCTGGAAACCTCGATGGGTTTCGTCTGGACGGTGACCGGGACCAACGACCGCGTGGCCCAGATCGGAGCCGGGCGGGACTGGGTGCGCATGAACCTCGCCGCGACGGCCGCGGGCATCGCGTTCCACCCGCTCAGCCAGTGCCTGCAGGAATATGAGGAGATGGACGAACTCTATCAGCAGGTGCACCGGCGGCTGGCGCCTGACGGCGGCACGGTTCAAATGCTGGCGCGGATCGGCTATGGACCGGCAGTCGGCCCGACACCGCGCTGGCCGCTGGAATCACGGATCGTCGAAAGGACCGCAAGCTGACCGAAACCGCGTCCGAAGAGCCGAGCCCGTTCGCGTTCTTCAACGAAATCGGCATCATCAACCAACTCGGTACGGCGCGTTTCCAGCGAGTCCTGCCGGAGGGCATGCACCCGTCGCATTTCGCCGTGCTCAACCACATGGTCCGGCTCGGCGACGGTCGCACGCCGGCCGAACTGGCCTCGGCCTTCCAGGTCACGCGCGCCACGATGAGCCATACGCTGGCGCTGCTCGACCGGCGCGGCTTCATCCGGCTTGCGGCGAACGAACGCGACGCGCGCTCCAAGCGGGTGTTCCTGACCGAGGACGGCCGCCGATTCCGCAACGACGCGATCGGCGCGGTGGAAGCCATGGTCCGGCAGGTCTTCGACCCGCAGACGCTCGATCACCTCGCCGCCGCCCTGCCGCACCTGCAGGCCATTCGCAAGCGGCTCGACGAGAACCGATGAGCTGTGTCAGGCCGCCTTCCTGGCCGTGACCTGATAGTCCTTGACCGCCTCGAAGGTGATCGCGGGCGCGCGTTCGGCCTCATAGTTCAGCGAAAAGCCGTTCTCGGCCAGGAACACCGGATCGCCATCGAGGTCGCGGGCAATGGCGCTGCGATGCTTTGCAAGGAAGCCTTCGAGCGCGGCGCGATCGTCGGACGAGATCCACCGGCAGACCGAAAAACGCGCCGTCTCGAAGTCGACCGGCAGCGCGTACTCGGCCTCGAGCCGCGCCTTGAGCACGTCGAGCTGCAGCGCGCCGACCACGCCGACGATCGAGGGCGAGCCGTCTTCGGGAATGAAGAGCTGGACGACGCCCTCCTCGGCCATCTGGCCGAGCGCCTCGGACAGTTTCTTGCCCTTCATCGCGTCCATCAGGCGCACCCGGCGCAGGATCTCCGGGGCGAAGTTCGGCACGCCGCGGAAGACCAGCGCCTCGCCGTCGGTCAACGTGTCGCCGATGCGCAGCGTGCCGTGGTTCGGAATGCCGACCACATCGCCCGCATAGGCGCTGTCGGCGGTCTGGCGCTGGTGGGCGAAGAAGAACTGCGGCGCCGACAGGGTCACCGCCTTGCCCGTGCGCACCAGCTTTGCCTTCATGCCGCGCGAAAGCGTGCCCGAGCAGACGCGGGCGAAGGCGATCCGGTCGCGGTGGTTGGGGTCCATGTTGGCCTGGATCTTGAAGACGAACGCGGTCATGCCCGGCTCGGAGGCTTCGACGCGGCGCGTGTCGGCCTCCTGCGCGCGGGGGCGGGGCGCATGGGCGGCAAGCGCGTCGATGAGGTCGCGGACGCCATAATTGCGCAGCGCCGACCCGAAGAAGACCGGCGTCAGATGGCCTTCCAGATAGGCCTCCCGGTCAAACGGGCGGCAGGCCTCGCGGGCGAGGTTCACCTCCTCGATGAACGCTTCGCGCTCGTTTTCGGGCAACAGGCCGGCGGCGCTTTCAGCCTCGGGGCCATTGACCGGGGTTCGCTCGACCTCGGTATCGGCGCGGCGCACCGCGTTCTGCGCCAGATGGTGGGTTCCGGCGAACGTCCTGGCGCGGCCGATCGGCCAGGTGACCGGCGCCGTGTCGAGCGCCAGTTTCTCCTCCACCTCGTCCAGGATCTCGAACGGATCGCGGCTCTCGCGGTCCATCTTGTTGACGAAGGTGATGATCGGGATGTCGCGCAGTCGGCACACCTCGAACAGCTTCAGCGTGCGCGGCTCGATGCCGCGCGCGGCGTCGATCACCATGATCGCGCTGTCGACCGCGGTCAGCGTGCGGTAGGTGTCGTCGGCGAAGTCCTCATGGCCGGGCGTATCCAGCAAATTGTAGATATTGCCGCCATATTCGAACGTCATCACCGAGGTGACGACCGAGATGCCGCGCTCGCGCTCGATCTTCATCCAGTCCGAGCGCGACTGGGTGCGGTTCTTCTTGGCCTTTACCTCGCCGGCAAGCTGGATGGCGCCGCCGAACAGCAGCAGCTTTTCGGTCAGTGTCGTCTTGCCCGCGTCCGGGTGGGAGATGATCGCGAAGGTGCGCCGCCGGGCGACCTCGGTTTCGAGCGTGTTTGCCATGCCGGAGGTTCCGTGAATGGCGCGGTGTGTGGCAGGCTGCCAATGGACTGTCAATCGTGGCACGATGGCCGCCTTCTGAAAGCGGGGAGGCAGGTCATGGCCGACAAGGTCGAAGTGCGCAACGTCAACGTACCCGGTCGGACCGAACGGGTCGATCGCGCGAAGTACGAGGCCATGCGCGCCGCGATGCTGACGATCCTGCCGGACGGGCCGCCGGGCCTGACCGGCAAGGAAGTCAGGGAAGCGGCCAAACCGCATCTGCCCGAGGCGCTGTTTCCGGGCGGGAAGACGGCGGGATGGTGGGCCAAGACCGTGCAGCTCGATCTGGAGGCCCGCGGCCTGATGGCGCGCAGCGCCTCTTCGCCCTTGCGCTTCTGGCGCACCGGGACCGGCGCCGACTGAGCGACAAGGCGGCATGGGGGTGGCCACACCGTAGCGGTGGATTGCGGGCACGAACCGTCCAACGGCGTTGATTTCGGCCCGCCGCCAGCCCATCACCCGGCCATGGACACGCCGTCGATCTCATTGTTGCGCCTTGCCCACGCCGAGGGGCTCGATCTTCCCGCCTACGCGACGGAAGGCGCCGCCGGCATGGATGTGCGCGCGGCCATCGACGCGGAGACGCCGCTGATGATCGCGCCGGGCGCCCGCGTGCTGGTGCCGACCGGTTTCGTGATGGCGATACCGGACGGCTTCGAGGCGCAGGTTCGGCCGCGCTCCGGGCTTGCGGCAAAGCACGGGGTGACCTGCCTGAACACGCCCGGCACGATCGACAGCGATTATCGCGGCGAGGTGAAGGTGCTGCTCGTCAATTTCGGCACCGAAGCGTTCGCGGTCACGCGCGGCATGCGCATCGCGCAGATCGTCATCGCGCCAGTCGTGCGCGCAACGATCGTGGAAGTCTCCGAAGCGCCGGAGGCAACAAGGCGCGGCGCCGGCGGGTTCGGCTCGACGGGAACCGGCTGAGCTGGGTCTGGCCGGCGAAAACGAAACGCGCGCCGTCGCTCAGGCAGCAACCGCCAGCGCCTCGCCGGCGATGCGATAGGAGATCGCCTCGGCCACATGAATGCGGGACACGCCGTCGGCGCCGTCGAGATCGGCGAGCGTGCGGGCCAGCTTGAGAATGCGGTGATAGGCGCGCGCCGAAAAGCGCTTCTTGTCGGCCGCGTCGGCCAGAAGCTGCATCGCGCCATCATCGGCCGCCGCGACATCCTCGATCAGGCCGGTCGGGCAATGGGCGTTGACGGTCACGCCGCCGGCGCCGAAGGCGGTATAACGGGCGGCCTGCCGGGCCCGCGCCTCGGCCACGCGCGCCGCCACGGACGCACTCGCCTCGCCCGGCCGTTTGCGGATCAGGTCGCCGGGCATGACGGCCGGCACCTCGACGCGCAGGTCGATCCGGTCGATCAGCGGTCCTGAAATGCGGCCCTGATAGTCGCTCACGCAGCGCGGCCCGCGCGCGCAGACATGGCCGGGCGTACCGGCCATGCCGCAGCGGCACGGGTTCATCGCCGCGACGAGCTGGATCCGGGCCGGATAGGACACGCGGTGATTGGCCCGCGCGATGACGCATTCGCCCGTCTCGAGCGGCTGACGCAGGCTGTCGAGCACGGCCGGCGCGAATTCGGGAAACTCGTCGAGAAACAGGACGCCATTGTGCGCCATGGAGACTTCGCCCGGTCGCGCCCGCAGGCCGCCGCCGACCATGGCGGCCATCGAGGCCGAATGGTGCGGGGCGCGGAACGGGCGCCGGTCTGTCAGTTCTCCGCCCGACAGCTGGCCTGCGATCGAGGCGATCATCGACACGTCCAGCAGTTCCCGCGCCGAAAGGGGCGGCAGGATCGAGGGCAGGCGCTGGGCCAGCATCGATTTGCCGGAACCGGGCGGGCCGACCATCAGCAGGTTGTGGCCACCGGCGGCCGCGACCTCGAGAGCGCGGCGCGCGGTCTCCTGCCCGCGGATGTCGGCCATGTCGGGAAGACCCGACGCCGGCGCGCGCATCGCGGCCTGGGGCCGGGACAGGACCTGCGTGCCGCGAAAGTGGTTGGCAAGGCCGACCAGTGATACAGGGGCCAGGATCGGCATGGTCTCGTCCGCCCACGCCGCCTCGGACCCGCAGGCGGCCGGGCAGATCAGTCCCTTGCCTGCCGCGTTGGCGGCGATCGCCGCCGGCAGCACGCCGGCGACCGGCGCGATGGTGCCGTCGAGCGACAGTTCGCCGAGAACCGAAAAGCCGGCCAGCGCGTCGGAGGGAATGGCGCCGAGCGCAGCCATCAGGCCAAGCGCGATCGGAAGATCGAAATGGCTGCCTTCCTTGGGAAGATCGGCCGGGGCCAGATTGACCGTCACCCGCTTGGGCGGCATGGCGAGGCCGGAGGCATGCAGCGCCGACTGGACGCGCTCGCGGCTTTCGGCCACCGCCTTGTCGGGCAGGCCGACGATCTGCATGGCCATCTTGCCGGGCGAGACCATGACCTGGACGTCGACCGGCACCGCGTCGATGCCCTGAAAGGCGACCGTGGCGACCCGTGCGACCATGTCCGTGCCCTCACCCTGTTTCAGACGGCCTGCCACCGCCCTGTGCAGTACAACCAAGCACAACTGGCGAAACAAGTAAAGAACATTCTAAGAACAAATACGCGCGAAAGCTGTGATCCGGTTGTGCCGGGTTGTGGCGCGGAACGCAAATGACGTTGCGTCAGGCGGCGCGGCGCGCTTCGACCGCATCCCAGAACAGGGCGGCGATGTCGGCGCCCCCGAACTTTGCGACCTCGCGCACGCCGGTCGGCGAGGTGACGTTGATCTCGGTCATCAGCCCGCCGATGACGTCGATGCCGACCAGGATGAACCCGCGCTCGCGCAGGGCCGGGCCGATCGCCGCGCAGATCTCGCGCTCCCGGTCGGTCATATCGGTCGCCAGCGCCTTGCCCCCGACATGCATGTTCGAGCGCGTGTCGCTTTCGTCGGGCACCCGGTTGATGGCGCCGACCGGTTCGCCGTCGATCAGGATGATGCGCTTGTCGCCGCCGCGCACTTCGGACAGGTAACGCTGGGCGATGATCGGCTCGTTCGAAAGCTGCTCGAACATTTCCAGCAGCGATGTCAGGTTGCGGTCGCCGTCGCGCAGATGGAAGACGCCGGCGCCGCCATTGCCGTAGAGCGGCTTGAGGATGATATCGCCGAATTCGTCGCGGAACCGGCGGATCGCATCGATGTCCTTGGTGATCAGCGTTTCGGGCATGAAGCGCGCATAGTCCATCACGAACAGCTTTTCGGGCGAGTTGCGCACCCAGGCCGGATCGTTGACAACCAGCGTCTGCGGATGGATGCGCTCGAGCATGTGCGTGGTGGTGATGTAGTTCATGTCGAACGGCGGATCCTGGCGCAGCAGCACCACGTCCATCTCCGAAAGATCGGTCGGCGTGGCGGGCCCCAGGGTGAAATGGTCGCCTTCTTCGTCGCGAACGGTCAGCGGCTCGAGCCGGGCGCTGACCGCATCGCCACGCATCGACAGGCGGTCGGGCGTATAGTGGTAGAGCGCATGGCCCCGCGCCTGCGCCTCAAGACACAGCGCGAAGGTGGTGTCGCCGGCGATCGCGATGGTGGAGATGTGGTCCATCTGGACAGCGACTTTGAGCGCCATGGTCGTTCCTCTCTTCGGTGGTGGCTAAGTGGCCGCTGGCGGGCCGAAAATCAATCGGGTTCAGGCGGTGAACAGCGCCGGCACGTGGATCGGCCAGCGTCCGGGCACGATCGCGACCAGATCGAAGCGAAGGTTCAGCCGGCCGTGATCGGGCTGGCGCGCAAGCCAGTGGTCGGCGGCGGCGATGATGCGGCGCTGCGCGGCCGGCGTCACCGCGTCCATCGCTTCGCCGATCGAGGGGCGCGCCTTGACCTCGACGATCAAGACGAGATCGCCGCGCCGGACGATCAGGTCGATCTCGCCGGCCTTGCAGCGGTAGCGCCGGGCGACGATGCGAAAGCCCTTCAGCCGCAACGCCCAGGCGGCACGCCTTTCGCCGCGCTGGCCGCGCCGCTCGGCCCGGCGACGGTCGGCCATGCCGCGCTCAACCATCGGCCTTCTTCATCGCAAGCAGCCGATTGTAGAGATCGGCACGGGGCAGGCCGGTGGTGCGCGAAGCCTCGCGGGCCGCCCTGGCGGCCGGCATGTCGGCAAGCAGCGTCTTCAGCAGGGCGTCGATGTCGGCGGCGTCCGGAACCGTCTGCCCTTCTGGCGCCGGTGCGATCATCACGACGATCTCGCCCTTGACCGCGCCTTCCCCGAACCGGCCGGCCATTTCCCCGGCGGGCCCCGTGACCACCGTCTCGAACCGCTTGGTCAGTTCGCGCGCGACGCAGACCGGCCGGTCCGGTCCGCACAGATCGGCAATGGCGCGCAGCGTCGCGGCGAGCCGGTGCGGAGATTCGAACGCGATTAGCGTGGATCGCACGTCGGCAAGGCCGGCAAGACGGTCGCGGCGCGCCTTGTCCTTTGCCGGCAAAAAGCCGATGAAACGGAAATCGTCCGTCGGCAGGCCCGAGGCGGCGAGACCGGCCAGCACCGCCGAGGGCCCTGGGATCGGGATGGCGCGGTGGCCGGCGGCGAGCGCCTCCCCCACCAGCCGATAGCCCGGATCGGAGACGAGCGGCGTTCCGGCATCAGAGACGAGCGCAACGGCCTGCCCTTCCCCGAGCGCGGCCAGCAGTCTCGGTCCGGCCTCGGCGGCGTTGTGCTCGTGATAGGCGACCGACTTCTGGGCGATCGCATAGCGGTCAAGGAGACGCCGAGTGATGCGCGTGTCCTCGCAGGCAAGCAAGTCGCAGGCGGCAAGCGTTTCGAGCGCGCGGATGGTGATGTCGCGCAGATTGCCGATGGGCGTCGCCACCAAGTAAAGTCCGGGTTCGAGCGGCGGCGCCTCGATTGCATGGCCGGCGATCGTGAACGTTCCGGCCATCAGCGCGCCAGTTCCGCGATGATCGCGTCGAGCACCATGCGCCCGCGCGCCGTCGCGCGGATGCGCGCATTGCCGAGCCGTTCGACCATGCCCAGATCGATCATCGCCTGCAGCTTGTCGGCCGGGAGTGGCCCACCGCCGAGCGTTTCGTAGCGGGCGAGATCGAGACCCTCCACAAGCCTCAGCCCCATCATCAGCATCTCGTCAGCTTGTGCATCGGCGAGGAGCGTCTCGGTCTCGGCGATGCCGTGCCCGTGCTCGGCAATCCGGCCCAGCCAGGTTTCGGGGTGCGGCTCGGTGATGGTGACGCGCCTTGCCCCATCGGCGTCGAACCGGCCATGCGCCCCGGGGCCGATGCCGGCATTGTCGCCATAGCGCCAATAGGTCAGATTGTGCCGGCTCTCGGCGCCCGGCACGGCATGGTTCGATATTTCATAAGCCGGCAAACCGGCGGCGGCCGTCACGTCCTGGGTCAGCGCATAGAGATCGCCCGCCAGATCGCCATCGGGCATGGCGATGCGGCCGGCATCGTGCAGCGTCCTGAACGGCGTGCCATCCTCAATGGTGAGTTGGTAGAGCGACAGATGATCGGCGGCGAGCGCGATGGCCTGGCGCAGTTCGCCTTCCCAGGCCTCAGGCGTCTGACCGGGCCTTGCATAGATCAGATCGAAGGACAGGCGCGGGAAGGTCCGGCGGGCCAGGTCGATCGCCGCGCGGGCTTCGGCGACATCGTGCAGCCGGCCCAGAAAGCGCAGATCGGCGTCGTCGAGCGCCTGAACGCCGAGCGACAGCCGGTTGACGCCCGCCGACCGATAGCCGGCAAAACGGTCCGCGTCGGCCGACTGCGGGTTGGCCTCCATGGTGATCTCGACGCCGGCCGGCACGGACCAGCTTCGCGCCACCGCCTCCAGCAGCGTATCGACCGTTTCGGGCGCCATCAGCGAGGGCGTGCCGCCGCCGATGAAGATCGAGGTGACGGTGCGCGGACCGGTCAGCGCGCGCATATGCGCGATTTCGGCGACGTAGGCGGCGGCGAAGTCGGCCTGATCCACCGGCCCGTGCCGGACGTGGGAATTGAAGTCGCAATAGGGGCATTTGGCCGCGCAGAACGGCCAGTGCAGATAGACGCCGAAACCCGGCGCGCCATCATCGCCATTGATGGTCGCGCGGGCCGCGTCTTCAGGTGACGCCCAGACAGTCATGGGCAAACAGTCTGAAGGCCCGGGCGCGATGCGACAAGGCCTCGGCGTCGCCCGGCGTCCAGCCATGTTTCTCGTCGGCGGTCATCTCGCCGAAGGTGCGGTCGTGCCCGTCGGGCACGAACACCGGATCGTAGCCGAAGCCAAGATCGCCGCGCGGCGGCCAGACCAGGTGACCGGGCGCCTCGCCGCGGAAGAATTCGCAATGGCCGTCCGGAAAGGCCAGGCACAGGACGGCGACGAAGGCGGCACGACGCTCGTCGGGCGCGGTCGCGCCGGCCGCCTGCAGTTTTTCCTCGACGGTGCGCATCGCCATCATGAAGTCGCGGCCATTGCCGGTCTCGGCCCAGTCGGCGGTGTAGACGCCGGGGGCACCGTCGAGCGCCTCGACGCAGATGCCGCTGTCGTCGGCGAGCGCGGGCAGGCCGGAAGCCTGCATGGCGGCCATCGCCTTGGTGCGGGCGTTCTGCTCGAAGGTCGTGCCATCCTCGTCGGGCTCGGCAAGGCCCAGTTCGCCCGCCGAGACCACGTCGAAACCGAACGGGCCGATCAGGCCGCGCATCTCGCGCAGCTTGCCGTCATTGTGGGTGGCGAGCACGAGCCGGCCCGGTTCGAGACGGCGCGTCATGCAAGGCCCCACAGCTTGGGTTCGGAGATTTCAAGACTGTTGCCGGCCGGATCGCGGAAGTAGAGCGAGCGCGCGCCGTTCGGCCAGCGGAAATCGGCCTCGATGGCGATGCCCGCCTCTTCGAGATGATCACGCCAGCCATCGAGCGCGTCGCCGGCGACGCGAAAGCAGGCATGGCCCGGCCCGTGCGCGCCGTGCGGCGGCACCGGCATGGACGGATCGGACGGCGGCTGTGCCGTCGCGGCGGGATCGAACAGCAACAGGACGCCGTCGCCGCAGCGAAAGAACACATGCCGGCCGGCGACCTCGGTGATCACCGTAAGGCCGATCACCGTGCCATAGAAGGCCTTCGCCGCCGCCAGATCGTCGGCATAGAGCGCCGTTTCGAGGATCCCATCGGGCTGCATGGCTTTCTTCAGCCGCCTATCGCCTGCTTCTGCAGGTCGACCAGATCGGCGATCGCCTTTTCGGCCAGGCCGAACAGCGCGTCGAACTGGGCCCGCGAGAACGGCTCGCCCTCGGCGGTGCCCTGCACCTCGACGATGCCGCCCGAACCGGTCATGACGAAATTGGCATCGGTCTCGGCGGCGCTGTCCTCGTCATAATCGAGATCGGCGACCGCCTCGCCCTTGAAGATGCCGCACGAGACGGCGGCGACATGGTCCTTCAAGACGCGCGTCTTGGAGGCCATCTGGCGCGAATGCATCCAGTCGAGGCAGTCGTGCAGAGCCACCCAGCCGCCGGTGATGGCGGCGGTGCGGGTGCCGCCATCGGCCTGGATGACGTCGCAGTCGACGGTGATCTGGCGTTCGCCGAGCGCCTCGAGATCGACCACGGCGCGCATCGACCGGCCGATCAGGCGCTGGATCTCGAGCGTGCGCCCACCCTGCTTGCCAGCGCTCGCCTCGCGCCGCATGCGCTCGCCGGTGGCGCGCGGCAGCATGCCGTATTCGGCGGTCACCCAGCCGCGGCCGGCATTGCGCAGCCATGGCGGCACGCGCTCCTCGAGGCTGGCGGTGCACAGGACGTGGGTGTCGCCGAACCTGACGAGGCAGGAGCCTTCGGCGTGCTTGGCGACGCCGCGCTCAAGCGAGACGGCGCGCATCTGGTCGGGCATTCGCCCGGAGGGACGGGGCATGGAAAGTCCTTCGGTTCGAGGGTCGGCGCCCGTTTAGACGGTTTCGCCGCCGCGCGAAAGCGCCTCTTTTCCGCCGCGTGGCGCTGCAATATATCTGGGTGACCACAGGTGCCGCCCCTTGCCCATGACGCCGATCACCGCCAAACACGCTGATCTCGACGACAAGCTCGACGAGCGTTCGCGCGACATCTTCCGGCGCATCGTCGAGAGCTATCTGATCGAGGGCGAGCCGGTCGGCTCGCGCAACCTGTCGAAGATGCTGCCGACCTCGCTGTCGCCGGCTTCGGTGCGCAACGTGATGAGCGATCTCGAAACGCTCGGGCTGATCTATTCGCCGCACGTTTCGGCCGGCCGGCTGCCGACCGAACAGGGTCTGCGGTTCTTCGTCGACGCGTTCATGGACACCGGCGAGGTCAGCGACGAGGAACGCATGCTGATCGAAAGCCAGCTCGGCGCCGGCGAGGGCCATCCGCACACCGAGCAGTTGCTGACCGAAGCCAGCCAGATGCTCAGCCGCGTCTCGAACGGGGCCGGACTGGTGCTGGCCGCCAAACGCGACGGGGCGCTCAAGCACATCGAATTCGTCCGGCTCGAGGAGACCAAGGCGCTCGCCGTACTGGTCTGGGAATCGGGCGATGTCGAAAACCGGGTCATCGACCTGCCTGCCGGCATGACCGCCTCGCAACTGGCCGAGGCAGCCAACTTCCTCAATCACCATGCGCGCGGCCAGACGCTTGCCGGTGCGCGTGACGCCATCAACGCCAAGCGCCGCGAGGTCCGCGCCGAACTGAACGAACTCAGCGCCAGCCTGGTCGAGCGGGGTCTTGCGGTCTGGTCGGGCGCCAATGACGGGCAGCCGCGACAGCTGATCGTGCGCGGGCGGGCGAACCTTCTCGAAAACCTCACCGATGCCGAGGAGATCGAGCGCACCAAGATGCTGCTCGACGATCTCGAGCGCAAGGAAGAGATCATCTCGGTGCTCGACATGGCCGAATCGGGGTCGGGCGTGCGCATCTTCATCGGCTCGGAGAACCGGCTTTTCTCGCTGTCGGGCTCCTCGCTCGTCGTCGCGCCCTACCGGGACGGCAACCGCCGCGTGGTCGGCGCGCTCGGCGTTCTGGGCCCGACGCGGCTGAACTATGCGCGCATCGTGCCGATGGTCGACTACACAGCCCAACTGGTCTCGCGCATCATCGAGCGCGAGTGAAGCGCCGCCCGCCGGGGTTGATTTTTGCCCCGGCAAACTCGATATCGCGGCCGAAACGCTTTCCCGAACCGATGGACAGGATGAATGGCTGACAATGATCGCAAGCCGGACGATGCCGGCCCCGACGTCAATCCCGCCAGCCGCGAGAGCCTGCGCAAGGCCGCCGACGACCTGCTGAAGGCCGACCGCGCCGCACGCCGGCGCGCGGCGGCCGAAGACGCCGACGCCTATGCGGAATTCGAGGCCGACCAGGACGGCGAGCATTTCGACTATGAATCGGCCGAAAGCGGCGTGGCTGGCTCGGCCATCGCCGAGGAAATCGAGGCGATCCAGGCCGAAAACACCGACATGAAGGAACGGCTGCTGCGGCTGGCCGCCGACATGGAGAACCTGCGCAAGCGCACGCAGCGCGAGGTCGCCGACGCCAAGAATTTCGCGATCGCCGGCTTTGCCCGCGACATGCTGGGCGTGACCGACAATCTGCGCCGCGCCATCGAGGCGGTGACGGACGAGCAGCGGCAGAACGCCGATCCGGCGCTCAAGAACCTGCTCGAAGGTGTCGAACTGACCGAAAAGTCGATGCTGTCGACCATGGAGCGCCACGGCGTCAGGCAGCTCGCGCCCGAGGGCGAGAAGTTCGATCCGAACTTCCATCAGGCGATGTTCGAGGTGCCGAACCCGGACGTGCCGAACGGCACGGTCGTGCAGGTGGTGCAGGCCGGCTACTCGATCGGCGATCGGGTGCTGCGCCCGGCGATGGTCGGTATCGCCAAGGGCGGCCCCAAGCAACCGGCCGAAACGCCACCCGACGCCGAGCCCGGTCCGCCCAACGAACAGGCCGAACGCGACGCCTGATCAGGACCTGATTAGGCCCGCGTCGATCGCCGCCTGGCGCAGCGAGACCTGCGCGCGCGGGCCGATCTGCTGGATGATGATCGAAGCGGCGAGCGAGCCCAGCCGGCCGCAGGCCTGCATGTCCATGCCGTTGGTGTAGCCGTAAAGGAAGCCGGCCGCGTAGAGATCGCCGGCGCCGGTCGTGTCGACCAGATTGTCGACCGGGTCGGCGTCGATCGGAATATGGGTCCCATCGCCATTGATGATCATCGAGCCCTTCTCGGACCGGGTGACGATGGCGATCTTGCAGTCGGCGGCCAGCGCCTCGCGCGCCGTTTCGAGGTCGGCGGTCTGGTAGAGCGACTTGGCCTCTTCCTCGTTGGCGAACACGATGTCGACCGTGCCCGAACGCATCAGGTCGAGAAACTCCTCGCGATAGCGGTCCACGCAGAACGGGTCCGACAGCGTCATCGCCACTTCGCGGCCGTTCTCATGGGCGATGCGCGCGGTTTCGCGGATCGCCGTCTTGGCGCGCGGCGGATCCCACAGATAGCCCTCGAAATAGGTCACCTTGGCGCCGGCCGCCTTTTCTTCCTCGACATCCTCCGGCCCCAGTTCGACGCAGGCGCCCAGATAGGTGTTCATCGAACGCTCGCCGTCGGGCGTGACGAAGATCATCGACCGCGCGGTCGGCGGATGGCCATTGAGCGCGGGCGTGTCGAAGGCAACGCCCTGGGCGCGGATATCGTGCCGGTAAATGTCGCCCAGGGCATCGTCGGACACCTTGCCGAAGAAGGCCGCCGTGCCGCCGAGGCTTGCGACGCCGGCCGCCGTGTTGCCGGCACTGCCGCCGGACGTCTCCACGGCCGGACCCATCCGGTCGTAGAGGAGTTCGGCGCGCTCGGCGTCGATGAGGTTCATCGCGCCCCTGATGATGTTGTTCTCGCGCAGGAAAGCGTCCTCGGCGCGTGCGATGATGTCGACAATCGCGTTGCCGATGCAAAGAACGTCGTACTGGCTCATGATCCGTCCCGGTTGGTCGGACCGGCTTTAACGTGCCGCGCCGACGATTGGAAGGCGGAGTGCTTGTTGCATCGCCGGCCCCGTGCCCCCATCTGCCCGCCATGGTCATCGCATCGGCACGCAAGGCACTCGGCGAACTGCTGGACCCGGCCCTTCGCCAGGTCCTGTGGAAATCGATCGGTCTGACGCTCGTCGGCCTGATCGCGATCTGGTTCGCGGTCCGCTATGCCGTCGAATGGGCGGCGCTGCCCTATTTCGAGGCCTTCGTCTCCGGCTTCGCCCTGCCCGACTGGACCGGGACCGTCGGTCTGGTCGCCGCGATCGCCGCCGGCATCGCGCTGGCCGTGGGCCTTGCCTTCCTGATCGGACCGGTCAGCGCCGTGATCGCCGGCATCTTCCTCGACGACGTCGCCGAGCATATCGAGCGGCAGGACTATCCGGGCGAACCGACCGGCGCGCCGCTGCCGCTCGGCCGATCGATCGTGCTGGGCATCAAGTTCTTCGGCGTGGTGGTCGCCGGCAACCTTTTGGCGCTGATCCTGCTGCTGGTCCCCGGCATCAATCTGATCGCGTTCCTTGCGGTGAACGCCTATCTGCTCGGCCGCGAATACTTCCAGTTCGCCGCGATGCGTTTTGCGGGCGAGGCGGACGCAAATGCGCTTCGCTCGAAAAATTCGGGCACGGTGATCATGGCCGGGCTGCTGATCGCCGGGTTCATGGCCATTCCGATCGTCAACCTGATGACGCCGCTGTTCGGCGCGGCGCTGATGGTGCATCTGCACAAGGCGATCGCAGACAGGGAAGCGCGCTCGGCGACCGCGGCCTGAGGCCACCGCTTTGCCGGAAGAAGACGCCCGAGTGGCGGTTCAGCCCTCGGCGTCCTGCGGTTCGTGCTGCTTGCGGAACTGTCCGCTCACCCGGAACCGCCACAGATAGGTCGGCAGGATCGCTTCGACGGACGCGGCCTTGACGCCGATCTCCTCGAGCGTGCGGCCCTCGTCGATGGCCGCCTGCGAGACGACGTTGTCCTGCCTGAGAAGCCGGACCTGGTCCTCGGTGATCAGCGGCTTGCCGGGCAGCATCTGGAAGAAGCGCCCCTGCATGGAGGCGGCCCACCAGGGGATCGAGATCAGGGCACGCTTGCGCTCGATCACCTCGAGCATCTCCTCGAGGCATCTGCGGAACGTCATGACCTCCGGACCGCCGAGTTCGTAGGTCGTTCCGCCCTTCAGCCGCCCGTCTATGCCGCGCGCGATCGCCTCGGCGACGTCGCCCACATAGACCGGCTGGAACCTGGTCTCGCCGCCACCGATCAGCGGCAATGCCGGCGAATAGCGCGCCATCGCCGCGAACTGGTTGAAGAAATCATCCTCCGGCCCGAACACGATCGACGGGCGCATGATGACCGCGCGCTCGCCGAGCGTCTGCCGCACCCAGTCCTCGCCGCGCGCCTTCGATCTTGCGTAGCCGGACGGGCTGTCCGGGTCGGCGCCGATCGCCGAGACGTGGACGAGCGGAATGCCGGCGTCCTCGCATTCCTCGGCGACGTAGCGCGCGCCATAGGCCTGCACCGTGTCGAACCCCTGCTTGCCCCGCTCGGCCAGGATGCCGACAAGGTTGATTGCCGCATCGGCGCCCTCGACGGCGCGCTCGACGGACCATTTGTGCCGCAGATTGGCCTGGATGGCGGCGATCTGGCCGACATCGCCGAGCGGCTGCAGGTGAAACGCAAGATCGGGCCGGCGCACGGCCGCGCGCACCCGGTAACCGCGCTTGGCCAGCGCCCGCGTGACGTGGCGACCCAGAAACCCCGAACCGCCGAATACGGTGATCACCTTGGGCTGGTCGGACAATGTCGTCATCGGTTCGCTCTCCGCACGCAAATTGGACCGGCCGGCGGCCGGCCTTGATCGGTTGCGTGCTCTCTATTGCTTTTGCCGGCGGGCGAAAAGAGGGTCATTGGACGCACCGGCCCGGGTTCGGGGCGACCGGCAGGCCGCCCCGGACGCGCCGGCGGACCGATCAGGCCGCGTCCAGATCGGGAATGCGCAAGACCTGGCCAGGATAGATCTTGTCGGGATGCGACAGCATCGGGCGGTTGGCCTCGAAGATCGCCTCATACTTCGAACCATTGCCATAGGCCTTTTCGGCGATCGCCCAGAGCGTGTCGCCGCTTTCGACCGTGTGGAACTTCGGTTCGGCCGGCGGAGTGGCCGCCGCGATGATCGCGTTCATGTCCGCGTTCGCGTCGAGCTTCAGCCCGCTTTCGGGCGCCACCACCCGCAGATCGTCGGCCTGCACCTTGGCGATGCCGTCGGTGTTGCCGATCGCGACGATCGCCTTTTCGAAGGCGGCCTGATCGGCAACCGCGCCCTTGACGATCGCGGTATCACCCTTGACCTCGACCGTCACGGCCTCGGTGCCCAGATTGTGCGAATCGAGCTCCGTCTTCAGCGCCTCGGCGTTCTCCTCGTCGCTGTTGCCGAAGCCCAGCCGCTTGCCAGCACCCTTCATGAAATCGAAAAAACCCATGGCCCCATCTCCTCGTCATGGTTGGACGGGGCAGTCTTGCACCGGTCAGATGACAATTCAAAGTGGTTTCGGGCCGCGTCGCGGTCCACGAACACTACTGCTCGTCCTCGACCGGTCCGCGCAACTTCTTGATCTGGCCGCGACCGGCCTTGGCCTTCAGGCGCCGCTCAACCGAGCCGCGCGTCGGCCGCGTGCGCTTGCGCGGCGGCGGAGGCGGCGCCAGGGCCTTCTCTATGAGGGCCGCGAGCCGGTCGCGCGCATCCTGCCGGTTACGCTCCTGGGTGCGGTACCGGCTCGCCTCGATGACGACCTCGCCCGCCTTGGTGCCGCGCTTGCCGGCAAGCCGCATCAGGCGGGCATACTGGCTGTCGGTGAAGACGCCCGACCCCTTGGCCTGAAAGCGCAATTGCACCGCGGTCGCCACCTTGTTGACGTTCTGGCCGCCGGGCCCGGCGGACTGCACGAACGCTTCGGTCAGCGTCCAGGCCGGGACCTCGCGACCGTTGCCGAGGCGCAGCGGATCAACGCCCATCGGCCTCGATCCAGCTAGCGACCGCCTCGAACGGCTTGCGGTGGATGGCCGGCACGACGGCGCCCTGCGCGGGATAGCCGGCGACGAGCAGGATGACCGGCTTTTCGTTGGCGGGGCGGCCGCAGATGTCGCTGAGAAAACCCATCGGCGAGGGCGTATGGGTGAGCGTGGCGAGGCCGGCATTATGCAGTGCGGCGATCAGCAGGCCGGTGGCGATGCCGACCGATTCGGGCACGTAGTAGTGCTTGATTCGCTCCCCGTCCGGGCCGACGCCGTGACGCTGGGCGAAGATGACGATCAACCATGGCGCGGTTTCAAGGAACGGCTTGTGCGCGTCGGTTCCGAGCGGGGCGAGCGCCGTCAGCCATTCGTCGCCGGCGCGGCCGCCATAGAACGCCCGCTCCTCGGCCTCGGCCGCTGCGCGAATGCGCGCCTTGGTTGCCGGATCCCCGATCGCGACGAAATGCCAAGGCTGCTGGTTGGCGCCCGAGGGGGCGCTCGCCGCCGTCCGCAGGCAGTCGGCGATCACGGCGCGGGGTACCGGGCGGTCGGAAAAGTCGCGCACGGTGCGCCGGCGCGCCATCAGATCGGCGAAGGCGGTCGCGCGTTCGGCCGTCTCCGGCGGCGTTCGGGCGATGAAGTCGAGCGGGACGAGCTGTGGTTGTGCGCGTTGGGTCATGGCGGCCTCCGCGGCCAGAATGCACAATCGCGCCCGAAAATGAACAGGGCGCGCCTCGCGGACGCGCCCCTGAACCCGATGGTGGTCGGCCGCCCTATTCGGCGGCTTCAAGAAAAACGGGTGCGGCGTCCATCACCTCGAGATCGACATGGTCGGCGAACCGGTCGAAATTGTCGCGGAACATGGAGGCGAGCCGGCGCGCCTGTTCGTCGTAGGCGGCCTTGTCGGCCCAGGTCGAGCGCGGATCGAGGATCGTGCTGTCGACACCGTCCACGGCGATCGGGACAGCGAAGCCGAAATTGGGATCGGTGCGATATTCGGCATCGTCGAGCGTGCCGTCGAGCGCCGCCTTCAGCAGGGCGCGCGTCGCCCGGATCGGCATGCGTTCGCCGACGCCATAGGCGCCACCGGTCCAGCCGGTGTTGACCAGCCAGCACTTGACGCCGTGCCTGGCGATCAGTTCGCGCAGCAGGTTGCCGTATTCGGACGGATGACGCGGCATGAACGGCGCGCCGAAGCAGGTCGAGAACGTCGCCTCGGGCTCGGTGACGCCCTTTTCGGTGCCGGCGACCTTGGCGGTGTAGCCCGACAGGAAGTGGTACATGGCCTGCGCTGGCGTGAGCTGTGCGATCGGCGGCATGACGCCGAACGCGTCGGCGGTCAGCATCACGATGTTCCTGGGATGCCCGGCCCGGCCGGTGTCGCTGGCATTGGGAATGAAATGCAGCGGATAGGCGCAGCGCGTGTTCTCGGTCAGCGCACCATTGTCGAAGTCGGGCCGCCGCTCCGCGTCGAGGATGACGTTTTCGAGCACCGTGCCGAAGCGCTGGGTGGTTGCGTGGATCTCGGGCTCCGCCTCGGCGCTCAGCCGGATCGTCTTGGCATAGCAGCCGCCCTCGAAGTTGAAGATGCCCTCGGGGCCCCAGCCGTGCTCGTCATCGCCGATCAGCGTACGCGCCGGGTCGGCCGAAAGGGTCGTCTTACCGGTGCCCGACAGGCCGAAGAACACGGCCGCGTCGCCGTCCGGGCCGACATTGGCCGAACAGTGCATCGGCATGACGCGCTTTTGCGGCAGGATGTAGTTGAGCGCGGTGAAGACCGACTTCTTCATCTCGCCCGCATAGGAGGTGCCGCCGATCAGCACGATCATACGGGTCAGGTCGACCGCGATCACCGTCTCGCCGCGGCAACCGTGCTTGACGGGATCGGCCGTGAACGAGGGCAGGTCGATGATCGTCATCTGCGGAACGAACGATTTCAGCGCGGCGCGCTCGGGCCGTATCAGCAGGTTGCGAATGAACAGCGAATGCCAGGCCTTTTCGGTGATCACGCGCACGCCGATGGCGTGGTTCGGATCGGCGCCGCCGGTCAGATCCTGGACGAACAGTTCCCTGCCGTTGGTCGCCGCCAGCATGTCGGTGTAGAGGCGCTCGAACGCGTCGGCGGACATCGCCTTGTTGCCGTCCCACCAGATCTGCTCGTCGACCACGCCGTCGCGGACGATGAACTTGTCCTTGGCGGACCGTCCGGTGTGCTCGCCGGTGCGGGCGACAAGCGCGCCGCCTGCGGCCATTTCGGCCTCGCCGCGCGACAGGGCGTATTCATAAAGCTGCGGCTCGGTGAGGTTGTAATAGGCGGCCGTCGCGCCCGCGATGCCGTTTCTTTCCAATCCCTGAGCCGTATTGAATACGCCGTGTGTTTTCATGATCGCCACCGGTCCGTTTCGGTTTGCATGCCGCCCCGCGGGCGGGCCGATCGCCTCATCGCGAGCGGGTCCGGAGCGTGAAACAGAATAGGCAAACAATCTCAAACGATTAATCGTTTTAAAGATTTGAAAATCGTTTCAAACGTTTTAGATTCAGTGGTTATTAACCGCTGATTTACCATGCCGGCTAACGAATTGGCGAATCGCGCCGTTCCGCCTCGGGCGCCGCCGCAAGCGGGACGCGGGCGTGCGGCGATGACACCGCCGCGCTTTCATGCCACATTTTGTCCCCTGTTTGCGCAGAAAGCCTTCCGTCACCAAATACCGGGCAAGAACGGAAGGGACAGCTCATGTCGGGGGAGAATTTCGGAATGCAGACGATTGCGCTTGTCGATGACGATCGCAACATCCTGACTTCGGTCTCCATCGCGCTCGAGGCTGAAGGCTTTCGTGTCGAAACCTATACCGATGGCGCCTCGGCGCTGGACGGGCTTCTGGGCAAGCCGCCCAACCTTGCCATCTTCGACATCAAGATGCCGCGCATGGACGGCATGGAACTGCTGCGCCGGCTGCGCCAGAAATCGGACCTGCCGGTGATCTTCCTGACCTCCAAGGACGACGAGATCGACGAACTGTTCGGCCTGAAGATGGGCGCCGACGACTTCATCACCAAGCCGTTCTCGCAGCGCCTGCTGATCGAGCGCGTGCGGGCGATCCTGCGGCGCACGGCGGCGCGCGAGATCGCCGTCAAGCCGGGCGGCGCCGGTGCCGCCACCACGCTCGTGCGCGGCAATCTCGTGCTTGACCAGGAACGGCACACCTGCACCTGGAAGGACAAGCCGGTGACGCTGACGGTGACCGAGTTCCTGATCCTTTTCTCGCTCGCGCAGCGCCCGGGCGTGGTGAAGAGCCGGGACGCGCTGATGGATGCGGCCTATGACGACCAGGTCTATGTGGACGACCGCACGATCGACAGCCACATCAAGCGGCTGCGCAAGAAGTTCAAGGCCGCAGATACCGACTTCGACATGATCGAGACGCTTTACGGCGTCGGCTACCGGTTCCGCGAGGCCGCCTGAGGGCGCGGCGGGGCCGGCGGCCGGCCCGAAGGACGATGAGCAATGGCCGTCGAGACGGACCACATGACGGTGACCAAGACGCGTCGCGCGGCGGGCCGGCAGGCTTCGCGGCGCGCGTCCGGGCGTCGTCTGTCCGGGCTCGGGCGGCTGTTCGGACAGCGCCTGTTCTCGTCGATCACCCGGCGCATCCTGATCCTCAATCTGGCCGCGCTCGGCCTTCTGATGTCGGGCATTCTCTATCTGAACCAGTTTCGCGACGGGCTGATCGACGCGCGCGTCGAAAGCCTGATGACGCAGGGCGAGATCATCGCCGGCGCCATCGCCGCCTCGGCCAGCGTCGAGACCGACGCGATCCTGATCGATCCGGAGAAGCTGCTCGAACTGCAGGCGGGCGAGAGCATCGTGCCGTCGGTCGACGGCTTCGACAGCCTCGACTTCCCGATCAATCCCGAGCGAGTCGCGCCGGTGCTGCGCCAGCTCATCTCGCCGACGCGGACCCGCGCCCGGCTCTATGATCCGGACGGCAATCTGATCCTCGACAGCCGGCATCTTTATTCGCGCGGGCAGATCCTGCGCTACGACCTCGATCCGCTCGACGCACCGGAAACGCGCTGGTGGGAAGAGGTGCAGAACCGCATCGCGCGTTTCTTCCGGCGCAACGACCTGCCGCTCTATCGCGAGCAGCCGGGCGGCACGGGCACCGCGTACCCCGAAGTGATGCAGGCGCTGGCCGGCGACCGGCGGCAGATCGTGCGCATCTCCGAGCAGGGCGAGATGATCGTCTCGGTCGCCGTTCCGGTGCAGCGCTTCCGCGCCGTGCTCGGCGTTCTGCAACTGTCCACCCAGGGCGGCGACATCGACGAGATCATCCGGGCCGAGCGGCTGGCCATGTTCCGCGTCTTCGCCGTCGCTGTGATCGTCAACGTCATTCTGTCGTTCTTGCTGGCCGGCACCATCGCCAATCCGCTGCGCCGCCTGTCCGCGGCGGCCGTGCGGGTACGCCGCTCGATCAAGAACCGCGAGGAGATCCCCGACTTTTCCGAACGCCAGGACGAGATCGGCAACCTGTCGGTGGCGCTGCGCGACATGACCAATGCGCTCTATGCGCGCATCGACGCCATCGAGAGCTTCGCCGCGGACGTCAGCCACGAGCTCAAGAACCCGCTGACCTCGCTGCGCAGCGCGGTCGAAACACTGCCGCGCGCGGCGACCGACGAATCGCGCATGCGGCTTCTCAAGGTCATCGAGCACGATGTGCGCAGGCTCGACCGGCTGATCACGGACATCTCGGACGCCTCGCGCCTTGATGCCGAACTTGCGCGCGAGGACGCCGGCACGGTCGATCTTCACAAGCTGCTCAGGAACATGATCTCGGTGCTCGCCGACGCGCATATCGGCCATGTGACGCCGAAGCTGCATGTCGACGCGCGGCCCGGCCAGGGCAGCTTCACCGTGCCCGGCCATGAATCGCGGCTCGGCCAGGTGATCAGCAACCTCGTCGAGAACGCCCGGTCGTTCGTCGATCCGGAGACGGGGCGGATCGACATCCGGCTGTCGGCGCGTCCGCGCTGGGTCGAAATCCGCGTCGAGGACAATGGTCCGGGCATCCGCGCCGAGAACATCGAGACCATCTTCAAGCGCTTCTATACCGATCGGCCGGCGGTCGACGATTTCGGCAAGAATTCCGGGCTCGGCCTTTCGATCTCCCGGCAGATCGTCGAGGCGCACCAGGGCACGCTGATGGCGGAGAACATCGTCGACCCGGACGATCCGGAAACCGTGCGCGGGGCGCGCTTCATCGTGCGCCTGCCACGCGAATGAGCGCCCCCGAAACCCCGCCGCACGGGACCGCCATCGCCATTGACGGGCACGGCGTGCTGATCACGGGCGCGCCGGGCGCCGGAAAGACCGCGCTGGCGCTCTCGCTGATCGGCCGGGCGCGCGCCGGGGGATACTCGGCCGGCCTGGTCGCCGACGACCGGGTCCTGCTAACCGCCACCGACGACGGCGTGACCGCCGCCTGCCCGCCGCCGATCGCGGGCAAGGTGGAGATACGCGGATGGGGCGTCGTCGACGCACCCGAACTCGTCTCCGGTCCGGTCCGGCTCGCGCTGATCGTCCGCCTCGTGCCGGCCGACCACGCGCTGCGGTTCGCCGTCGATCACAGGGAACCGGTCGCGGGGCGCGAACTGCCGGCGCTGCGGCTGCCCGAAGGCCCGGCGCCGACCGCCGCGACCGCCGTCTTCGCCGCGCTCGGTCTGCCGGTCTGGCTGTGAGCGGAGCCCGATTTGGCCGGATGTCGCATGGCCGAAGCTTCACTCGCACCGGGCTGTGCCTTGAATTGCAACCGTTTTGCTGCTCAAGATCACAGCCCTGCAAACGGGGCGTCATGGCCAGGCGGCAAGGAGCATTAGCGAGATGATTGGTGTCGTGCTGGTCACGCATGGCGCGCTGGCCGAGGCGTTCCTGCGGGCGGTCGAGCATGTGGTCGGCCCGCAGGCATCCTTCGAGACGGTCTGCATCGAGGCCGAGGACGACATGGAGCAGCGCCGCCAGGACATCATCGCCGCCGTCGGCGAGGTGGACACCGGCAATGGCGTGATCGTGGTCACCGACATGTTCGGCGGCACGCCGTCCAATCTGGCGATCTCGGTCATGGCGGCCGGGAAGATCGAGGTGATCGCCGGCGCCAACCTGCCCATGCTGATCAAGCTGGCCCGCGCCCGCGAAACCGACGACATGGACCGAACGCTCGAACAGGCGCGCGACGCCGGCCGCAAATACATCAACGTGGCAAGCCAGGTGCTGGCGGGCAAATGAGCGGCGGCGATGCGCCCGTCGGCGGGTCGGGATCCGACGAGCCGGCACGAGCGCCGGTCCAGGCCGTGTTCGAGATCACGAACAAGCGTGGCCTTCACGCGCGCGCATCGTCGCGTTTCGTGCAGACGGCCGAGCGCTTCGCCGCGACCATCACCGTCGCCAAGGATGGCACGCGCGTCGGCGGCACGTCGATCATGGGCCTGATGCTGCTGGCGGCCGGGCCGGGCAGTTCGATCGAGGTCAGCGCCACCGGGCCGGACGCAGAAGAGGCCGTCGCCGCCATCGGCGCATTGATCGCCGACCGGTTCGGCGAGGGTGAATGACCGCGCATCGATTGATGCATATGCGGACATAAGGATTTCTTTATATTGCCGTTGCGCCCTTGCCCGGTCTCTGTTAGGAGCCGCGCAACCCCGCATGATGGAACGGAGCCTCCGATGGCTGACAAAGACTACGTCGTTGCCGACATGGCGCTGGCCGATTTCGGCCGCAAGGAACTCGATATCGCCGAAACCGAGATGCCGGGCCTTATGGCGCTGCGCGAAGAGTATGGCGAACAGAAGCCGCTGAAGGGCGCGCGCATCGCCGGCTCGCTGCACATGACGATCCAGACCGCCGTTCTGATCGAGACGCTCAAGGAACTGGGCGCGGACGTGCGCTGGGCCTCGTGCAACATCTTCTCGACCCAGGACCATGCCGCCGCCGCGATCGCCGCTACCGGCACTCCGGTGTTCGCCGTGAAAGGCGAGACGCTGACCGAATACTGGTCCTACACCGACCGCATCTTCCAGTTCGAAGAGGGCGGCGCCAACATGATCCTCGACGACGGCGGTGACGCCACGCTCTATATCCTGATGGGTGCGCGCGTCGAGGAGGGCGAGACCGACCTGATCGACAATCCCTCGAACGAGGAAGAGGAGGCGCTGTTCGCGCAGATCAGGAAGCGGCTGGAACAGTCGCCCGGCTGGTTCGTCAAGCAGCGCCACATGATCAAGGGCGTCACCGAGGAGACGACCACCGGCGTCAACCGTCTCTACCAGATGATGGAGAAGGGGCACCTGCCGTTCCCGGCCATCAACGTCAACGATTCGGTCACCAAGTCCAAGTTCGACAACAAGTATGGCTGCAAGGAATCGCTGGTCGACGGCATCCGCCGCGCCACCGACGTGATGATGGCCGGCAAGGTGGCCGTCGTGTGTGGCTATGGCGATGTCGGCAAGGGATCGGCCGCCTCGCTGCGTGGCGCCGGCGCCCGGGTCAAGGTGACCGAGATCGACCCGATCTGCGCGCTGCAGGCGGCCATGGACGGCTACGAGGTCGTGACCCTCGAAGAAGCCGCGCCGAACGCGGACATCGTCATCACCACGACCGGCAACAAGGACGTCATCACCATCGACCACATGCGGTCGATGAAGGACATGGCGATCGTCGGCAACATCGGCCATTTCGACAACGAGATCCAGGTTTCCGCCCTGCGCAACCTGAAGTGGACCAACATCAAGCCGCAGGTCGACATGATCACCTTCCCAGACGACAAGCGGATGATCCTCTTGTCGGAAGGGCGCCTTCTCAACCTGGGCAACGCCACCGGCCATCCGAGCTTCGTCATGAGCGCCTCGTTCACCAACCAGGTGCTCGCCCAGATCGAACTGTGGGCGCATGGCGAAAAGTACGACAACCGGGTCTATGTGCTGCCCAAGCACCTGGACGAAAAGGTTGCCCGGCTGCATCTGGAAAAGCTCGGCGTCACACTGACCGAACTGAGCGGCGAACAGGCCGCCTATATCGGCGTGTCGGCCCAGGGGCCCTACAAGCCCGAGCACTATCGCTACTGATCGCACCGATCACCGACGGCGCAGGGCCGGTCGCGATTTCGCGGCCGGCTTTTTCGTCGGTCAGGCTTCACGGCGAATCCGCGGGCCGCTATGTTGGGCCGATTCGTGTGTCGGGGTAGCGTCGTGTCTGCGCGGTCGGAACCCGTGCACGCGGCCCCGCGCGCGAAGGCGAAGGGGACCCGAATGCCGCAGCAAGGCAGTGCGCGCCGCCGGTGGCGCACCTTCAGTGCATCGTTGAGACGGAACGCGGCGATCCTTGCGGCGGGCGTGACCCTTTGCAGCCCCGTCGCGCCGGCGATGGCCCAGGTCGGAGCGGGCGATCTGACGATCCTCGGCCGCTCGCTCGACACGTTCGAGGTGGTCCAGTTCGCGCTCTTCTCCGGCGCCCTCGCAGCGGCGATCGGCTCGGCGCTGTGGCTGATCCGCGAGCGCACGCGCACGGCCTCGCAGAACCTCGCCCTGCGCGGCAAGGTTTCGGCGCTCGGCGCACGCATCAACCAGCTCGAAACGCTGGCCGCCTCGGAAGGCCAGCGCGCGGTGGTTTGGAGCGACGAGCCCAACAAGCCGGCCGCCGTGATCGGAACCCTTGGCGCACGCTCCGGAGCGCCGGAATCGCGCGGTGAGTTCCTGGCCTTCGGTCGCTGGCTCGAACCGCGGTCCGCCGCCCGTGTCGAACAGGCGATCAGCCGGCTGCGCGATCACGCGGAACCGTTCGACGACATGGTGCTGACGCCGGCCGGCGTGCCGATCGAGGTTTCCGGCCGGACCAGCGGCGGCAGCGCGATCGTGCGCTTCGTCTCGCTCGCCGGACAGCGCGCCGAACACACCCGCCTGATCGCCGAGCACGCCCGTGTCGTCGAGACGCTGGAAACGCTGCAGGCGCTGATGGACCGGTCCGACATGCCCGTCTGGCTGCGCGACGAGAACGGGGCGCTCGCCTGGGTCAACCGGGCCTATGCGGAAGCGGTCGAATGCGGTGACGCCGAGGCGGTGGTCTCCAGCCGGACCGAACTGTTCGGCAGCCAGGCCGGCAAGCAGATGGCCAACGAGCGCGGACAGGCCGGCGCCTTCGAGGGCCAGGCGTCGACGGTCGTGCGCGGCGACCGGCTGGTGTTCGACGTGCTCGATGTGGAGGGACCGTATGGTTCGGCCGGCATCGGACGGGATCGCACCGAGACCGAGGCGGTGCGCGCCGAACTGAACACGACCATTCGCAGCCACGAGGAGACGCTCGACCTGCTGACGACGGCGGTCGCCATGTTCGACGCCGACGCGCGCCTGCGGTTCCACAACCAGGCGTTCGAGCAGCTCTGGGAGGTCGACAGCGGCTTCCTGGCCAGCAAGCCGGACATGACGCTGTTTCTCGACCGCATGCGCACCGAGGGCAAGCTTCCCGAACAGCCCGAATGGCGGCGCTGGAAGGAAAGCATGCTCGACATCTTCAAGGCGGTCGAGCCGCGCGAGGACATCTGGTACCTGCCCGACGGCCGCACCATGCGCGTGATCGCGAGCCCGCATCCGCGCGGCGGGCTGACCTGGGCATTCGAGAACCTGACCGAGCGCATCGACCTTGAAAGCCGCTACAAGACGCTGATGCGGGTGCAGGGCGAGACCCTCGACAATCTCGCCGAGGGGGTCGCCGTGTTCGAGACCGACGGCACGCTCAAGCTCGCCAACCCCGCGTTCGAGCGGTTCTGGCATGTCGGCCATCTGATGGGCGAGGAGCGGGTCCATATCGGCCAGATCGCCGAGGCGTGCGAAGCCGCGCTGGGCGAGGCCGAACCGTGGCGCCGCTTCGCCGGGATCGTGACCGGCTTCGAAGAGGATCGGGCGGCCGAGTCCGGACGGGCCGAGACCGAGGAGCGCACGCTGTCGTGGCGGGTCGTGCCGCTGCCGAACGGCCAGACCATGATCACCTTCGTCGACATTACCGCGACCAACCAGATCGAGCGGGCCCTACGCGAACGCAACGAGGCGCTCGAGCGGACCACATTGCTGCGCGACCGGTTCATCCGCCACGTCTCGCACGAGTTGCGCGTGCCGCTGACCTCGATCGGCGGCTTCACCGCGCTTCTGGAGATGGAGGAGACCGGCACGCTCAATGCCCGCCAGCGCGAATATCTCGCCGACATCGCCGCGTCGACGGGCGAACTGAACGAGTTGACGCGCGACATCATCGATCTGGCCAGCATCGACGCGGGCGTCATGGAATTGCGGCTTGACGAGGTCGACGTTTCGCCGGCCATGGACGAAGCGGCCGCCCAAGTCGCGCCCCGGCTCGACGCGCACGGTATCGACCTGGTCACACGGATCGACCCGGAGGCGGGGACGATCATCGCCGACCGGGCGCGGCTGGTTCAGGTGCTTGTCAACATCCTGACGAACGCGGCGGACTTCGCGCCACCCGACAGCGAGGTCACCTTCACCTGTACGCGCGAGGAGCACGGCGTCGCCTTCAGCATCCGCGATCGCGGCCCGGGCATCGCCGAAGGCGCGCTCGACGAGGTGTTCGAACGCTTCCACACGGACCGCACCGGGCGCGAGCGCGGCTCGGGTCTTGGCCTTGCCATCGTCAAGAGCTTCGTCGAACTGCACGACGGAACCGTGGCAATTCGGTCCGCGCCCGACGAGGGTACCGAGGTCACCGTGACGTTCCCGGATACGCCGGCCCGTGTCAGCGTCGCAGCCGAATAGGGCCCCTGTGGCGATGCCTCTGGTCAGCGCACCGCTCGACGAGCCGGAAATGGCGCGCCTTGCCGCTGATCTGGCGATGGCCGCGCGGCCGGGCGACTGCTTTGCGCTGTCGGGGGATCTGGGCGCCGGCAAGACGACGCTGGCCCGCGCCTTCATCCGCGCGCTGGCGGGCGACGATGCGCTCGACGTGCCGAGCCCGACATTCACGCTCGTGCAGACCTACGCGACGAGCCCGCCCGTCGCGCACTACGATCTGTACCGGATCGGTGCGCCCGAGGAACTGGACGAACTGGGCCTCGACGAGGCGCTGGAGACGGGGATCGTTCTGATCGAATGGCCCGAGCGTGCCGGGGCGTCGCTGCCCGCCGACGCGATCGGGTTGACGCTTGAAGAAGCGACGGACGAGGCGGGCGCCGACGCGCGCCGCGTATCAGTCGAGGGTACCGAGGCGGCAATCGAACGCATTGGGCGCAGCCTTGCCGTGCGCGGCCTGCTCGAAAACGCCGGACATGGCCGGGCCCTGCGGGCGCCGCTTGCCGGCGATGCGTCGACACGGCGCTACGAGACCGTCACCGACGGCGCGTGGCGGGCGGTGCTGATGGATTGCCCGCCCATGCCGGACGGCCCGCCGATCCGCGCGGGAAAGCCCTATTCGCGGATCGCCCATCTGGCCGAGGATATCCGCCCCTTCATCGCCGTGGCCCGGACGCTCGTGCAGGCGGGCTTCCGAGCGCCGGACATTTTCGCCGTCGACTATGCGCTGGGGCTGGCCCTGATGTCGGACCTCGGCAGCGAGCCTGTCGTCGATCGCGCGCGCCGGCCGATCGCCGAGCGCTACGAGGCCGCCGTCGATCTTCTTGCGGCGCTGCACGGGCGCCGCTGGTCGCGCGATCTCGCGCTCGAGGACGGCAGCGTCCACCACATTCCCGACTTCGATGCCGACGTGATGCAGATCGAGGTCGACCTGTTGATCGACTGGTTCCTGCCGCGGCAGACCGGTACAAGGGCGAGCGATGCCGATCTTGCCCGGTGGCAAGCCATCTGGTCCGACCTGTTCGCGCGCGTCGATGCCGGCCCGAAGACGCTGGTGCTCCGCGATTTCCACTCGCCGAACCTTCTGTGGCACGCAAGGGCCGAAGGGCACGACCGGATCGGCCTGATCGACTTCCAGGACGCGCTCTGGGGCCATCCGGCCTACGATCTGATGTCGCTCGCCCATGACGCGCGCGTCGACGTTCCCCCTGTACTGCAACGGGGTCTTGTCGATCGCTACTGTCGCACGCGAAGGGCCGTCGATCCGGCCTTCGACGAGGATGCGTTCCGGGCGGCGGCGGCCATACTCGCAGCCCAGCGCGCCGCCAAGATCCTCGGCATCTTCGTGCGGCTCGACGCGCGCGACGGCAAGCCCGCCTATCTGGCGCACCTGCCGCGCATGAAGGCGTATCTGCGCAGCGCGCTGGCGCACCCGGTGCTCGCCGATCTGCGCGCCTGGCTGGACGCGCGCGGCGTTCTCGAACCCAAGCCCGACCACACATGAACGAGACATCTGTCGCGACCGCGATGGTGCTGGCCGCCGGCTTCGGCAAGCGGCTGCGTCCGATCACCGAAAAGGTGCCCAAGCCGCTGGTCGAGGTCGGCGGACGCACCATGCTCGACCGTGCGCTCGACGCGGCCGAAGCCGCCGGGATCGGACGCGCGGTCGTCAATGTGCATTATCTCGGCGATCGGATCATCGCCCATTGCGCGGGGCGAAACGCGCCCGAGATCGCCATCAGCGACGAGCGCGCGCAGATCCTCGAAACCGGCGGCGGTGTGGTCAAGGCGCTGCCGCTGATCGGACCAGCGCCGTTCGCCCTGCTGAACGCCGACACATTCTGGGTGGACCAGGGGCCGACGACGCTCGGAACCATGATCGCCAGATTCGATCCGGCGCGCATGGACATGCTGCTGCTGACCGCGCGGCTTGCCGACACGACGGGACACACGGGCGGCATCGACTTCACCCTCGATGCCGACGGCCGCGTCGCCCGTGCGACCGGGCAGCATCACGATGGCGTCATTTACGCGGGCGCGGCGATCATCGATCCGGCGGTCTTCGCGGGCGCGGTCGCCGAACCGCATTCGCTGAACGTCTATTTCGACCGGGCGATCGCCGCCGACAGGCTGTTCGCGCACACGCTCGAGGACGGGCACTGGTACACCGTCGGCACGCCCGAGGGCCTCGCGGCGGTCGAGGCGCATCTGGCCGCACGGGCGGTTTGACCGGCCCGCCGCCGCGCCGCACACTCGGGCCGATCCGAATCGTCCCGTGCCATGAACCAAGCCGTTTCACGATACCGCCAGCCGAGGGTCTTCACCGTTCCGCCCGGCACCGCCTTTCTCGGCGCGGTGGCCGAAGCACTGCTCGCCGGCCGGCTTGTCGAGGGTTTTGCCTGGACGGGCGATCCGATGGCGCTGGCGCGCGCAACGATCTATGTGCCGACCCGCCGGGCAGCGCGCGAACTGCGGTCGGTCTTCATGGACGCGCTCGGCGCATCCTCGATCCTGCTGCCACGCATCCGGCCGCTGGGCGAATTCGACGAGGACGCCGCGTTCCTGGCCGCCGGCGACGGCGCGATGCTGTCGATCCCGCCGGCGATCGATGCGCTCGAGCGGCAACTGGCGCTCGGCCTTCTGACGGCGCACTGGACCGAGGCGATCGCTCCCGATCTGCGCACCCGGCTCTATGGTGACGAACCGGTCACGACGCCGGTCTCGGTCGCCGATGCCTTCTGGATGGCCGGCGACCTTGCCGCGCTGATCGACCAGCTTCAGACCGAAGGCGTCGGTTTCGCGCAGATCGAGGCGGCCGCCGGCGCCGACGTTTCCGAATGGTGGCACGTCACGCTCACCTTCCTGCAGATCGTCAAGCAAAGCTGGCCGGCCTACCTCGCCGAGGCCAACCGCATCGATCCGGCCGATCACCGCAACCGGATGCTGCGGGCCGAGGCCGCCCGACTGCGTGCGGCGCCGCCCGACGGCCCCGTCATCGTCGCCGGATCGACGGGCACGATCCCGGCCACGGCCGAGCTGATCGCGACGATCGCCAGGCTGCCACAGGGCGCGGTGGTTCTGCCCGGCTACGACACGGCGATGGATGACGAGACCCGCGCCCTGCTCGAGGCGGCGGGCGATGCGACGCCGGTGATCGGCCATCCGCAATTCGGCATGCACACGCTGACACGGACGATCGGCATCGTGCCATCGGCAATCGACACGCTCGGCGCGCGGCCGCCGGACGCGTCCGAGGCCCGCGCGCGCTGGGTTGCGGCGGCGCTCGAGCCGGCCGAACGCACCGCGCACTGGGCGCAGATCCGGAAGGCGCTCCCGCCCGCCGCGTTCGAGGACGTATCGATCCTGCACGCCGCCAACGAAACCGACGAGGCGCTGGCGATCGCCTGCGCGCTGCGCGAAGCGATCCTCGATCCCGACGCGACCGCCGCGCTCGTCACGCCCGACAGGCAACTGGCAAGGCGTGTTGCCGGCGAGCTCGGACGTTTCGGCATCGCGGCCAGCGATTCGGGCGGCACGCCGTTCGAGCTGACCCCGCACGGCACGCTGCTGGCGCTAACCCTGTCACTCAGCGCCGGCGAAGCCGACCCGGCCGCCCTGCTGGCGCTGCTCAAGCATCCGCTGGCCCGGCTCGGCATGGCGGAAGGCGATCATCGCGCGGCCGTCGCCGATCTCGAACTGCTCGTCCTGCGCGGCGGCACCGGCCGCATCCGCCTCGCCTCGTTCGCCGATTTCGCCGAGACCGCTCTGGCGCAGTGGGCCGATGGACGGCGGCGCGAGCCGGACTGGTTCGCAAGACTCGACGCGAGCGCCTTCGACCGGGTGCGGGCGCTCGCCGGACGCATCGAAGCCGCGTTCGCGCCGCTGGCATCGCCGACCAAGGCCGCGTCAAACCGTCGCCTCCCCGAGACGGTCCGCGACAGTGTCGCCGTGCTCGAGGCGATCGCCCGCGACGAGGCGGGACGGCACGAAGCGCTCTATTCGGACGAGAGCGGCCGGGCGCTCGAGGCCCTGCTGTCGCGGCTTCTGGCAAGTTCGGTGGACCTCGCCTTTCCGGCCGACCAGTGGCCCGACATGGTGCGTGCGCTGACCGCGACGATGACGATCAAGCCGACCCATGGCGGCCATCCGCGCGTCTTCATCTGGGGCACGCTGGAGGCCCGACTACAAAGCGTCGACCTCATGGTACTGGGCGGACTGAACGAGGGCACATGGCCGGCGCAGACCGCAAACGACGCGTTCCTGACCCGTTCGATGAAGGCCGAGATCGGGCTGGACCCGCCCGAGCGCCGGATTGGGCTGGCCGCCCACGATTTCCAGATGGCGATGGGTCATCGGCGCGTGCTTCTGACACGGGCGCAGCGCGCCGGCGGCGCGCCGGCGGTCGCCTCGCGCTGGCTGCAGCGGCTCGAAACGCTGGCCGGAGCCGAAGCGACCGGACGGTTGCGCGAAGCCGGCCGGCGTTTCGCCGGGCTCGCAGCGGTCATTTCCGCGCCGCTTGTCGCCCCGCCTGCCCTTCGGCCCGAGCCGACGCCGCCGCTCGAGGCGCGCCCGGCCGCCCTGTCGGTCACCGAGGTCGAGCTGCTGCGCCGCGATCCCTACGCGATCTACGCCCGACACGTGCTGCGGCTTGCGCCGCTCGAGCCGCTGGTCCGCGATCCGGACTTCGCCGATCGGGGTTCGCTGATCCATGCCGTCATGGAGAACGCGACGGTTGCCGGCATCGACTGGGCGGCCGACGATGCATGCGACCGTCTCGAAGCGCTGGCCCGCGCCCGTTTCGACGAAGAGGCGCTGCCGCCCGAGATCGACGCGGTCTGGTGGGCGCGGATGCTGGCGGCGGTGCTGAACATCGTCGCCTGGGAGCGCGCGCGGCAGGGCGGCATCGTCCAGTCGCTGGCCGAAGTCCGGGCAAGGCCCACCGACATCGGCCTCACCGGGGTCACGCTGCGCGGCATGGCCGACCGGATCGACATACGTACGGACGGCCGGGCCGACATCGTCGACTACAAGACGGGAAGCGCGCCGTCCGGCACGCAGGTCGAAAAAATGTTCGCGCCGCAATTGCCGCTCGAAGCCGCGCTCGTTTCGCGGGGCGCCTTCGCCGAGGCCGGCGTCCGGCCACCGGGCGAACTCATCTACGTCCGGCTCGGTCCGCGCGGCGAACTCGTGCCGAAGATCGTTTCGGGCGGGAAAAACCCGGATGCGGAAGTGCTGGCAGAGCGCTCCTGGGAGAAGCTGGAGGGCCTTTGCGCCCATTACGGCCATGCGGCCAACGGCTATGCCAGCCGCGCCGCGCTGTTCATGGAGGGCGATCTGGACGGCGATTACGACCATCTCGCCCGGGCGCGCGAATGGCTCAACGCGGCCGACGGGGGCGGCGATGGCTAAGCCCCTGCCCGACGACAGGACGCGCGCCGATCAGGCCAGGGCGGCCGATCCGGACAATTCGGCCTGGGTCTCGGCCAATGCCGGTTCGGGCAAGACCTGGGTCCTGTCGACTCGCGTCATCCGCATCCTGCTTTCGGGCACCGATCCGTCCAGGATCCTGTGCCTGACCTATACGCGCGCCGCCGCCGCCGAGATGAAGGGACGCGTCTTCGACCGGCTCGGCGCGTGGGTGGCGCTGGACGATGCCGAGCTTGCCGCCGAGCTCGAGGCGATCGAAGGCCGGCGACCGGATGCAGCACACCTTGCCTTCGCGCGGACCTTGTTCGCGCGCGCGCTCGAAACGCCGGGCGGGCTCAAGATCCAGACGATCCACGCCTTTTGCGAGGCGCTGCTGCACCGGTTTCCGCTGGAAGCCAACATCGCCGGCCATTTCGAACTGCTCGACGGCGAGGCGCAGGCGCTGCTGATCGCCCAGGCCCGGCGCGGCCTTCTGGCGAGCGCGCTGCAAAGGGGGGAGGGAGGCGCCGGCGAAGCGGTGATGCGGCTCCTGATGGTCACCGGCGAAAGCGGCATGGAGCGGCTGCTCGACGAGATCGTCGCGCGCCGGCTGGAGATCGCCCGTGTGCTCGACCGTTTCTCGCCTGCCGCCGACCGGCGGGCCGCCTATCGGGCCGCGTTCGGGTTCGGCCCGGACGAAGGCGAGGCGGACATCGCGGCCGCCCTCTGGCCGCTGCCGGGCCTCGACGCCGAGACGCTTCACGCGCTGTCGGTGGGTCTGCGCCCGGGTGAGGCCAAGAGACTTGCAGACATCGTACACGGTGCAATCGATGCTGGCAGGCGACCCGATCCGATCCGGCGCATGGAGGGGTTGGCACGCTGCTTCCTGACCGAAAAGGGCGAAGTGAGAAAGACCGGGAGCCTGTTCGCCAAGCCCGCCAAAGCCATTGTGCCGGATATTGAAGAACGCTTCGGCCAGGCCTCCGGCCACTTCCTCGCCCAGCGCGACCGCCTGCATCTTCTGCGCGAGATCGAATCCACGATCGACGTTCTGGCGATCGCGGACGCGCTGATCGGCCGTTACGAAACGCTGAAGCGGGAGCGCGGTTTTCTCGATTTCGAGGACCTGATCGACCGTACCGCCCGGCTGATGATGCTCACCGGCGCGTCGCTTTGGGTCCGCTACAAGCTCGACCAGGGCATCGACCATATCCTTGTCGACGAGGCGCAGGACACAAGCCCCGCCCAATGGGACGTGATCCGCGCGCTGGCGGACGAGTTCTTCGCCGGCGAGGCGGCCCGGGAAGAAGCACGAACCGTGTTCGCGGTCGGGGACGAGAAGCAGTCGATCTACTCGTTCCAGGGCGCCGATCCGGAAGGGTTCGCCGATACGCGCGACCATTTCGCGCGGCTGACGAGCGAGGCGAGACGCCGCTTCGCGCCGGTCGAGCTGCAGGTGTCCTTCCGTTCGACCCAGGCCGTTCTCGACGCGGTCGACCGGGTCTTCGCGGTCGAGCGCAACCGCGTCGGGCTGACCCGCGAGGGGCTGCCGACGCGCCATGTCTCGCTGCGCGCCGGCGTGCCGGGCCGCGTGGAAGTCTGGGACCGCGTGGCCAAGCCCAAGACCGAACGCGAAGAGGACTGGACCGCGCCGGTCGACGCCATCGAGGAGCCCGCGCTGATCGTCGCCACACGCATCGCCCAGACGATCCGGGGCTGGCTCGATACGGGCGAGACGATCGAGGCGACGAGCGCGCCGATCGCGGCCGGCGACATTCTTGTGCTCGTGCGCTCGCGCGACAGCTTCGTCGGCGCCCTGTCGCGGGCGCTCAAGGACCGGGGCGTGCCGGTCGCCGGCGCGGACCGGCTGCGGCTGACCGACCATATCGCCATTCTCGACCTGATCGCGCTCGGCCGCGTTATGCTCAACAGCGGCGACGACCTGTCGCTCGCGAGCCTTTTGAAGAGCCCGCTGTTCGGTGTCGACGAGGAGACGCTGTTCGCCCTCGCGCACGGCCGCGACGGCGCGACACTCTGGTCGCGCCTTCTGGCGGCGGGCGAGAATGATCCGAAGCTGCGCACGATCGGCGCGCGGTTGCGGCGATGGTCGCAGATGGCGCCCGGCCTCCCTGTTCATGAATTCTATGCGCACGTGCTGTCGGCGTCCGGCGGGCGCGCGCGGCTCGTCGGCCGGTTGGGGCCGGAAACCGCCGACGTGCTCGACGAGTTCCTGGCGCTGACGCTCGCCGCCGAACGGACCGGCCCGCCGGCGCTCGAGACCTTCCTGAACGCGCTCGAACACCAGTCTCCGGAGATCAAGCGCGAGATGGATCAGGCGCGTGGCGAGGTGCGGATCATGACCGTGCACGGCGCCAAGGGCCTGGAAGCGCCGATCGTCTTTCTGGTCGATCGGGGCAGCCCGCCCTTCAACAGCGCGCATGCCCCCTCGCTGCTGAAGATCGATCTTCCCGACGAGGCGCCGGACGAGGCCGGCGCGCTGCTGTGGCGCGGCACGCCGGACACCAAATCGGAGGTCCATGCGACCGCCATGGCGCGCCTCGAACAGGCCGCGCGCGAGGAGTACCGCCGGTTGCTTTATGTGGGCATGACGCGTGCCGCCGACCGGCTGATCGTCGCCGGCTATCGCGGCGTCAATGAACCGTCGGAGCCGACCTGGCAGCCGATGTTGCTTTCCGCGCTCGAAGAGCATTGCGACCACGTCGAGACCGAGGCGGGTCCGGTGTGGCGGTTCCCGGCGGGGCTCGAACCGGCTGCCACGACGACCGGGCCGGGTGCGGCGCGCGCGCAAGAGTCGCCTGATCCTCCGCCGGCAGGCTTCGTTGATCCGGCTCCCCCCGAGCCGCCGCCGGCCCGACCGCTCGTGCCGTCCGGCGCGTCCGGGTTCGCGGTGGACCGGGAAAGCGCCGACGCAGACGTCGGCACGCCGTCACTGCTGGCAGCGAACGGGTCCGACCTGCCAATGGGCGACGCGATGCGGCGCGGCACGATGATCCACACGCTGCTGCAGATGCTGCCGGACATCGCACCGGATACGCGCATGGCGCGCGCGCGGGCCTGGCTCGACCTTTGCGCGCCGTCGATGGATGCCGGGCACAGGGACGAACTTCTGGCGCAGGTGTTCGGCGTGCTCGACGATCCGGCTTTCGGCGCGCTGTTCGCGCCGGCCTCGCTGGCCGAGGTGCCGGTCATGGGCACGCTCGCACTTGGTGGCGAACCACGCGCCATATCGGGTGTGATCGACCGGCTCGCCGTCACCGGGGATACGGTGATGATCGTCGACTACAAGACCGGAAGGGCGGTGCCGACCGGCGCCGAGGCGATCGCCGAAAGCCATGTGCGGCAGATGGCGCTCTACCGGGCGCTGGTCGCCCCGCTCTATCCGCATTGCCCGGTACGGGCATTCTTGCTGTTCACCGCCGGGCCGGCGATGATCGAAGTGCCGGCGGGCCGGCTTGACGGCGCCCTGGCCGCTCTCGCCCCGTCGTGAGAATCGCACTATAGAAGCGACCTTGAATAGGAACGCGCCGCGGCCCACATGAGGCGCACCAGCTTGAAAGGAGGTCCGCCATGGCGACCGTGAAAGTCGATACGAACAATTTCGAGAACGATGTGCTCGGCGCGTCCGAGCCCGTGGTGGTGGATTTCTGGGCTGAATGGTGCGGGCCGTGCAAGATGATCGCCCCGGCGCTCGAGGAACTGTCCGGCGAGATGGACGGCAAGGTCAAGATCGCCAAGGTGAACATCGACGAAAACCCGCAGATCGCCGCCCAGTACGGTATCCGCTCGATCCCGACGCTCTACATGTTCAAGGGTGGCGAAGTGGTCGACCAGATGATCGGCGCCGTGCCCAAGAGCAAGCTTTCGGACTGGATGAAGAACGCCGTCGCCTGACGCATCGCGTACGATGATTTCGATGAACCCGGCCATCGCGCCGGGTTTTTCGTGGCCGGAGGTTCAGTCCGGCAGCGTGCCGTTCTCGCGCAGCACCTGTCCGGCGAGATAGAGCGAGCCGCCGATCAGGATGCGCGGCGGCCGTTCGAGCCCGTTCCAGCTTTCGGCCAGAAGGCGCAGGGCCGATCGGACATCGTCCATCGGTTCGGCGGAAAGCCCCGCCTCGAGCGCCAGATCGGCAAGATGCACCGGGTCGTGCCCCGCCTCGCTGTCGGGCACCGGCACGGTGAAGACGTGCCGCACCAGCCCCTCATAGACCCGGAAGAAGCCGAGCGCGTCCTTGGTGTCGAGCATGCCGGCGATCATGAACAGGGGCCGCTCCACCTCCTCCTCGCGCGCGGCCAGGAACTCGGCCGCCATCGCCGCGCCATCGGGATTGTGTCCGCCGTCGAGCCAGATCTCGGCACCCTGCGGGGCGAGATCGACCAGATCGCCGGCGGTGATCCGCTGCATGCGCGCGGGCCAGCTTGCCGCCTGCATGGCCCGTTCGGCGCCCGCCTCGGTCAGCACGAACCCGCCGGCGCGCAGGGCGGCGATCGCGGTCGCGGCGTTGGCAAGCTGGTGGCGGCCGGGCAGCGCCGGAAGCGGCAGATCGAGAAGCCCGTCGGTGTCCTGAAAGACGAAACGGCCATGTTCCTCGAAGGCGATGAAATGCTCGCCATAGATTCGGGCGGGCGCCCCGACCGCCTCGGCCCGGGCGACGAGGACATCGCGCGCCAGCGGATAGGGCTGCGCGGAGATGACCACGGGCACGTCCGGCTTCATGATGCCGGCCTTCTCGCCGGCGATCAGATCGACCGTATCGCCCAGATGAAGCTGGTGATCGAGGCCGATCGGCATGATGACGCTGACCGCCGGTCGGTCGATGACATTGGTCGCGTCGGCGCGGCCGCCGAGCCCGACCTCGACGATCGCCGCGTCCGCCTCGTGCTCGCTGAACAGAACGAACATCACGGCCGTCAGGATCTCGAAGACGGTGATCGGCGCTCCGCCATTGGCCTCGGCGACACGCGCGACGGCCTGGGCCAACACGGCGTCGTCGACCAGTTCGCCGGCGATGCGGAAACGCTCGTGCCAGCGCACAAGATGCGGCGAGGTGTGAACGTGCACCTTGTGGCCACCCGATTCGAGCAGGGCCCGGCAGAAGGCGGCGCAGGACCCCTTGCCGTTGGTGCCGGCGATGTGGATCGTCGGGGGCAGCTTGTTCTGGGGATCGCCGAGCCGGGCGAGAAGCCGCCGGATGCGTTCCAGCGTCAGATCGAAGCCCTTGGGATGGAGCGCCATCAGCGCCTCGATGGCGCGGGTGGCCTCGTCCGGGGAGACGAGATCGGCGCCCGCCAGGGGCGGGCCTTGAGGATCGTGGGTCACGGCGTCCGGCCTGTCAGAAGCTGGGGGACGGTTTCTGGCCGGTCTCGGCCGGTTCACGTTGCGGGGGCCCGGGTTCGGCTGATCCGTTCGCAGGCGGCTCGGCCGGTTCGAGCCCGGCGACCGGCGCGGTGTCGGAATTGTCGATCACGGCGGGTTCGGCCGGCTCTTCGGTGACGAGCGCATCCTTTTTGGTCAGGATGCGCAGGAGCCGCGCGATCGTCGGCCTGAGCTCTGGTCGCGGCACGACCATGTCGACCATGCCGTGATCGAGCAGATATTCGGCGCGCTGGAAGCCCTCGGGCAGCTTTTCGCGAATGGTCTGCTCGATCACGCGCGCGCCGGCAAAGCCGATCACCGCGCCCGGCTCGGCGATATGGATGTCGCCGAGCATTGCATAGGAGGCCGAAACCCCGCCTGTGGTCGGATTGGTCAGAACGACGATGTAGGGCAGGCCGGCTTCCTTGAGCATCTCCACGGCGACAGTGGTGCGCGGCAACTGCATCAGCGACAGGATGCCTTCCTGCATGCGCGCGCCGCCCGAGGCGGCGAACAGCACCATCGGGCACTTCCTTTCCACCGCCGTCTCGAAGCCCCTGATGATCGCTTCGCCCGCCGCCATGCCGAGCGACCCGCCCATGAACGAGAAATCGTGCACGGTGGTGACGATCCGCATGCCCTCGAGCGTGCCGGTCGCGTTGATGATGGAATCCTCGAGCCCGGTCTTCAGCCGGTTCTCGCGCAGCCGGTCGGCATATTTCTTCTGGTCACGAAACCGCAGCGGGTCCTGCGGCACCTCGGGATTGGCGATCTCCTCGAACGCGCCCTCGTCATAGAAATGGCGCAGCCGCTCGCGCGCCGTGATCTTCATGTGATGGCCGGAGACCGGGATCACCCATTGGTTTTCCTCGACGTCGGCGTGGAACACCATCTCGCCGGTCTCCGGACATTTGATCCAGAGGTTCTCGGGCGTCTCGCGGCGGCCCAGCATCGAATTGAGCCGCGGGCGCACATAGTTGGTGATCCAGTTCATGGCGAACTCCTTTGCGCGCAGATGTGGCCGATCTATTCGGCTGCTTCAAGGCGCGCCGAGCGCACGCCGTCGGCCAGGCCGCGCACCAGCGTGGAAACCGCCGCCACCGTGTCGCCCGTCGCCTTGCCGTCGCCGTCCAGCGAGCCGGCAATGGCGTTGACGATGGCCGTGCCGACCACGACGCCATCGGCGTCACGGCCGATCAGCGCGGCCTGTTCGGCCGTCTTGACGCCGAAGCCGACGCAGACCGGAAGCGGCGTGTGGCCCTTGATGCGCTTGACCGCCTCGGCGACCGCGCCGGTGTCGGCGATGGCAGAGCCGGTGATGCCGGTCATCGAGACATAATAGACAAAGCCCGACGTGTTGGCGAGCACGGCCGGCAGGCGCTTGTCGTCGGTGGTCGGCGTGGCGAGGCGGATGAAGCTGACGCCGGCGGAAAGCGCCGGCAGGCACAGCTCCCCGTCCATCTCCGGCGGCAGGTCGACGACGATCAGCCCGTCGATGCCGGCGGCCCTGGCATCGGTCAGGAAGCGGTCGACGCCGTAGATGTAGATCGGGTTGTAATAGCCCATCAGCACGATCGGCGTGTCGGCGTCGGTTTCCCGGAAGGCGCGCGCCATGGCGATCGTTCCGGCGAGCGTCTGCCCGGCCTTGAGGGCGCGCTGACCGGCCATCTGGATCGCCGGCCCGTCCGCCATCGGGTCGGAGAAGGGCATGCCGAGTTCGATGATGTCGGCGCCGGCCCCGGGCAGCGCCTTCATGATGGCGAGCGATGTGTCGGGATCGGGATCGCCGCCCATGAAATAGGTCACCAGCGCCGGCCGGCCCTCGTCGGTGAGGCGTGCGAACAGCGTGTCGAAACGGTTGCTCATTGGCGTTTCCCCCCGACCGCGTGGACCACCTCGCCATCCTCCTTGGTGAAGGTGCCGACCTTTTCGGCATCGGGCAGCACCTCGAGCACCTTTTCGGAAGGCCGGGCCAGCACGGTGCCAAGCGGCGTGACGACGAACGGCCGGTTCATCAGGATCGGGTGTTCGACCATGAAGTCGATGAGCTGGTCGTCGGTCCATTTCGGATCGTCGAGACCCAGTTCGTCATAGGGGGTGCCCTTGCGGCGCAGCACGTCGCGCACCGGAAGGCCGGTGGCCGCGATCAGTTCGACCAGCCTGTCGCGCCCAGGCGGCGTCTTCAGGTATTCGATCACTTCGGGCTCGGCGCCCGACGCGCGGATCATTGCCAGCACGTTGCGCGAGGTGCCGCAATTGGGGTTGTGGTAGATGGTGATGTCGCTCACGCCGAGATCTCCGGATGGTCGAAGCGCTCGCCCTCGCTCCATTTGCCCGGCTGGTTGCCGCCGACGGGAAATCCGCCCGCATCGGCCAGCAGTGTGGCCATGTGCATCAGGTTCCAGCTCATGAAGGTGGTGTTGCGCTTGGTGAAATCGTTGTCGTAGCCCGCGCCGTCGTCGCCATAGGACGCGCCGGGGCCGGCCTCGCCGATCCAGCCGCAATCGGCCTGCGGCGGGATGACGTAGCCGACGTGCTGCAGCGCGTAAAGGCAGGTCATGGCGACGTGCTTGATGCCGTCCTCGTTGCCGGTGACGACGCAGCCGCCCGCCTTGCCGTAGAAGACGCCCTGACCGCGCTCGTTCTGCTGGCTCGAATGGGCATAGAGCCGCTCGATGATCATGCGGCAGAACGAGGATTCCTCGCCCAGCCAGATCGGCGTGCCGAGGACGAGAATGTTCGCGTCGCGCACCTTCGGCCAGAAAATGTCCGGCCAGTCGTCCCGCTCGGCGCCGTGCTCGCGCATGTCCGGCATGATGCCGTGCGCGATCCGGTGATCGGCCGCGCGCAGATAATCGACCGTCACGCCGTTCGCGTCCATGATCGCCATGGAATTGCGCATCAGACGCTCGGTGTGGCTCTCGCCCTGATGGCTGGCCTTCAGCGTGCAGTTGATGAACAGCGCCTTGAGGTCGGAGAAATCCGCCATCGTCACATCTCGAAGCCGAGCCGCTTGCCGACCGCGAACACGTCCTTGTCGCCGCGGCCGCACAGATTCATCACGATGATCTGGTCCTTGCCCATCTTCGGCGCGCGCTTGATCACCTCGGCCAGCGCGTGGCTCGGTTCGAGCGCCGGAATGATGCCCTCGATCTTCGACAGGAGTTGGAAGGCTTCGAGCGCTTCGTCATCGGTCGCCGGCACATAGTCGACCCGGCTTGTCTCCTTGAGCCAGGAATGTTCGGGCCCGATGCCGGGATAGTCGAGCCCGGCCGAGATCGAATGGCCTTCCTCGATCTGCCCGTCGCCATCCTGCAGCAGGTAGGTGCGATTGCCGTGCAGCACGCCGGGCGAACCGGCGGTCAGCGAGGCGCAATGCTCGTCCGTATCGAGGCCCTTGCCGCCCGCCTCCACGCCGACCATCTGCACGTTGCGGTCGTCGAGGAAGGGGTGGAACAGGCCGATTGCGTTCGAGCCGCCACCAACGGCGGCGACGAGCATGTCCGGCAGCCGGCCCTCGGCCTCCATGATCTGCTGCTTCGTCTCCTCGCCGATCACCGACTGGAAGTCGCGCACCATTTCCGGATAGGGATGCGGGCCCGCCGCCGTGCCGATGATGTAATAGGTGCTCTCGACGTTGGTGACCCAGTCGCGCAGCGCCTCGTTCATGGCGTCCTTGAGCGTGCCATGGCCGGAGGTGACCGGCGTCACCTCGGCGCCGAGCAGCTTCATGCGGAACACGTTCGGCGCCTGCCGCTCGATGTCGGTGGCGCCCATATAGACATGGCACGGAAAGCCGAAACGCGCGCACACGGTGGCCGAAGCCACCCCGTGCTGGCCGGCGCCGGTCTCGGCGATGATCCGCGTCTTGCCCATTCTCCTGGCGAGCAGGATCTGGCCCAGGCAATTGTTGATCTTGTGCGAGCCGGTGTGATTGAGCTCGTCGCGCTTGAAGTAGATCTTCGCGCCGCCCAGATGCTCGGTCAGCCGTTCGGCGAAATAGAGCGGCGAGGGCCGGCCGGTATAGTGCTTGCCGAGTTCGGCGAGTTCGGCATGGAAGGCCGGATCGTTCTTCGCCTCGCTCCACTTCTCCTCCAGATCGAGGATCAGCGGCATCAGCGTCTCGGCGACGAAGCGGCCACCGAAGATGCCGAACATGCCCTGATCGTCCGGTCCGGTGCGGAAGGAATTGGGTTCGAGCGGCTTGTTCATGTCATACTCCCACGGCGGCGGTCCGCCGGTCTTCCTGTGCCTCGGCGACGGCCAGAAGAAAGGCCTCGATCAGCGCGCTGTCCTTGACGCCCGGCCCGCTCTCGACGCCCGAGGAGACATCGATGCCGGGCGGGTCCGCGATCGCCAGCGCTTCGGCGATGTTGTCCGCGTTCAGCCCGCCCGAAAGCATGTAGGGCGTGCCGGCGGGAAGGCGCTCGAGCAACGACCAGTCGAAGCTGACGCCGTTGCCGCCCGGCAGGTCCGAGCCTCTTGGCGGTCTTGCGTCGAGCAGGAACCGGTCGGCAACGCCCGCATAGGGGCCGAGCCGGTCGAGGTCGGCGGGAACGCTGACCGCGAACGCCTTCATGACCGGCAGGCCGTAGCGCGCCTTGAGGTCGACCACCCGGCCGGGGCTTTCTGCGCCGTGAAGCTGCAGCATGGCCGGCTGAACCGCTTCGACGATGGCGTCGAGCTTGGAGTCGTCCGCATCGACCGTCACGGCGACCGGCTGCACGCCTTTCTCGCGCGCACGCGCCGCGAGCGGGGCGGCCATCTCGGGCGTGACGTGCCGGGGCGACTTCGCAAAGAAGATGAAGCCCGCATGGCTCGCGCCGCCGGCTGTGGCCGCCAGAAGCGCGTCCATCGTCGAAAGGCCGCAAATCTTGATCTCGAGGCTCATCGCACCCGCTTAACGCGCGCGTGTGCGCGAGTCGAGGGCAGTCAGAAGACGATCGCCTGCAGCTTCGAGCCGTTGCGTTTCAGCCAAGCCTTGCAGCGATCGGTGTCGGGGCAAAGCTCGTTGCACAGCGCCCAGAAGCGCGGTCCGTGGTTCATCTCGCGCAGATGGGCCACCTCGTGCGCGACGAGGTAGTTGATGACCGCCGGCGGCGCCATGGCGATGCGCCAGGAAAAGGACAGATTGCCCTCCGACGAGCACGAGCCCCAGCGGCTGACCGTGTCCTTGTAGCGCACCGCGCGGGCCGGCTTGCCGACCGCGGCCGTGTGGCGCGCGACGAGCGGCTCGATCTCGGCCTTCGCCTGCTTCCTGAGAAAGTCCGCCACCCGGCGCGGCAAATGCTCGGCCGGACCACGCACGACGAGTTCGGGCCCGTCCGCACCGGCGCGCGGGGCAGTCACGCCACGCCCCGGTTCATGGACGATCAAATGGTTGACGCCGCCAACGGGCAGCTTGATTCCGGGCCGCACCTGCGGACGGTCGGGCATGGCGGCGAGCTTGTGGGTCAGCCAGTCCTGCTGTCGTGCGAGGAAACGGTCGATCTCGGCCTGCGCCATGCCGGGTGGCACGGTCACCTTCAGGCCCCGGTCGCCGGGCTGGATCCTGAGCGTGAGACGCTTGGCGCGGGGGTTCTCGACAATGGCGAGCGGCAGCGTCCGGCCGGCCACCTCGTGGCTGTCGGGCCGTGGCGGCGCATCGCGGCGAAAACGTGCGAACCCCTGAAGCATGATCGGTTTTTAGCGCGATTCGCGGGCTCTGACAGACGAAAAAGCCGGACCTGCGCGAGGCAGGTCCGGCCGAATTCGGGTCTGGAGGTCGGCCGGCGCCACCATGGCGACGCCGGCTCGGGCCGGGACCTGGCTCAGAGGCCGTCCGAACCCTTAACGTTGGGCACCGAGGAACCGCGGGCGCCATTGCCGTTGTCGGCATCGGCATCCATGTCGCGTGCGCGCTGGGCCATGAACTCGTCGAATTCCTTCTGGTCCTTGGCACGGCGCAGTTCGCGCAGATAGTCGTCGAACTCCTGGCGCATCTCGTCGAGCTTGCGGCGCTCTTCCTCGATCCGCTTGAGTTCGGCCTCACGCCAGTCGTCGAAGGCGACATTGCCGGTACGCGGCGACATGGTCGCCGAACGGCTGCAACGGCCCCAGCTCCTGGCCATCTGGTCGGTGGCGCGGTTGACGTCACCCTTGAAGCCTTCAAGGCGGTCGCCCCACAGGATGTAGGCAAGCATCGCAAGGCCGAGCGGCCAGAACACGATGAAGCCCAACACCATCAGGCCGATGGTCGCCGGCGTCCAGGCGGGACGGATCAACGCAGTCTGTGTCATGTGTCATTCACCCCATTTTCGTCGTGACGTCGTCTGCGCCACGTTTCTGAAGTGGTGACACGAGGGGGCCTGCGCAAGCATTCAAACCGCTTTTTGCGACGCATTCAGATTAAATCGCGTTAAGGTTCAGCCCCTTAGGCGCGAAAGAAAATGCACCGCCAGCCCCATGAGGAGCCCCCAGAAGGCCGCGCCGATGCCGAAGAAGACGATCCCCGACGCGGTGACGGCGAAGGTCGTCATGGCCGCGATGCGGTCCTTTTCGTCGGCGACGGCGATGCGGGTGGAGTTGGCGAGCGGGCCCAGAAGCGCGATGCCGAGCACGAGGGCGATCAGAGCCTCGGGCAGGGTCGCGACCAGGGCGACCAGCGAGGCGCCGAAGACGGCGAACACGCAGTAGATCAGCCCGTACCAGACGCCGGTGGCCCAGCGTCTTTCCGGGTCGGGATGGGCGTCCGGGCCGGTGCAGATGGCCGCCGTGACGGCGGCGAGATTGGTCGACGAAGCGCCGGCGAAGCCGGTCAATGTCGAGCCGATCCCGGTCACCGCGATGACCGGGCCGGCCGGCGGGCGATAGCCGTCGGCGCGCAGCACGGCGAGCCCCGGCAGGTTCTGCGAGGCCATGGTGACGATATAGAGCGGCACCGCGAGGCCGAAGAACGAGCCGACCGAGATTTCCGGCATGGTGAAGGTCAGCGCCGACATCTCGACGGCGATCGGCGCGTCGGCCATGCCGCCGAGGAGGGCCCACCCCACCCCGGCGAAAAGCACCCCGATCACCGCAAGCTGGGCATCCCAGACCCGCAACACGAAGAAGCCCGCCGCCAGCGGCAGGATGAAGGCCGGATCGACCGTCGCGGCCTGCGCGCCTGCGACGACGAAAGGCAACAGGATGCCGCCCAACATGCCCGCCGAGATCGCGCCGGGGATCGCCTCGACGGCCCGCATCAGCGGCCGGAACAGGCCGGTGGCGACGGTCAGCAGGCCGGCGGCGACGAACGCGCCGACCGCTTCGTTCATGGTGTAGCCGGTGCTCGCCGTCACAAGCGCAAGGCCGGCGATCGACCACGCCGCGATGATCGGCATGCGGAACCAGACCGACAGGATCAACGTCTCGAGCGCCACGGCGATGGCGATCGCGGTGATCCAGCTTGCCGTCTGCGCCTCGGTCGCGCCGACCGATTGCGCCGCGCCGAGCACCAGCGCCATCGTGCCGCCGAAGCCGACGAAGGAGGCGACGAGCGCCGAGGACAGGGTGGTCAGCCGCAACATGTGTCAGCGCGCGCCCACCTGGTCGGCAAGCGCGCCGGCAGCCTTGACGATCAGCGCGATGTCCTGCGGCCGCGACAGGCGGTGGTCACCGTCCTTGACGTAGCCGATCACCGCATCGTCCTTCGACAGAAGCTCGAACAGGCGCTGGGCGTGCTGCCACGGAACGTCCGGATCGGCCTGCCCCTGAATGATGTGCACCGGGCAGAACGTGTCGATCGGGTCGGTCATGACGCGGTTCTCGCGGCCGTCCTCGAACAGCGCCCGGGTGAAGATGTTCGGATCGGGTCCATAGGGTGTCGGCTCGGCGAAGAACCCCTTCTCGTCGAGATCGCGCCGCTGCGCATCGGTCAGGTGCGGCTCGTGCAGCTCCGAGGTGAAGTCGGGCGCGGGCGCCAGCAGCAACAGGCCGGCGACCGGGTCGCTCTGGAGGCCCGTGTTCAGCTCCTGGACCATGCGCAGCGCGATCCAGGCGCCCATCGACGAGCCGACAAGAATGACCGGTTTGCGCGCGAACGCGTCGACGACCGCCATCGCTTCGCCGAGCCAGCGCGAGATCGTTCCGTCCCTGAAGTCGCCGCCCGACTGGCCGTGACCGGAATAGTCGAACCGCGTGCAGGCCAGGCCCCGTTCGCCGCACCAGCGATCGAGTTCGACCGCCTTGGTGCCGTCCATGTCGGAGCGGTAGCCACCCAGCCAGACGAAGCCCGGCGCCCCGCCGTCACGATGGCGAACGGCGATGGGGGCGCCGTCGACGTCGAGCCGCTGAATGTCCATTGGTCCCCTCCGGACGCTTTTCAAACCGCGCGGGCGTCCTTATGTGCGCTTTGTCGCGTCCTGTGAAGGCGTGCCGCCGGAAAGCGGATGATTTCCGGGCACCTTCATGCTATGGACTCGCCGGCTCGGGCGGCGCCCAGCGCGTGCCGGGCCTGAACCCTTCCGGTCAACAATCAGGAGACTACGACCATTCGCAGACCATTCAGAGCGCCCCCGCCCCAGAAATCCGGTCCCCCTGCCAATGACGACATTCGCGAACCTGAAGTTCAGCTGATCGATTCCGATGGCAACAACAGGGGTGTGACCGAAACGCGTGATGCAAGGCGCATGGCCGACGAGGCCGGCCTCGATCTCGTTCTCATATCTCCCAACGCCAAGCCGCCTGTCGCCAAGATCCTCGATCTGGGCAAGCTCAAATACGAGCAGCAGAAGAAGGCCGCCGCCGCCCGCAAGAAACAGAAGACCGTCGAGGTCAAGGAAGTGAAGATGCGGCCGAACATCGACACCCACGACTACGAGGTGAAGATGAAGGCGGTCAAACGCTTCTTCGAGGAGGGCGACAAGGTGAAGGTGACGTTGCGCTTCCGCGGCCGCGAGATGGCCCACCAGCAGCTCGGCATGCAGCTTCTGCAACGCGTGCGCGAGGAGGTGCAGGACATTTCCAAGGTCGAGGCCGAACCGAAGCTGGAAGGCCGTCAGATGATGATGGTGCTTGCGCCGAAATAGGCGCGCCGTCCCGACTGCGAAACCGAAAGGCTCGCCGGCGGCGGGCCTTTTTTCATGCTGGCGTCTTTACCCGTCGGCCCGCCGGGCAGGTCAGGCCGCCTTGCGCGCCGAGATCACCCAGCCGGTCAGGCCCGTGCCGACGATATGCTCTCCATGGACATCCTTACGGTCGGCGATGCGCCCGTCGCGCTCGAGCCGATCGAGCTTCGCCGTCAGCGCGCCGTCCTGGTAGAACTTGTCGTTCAGGCCGATGACCAGCCCGCCGCCGGCCCTGACGACCCGCAGTATGTCGTCGAGCGCATCGGGCATGACATGGCCGAAGGAGAACACCCCCACGCACGTCGCCGCGTCATAGGCGGCATCGGGCGCGTCGAGCGGCGGGGCGTTCAGGTCGGCCTCGAACAGGCGGCGGTAGGCGCCCGAAAGGCGTGCCTTCTCGAGCATTCCGGTCGAGAAGTCGCAGCCGTCGATCACCCCGTAGCCGGCCGCGTGCAGGGCAATGCCTGACAGGCCCGAACCGCAGCCGACGTCCAGCACTTCGGTCCCGGACCGCGGCGGCACCAGGGCAGCGAGCGCCTCGGCGCAGCGCTGTGGCTGACGGTAGTCGTTCTCGGACAGTTCCTCGTCATAGACTTCCGCCCAGCGATCATAGAGCGCGCGCGTCTCCTCGTCCGATCGGACCGAATAGGCCTTGTCGAGAAAGCGTTTGGGTGCGTCGGCGTTCATGGGTTCCTCCTTTGTGCGCAGGCTTGCATCACCGGGCGATCGAGTCTATAGCCGCGCGGTCCGGATCGGCCGGCAGGGCATGCCGTGTCGATCCATGAATGCTGAACGATCAGCACGTCATCGACAATTCGGGCGAAACGAGCAGCGATCATCCGATCGCGGTCCGGTTTCCGGACGGCCTCGTGGAGCGTTCGCCGAAGGGTGAACTGGCGCGCACACGCAAATGGAGAGCAAAATGCCCAAACTGAAGACCAAGGCTTCGGTCAAGAAGCGTTTCAAGCTGACCGCCACGGGCAAGGTGAAATACACCCCGATGGGCAAGCGGCACGGCATGATCAAGCGGTCCAACAAGTTCATCCGCGACGCGCGCGGCATGGACACGCTGTCCGAACCGGCCGGCAGGATCGTCAAGAAACACATGCCCTATGGCGGCTGAGTCGCAGAGCGAACGCAAGGATCGAGGACAAAGACCATGGCACGCGTCAAACGCGGCGTGACCGCACACGCCAAGCACAAGAAGGTTCTGAAGAGCGCCAAGGGCTATTACGGCCGGCGCAAGAACACCATCCGGGTGGCCAAGCAGGCCGTCGAGAAGGCCGACCAGTACGCCTATCGCGACCGCAAGGCCAGAAAGCGCAATTTCCGCTCGCTGTGGATCCAGCGCATCAACGCCGCCGCCCGCGAGCATGGCCTGACCTATGGTCGGCTGATCGACGGGCTGAACAAGGCCGGCGTCGAGATCGACCGCAAGGTGCTCTCGGACATGGCAATCCACGAGCCGGCCGCGTTCGCCGCGGTCGCCGAGAAGGCCAAGTCCGAACTGGCCTACCTCAAGAACACCACGCCCGGCGCATTTGAGGCCGCTGTCCGCTAGGCCAGCGCGCTTCTCAACGCATCGACACCTGTTTGAGAACCCGCTTCTGGCCAACGCCGGACGCGGGTTTTCTTTGCTTGACGACTGTGACAAACCAACGCCGAAACCATCAACGAGATCTGCCATGAACGCGATGAGCGAAACCGCTTCCGATGACCTTTCGGAGCTGGAACGGGACCTGATGGCCGACATTGCCGCCGCATCCGACGAGGCGGCGATCGAACAGGTGCGCGTCGCCGCCATCGGCAAGAAGGGCGCGGTCTCCGAGCGGATGAAGACGCTCGGAAGGATGAGCCCGGAAGAGCGGCAGGTGATGGGTCCGGCGCTGAACGGGCTGAAGGCGCGCGTGACCGAGGCGATCGCCGACCGGAAGGCCGAACTGCGTGCCGCCGCCATCGAGGCGAGGCTGGCCGAGGAGACCGTCGACGTCACCCTGCCGGTGCGGCCATCGCCCGTCGAGACCGGCCGCATCCACCCGATCACCCAGGTGGTCGACGAGATCACCGCGATTTGCGCGGACATGGGCTTTGCCATCGCCGAAGGGCCGGACATCGAGACGGACTATTACAACTTCACCGCGCTCAACTTCCCGCCCGACCATCCGGCGCGCGAAATGCACGACACCTTCTTCCTCGCGCCGGGCGAGGATGGCGAGCGCAAGGTGCTGCGCACGCACACATCGCCCGTTCAGATGCGCACGATGGAAGCGCAGAAGCCGCCAATCCGTGTCGCCATTCCGGGCAAGACCTATCGGCACGATTCGGACGCCACCCACACGCCCATGTTCCACCAGCTCGAAGCACTGGTGGTCGACGAGGTGACGACGGTCGCGCATCTGAAATGGACCATCGAAACGTTCTGCAAGGCGTTCTTCGAGGTGGACGAGGTCGCCATGCGTTACCGGCCGTCCTACTTCCCGTTCACCGAACCGAGCCTCGAGGTCGACATCCAGTGCGACCGGTCAAGGCCCGGCGAGGTACGCTTCGGCGAGGGCAATGACTGGATGGAGATCCTTGGCTGCGGCATGGTCCATCCGAATGTGCTGCGCGCCGGCGGGCTCGATCCGGACGTCTATCAGGGCTTTGCCTGGGGCATCGGCATCGATCGCCTGGCAATGCTGAAGTACGGCATGCCGGACCTGCGCGCGTTCTTTGACGCCGACGTGCGCTGGCTCAGCCATTACGGCTTCCGCCCGCTCGACATGCCGACGCTGTTCGGAGGGCTGAGCCGGTGACATGCCGACACTGCTGATCTGGCGCGGGCACAAGTTCCGCTTCTATGCCTCCGATGGACCGGAACCGCCGCACGTCCATGTCATCAAGGGCGACAAGGCCGCGAAAGTGTGGTTGCGTGATTTGAGTGTTGCCTACAATCGCGGCTATAGCGAGCAGGAGCTCAGTCGACTTCTTGCGGTTGTCTCGGACCATCGGAACGATTGGATTGGATCGTGGAATGACTTCTTTGGAGTTTGAGACCGAAGGAACACGCCCGGTTGCCGCCTGGTGCGACGACCAGTACGTCTTCGCCACGCTGGCCGATGGCCGCCAGATCCGCGCGCCCTTGTGGTGGTATCCCTACCTGGAGCAAGCCTCGGAAGCCGAGCGCGCCGAGGTGGAGCTTCAGTACAGCGGCATCTGGTGGCCAGCCATCGACGAGGGCGTATCGATCAAAGCCCTGTTGCTGGGCTGGAAGGCACCCAACGCGAAAGCGCCCGATCAAGCCGCCTGACCCCATCACCGAAAGACCGAACCGATGAAACTGACCCTGTCCTGGCTCAAGGACCATCTCGACACGGACGCAACGCTTGCCGAGATCGTCGACACGCTCGACATGATCGGCCTCGAGGTCGAGCATCTCGACGACAAGAGCCGGTTCGCGCCGTTCACCATCGCCCGCGTGCTGACCGCCGAAAAGCATCCCGACGCCGACAAGCTCAAGGTGCTGACGGTCGATGCCGGCGACGGCAAGCCGGTGCAGGTGGTGTGCGGAGCGCCGAACGCTCGCGCTGGGATGATCGGCGCATTCGCCGCGCCGGGCACCTATGTGCCGGGCATCGATCTGGAACTGTCGGTCGGCAAGATCAGGGGTGTCGAGAGCTTCGGCATGATGTGCTCGGAGCGCGAGCTTGAGATGTCCGACGACCATCAGGGCATCATCGATCTGCCCGACGACGCGCCGGTCGGCACCTCGTTCTCCGCCTATGCCGGGCTCGACGATCCGGTGATCGAGATCGGCTTGACGCCGAACCGGCCCGACTGCACGGGCATTGCCGGCATCGCCCGCGATCTGGCCGCCGCCGGGCTGGGCACGCTGAAACAGGTTCCGGCAGAGCCGGTCGCCGGCGACGGCGCCTGCCCGGTCGGCGTGACCATTGAGGCGCCGGACCTGTGCCCCGGCTTCGCGCTGCGGCTGGTGCGCGGCGTCAGGAACGGGCCGTCGCCGCAGTGGATGCAGCAGCGGCTGATCGCCATCGGCCTGCGTCCCATCAACGCGCTGGTCGACATCACCAACTATGTCACCTTCGGCTGGGGCCGGCCGCTGCACGTGTTCGATGCCAAGAAGGTCGCAGGCGACCTTGTCGTGCGCCGGGCGCAAAACGGCGAGACGATCCTTGGTCTCGATGGCCGCGACTACACGCTGACAGAGGACATGTGCGTGATCGCCGACGACAAGGGGCCCGAATCCATCGCCGGTATCATGGGCGGCGAGCATTCGGGCTGCGACGAGGGCACGACCGACGTTCTGATCGAATCGGCGCTGTGGAACCCGCGCAACGTCGCCCGTACCGGCCGCGATCTTTCCATCATCACCGATGCGCGCTACCGGTTCGAGCGCGGCGTCGATCCCGAATTCATGGTGCCGGGCCTCGAACTGGCAACCCGCATGGTGCTCGATCTGTGCGGCGGTACGCCGTCTCAAACGCGCGTCGAGGGCTATCGGGGCCACGAGCCGAAGCAAGTTTCGTTCCCGTTCGCCGAGGTCGGACGGCTGACCGGCGCCGATGTCGACAGGGCCGAAAGCACCGCCATCCTCGAAAGCCTCGGATTTGCCGTGGACGCCAGCGGCGAGACCGCCACCGTCACCGTGCCGTCCTGGCGGCCGGACATCGAGGGCAAGGCCGATCTGGTCGAGGAGGTCATGCGCATTCACGGTGTGGGCAAGATCGCGCCCGTGCCGCTGGCGCGTCTTGACGGCGTGCCGGGCCGCATCCTGACCACCAGACAGATGCGCACCCGCGATACACGCCGGGCACTTGCCGCGCGCGGCATGATGGAGGCGGTCTCCTGGTCGTTCATTCCGGCCGCCCATGCCGAGGCGTTCGGCGGCGGCGCAGCCGCGCTGAAACTGTCCAACCCGATTTCCGAGGAGATGAGCGACATGCGCCCCTCGCTGCTGCCGGGCCTGCTGGCGGCGGCGCAGCGCAACGCCAATGTCGGCCATGGCGATGTCGCCCTGTTCGAGGTGGCGGGCATCTATCTGGGCGATGCGCCGGGTGATCAGAAGCGTGTCGCCAGCGGCGTCCGCCGCGGCACGGCGAAGCTCACCGGGCCGGGCCGTGCCTGGGACGGTCATGCCGATCCGGTCGGCGTGTTCGATGCGAAAGCCGACGCGCTGGCCGCGCTCGAAGCGGCGGGCGCGCCGGTCGAAAAGGTGCAGATCGAACGCGGCGCGCCGGACTGGTACCATCCCGGCCGTTCGGGCGTGATCAGGCTGGGGCCGAAGATGGTGCTGGGCCATTTCGGCGAGTTCCACCCCGGAACGCTCGAGACGCTCGACGTGAAGGGGCCCCTCTGCGGCTTCGAAGTGTTCCTGGATGCGATCCCCGAATCCAAGCGCAAGGCGACGCGCACCCGGCCGCGCCTCGACGTTTCGCCCTATCAGGCGGTGACGCGCGATTTCGCCTTCGTCGTCGATGCGGGCGTTGCCGCGAACGAACTGATTCGTGCCGTGTCGTCCGCCGACAAGCAGCTCATCGCCGGCGTCAACGTGTTCGACGTGTTCGAAGGCGCTTCGCTGGGCGACGGCCGCAAGTCGGTGGCGCTGGAAGTGGAGATCCAGCCGACCGAGCGCACCCTCACCGACGAGGATTTCGAGTCGCTGAGCGGCAAGATCGTCGCCAGCGTCGCAAAGGCGACGGGCGGTGTTTTGCGGTCTTAGCAGCGAACACCTACCCGGCCGATCGGGAGCGGACCGTCCGGGTTCCTCGCTTGGAATAGACACGGCTGCGATGGGCCAGGTGTATGATGAGCACTACCTGACCACCGCGTCGGGTCAGTTCGCATACCAGCCGAAAGTCGCCGCATCGCAGCTTCCAGAACCCCTTGAGGTTGCCCGAATAGGGTACAAGGCGCTTTCTCGCGTCATCGATCCCGGCGAGTTCGTGGAGAGCCTTCCTGATGCGCCGCTGATCGGGCTCGGAGAGCGCGATGAGTTCTTCGACGGCTTCCGGATGCCATTCAATCCGCAAGACCGGCCCGCTTCCACACATCTTCGTCGGGAACCGGGTCGAACGGTTCCGACAGGCGCTGGCGGACCGTGTAGAAATCCTCGAGTTCTTCCAGTTTCTCGACGATCGCCTGACGCATCAGATGGCTGGCGTTGAGCCCATGCTCATCGGAGAGGCGCTCCCAGCGCGCCTTGATGTCGTCGTCGATTCGCACGGATACGGACTTCATGACGTCGTTCCTCGATGTCGATGGTGAAAGACATGTAGCACATGTCGTGATTTGTCGAAATGCGCATCACGATCGCGGCCGTTGGCGCGTCGACCGTACGGATCGGGGCTTCATGCGCCTTGCCCCTTGCCGACGCCTCTGACACAAGGCTGTCCTGCATCGGGCGGAGCCGGTCATGAACTTCATCCTCAACACGGACAGCTACAAGTACTCCCATTTCGCGCAGTACCCGCCCGAGACGGCGGGTATTTCGGCCTATATCGAATCGCGGCGCGGCGGAGAGTATGACAACACGCTGTTTTTCGGCCTGCAGATGTTCCTGAAGGAATATCTGTCGCAGCCGGTCACGCGCGCTCACATCGACGAGGCCGAAGAGCTGGTCACGGCGCACGGCTTGCCCTTCAACCGAACCGGCTGGGAGAGGCTGGTCGAGCGCCATGGCGGCTATCTGCCGCTGATGATCGAGGCGCTGCCCGAAGGCATGATCGTGCCGGCGGGCACGCCGATGGTGCAGGTGCGCAACACCGACCCCGATTTCTTCTGGCTGCCGACCTTCCTTGAAACCTCGCTGCTGCGCGCGGTCTGGTATCCGTCGACCGTCGCCACCGTTTCCTGGCATGTGCGCCAGATGATCGCCGAGGCGCTGGCGCGCACCTGCGACGATCCCGGCCCCGTCCTGCCGTTCCGGCTGCACGATTTCGGCGCGCGCGGCGCGACCAGCCAGGAACAGGCCGGCCTTGGCGGCGTGGCGCATCTGGTCAGTTTTCTGGGCACCGATACGGTGGCGAGCCTCGTCGCCGCGCGCAGATATTATCACGAGCCGATGGCCGGCTTTTCGATCCCCGCCGCCGAGCACTCGACCATGACGAGCTGGGGCGAGGAGCGCGAGGCGGCCGCCTACGAGAACATGATCGACCAGTTCGACGGCGAGGGTAAACTGGTGGCTGTCGTCTCCGACAGCTACGATCTGTTCCGCGCCGTGCAGACGATCTGGGGCGGCCAGCTCAAGGACAAGGTCAAGGCGATGAAGGGCACGCTGGTCGTCCGGCCCGATTCGGGCGATGCTACGCGCGTGCCGATCGACACGATCGAGATGCTCGGCGAGATCTTCGGCTTTTCGGTCAATTCCAAGGGCTACAAGGTGCTGGCGCCGTGCGTGCGCGTCATCCAGGGCGACGGCATCAACCCGCGCACGATCCGCGTGCTGCTCGAGGCGATGGCCGAGCGCGGCTGGTCGGCGGAAAACCTTGCCTTCGGCATGGGCGCCGGGCTGTTGCAGAAGGTCAATCGCGATACGCTGCGCTTTGCCATGAAGGCCAATGCCCGCCAGGACGCGGGCGGCAACTGGCACGGCATCTCGAAAGACCCCAAGACCGACCCGGGCAAGGCCTCCAAGCGCTACCGGCAGGCGGTGGTGATGGAAGACGGCGCGCCTGTCGCCGTGCCGCTCAAGGATCTGGGCGATCGCGAAAACCTGATGCGGCCGGTCTGGGAGAACGGCGACCTGAAGGTCGACTGGACCTTTGCCGAAATCCGCGATCGCGCGAACCCAAACGGGGCCTGAGACCATGTTCCGCTGGGGAATTCTGTCGACCGCCAAGATCGCCCGCGAGCAGGTGGTGCCGGCGATCCAGCAAAGCGAGACGGGCATCGTGGCCGCCGTCGCGAGCCGCGATGCCGGGCGGGCCGACGCGTTCGCGCGCCGGTTCAACATCGCCCATGCTTTCGGGACTTACGAAGCGCTTCTCGAAAGCGACGCGGTCGATGGCGTCTACATACCCACCGTGACCTCGACCCATGTCGAATGGGCGATCAAGGCCGCGAAGGCGGGAAAGCACGTTCTGGTCGAAAAGCCGCTGGCGCTGAAGGCCGACGACATCGATCCGGTGATCGCAGCGCGCGACGCGGCAGGCGTGCTCGTTTCCGAAGCGTTCATGATCACTTACCATCCTCAATGGCTGAAGGTGCGCGATCTGATCGGCGGCGGCGCCATTGGCCAACTGCGCATGGTCCAGGGCGCATTCTCCTACTTCAACCGCGACGGCGACAACATGCGCAACCGGCGCGAACTGGGCGGTGGCGCCCTGCCCGATATCGGCGTCTATCCGACCGTCGCGACCCGGTTCGTGACGGGCACCGAACCGCAGAGTGTCGCAGCCACCATCGATCGCGACGCCGCGTTCGGCACGGACATCTTCGCGAACGTGACGATGCGGTTCGAAGGGTTCGACCTGGGGTTCTATGTCGGCACCCAACTCGCCCAGCGGCAGGAGATGGTCTTTCATGGCGACAAGGGCTTCATCGAAGTCCGGACGCCGTTCAACGCCGGCGTCTACGATGCCGACCGCGTCACCGTTCACAGTGCCGATCACCGCCATGCCGAGACATTCGCCTTTCCGGGCGTGCAGCAATACCAGCACCAGGTCGATGCATTCGTGCGGCGCACGCGGGGGGAAGACGTGCCCGTGTTCACGCTTGAAGAATCGGTTGCCAACCAGCGCGCGATCGACGCGATCTACCGGGCCGCCGCTTCGGGACGGACCGAGCCGGTCTGATCACCACCAGACGCCGCCCCGGCCAATGCGGATGCGCGGACCATCACCCTGGGGCGGATGCAGCGGATCGGCGCAACAGGGTCGGTCCGCGTCCGGCCCGTCGGCGACGGGCGCGACATGCGGCCGGCTGGCGGCGAACGAGAACCAGTCGCGCAGCAGTTCCTCCTCGCGCCGGCTCGTGCGACGGGGGATTTTCGGCACGGGCGAGGATCCGATGCGGTCGGGAACCAGGCGGGCCGGACGGTTGGTCGGAACGGTCGGGGCGACCATGGTCGGCTTGAGCGCCTGCAGCCGCTCGATGCGCTCGTCGGTGGGCGGGTGGGACCGCAGCATGGAGGGCTCGGCCATCCGGCCGGTCGGCAGCATCATCGCTTCGAGCCGACGGCGGTGCACGGCCTCCAGCTTGGCCAGCGCCGAGGACAGCCCGTCCGGATCGCCGGTCAGCATCGCCGCGCCATAGTCGGCGTCGAACTCGCGGGTGCGCGACAGGGCGAGCTGGAGAAGGGCGCCGATCGTTGGCGCCCCGATCATCGCCAGGATGCCGAGCCAGGGCACGGTCGGGAAGAAGCCCGACAGGTTGAACAGCACCGCGATGATGCCGACCGTGGAGAGCGTCGAGGTCAGGCGCGAGACCACGTCGGCCAGGCTCATCACCTTGATGTCGTCGTTGCGGATGTGGGTCATCTCGTGGGCCAGGATGCCCGCCAGTTCGCGCGTCGTCATGCCGCGCACCAGCGCGTCGGTCACGGCGATCGCCGAACGGTCCGGCCGACCGACGGCGAAGGCGTTCATCATGCGCGAGGGAACCACGTAGAGCGTCGGCGCGCGGTCGAGCCCGGCGCGCTGCGCCAGATCCTTTACCAGCCGGTAGCCCACCGGAAACCGGTTCGGCCCCACTTCGCGCGCCTTGTACATGCGCAGCACCATTGACGGCGAGACCCGACGCGCGGCGATCAGGCTGATGCCGCCGAAGATCAGCGCGTAGATGACCCCGACACCGCCGGCGATCGCCCACGCCGTCACCGCGAGCAGCGCAAGCGAACCGCCGACCAGCAGCAGCGTGTGCAGCCGGTTCAGCGCCCGGTGGCGACGATGGATCGCGTGCGTGTGCTCGAAGAATGCGAAGGCCATGCCGGAGATATGGGGTGTTCCGCGGCGGATTTAAGCCTTCTCGCCGCCCCCGAAGACGAAGCGCGCATAGCCGAGATAGGAGAAGACGGCGACGACGCCCACGGCGACGAAGGTCGCCCAGAACGGGGCGAGCGCGGGAAAGGCGAGCAGCAGCCCGGCATAGATGAGGTAGTTGAGCCCCGCGCCGACCAGCGCGATGGACGAATAGCGCGCGCCCTCGGCGACCACGTGCCGACCGCTCGCTCCGAAAGTGAAGGTACGGTTGACCATGAAGTTCGAGGCCATCGCGCAGCCGATCGAGACGATGCGCGCGGTAAACGGGCCAAGGGGGGTGTAGAGCATCAACAGGTAGAGCACGCCGACATCGATGACGAAGCCGCTGCCGCCCGCGAACGCGAAGCTGAAGAGGCGGCCCAGGCGCGTGCGCGCCGGGCGCGGTGCCAGCATGCGGTTCCTGCCGGCGCTGCTTTCGGTGTCGGCTTTCATGGCACGGTCATAGCCCGATGACGAAAACAATCCCTTACTGCACGGCGAAAACGACAACAGCGCGGCGGTTTGGCGCGCCGCGCAAATCACGATAGTCTCTGGGCCAGACGGGAAACCAGCGCGGGAGGCGCGGCGATGGCCTTTTTCCTGACCATGTGGCGATCACGGGCGGTCGCGGCGGTCCTTGCAGCGGTTGCAACGGCCTTCATCGCAGGCGCGGCGCAGGCCGAACAGCCGGCCAAGCAGCTCTTCGGCAGCATGCCGCTTCCGGCGGCGACGCAATCGAAGGTGCACGGTTTTTATTCGAACGGCTGCATCGCCGGCGCGGTGGCGATGCCCGTGGACGGCCCCCGCTGGCAGGCCATGCGGCTCGAGCGCAACCGCCGCTGGGGCCATCCCGACCTGATCGCGCTGGTCCAGCGCCTGTCCGAGGAGGCCGCCAACGATGGCTGGCCCGGCCTTCTGGTCGGCGACATCTCGCAGCCGCGCGGCGGCCCGATGCTCACCGGCCATGCCTCGCACCAGATCGGGCTCGACGCCGACATCTGGCTGACCAAGATGCCCGACCGGCGCCTGACGCGATCCGAACGCGCGAACATCAGCGCCGTCTCCGTGCTCAAGAACGGTACGCTCAACGTCGATCCGAACATCTGGACACCGGAACACGCACGGCTGTTGCGGCGGGCGGCCTCCTATCGCGAAGTCGAGCGCATCTTCATCCATCCGGGCATCAAGAAGGCGATGTGCGAGGCCTATGGCGACAACGGCGCCAACGATGCCTGGATGATCAAGCTGCGGCCCTATTACGGCCATCACTATCACTTCCACATCCGCATGAAGTGCCCGGCCGATTCGCCCAATTGCCGCCCGCAGGACCCGGTGCCCGCGTCTGGCAATGGCTGCGACGCCTCGCTTGACTGGTGGTTCACGGACGAGCCCTGGACACCCAAGCCCGGCGCCAAGCCGGCGCCGCGCCGCGAAAAGACGCTCGCCGACCTGCCGAATGCGTGCCGCTCGGTGCTGGCCGCGCCGCGTCCGGCATCGGAGGATCTGGCCACCTACTCCGCCGGCTTCGACCAGCTCGCCATGATCGCCTCGGCGGTGCCGGTGGCGGCATCGGCGGCGCCGGGCCGTGCCGCATTGCCGGCGACAGGGCGTCTTCCGGTGCCCGCGCCGCGTCCGGCGCGCTGAGCGGGACAGGCGATCGCATGAACCGCGGGTCAAAAAAGATGGCCGTGCACCTTTCAAGCCCGCGGCAAACGGTCTAAGACCGGCGCGTCCACTAAATCGATTGAACACGCCATGTCCGATGCCCTCACCATCGCCCTGGTCGCGCACGACCAGAAGAAGGACGACATGGTTGCGTTCGCCCGCCGCCACACCGAGCTTCTGTCACGCTGCCGGCTGGTGGCGACAGGCACGACGGGCGGCCGCATCGCCGAGGCGCTTCCGACGCTCGATCTGACACGGCTGCGCAGCGGCCCGCTGGGCGGCGACCAGCAGATCGGCGCCATGATCGCGGAAGGGGGCATCGACGCGCTGGTGTTCTTCGTCGATCCGCTGACGCCGATGCCGCACGATGTCGACGTCAAGGCCCTGATGCGGCTGGCGATCGTCTATGACATACCGATGGCGCTGAACGGCGCCACCGCCGAAATTCTTCTCAACGCGCTTCTGGCCCAACACACGGAAAAGGCCCATGCCTAGCTCGACCAGCCCGTTCGTCCTGCCCTTTCCGATCCTGATCGCCGACATCGGCGGCACCAATGCGCGCTTTTCGATCCTGGTCGATGCCAATGCCGAACCCAAGGCGTTCGAGACGATCCGCACGCGCGACTTCGAAAGCCTCGACGCGGCGATCCAGAACCATGTGCTCGACCACACCTCGCTGATGCCGCGCAGCGCCGTGCTGGCCGTCGCCGGCCCCACCGACGGCGACGCGATCGACCTGACCAACAATGACTGGGTGGTTTATCCGCGCCGGATGATCGCCGATCTGGGGTTCGACGAGGTCGTCGTGCTGAACGACTACGAGGCCCAGGCGCTCGCCGTCGTCGCGCTCGAGGACGATCAGCTCCGCCAGATCGGTGGCGGCGAACGCGATCCCGCCGCGCACCGGGTCGTCATCGGGCCCGGCACGGGGCTTGGCGTCGCCGGCCTCGTGCACGCGGCGAGCACCTGGATCCCGGTCGCCGGTGAGGGCGGGCATGTCGATCTCGGCCCGCAGACCGAGCGCGACGGCGAAGTGTTCGCGCATCTCGAACGGATAGGCGGGCGCGTGTCGGGCGAACAGGTCCTGTGCGGGCGCGGCATGGTCAACCTCTACCGCGCCGTCGCGCGGGCCAACGGAAACGCGCCGCGCTTCGACGATCCGTCTGACGTCACGCACGCCGCCGAGACGGGCAGCGATGAAGACGCGGTCGAGACGCTCGATCTGTTCGCCGAATATCTAGGCCGTGTCGCCGGCGATCTGGCGCTGGTCTTCATGGCGCGCGGGGGCGTCTATCTGACCGGCGGCATCACCCAGAAGATCCTGCCCTTCTTCAATCAGACACGGTTCCGCGCCGCCTTCGACAACAAGGCCCCGCACGAGGCGCTCGTCGGCGAAATGCCGGTCTTCGCCATCCTGCACGACCGCGCGCCGATGGAGGGCCTTGCCGCCTACGCAAGGACGCCCTCGCGCTTCGGCGTGGCCCTCGAGAGCAGGCATTGGACGCGTTGAGCTTGCCCGCGCCGCGCGCTATAGCCCGCCAATGAGCGACGGGTCGCAGGATAGCGCCGCCATCAGGGGCGGATTGGGCGAGGGCGTGATCGCCGTCCTGCGCCGTATCCTCGAAGAGAACGGCCGCGAATACGCCCGACACTACGTCCTCACCATCGTCTGCCTCGTGGTGATCGGTCTGACGACCGCGTTCGTCGCCTGGATCACGCGGGACGTTGTCAACGAAATCTTCGTGCGCCAGCGGGGCGAACTGATCTTCATCATCTCGGGCACGGTGGTGGGCGTCTTTCTCGTGCGCGGCCTTGCTATGTACGTGCAGGCCGTCGTGCTGGCACGCATCGGCAACGATCTGGTCGCCCGCTACCAGACGCGCGTCTTCGACAAGCTGATGAAGCTCGGCGTGGACTATTTCACCGAAGCCCGCTCGGGTCATCTGGCCGCCCGCATCGCCGAGAACGTCAATGGCATACGCGACGTGCTGTCGCTGACCCTGACCGCGCTCGGGCGCGATCTCGTCTCGCTGATCGGGCTCGTCTTCGTCATGGTGACGATGGACCCGATCCTGTCGCTGATCGTGCTGGCGGTCGCGCCGATCCTGGTTCTGGCGGTCGCATGGGTGACCGCGCGCATGCGCAGCGTCGTGCGCGAGACGGTCGAACTGAACGCGCGCGTGGTCGGCACGATGCAGGAATCGGTGCAGGGCATCACGGTGGTCAAGGCGTTCACGATGGAAGACCGGCTGGCGCGGCGCATCGGCACGATCATCGACGATGCGCGCGCCAAGGCCGACCGGCTCGCCGCGATCACCGAGCGGGTCAATCCGGCGGCCGAGGTCTTCGCCGGCCTCGCCGTCGCCGGCGTCATCGCCTATGCGGGCATCCGCGCGGTGAGCGAAGGCCAGCCGCCGGGCTCCACCTTCGCCTTCATCACCGCGCTGCTGCTGGCCGCCGACCCGGCCCGGCGGCTCGGCCAGCTCAAGGTCAATCTCGAAAAGGCCATGGTCAATGCGCGGATGATCTACGAGATCCTCGACATGCCCGAGCGCCAGCGCGACCGCCACGACGCGGTGCCGCTGGAGGTCAGCGGCGGCGCCGTCCGGTTCGAGGATGTCGACTTCTCCTATGCCGATGGCACGAAGGTGCTGCACGGCCTGAGCTTCGAGGCGCCGGCGCACCGGACCACCGCGATCGTCGGTCCGTCGGGCGCGGGCAAGACGACGATCATCTCGCTACTGCAGCGCTTCTACGACATCGAGGCCGGCACGATCACGATCGACGGCCAGGACATCGCCGGCGTGACGCTCGCCTCGCTGCGCGGCCAGATGGCCTTCGTCTCCCAGCAGCCCTACCTGTTCGAGGGCACGATCCGCGAGAACATCCGCTACGGACGGCCCGAGGCGACCGACGACGAGATCGAAGAGGCTGCCCGGCAGGCAAACGCCCATGACTTCATCATGGAGCAGTCGGCGGGCTATGACACACCGGTCGGCGAGAACGGCGTCACGCTTTCGGGCGGCCAGAGGCAGCGCCTTTCGATCGCCCGCGCCATCGTGCGCAATGCGCCGATTTTGCTGCTCGACGAGGCGACCTCGGCGCTCGACAACGAATCCGAAAAGCTCGTCCAGCAGGCGCTTGAGGAAGTGATGGCCGGGCGCACGACGATCGTGATCGCGCACCGGCTGTCGACGATCGTTTCGGCCGACCGGATCATCGTCATGGACAAGGGCGAGGTCGTCGAGACCGGTACGCACGCCGAGCTTGCCAGCCGCAAGGGCGGGCTCTATGCGCGGCTCAACCTGCTGGGCGGCGGGGCCGACCAGCCTGGCGGGCACGCTGCGGAAACGGAGAAGGAACGCGCATGAGCGAACCCCTGTCGATCGCCGTCGTCGGCGCGGGCGGGCGTATGGGCCGGGCGCTGATCCGCGCCATCGCCGAAGACCCCAAGGCCCGCCTGGTGGGCGCGCTCGAACGCGAGGGCGCGGACGAGTTCATGGAGGATGCGGGCACGATGGCCGGCATCGGTGCGCTCGATGTCGCGGTCGCAACCGATCCGGACGTGGCGTTCAAGGACGCCGAGGCGATCCTCGACTTCACCGCGCCCGAGGCGACGCGCAGCTTCGCCGACTTGGCCGCCGAACGCGGCATCGCCCACATCATCGGCACGACGGGCATGAGCACCGACGATGAAGCCCACATCCACGTCGCCGCCGAGAAGACGCCGATCGTCAAGTCCGGCAACATGTCGATGGGGGTGATCCTGCTGTCCGTGCTGGTCGAAAAGGCGGCTGCCGCGCTCGAAGCGTCGGACTGGGACATCGAGGTGCTGGAGATGCACCACCGACACAAGGTCGACGCGCCGTCGGGCACGGCGCTGCTGCTCGGCCAGGCGGCCGCGACCGGGCGCGGCATCGATCTCGAACACAATGCCGTTCGCATGCGCGACGGCCACACCGGACCGCGCGCGGCCGGCGCGATCGGGTTCGCGACGCTGCGCGGTGGCTCGGTCGTCGGCGAACACTCGGTGATCATGGCCGGGGCCGGGGAACGGGTCGAACTGACCCACTATGCCGAGGACCGCGCGATCTTCGCGCGCGGCGCCGTCAAGGCGGCTCTGTGGACGCGCGGCAAGGCGCCGGGCCTTTATTCGATGCGCGACGTCCTGGGGCTCACCTGACGCCGACGAGACACGATTCAGTCAACCGACTTACAAAGGAAACCGACATGTCCGGCACGATGGTCCTGGTCCGCCACGGACAGAGCGAATGGAACAAGAAGAACCTGTTCACCGGCTGGCGCGATCCGGACCTGACCGAACAGGGCATCGAGGAAGCCATGGAAGCCGGCCGGGTGCTCGCCGAACGCGGCATGAGGTTCGACATCGCCTTCACCTCGGTGCTGGTGCGCGCCGAGCGCACCTGCCAGATGATCCTCGACGGGGTCGGCCAGTCCGACCTCGAGACGATCCACGATCAGGCGCTCAACGAACGCAACTATGGCGATCTGGCCGGCCTGAACAAGGACGATGCCCGCGCCAAGTGGGGCGAGGAGCAGGTGCACATCTGGCGGCGCTCCTACGACGTGCCGCCGCCGGGCGACGAGGGCGAGAGCCTGCGCGACACCGGCGCGCGCGTCTGGCCCTACTACATGACCGAGATCCTGCCGCGCGTGCTGCGCGGACAGACGGTTCTGGTCGCCGCGCACGGCAACTCGCTGCGCGCCCTCGTCATGGTGCTCGACGGGCACACGACCGAGACGATCACCAAGCTCAACCTGGGCACAGGCGTGCCGATGGTCTACCGGCTGCACGCCGATTCGACGGTCGCCGCCAAGGAGATCCTTGGCGACATGTCCGGGGCACATTGACGCCGCCCTTCACGATCCGGCCGGCACGGCTGGGCGAAGCCGGCGTGCTGACCGATCTCTGCGTGCGCTCGAAGGCGCACTGGGGCTATGACGACGCGTTCATGGCCAGGGCGATGAGCGAACTCACCGTCGATCCCGACTGGATCGCCGATGGTCTCGTGCTGGTTGCCGAACATGGGGCTCTGCCGGCCGGCGTTGCCGCGATCGTCGACGAGGGTGACGAAGTCTGGGAGATCGGCGTCTTCTTCGTCGACCCCGGTCACATGGGCAAAGGCATCGGCGCGGCGCTGTTCGCCGCACTCATGACGCTTGCGCGCGACAGGGGCGCGAGGCGGCTGACGATCCTGTCGGACCCGAACGCCGAAGCCTTCTACACGCGCATGGGCGCGGTCCGGATCGGCGAGAAACGTTCGTCGTCCGCGACCGGTCGACTGCTTCCGCTTCTGGTCCTCGATCGCTGAGTGTGCTTTCCTGACATCGTCCACGGATATCTGCCATGACCGATCTCATCGCCCTGCTTCAGACCCACTGGCCCGCCATGGTCGCGGTCTTCGCCGTGTTTGCGGTCGCGGCGGGCAGTCCCGGGCCGGCGACGCTGGGCATCATGGGCACCGCCATGGCGCGCGGCCGCGCCGCGGGAATGGCGTTTGCCGCCGGCGTGCAACTGGGCTCGTTTACCTGGGCGACGGCGGCCGCCATCGGGCTGTCGGCCTGGCTGAACACGATCGCCTGGGGTCTGACCGCGATCAAGATCGCCGGCGCGGTCTATCTGGCCTGGCTGGCGTTCAAGTCCCTGCGCAGCGCGCTGTCGGCAAAGCCGGTCGCCGCCGCGTCCAGCAATGCACGCTCGCTCGCCGGCCATTTCGGCCGCGGCGCGCTGTTGCACCTGACCAATCCCAAGGCGGTTCTGGCCTGGATCGCCATCGTCGCGCTCACGCAGACGAGCGGTGGCGGCACGCCGGTCCTGATCGTCACGCTCGGCATCTGCCTGGTGATCGGTGCCGTCATCTTCCAGGGCTACGCGCTCGTCTTCGCATCGCCGGTGATGATGGCGGCCTATCGCAAAGCACGCCGCGCCATCGAGGGGCTGCTGGCCGCCATGTTCGGCTATGCCGGCTGGCGCCTTTGGGCCTCGGCCGTCTGATCGGCATCGGCGCGTTGGGCGGCGACCTTTATGGGGCCGTCACGGCACTCATTTCCGGGCTTGGCTATGCCTATTGGAAACCAGCCATGAGAAATGGCGCCATGCGCAGACCGGCAAGATGCTCGTGGTGCCGCGAAATCTGAAGAGCCGCCACACGGCAAACGGAATTCCGAAGTCGGCCGGCAGCGACAGGCGCCTCTGACCTTACGCCGCTTCCCGCTCGGGCCGGACGAAAATGATGGCCGGAATCAGGTCGCGCGCGGCAAACCTGTCCAGATCGGCGTCGGTAACATGGTCGGCGGCAACGATCTCGGCGGCGACCTCATGCAGCACGGCCTCGAACTCATCGATCGTCGGTGCCTCGATATGCAGGCCCTCAATGTCGCTGTCGGCCACCCAGACGCTAGCGTCAGCGTCCCAAATCGCCTTTACTGTGTAGCTTCGGGCCATCGCCATCTTGCTCCATCGGGCCACAATCTACCGTGCGCTCATGCGCTTGCCAACTGCCCCGCCTCCCAGCCCAGGATCGCCCGCTTGCGGGTCAGGCCCCAGTGATAGCCGGTCAGCGCGCCGGACTTGCCGACCGCGCGGTGGCACGGCACCACGAACGATATCGGGTTCGCGCCGACCGCCGCGCCGACCGCGCGCGAGGCCTTGGGACGGCCGATCCGGTCGGCGATCGACGAATATGCCTCGGCACGGCCCATCGGGATCTTCAGGAGCGCTTCCCATACGCTGACCTGGAAATCGGTGCCGATCAGCACGACGCGCAGCGGCTGGTCCTGACGCCACGTGCCGGGCGCGAAGATGCGCGCCGCATAGGGCGCGGTCGCGCCCAAATCTTCCTCGAAGGCCGCGAAGGGCCAGCGGCCCGCCATGTCGTCGAACGTGGCGCCCTCGCCACCCGCGTCGCAGAAGGCGAGGCCGCACAGGCCGCGCTCGGTGACCATGATCAGCGCGATGCCGAACGGGCAGACGTGATAGCCGTAGCGGATCGTCAGGCCGGCGCCGCGCGCCTTGATCTCGCCGGGCGACATCGCCTCGTGCGTGACAAACAGGTCGTGCAGCCGTCCGGGCCCCGAAAGACCAAGCTCGTAGGAGGCTTCAAGAAGCGGCATGTCCGCGTCGAGAAGCCTGCGCGCATGGTCGATGGTCACCGCTTGCAGGAACGCCTTGGGCGACAGGCCCGCCCAGCGCGTGAACAGCTTCTGCAGCGCCGTCGGCTCCATGCCGACATCGCCGGCGAGCGTTTCGAGCGAAGGCTGGTCGCGCCAGCGTTCGGAAATGTGCTCGATCACCCGCCGGACGATCTCGTAATCATTGTCTGCGATCGCGGCGGGGCGGGTCAGGACGGCGTGCGGTTCGGCCATATGTGTCACCGGGCTCAATGTCATGGTGCCGATATGACCGCTACGGAGACCGATCGCCACCCGAAACTTGACGTGCCGAGCCGTCAGCGCCGCGCCGTGGCGAGCGCCTGCGAAAAGGCCGTCGCGAAGCTCTCGCGGTCGTCGGGGTTGAGGAACGCGCCGATCGTCGTCGCCCGGCCCTCGCCGGTCAGCCGCATGGCGGTGATCCCGATCTCCCGGTGCCGGTCGACATGGAACCGCGCCCAGAACGGATTGTAGTGATGGTCCTGCCGCCGTCCGTTCGGCGCGATCTTGCGAATATGCACGTCAGAACGGGTTACGGTGACCTGCTCGCGCGCTCGGCCGGCGCGGAAGCTGAAGCGGATGGCCGCATAGAGGATGAGAACGTCGACGATCATGAAGATGGCGACCGGCCAGGCCCCGAGCGCGAAGTAGAACACGGCATTGGCCGCGCAGATGGCGGCGAAAAACCCCATCAGCACCGCAAAGCCGCCGGGTGTCAGTGACCGGTGCGGAAACAGTTCCGCCGCGAAAACCGGCTTTTCGGCGGGCGCCGTCGGTTCTATGTCGGTTCCGTTCGGGGACATGAAGCGAGGTTATAGGCGGTCATGGCGGTCAGCCAAGGGAAAAAGCCGGCGGCGAAATCGGCCGGAAAGGCAAAGAAGCGCGCCCGGCGCCTGCCGCGCTCGAAATATTCGCCCGACGAAGTGCGCGAGATCTTTCGCCGTTTCTCGGTACAGCGGCCGGAGCCGAAAGGCGAACTGTCGCACGTGAACCCCTACACGCTGGTTGTCGCGGTGGCGCTGTCGGCGCAGGCGACCGATGTCGGCGTCAACCGGGCGACGCGCGACCTGTTCAAGGTGGCCGACACGCCCGAAAAGATGCTGGCGCTCGGCGAGGAGAGGGTCGGCGAGTACATCCGCACGATCGGCCTTTGGCGCAACAAGGCGAAAAATGTGATCGCCCTGTCGCGCAAGCTGGTCGACGAATTCGGCGGCGAGGTGCCGCACACGCGCGAGAAACTGATGACCCTGCCCGGCGTCGGTCGCAAGACGGCCAATGTGGTGCTGCAGATGGCCTTCGGGATCCCCGCGATCGCCGTCGACACGCACATCTTCCGGATCGCCAACCGCATTGGACTTGCGCCCGGCAAGACGCCCGACGAGGTCGAGGCCAATCTGATGCGGGTCATTCCGGACGAGTATCTGCTGCATGCCCATCACTGGCTGATCCTGCATGGCCGCTACACCTGCAAGGCGCGCAAGCCCGATTGCGTTGCGTGCGTGATCGCCGATCTGTGCCGTTACAAGGACAAGACCAATGCGGAACCGGCGCCGCTGATCGAATTGCCGCCGCAGGTGATCGCCTGATGCTGACCAGCCTCGTCATCGTCATCGCGCTGATCGCGCTCAACGGCCTTTTCGCACTGGCCGAACTGGCCGTCGTGTCGTCCAACCGGGCGCGGCTTGACGCGCTTGCGGAGAAGGGACGGCCGGGCGCCCACGCCGCCGTTGCCCTGAACGCCAATCCGGGCCGGTTCCTGTCCTCGGTGCAGATCGGCATCACGCTGGTCGGCATCGTCAATGGCGCCTTTTCGGCCGAAACGTTCGGCGAGGCGGCCGCCGGCGCGTTGATCGCCATGGGTGTTGCCGAGGCGACCGCGGCGACGCTGGGCTTCGGCGTCATCGTTCTCGTCGTCACCTACCTGTCGGTCGTGATCGGCGAACTCGTGCCCAAGGCGCTGGCGCTGCGCAACCCCGAGGCCATCGCGTGCCTGGTCGCGCCGGTCATGACGCTGTTTGCCCGGCTGGCCGCACCGGCGGTCTGGCTGCTGGCGGCCTCCACCCGGATGGTGATGCGGCTGATCGGTCAGGCCGGCGAGACGCGAGAGACCGTCACCGACGAGGAAATCCGTTCGCTGATCGCCCAGGCCGAGGAAACCGGCACCGTCGAGGCCGAGGAGCGGCAGATGATCGCCGGCGTGATGCGCCTTGCCGACCGTCGCGCCGCCTCCCTGATGACGCCGCGCCCGGACATCGAATGGATCGACACCACGGCGTCGGCCGAAGAGATGGAAGAGCGCGTCAGGACGACCGGGCACACCTTCCTGCCGGTCGCCGAGGGCAGCCTCGACGCAGTGCTCGGCGTGATCCGCACCCGCACGGCCCTGACGGCGCTGCTTGGCGGAGAGCGGCTCGATCCGGGTGCGCTTGCCAAACGCGTCGACGCGGTGCTCGAGAACGCGCCGGCGCTCACGGTCCTCGAACGGCTCCGCCGCGCCGAGACGCCCGTCGTCTTCGTGCATGACAAGAACGCCCATTTCGAAGGACTGATCACGCCGGCCGATATTCTGGAGACGATCGCCGGCGAGTTTCTTTCGGACGCCGGCACCATGCAGCCCGACGCGATCAAACGGGCCGATGGCTCGTGGCTGGTCGAGGGCGCCATGCCGGTCGACGAGGCCGCCGAACTGTTTCGCCTGACGCTGCCCGAAAGGCCCGCCTACCAGACGCTGGCCGGGTTCATGCTGGACCGGCTGCGTCACCTGCCCGTCGAGGGCGAGGCTCTGGAGACAGACGGCTGGCGGTTCGAGGTGCTCGACATGGACGGCCAGCGCATCGACAAGATCGGCGTCAGCCGCGCGCTCCGCATGCACCGGGCCGACGCAGGGCGCTGAAAGCGCGCAAAAGCGTTACTCAGCCGACGAGCCAAAGCCCCAGAAGTCCGGCCGAGCCGACGACGATGCGCCACCAGGCGAACAGGGAAAATCCGTAGCGCGAGACATAGTCGAGCAGCAGCCGGACGACGATCACGGCGGCGAAGAAGGCGGTGACGAACCCCACCCCGATGATCAGCGCATCGTCGGCGGTCAGCACGTTGCGGTTCTGGAACAGATCATAGGCGAACGCGCCGGCCATGGTCGGCATCGCCAGAAAGAAGGAAAACTCGGCGGCCGAGCGCTTGTCGGTGCCCATCAGCAGGGCGCCGGCGATGGTCGCGCCGGAGCGGGACGTGCCGGGGATCATGGCGAGCACCTGGAACAGGCCGATCTTCAGGCAAAGCGACGGCGGATAGTCCATCACGTCCTCATAGCGCGGCTTCAGCGGCAGCCGGTCGATCCAGAGCAGGATGAAACCGCCGATGATGAGCACGATGCAGATCGTCAGCGGCGACTCGAACAGCACGCCCTTGATGAAGCCGTGAGCGAGGACGCCGACCACCGCGGCGGGCAGGAAGGCCAGCACGATGCCGAGCACGAAGCGCTGGGTTCTGCGATCGGACGGCAAGCGCACGGCCATCTGCCACAGACGCGCCGCGTAGACGCTGACGATGGCCAGAATGGCGCCAAGCTGGATCAGCACCTCGAAGGTCTTGCCCGTCGACTCGAAGCCCAGAAAGTGCCCGGCCAGCAGCAGATGCCCCGTCGAGGAGACGGGGATGAACTCGGTCAGCCCTTCCAGGACGCCCAGAAGGGCGGCGGCGACGATGGTTTGATCGGCCATGAGCGCTTTCGGACGGGAGCTTTCGATTGACGATGCGGCGGGATGCCCGGCGCGGCCTATATACCGGACCGGTTTACAATTCCCATGCCCTACAGTCTTTTTTGCGCCCCCGGCGACGGTCTGACGCAAGAACGCGTCGCCGTGGCAAAACCCCGCCCTGTCGCCACGGCGTCTGATGAGGTCGCTTCAACGAAAATTGTTGTAAGCGCTTTGACATCTCCGGCCGTGTGTTCAAAGTTAGGCCACGGCAAATGCTGAAGAACCCCGGGAGGCTTTCATGGCATTTTTCAACCGCAAGGGCGAACCCCTGCCCGCGCATATCGAAAAACTCGCCGCCGACACCAAGGCGGGCAAGATGGACCGGCGCGAGTTTCTCGCGCTGGCGACGACGTTCGGCGCGTCGACGGCCGTGGCCTATTCGATGCTGGGTATGGCCGCGCCGACCCGCGCCCTGGCGCAGGAGCCCAAGAAGGGCGGCTTCATCACGATCGCCATGGACGTGCGCGAACTGAAGGACCCGCGCACCTTCGACTGGTCGCAGATGGGCAACGGCGCGCGCCAGTTCCTGGAGCCGCTGGTCAAGTACACGACCGACTTCACGTTCGAGCCGCGCCTGCTGGAAGGCTGGGAGATCAATGACGACGCCACCGAGTACACGCTGCGCGTGCGCCAGGGCGTGACTTGGAACAATGGCGACGATTTCACCGCCGACGATGTCATCTTCAACATCGAACGCTGGTGCGAGCGGGATGTCGAGGGCAACTCGATGGCCGCCCGCTTCGCCGTGATCATCGACGATGAGACCGGCAAGGTCATGGACGGCGCGATCGTCAAGGACGACGATTACACCGTCAGGCTGGTTCTGCCCAAGCCCGACATCACCCTGATCGCCGGCATGACCGACTATCCGGGCCTGATCGTTCACCCCTCCTATGCCGAGACCGGTGAACTGGCGGCCAACCCGATCGGCACCGGCCCGTTCGAGCTCGTCTCGTTCGCGGTCGGCGACCGGGCCGAGTACAGGCGCCGCGAGAACGGCTCCTGGTGGGGCGGTGAGGCGCTTCTCGACGGGTTCGAATTCGTCGACTACGGCACCGATCAGTCGGCCCAGATCGCCGCATTCGAATCGGGCGAGGTCCAGGCCAACTACGAAGTGACAGGCGATTTCGTCGACATTCTGGAGGGCCTTGGACTTCAGAAGAACGAAGCGGTTACCGGCGCCACGGTTGTTGTGCGCACCAATGTCAACAACGCGCCCTATGACGACCAGCGGGTACGCCAGGCGCTGACCAAGGCCGTCGACAACAGCGTGATCCTTCAGCTCGGCATTGCCGGTCAGGGCACGGTGGCCGAAAACCATCATGTCGCGCCGATCCACCCCGAATATGCGGAACTGCCGCCGATCGAACGTGACATCGAGGGCGCCAGGGCCCTGATGGAAGAGGCCGGCCAGATGGACTACGAGCACGAGATCATCTCGATCGACGACGACTACCGCAAGAACACGACCGATGCGGTGGCCGCCCAGCTCCGCGAGGCCGGTTTCAAGGTCAAGCGCACGGTCCTGCCCGGCTCGACGTTCTGGAACGACTGGACGAAGTATCCCTATTCGTCGACCAACTGGAACCACCGGCCGCTGGGCGTGCAGATCCTTGCGCTCGCCTATCGCACCGGCGAAGCCTGGAACGAAACCGGCTATTCGAACCCCGAGTTCGACGAGAAGCTCACCGAGGCGCTGGCGATCGCCGATGCCGATCAGCGCCGCGAGGTGATGGCCGAAATCCAGGCCATGCTGCAGGAGTCGGGCATCATCATCCAGCCCTACTGGCGTTCGCTGTTCAACTTCAACGACGCCTCGGTGAAGAACTACTACCAGCATCCAACCTATGAGTTGGATTTGGAGAATGTCTGGCTGGACGCCTGACCAGCCTGAACACCAGGGCGCATCCGGAAATCCGGGTGCGCCTTTTTCAAGACAAGAACAAGAACCCGCAGAAGGTTCGGGACGGTTCGCGATCGATCGCAAGCAGAAGCGCGGCGCTTAGGGGAGAGACAGTTTGATCACGTTCATTATCCGGCGTCTGGGCATCATGGCCCTGACCATGCTCTGCCTGACGCTCGTCGTCTTCTTCCTGGTCAATCTCGAACCCAATCTGAGAAAGCTCTCCATCAGCCAGACCAACATGCGCGCCACCGACGCGCAGATCGAAAGCTGGCTCGTGCGCAACGGCTATCGCGACAATTTCTTCGTCCGCTACGGCGAATGGCTCGGCGTGATGCCCAAGCAGCCGCTCGTCGACGAGGCGACCGGCGAGGCCTCGGCGCGCTTTCCCTGGTGCGACGAACCGACCCAAGCGAGCTATTCGGGGGTCCTGCAGGGCGATTTCGGCTGTTCGACCCGCTTCAAGGTGCCCGTATCGGAACGGCTCGTGCCCGCGCTCCAGGCGACGGGCTGGCTGATGTTCTACGTGATGCTGGTGATGGTGCCCGGGGCGCTGATCGTCGGCATCCTCGCCGGCATGCGCGAAGGGTCGCGCACCGACCGAAGTCTGTCGGTCGCCTCGATCGCCTCGACGGCGACGCCCGAATATGTCTCCGGCGTCATCTTCACCGTCATCTTCGCCTCATGGCTGGGCATATTGAACGGGTCGGCGGCAACGGCGACGCGCGAGGGCATCACCTTTACCAATTTCACCCTGCCCGTGATGACCATGGCGATCTACGGCATGGGTTATATCGCGCGCATGACGCGCGCCTCCATGGCCGAGGTGATGACCGCCCAATATATCCGCACCGCGCGGCTCAAGGGGCTGACCTTCTCGTCGGTCGTCATCAAGCACGCGCTGCGCAACGCGCTAATCGCGCCGTTCACGGTGATCATGCTGCAGTTCCCGTGGCTGCTGACGGGCGTCGTCATCGTCGAGGCTATGTTCCGCTATCAGGGCTTCGGCTTCCTTCTGGTCGAGGCGGCGTCGAACAACGACATCGACCTGCTCCTTGCCTGTGCGCTGGTCTCGGTCGTCGTGGTGCTGGTCACCCAGCTTCTCAGCGATGTCGGCTACGCCTTCCTCAATCCGCGCATCCGCGTGTCGTAAGCGAGCCGGGGACACGACATGACCGAGACACTGAGCACCTTCGAGATCGTCTTTCAGATCCTCTTCCGCTTCTGGCCGGTATGGGCGGCGATGCTGATCGTCGGCGGCGTCAGCTACATGTACCGGGCGCGGCTCGGGCTCTACGGCCAGCTCTATGACGGCGCCATCGGCATGGCCGGACTGGCGTTCATCGGCTTCTGGCTGTTCACGGCCCTGTTCGCGCCGCTGATCGCCCCGTTCGATCCGATCGGCGTCGTGCCGATCCTGAAGAACGCCGTACCCGGCTCGATCGACCCGGAAACGGGCAATGCGTTCCTTCTGGGCGGCGACAAGCTGGCGCGCGACGTGTTCAGCCGCATGGTCTATGGCTCGCAGATCGTGCTGATCATCGCGCCGGCGGCAACGGCCTTCGCGCTGATGGTCGGCATCACGCTGGGCCTGCCGGCGGGCTATTACGGCGGACGGATGGACAACGTGCTGTCCTTCCTTGCCAATCTTGTCCTCGCCTTCCCGGTGATCCTGCTGTTCTACCTGCTGGTCACGCCGGGCATCACCGAAACGCCGATCCCCTACACGCTGGCGGGCCTGTTCTTCATCTTCCCGATGATCTTCTTCGTCACCCTGTTCTACACGCGCTACCAGGCGCGGCCGCAGTTCATGTGGGCGGCGATCGCGGCGACGATCGTGATCGGCTCATGGGTGTGGATCTCGCTGGTCTCCAATGATTTCGTCGTGCAAGCGCTGCGCAACAACGGGCTCGGCGCGCTGGCCGCGCTGTTCGATCTGGACATCTTCAAGATCATCTCGATCGAACCGGGCCAGCTCAACATCTTCGTCGCCGTCGTCTTCGCCTCCTCGCCCGGCGTGTTCCGGATCACGCGCGGGCTCGTCATGGACATCAAGACGCGCGACTATGTCGCCGCCGCGCAGACCCGCGGCGAAAGCCCCTGGTACATCATGCTGTGGGAAGTGCTGCCGAACGCGCGCGGCCCGCTGATCGTCGATGCCTGCCTGCGCATCGGCTACACCACCATCCTGCTCGGCACGCTGGGCTATTTCGGCCTGGGCATGCCGCCCGAGAGCCCCGACTGGGGCACGGCGATCAAGGACGGCTCGCAGCTTCTGCGGCTCTATGTCTGGCCGGCGCTGGTGCCCGCCATCGCGCTGATGAGCTTCGTGCTTGGCCTGAACCTTCTGGCCGACGCGCTGCGCGAAGAATCGCTGAAGGACTGAGGGAGAACGGACAATGTCAGCAGCAACCGATATCACTCCCCAGACCGGGGGCACGCCGGCCCCGGCCACAGACGAGACGCCGATCCTCGAGATCGAGAACCTGCACATCTCGTTCTATACGCGCGCCGGGGAAATCCCGGCGGTGATGGATTATTCGTGCAAGGTGATGCCGGGCGAAGCGCTCGGCATCGTCGGCGAGTCCGGATGCGGCAAGTCGACCGTGGCGCTCGGCATCATGCGCGACATGGGCAACCGGGGGCACATCAAGTCCGGCACGATCCGGTTCAAGGGCCGCGACATGGGTGAGATGAGCGATGCCGAACTGCGCGATCTGCGCGGCTCGAAGATCGCCATGATCTATCAGGAGCCGATGGCCTCGCTGAACCCGGCGATGAAGATCGGCCAGCAGCTCATGGAAGTGCCGATCATCCACGAGGGCGTCTCAAGGGACGCCGCCTACAAGCGTTCGGTCGAGATGCTCGAGGCGGTGCGCCTGCCCGATCCCAAGCGCGTCATGGGCGCCTATCCGCACCAGATCTCCGGCGGCCAGCAGCAGCGCGTCGTTATTGCGATGGCGCTCCTGTCGAACCCGGAACTGCTGCTGCTCGACGAGCCGACGACCGCGCTCGACGTTACGGTCGAAGCGGGCATCGTCGAACTGGTCAAGGACCTGGGCAAGAAGTTCGGCATGTCGATGCTGTTCATCTCGCACAATCTGGGCCTGATCCTGGAGACGTGCGACCGCATCTCGGTGATGTATTCGGGCGAAGCCGTCGAGACCGGCGATGTCAGCGACGTGTTCGACCGGATGCGCCACCCCTATACGCAGGGGCTGTTCCGCTCGATCCCGCTGCCGGGCGCCGACAAGCATTCGCGGCCGCTGATCGCCATTCCCGGCCAGCTCCCGCTGCCGCACGAACGGCCGCACGGCTGCAATTTCGGTCCGCGCTGCCACCATTTCGTCGAGGGCAAGTGCGACGCCGGACCGATCCCGATGATCCCGGTCAAGGGCCATCACGAGCACAAGAGCCGCTGCGTGCGCTTCGAGGACATCGACTGGACGGCGCTCCCCGAGGGGCACAAGCCGAACGAGCCGGTCGAACCGGGCGCACCGGTGCTGCAGATCGACGAACTGAAGAAGTACTACAACGTCGCCGCCAACCAGATCTTCGGCGGCGGCGAGACGCGCACCGTCAAGGCCAACGAGACGATCTCGTTCACCGCGCGCGAGGCCGAAACGGTCGCCATCGTCGGCGAATCCGGCTGCGGCAAGTCGACGCTCGCCAAGGTCCTGCTCGGCCGCGAGACGGCGACCGAGGGCAAGGTGACGCTCGGCAATCGCGACATCCAGTCGATCGAGGTCGAGAACCGGGGCGCCGATCTGGTTTCGCAGATCCAGATGGTGTTCCAGAACCCGTTCGACACGCTCAATCCGTCCCATTCGGTCGGCAGCCAGATCATCCGGACGCTGGAGAAGTTCAAGATCGGCAATTCGACCGAGGAACGACGCGAGCGCATGCTGCAGCTTCTCGACCTGGTCAAGCTGCCCCGCGCCTTCGAAACGCGCATGCCGCGCCAGCTTTCCGGCGGGCAGAAGCAGCGCATCGGCGTTGCCCGCGCCTTTGCCGGCGGGCCCAAGGTGGTGGTCGCCGACGAACCGGTCTCGGCGCTCGACGTCTCCGTGCAGGCGGCCGTGACCGAGCTTCTGATGGACATCCAGCGCGAATCGCGCACGACCATGCTGTTCATCAGCCACGACCTTTCCGTCGTGCGCTACATCGCCGACCGTGTCGTGGTGATGTATCTTGGCCATATCGTCGAACAGGGCACGACGGACCAGATCTTCTCGCCGCCCTATCACCCCTATACCGAGGCGCTCCTGTCGGCGATTCCGATCGCCGACACGTCGGTCAACAAGAAGCATATCGTGCTCGAGGGCGACATTCCCTCGGCGCTGAACCCGCCGCCGGGCTGCCCGTTCCAGACGCGCTGCCGCTGGAAGGAGAAGGTGCCCGGCAATCTGTGCGAGACCGATGTGCCGCCATATGTCGAGTGGGGCACCGGCCATCTGATGAAGTGCCATCTGTCGCGCGCCGACTTCGAGGCGATGGAGCCGGTGATCTCGTTCGACGCGGCCGAACAGGCCGAGGCCGACCCCTCGAAGGTGGTCGATACGGACAATGTCCAGGCGGCGCCCGTCGAGGAAGGCGACGCGACGGCCCGCGGCGAGATCCCGCAAGCCCGCGAACATGCGCGCGCCGTGACCGAACGCGGGCAGACGCCGGGATCCCCCGACAAGACGCTCGTGACCGGCGGTGCTGCAACCTCCGGCGTCGTCAATGTCGCGGGCCCGCAGGCAACCGGCGCAAGCCGTCCCGACGAGGCCACGGGCGGGCTGAACGAAGCCCCGCGCGGCGGACCGGCGGGCGAAAGGGACGGCGGTGGTTCGACCGGCGATGCCGACAGGCCGCAAGGCATGGCCCGGCCCGACAAGCCCGACGATCTCAAGAAAATCTCCGGCGTCGGTCCGAAGATCGAAAGCCGGCTCAACGATCTGGGAATCTACACGTTCGAGCAGATCGCGGCGTGGCAGAAGGCCGAGCGCGACTGGGTCGATTCCTATCTGAGCTTCAAGGGGCGGATCGAGCGCGACCGGTGGGTCAGCCAGGCGCAGGCGCTGGCCGCGCAGAAGTCCGGCCGCTGAACGAGATGAGCGCGCCGGCCGAAGCTCCGGCGGGGCCTGAATCCGGCACCGATCCCCGCCAGGACGCCGCCGGTTCCGGCGCACTCGAGGCGATCACCGCTTTCCAGGCAGAATTTTCCGACTTCGGCGCATTGCCGGCGACGGTGCGCCACCAAACAAGGCGCTGTCTGACCGATCTGATCGGGGTCGCCGCAGCCGGCAGCCGGACCACACTCGGCGCGATCATCGCCGCCCATGCAGCCGACCAGTTCGCCGCCGGCGCCAGACCCGCCTCGATCCTGTTCGATCCGCATGGCCGCAAGGCTTCGGCGGCCGGCGCGGCGCTCGCCGGCGGCATGACGATCGACGCCATCGACGCCCATGACGGTCACCCGCTGACCAAGGGCCATGCCGGGTGCGGTCTGTTCCCGGCCCTGCTGGCGCTCGCCGAGACCGAAGCGCCGGACATGCCGCTCGAGGCATTTCTCGGCCATCTGGCCGTCGGATACGAGATCGCCATACGCTGCGGCATCGCGCTGCACGCGACGGCGCCGGACTATCACACCTCGGGCGCCTGGATCGCCGTCGGCATCGCGGCCACGGGCGCACCGATCCTTAAGCTCGATCGCGGGGCCATGCGCCATGCGATGGGCATCGCTGAATATCACGGGCCGCGCAGCCAGATGATGCGCTGCATCGACCATCCGACCATGGTCAAGGACGGCTCGGGCTGGGGTGCGATGGCCGGCGTGTCGGCGCTGATGCTGGCCCGTTCCGGCTTCACCGGCGCACCGGCGCTGACCATCGAGGACCCCGCCGTCGCCGATCTGTTTACCGATCTGGGCACGCACTGGCGCATCGGCGAGCAATATTTCAAGCCCTGGCCAGTGTGCCGTTGGACGCAGCCGGCGGTCGAGGCGGCATTCGCGCTCCGGCGCGATCATGCCCTCGATCCGGCCGACATCGCGGCGATTCGCGTGCGGACCTTCCACGAGGCGACGCGGCTTGCCGCGCGGCGGCCGGCCGACACCGAACAGGCGCAATATTCGCTGCCCTTTCCGATGGCGGCCATGCTCGTTCACGGCCGGCTTGGCGTCGCCGAGATCAGCGGCACGGGCCTTGCCGACGCGGCGGTGCTCGACCTGGCCGGCCGGATCGAACTGATCGGTGATGCGCGTTTCGACGCGGTCTTCCCGGCCGAGCGGTGGGCCGAGGTGGAAATCGACCAGCGGGACGGCCGGACGATCCGTTCGGCTCCGCTGACCGCGCGCGGCGATGCGGATGCGCCGCTATCGGACGACGAGATCACGGCCAAGTATCGTGCGCTGATGGGCGAAGCCGGTCACGCCGATCGCGCGGGCCCGATCGAACGCATGGTGATGGCGCCGGGTACGGCGACGGTACGCGATCTCATCGCTCTGGTTTCGGCTTGACCCGGACCCGGGTCTCCAGAAGGTCGACCCATTCGGGATGGCGGTCGAACTGCGCCTTGGCGAACGGGCAGAGCGGCACGATCCGGGTGTTCGCCGCGCGAGCGTCGGCGATCAGTTGGTCTAGGAGGCGCCGGCCGGTGCCGGTGCCGCGAAAGGCGTCGGGCACTTCGGTGTGGTCGATGATGATCAGCCCGTCATTGACGCGCGAATAGCTCATCTCGGCGGTGGCGCCGCCCGGCGCGGCGATGAGGTAGCGGCCCTTGCCATCGTATTCCTCGCGGGCGATCGGCAGGCTGGCGACATCGACCATCGCGCCGCGCGCCGCGTTTACCCACAAGGTCAGCCGGGTGATCTCCTCATCGGTGATCTCGCCCCCGCCCCGGTTCCAGTGCACTTCGGTGTTCGCGCCCGCCGCATCGAACGCATCGGCCAGCGTGCCGATCCGGTCGGCCGGCGTCTCCGGGTCGGTCGCGCCAGCGGTGATCAGCACGCTCAGCCCGTCAAGCGCGGCGCTGGCGGGCAGGTGCGGGTCGCGCGGATGCAGAAGCGCCAGATGCGACAAGCCGGCGGGTGGCTCCGCCAGCGCGACGATGAGCGCGTCGGCACGCGCGCCATGGGCGACGATCATCGCGGCTCCGGTTTCGGTGTCGCCGGCGATGCGCAGATCGTCCGCCCCGTCGAGCGTGCGCTCGATGGCGACGAAGGCACGGGCGGCGGGTGCGTCGCCGACAAGCTTGATCGTGCGAGCACTCATGGCGCCGTCTCCGCCTGCAGGTGGTCGAGCGGCAGTCGCGCCGGACCCTTGTGGTTCTTCAGCACCAGATTGGTACGCACATCACGGATGCCCTCGAACTTGAGCAGCGTGCCGCCATTGGCGACCATTTCGGCGACCAGTTCTTCGAGCCGGCCGAACCGGGGCGCGCAGGGCGCTGCAGCCGCACGGGCGACGGACCGGCCCTCGTCTTCAATCGGACCGATCATCACCGCCCGACCCGGCGGCGCAAGAGGCGCATTTTCGCGAACGTTCCGGGGGTCTCCGGGTTGGAAGGTGGTGTGCCGCAATACCTTTTTCCAATCCCGCCCCGGGTGAACAGATTTCAGGGCTTTGGCACCTGAAGCGCTTTCAGCAGAACTCGCAGATTTCTTCGCGCGTGCCAACGCGCAAATACAAGGAGATTGCGCGTTCCGAGCAAGTGGGGGGTCACGAGAAATGCGCGCTACGCCACAACGAGAACGATCACGCCGGCGGCAACCAGCGCGCAGCCGGCGATTTCGGCCCGGTTGATCGGTTCGCGGAAGATCAGGACCGTCGTCGCATAGGCGAACAGCATCTCGATCTGCGCCAGCGCCTTGACCGCGCCGGCCTGCTGCAGCGTCATCGCCGAGAACCAGCCGAACGAGGCGAGCGCGCCAGCCAGTCCGGTCAGCGCGCCGATCCGCCAGGCGTCGGCGATGCGGCGCAGTTCGGCCCGGTCGCGGACGGCCATCCAGACGAGAATCGCGATGGTCTGCATGGTGATCGCCACGCACAGGGTGAGCCCGGCCTGCACGAGGAAGTTCGGGCCCGAAAGGCTGAGCGAGGCGGCGCGAAACGCGACGGCCGCAAGGCCGAAGAAGGTGCCGGAAACAAGCCCGATCAGGGCGGTGGGCGAGGCCAGAAGCGCCAGCGGCGAACGGCCGCGCGCCATTTCGCCGACGGGCTGGCGGGCCAGCGTCAGCACGATCACGCCGCTGACCGAGATGGCGATCGCCGCCAGAACGGACGGCGCCGCCCGCTCGGACAGGAAGACGAGCCCGAAAATGACGGCCTGGATCGGCTCGGTGCGCGAATAGGCCGAACCGACCGCGAAGCTGCGCCGCGTGAACATGATGACGAGCAGGGCCTGGGCGAGGATCTGCGCGAAGGCTCCGACCGTGACCCACAGCCAGAACGAACCATTGGACGCCGGCAGACTTGTGCCGGTCAACCACAGGACGAAGACCAGAAGCGCGAACGCCACCGGCAGGCCGAAACCGAACCGCACGAATGTGGCGCCCGTCGTGCCCATCTTCGTGCGCAGATGGCGCTGCAGGCCGGAGCGCATGTTCTGCACGAAGGCCGCGGCGATCGTGATCGGTATCCAGAGTTCCATGGGGTCACCGTGACGGCCGCGCGGCGGTTTTTGTTTCGGGCCAATCGAGGCTGTGCCATAACAGACCCATGAACGTCCATTCTCCGACCCCGGCCGATTTTGCTCATGTGCGCGAATGGGTCTTCGATCTCGACAACACGCTCTACCCGCACCATTCGAACCTGTTCTCGCAGATCGACGTGGCGATGACCGGCTATGTCTCCGAGCTCTTGCAATTGCCACGCGAGGAAGCGCGCAAACTGCAGAAGGACTATTACAGGCAGTATGGCACGACGCTCGCCGGACTGATCGCCCGCCACGACGTCGACCCGGATGACTTTCTGGAGAAGGTGCACGACATCGACTATTCGTGGATCGATCCGGACCCGGCGCTGGGCGAGGCGATAAGGGCGCTGCCCGGCCGCAAGTTCATCTTCACAAATGGCGACAGGAAACATGCCGAACGGGCGGCGCGGCAGCTGGGAATCCTCGACCATTTCGACGAGATCTTCGACATCGTCGCCGCCGATCTGGTGCCCAAGCCGGCCGGCTCGACCTATGACAAGTTCCGGGCCATCCACCGGGTCGATTGCGCGCGTGCGGCGATGTTCGAGGACCTGGCGCGCAACCTCGTCGTGCCGAAGTCGCTGGGCATGAAGACGGTGCTGATCGTGCCGCACAATTTCGAGGCGACGTTCTCGGAAATCTGGGAACGCGAGGATGTCGAGGACCAGGTGGACCACGTCACCGACGATCTGGCCGGCTTCCTTCGTTCGATCCTGCCCGGCCTCTGAGCGCACGCCGCTAACGCGCTGCGAACTCCCCACGATTTCCTTTGCCGCGCATCCTCGGTAGGATGGCGCTGCGCAACATCACGCGGGTGGCGATCGATGAATGTCGAACCGGATGTGGATCGGGCGGTGGCCGAGGCGAGCGAGCCGACTCCGAAGCGGGTCTCGCAAATGACGTTCCCGGAGCTGGTGACATTCGCGACCGCACTCGGGAACAAGATCGACACGCTGTGGCACCGGATCATCTACATCCATGTGGGGATGATCGCGGTAGTCATCTTCCTGGCCAACGCGCCCGGTGACCATATCGTCGCGCGGATCGCCGTGTTCGGCTTTTACACGTTCAACGTGATCATCACCTTCATCAATCTCAACGAGGCCTATGGCGGTCTCGTCGCCGCGATCGCCGACATTCGCCGGTTCGAAGCACGCGGAGCCTCGGGCGCCGTCCAGGCATGGCTCACCGCGCGGGACTATGGCAACAACACCCGGCTGCGCGCGGCCGTCCTGTTCGTCTTCTGGCTCATCGTCGCCTATCTGATCGTCGTTCCGCTCGCATCAAATCCCGACATGGCCCTTCACGAGCGAATTCAGACCTTTCTGGGCATATCCCCGCCCCGTCGGTGACCTGCCGGCGTCACTCGCCGATCAGGCGCATCACCACGGGCTCGACCACATCGGCGAGCGCCTCGTCGGAGACGATCGCGGCGATCGTCTCGCGTGCGGCCGAGATGCTGTCGGTATCCTGGTTGCGCAGATGCCCGAGCACGCCGAGCAGCGCGTTCTCCTGGCAGACCCCCGTGCGGTAGCGCCACAGGGGCAGGGTCGAGCCGCCATCGTCGACCGCTTCCAGCCCGCATCGGCGTTCGGGCGCAGCGTTGCGCCAGAAGAGCGCCATCAGATCGATCAGGGCCGATGATTCGTCGGCAAAATAGCCATGCGCCAGCATGTCCTGACCGAGCTCAGACATGTCGATGCTGTCAAGAACGGGGCTCTTGAGCATGCTGTCGCCGCCCTGCCCGGCGCGTGGGGCATCGCCATGCAGCTTGCGCGAGACGGCGAGTGCCCAGTCGCTCTCGGAGGCATACAGCGTCTGGCGCAACGCCAGTGGCCGGATCGTGCGGATCATCTCGGCGAACAGGCCGGCATCGACATCGGGGGCGGCGAACACGACCTGACCGAAGACCGGGCGTGGCAGGTTCGCCGGGTCGGTGCGCAGCGCCAGCAGTTCAAGGGCATCGGTGAGCGCCCGGTTGCCCATCGAATGCGCGATCAGGTGCACGCGCCTGGCGCCGGACCGGCGCACGAAATCCTCGAGGAAATGGGACAGGCGGCGTCCGCTCAGGCGCACGACGGCCGTGTCCGCGATATAGCCGGTGGTCGCGCCGCGCGAGGGCCATGAGTAGACGACCGGAACGCCGGCGAACTTCATGTCGTAGGCCAGCTGCGCCGCCCTTTTCGCTGCCGCTTCGAACGTGACGTTGTAGCCGTGAACGAAGATGAAGGCCTCGTCGCTGCCGCGATCCTGAAGCCGCGTGGAGACCGCGCCGAAGAAGGCGTCGGCGGGGACCGGCTCGACGGACTGCAGGATGACGTGCCGCGACGGCGAAGCGCCGAATTCCAGCCGCCAGATCGACGGAACCTCGATCGCGCCGGGGCGGTGCCGGTTGGGGATGGTCACCTGCGCCCGGCCATACTGCAGATCGCCGCGTTCGAAGCCGAAAAAGCGGTTCGGTTCGTCCGCGCCGGTCCGTTTCCGATCGGTCGCATAGAAGACCTCGACCTCGGTGAAGCCTTCATCGGCGCTGCGCGTGGCGCCATCGGTCGCGGCAAACGGCGCCGTTCGCAACGCGGCCGCTCGCTCGCGTGACCGCTCGGCCGCAGCCTCGTTGCCCGCCGCGTCCGCAAGTTCGGCCATCCGGTCGAGCAGCGCGGCAAGCCGTTCGGTCGGCGCGTTTGCCGCGGCGCGCAGATCGATCGCCATCTCCAGCGCGGCGAGCGCGTTGCGCGTCGCGCCGGCCCCAACGTAAGCGTCGGCTGCCCGCTCGAACCAGGGCGCCGGGTCGGCCTGAAGCAGATCGCGGTGGCGGACGCCAAAACGGGCCACCGCAACGAGGGCGTCGCCGAGCCGGGGATCGTCCAGCGCCTCGAGCAGCTCCACCCGCTCCTGGAGTAGCCCGAAAACGAAACGCGGGTCCATTTGCCGATCGGCATCGGCGAGCGCCGCCTCGACCTCCGCAAGCCGTTCGGCCGGCGTATCGGCGGCCATCAGTCCCAGGGCGACGAGGTCCGGCTCGAGCTCGGCCTGCTGCGCAAGGGCCGGCTGCGCCGACAGGGTAAGGGCAAGCAGCGCGGCGAAGACGAGCCGGCTCAGTATGCCAGGGGCCGACAATTCGGTACCGGAATGTTGCATGTGGCGACCATTGACCTCAAAAATCGCACCCAGGAGCATACGACACCAGGTCAGGCACGAGGGCAAGCGGCGATGAAGGGCTTCCAACTGTTGGCATTCGCCGCGACGCTCGCCTGTTCAGTGGCCGGTGCCGTCCAGCCGGCCTCCGCGGAACTGCGGGCGTTGCTGATCGGCGTTTCGGACTATGACGACGCGACCGCCATCGCCGACCTGCGCGGGCCGCGCAACGATGTGCGGCTGCTGGCCGAAACGCTGCGCGAACGGGGCGCGGACGACATCGCCATCGTCGCCGACGGCGTGGGCGACGGCACAACCCCGACCCGCGCGGCGATCCTTTCTGCGTTCGAGGCGCTGCGAGACCGGGCGACGGCCGGGGACCTGGTCTATGTGCACATGAGCGGTCACGGCACGCGGCAAAGGGACATGAACGGCGACGAGACCGATGGCTGGGACGAGGTCTTCCTGCCGGCCGATGCCGCCAAGGCCGATCGCGGATCGGGTCTGATACCGAACGCGCTGGTCGACGAGGAGATCGGCGAGGCCATCGACGCGATCAGGCGCACCGGCGCCGACGTGTGGTTCGTGCTGGACTCCTGTCATTCGGGCAGCGGCCTGCGTGCGGCCGAGATCGGTGTCGCATCGCGCTTCGTCGATCCGGCCGTGCTCGGGATCGAGGCATCCGGTGCGGTGACGGACGATGCGCCGGGCCCGGAGCCCGAAGGCGGATTTGCCGAACATCGCCCGCAGGCAGAGCCGGACGGCGGACTTCTGGCATTCTACTCGGCGCAGTCGTCGGAGGTGGCGCGGGAGGTCGATTTTGCCGGAAGCGGAGCAGACGAGGACTGGTATGGCCTGTTCACGGCCAAGCTGGCCGCCCGCATGCAGTCTTCGGCGGCGATGAGCTACCGGCAACTTTTCCAGGCCGTCATGTCCGACATGGCGACCGCCGCAATCCCCGCCTCGGCGCGCCTGCAGACACCGCTGTGGGAGGGCACCTTCGTCGATGCTCCCGTGTTCGGCGGCGCCGCGATCGACCGTGTCCGTCAATACGCGATCGACTTCGACACCATCGATGCGGGCACGGTCCACGGACTTGCGGTCGGAACCATTGTGGGGCTCTTCGCCGACGCGGCGGCGGGACCCGAGAATCGCCTCGGCCTCGCGCAGGTCTCCGAAACCGAGACCCTTCGGGCATATGTCCGGCCGGTGGGCGACGATTGCCGTGCGCAGACCGGGTCCCTGTGCGCGGCGGTCGGGGACCTTCCATCCGGGGCGCGCTTTGCACGCCCGATCGCCACGCCGGTCGACTTCACCGTTCGCTATTCGCCGGTGACCGACCCCGAGACCGGCGACCCGCTGGCGGCGGATCATCCGGCCGCCGAGCGCCTTGCCGCCGCGATCGACGCGTTCGGCCAGGGCGCGGCGATCGATGCGGCCGATCACGATGTCGTGGTCTCGGCGACCGCGGACGGGCTTCGCTTCAGCCGCAGTTCGGGCGAGACCGGCCTGACCTGGCGGCCTGCGGACGGGCCGCTCGAGGCCGTCTTCGAACGCATCGCCAGCGCTGAAAGGCTGGCATCGGCGCTCGAAGCGATCGCCGAAACGGCCAGCCCGTTCGGCAGCGACAGCCCGATCGAACTGTCGGTGGCGGTTGCAGCCAGCCCACCCGACGAGCTCCGGCCGGTGCGCGCGCTTAGCGATCGCGAAGCCATCCGCCGCGAGTGCATCGCGATCATCCGGGGTGGCCGCCTTCGCGCGCCGGTTCCGCTCGAGGAGGCCGGATGGGCGGTCAAGCAATGCGATCAGCTTGCGGTCACGGCGCAGGGCCTGTTTCCCGGCGCGCGCGACGTCAATCGCATCCATATCGACTCGCGCTTCTGCGTGCATGCCAGCTACGCCCGGATCGAGGATTTCGCGTCGGGCGGCCTGATCGGCCCGCCGATGGTGATGTGCTCGGACTGCCCGGATGGGCGCTCGGTGGGCGCGGAGCGGCTCTACGTGGCGAGCGCCGAGGCGCGCCCCAATGCGGAGGCCTTCAATCTGGAAGGCGTCGTCGAGAACTGCGCCGGCCAGACCCGGTCGGGCGCTGGGAGCGCCGCGCTCGACTATCTCGCCGGACTTGCGAGTGGTGGCCCGACGCGCGGCGCCATGGGCGGGTTCGGCGGCGCCGATGTCTGGGTCGAAAGGTTCGCCTGGCAGGTCCTGCCGCGCGCCGAGGCGCTCCGCCGCGCCGGCATCGCGATCGACGGCGAATAGCGCGGCCGTCGGCGACCCCTTGCCGGTCAGAAGCCGGACGGGACCACCTTCAGACCGGCCATCTGCCAGGCCTGAAGACCGCCGCGATACCAGTAGACGTTCGTGTAGCCGGCAGCGATCGCGCGCAGCGCCGCGTTGTGGCTGAGCCAGCACATCGGATCGCTGCAATAGATGATGATCGGTGCCCCCGTGTTGCCACGGGTGAGCTGGCCGAGCCACTGGGCGGTCTGCTGTTGTATGCGGTCCGAAAAGCTGCCTCCCTGCGCCATGCCTCGCGCGGTCATCGCGCCGGGAAGACTGTATTCACCCCCGAGAACGTCGACGACGACCATGTCGATGCCCTTCACGTAGGCTTCGACCAACCCTTGCGTGTTGACCACCTTCCCGCCGGCGATCTCGAGCGGCGTGGGCGCATGAAACTGGCCGTGCCTCAGCCGGTCGGTGGGCGCAACGCCGAAGTCGCGCGATTCGAAGGCGAAGACCTCGGTCGGGATCTGAGGGATTTCCGCCTGCTCCGGTGGCGGCGGCGGTGGGGGCGGAGGCGGCGGGTCGACCAGATCCTCGGGCGGCGGCGGGGGTGGAGGCGGTGGTGGCGGATCGTTGTCGGCGGTCGGCCCCGTGTCCCATTCGGTATCGGCGAAGCTTCCCGCTCCTCCCTCTTGGGCAGCGTCGCCCGGGTCGTCGGTCGTATCGAAGCTGCCGCTGTCGAAACTGCCCTCGCCGAAGCTGCCGCCTGTGCCGGCGGTTCCGGCGTCCCCGGTCGCCGGCGCCGCACCCGCTCCGCCATCGGCGAAGCTGCCTTCATCGAAGAACTGGTTCTGCGCCAGAGCCGGCGTGCAGGCCAGCGCGACGAGTGCGGCTCCGGCCATCAGGGATCGTGCAATGCGTTTCATGTCCGCCCCCTAGCCACCGGCCACGTGCCCGGCGATCCAGTCATAGTAGCGGGCGAGATTTGTGTAGACGGCAAACAGTTCGGGATGGGCACAGGGCTCGTCCGCGTTCAGCGGCTCCTGGCCCCATGACACGATGCCGACCTGCAGCCAGCGACCATCCTCCTCGCGCACCATCAGCGGACCGCCGCTGTCGCCATTGCAGGAGGTCCGCTCGCCGGTCGGAACTCCCGCACAGATCATGTTGGCGTTCAGCCTCGGCCCCATGTTGGCGACCAGGATGTCGAAGGCCTCCTGGATGCGGTCGATCGGTATGTTGCTGGAAACGCCGATACCCACCAGCATCGAGCCGAGGTCGCGCTTGGTCTGCTCGGCCATGCCACGGTTGCAGACCTCATTCGGCACGATATCGATGTCGGTCTCCAGCAACTGGTAGGGAACGGTGGCCGCCGCGATCAGCCCCCAGCCCATGACGACGGCCGGCCCCTGCGGCACCGGCTGGTTCTGTTGGGCGACCCGCACCGCGCCGACCGGTCCGGAAGAGGTCGTGATCGGCTCGGCAAGCCGGATCAGCGCGATATCGTTGTCGATCAGCACCGGGTCGTAATTCTCGTGGACGACGATTTCGGCCGCGCGCCGCAGGTCGCCATCGAAGACGAACACCGAGCCCGTCACGACGCCGATCGTGGCGGGGTCGATCGGTCGTCCCTCCATGTCGACGACGCAGTGGGCGGCGGTCAGCACCCACTGGCGGGTCAGCAGGGTGGCGCCGCAGAACTGCGACAGGATGCGGCTTTCCTCGTCATCGCCGTAGCGCTCGAGCTCCACGATCGCCGCCTGCCCCGGCCAGGCGCCCGGCTCGGATTCGCGGCCGCCGATGATGCGGGAGGCTTCGCCGGGCGCGGCGAGCGAGGCCTGACGCTTCTGCTCGAAGACATAGTCGGCGATCGTGCGTTCGTCGGGTGCGGGCAGGGCGATGTCCGACAGGGTCGTGTCGGTGAGCGATCCGTCCTGTGCGCCTGCAATGACCGGCCAGAGGCCGATCGCGGCGCCGGCGAGCGCGCCGAGAAGTGTTTTCTTCAAAGGGTGGGCCATCGAGGTCTCCTTTGTCGGCCGATCGGTGAACTGTGTAACCTGGCTGTCATGGACGCGGCATGTCTGCCGACGCGCGTCAACGCTGTCGCGGCCGGCACGCGGCTCGGCGCGGCGGCAGATTGGCGATGTTCGAAGAAGGGTGGCGGCGCGCCCGGTTCTACCGGCGCGAGACCGCTCGACGGCGGCCGATCCGGAGCGGCCGCGGAGATCACGGCTGCAGGCCCGTCATGGCATGCTTGGTCCGGTTCATCGCAATGCCCCCGGCAGATCGCTGCGTCATCAAGCTTGCAATCGTGACCCCATAACAGCTTACTATCGTCCCGAAATCAACCGAGTAGCCTCTTGGGGGAGCAATGAGGCAGACCGTGACCCGTCGTCAGCGGCCCGATGCGTGCGCCGATCCGCCCGCCGCGGCGAGCTGGCTGACAAAGGACCAGCGCCGCTGGACGGCCCTCGTCGCGGCGGTCTGCCTTGTGTGCATGTCCATCGTCGATACGGGCAGGGCCAGCGAAACCGGTGCGACAACCAGCCCTGTCGCCGGGCACGACGGAACGGTGGAGACGATCCTGCCGGAGACGGTGCGCAATGCGCTCGCCGCGGTGCAGGCCGAGCATCGCGCCCAGCCTCGGACGGACGTCATGCTGCCGGCGGGTCCGGCGTTGCTGAGCTACGCGGCAGCACTGACCGATGAGGGACGCACGCATGCCGCCCGGCTCGTGCTGGGGTCCATCCTCGAAGATGGCGGCGTACGCGGCGATGCCGCCGCTATGGGCCTTGGCACGCTCATCGTCCTGACACAGACCTATCTGGCCGACGACGATCCGGTCCGGGCGACGCTGTTGCTCGACCTGATCGATGGCGCCGGTTCGGAAGCCCTCGCGCGTCTGCCCGCGCCCATGCGCGATCGGCTGGAGGATGCGCGGGCTACGCTCGCCGCGAACGCCGGAACACCCGGCGACGGCGATGCGATGCGGACGGCATGGGCCGAGCAGGCGCGGCAGCTCATGGCCGAGCTGTCGGCCGATGCACCTGAAAGGCAGGCGCGCTTCGCCGCGTTCGTGGAGGCATTCGGGAGCGTCGAAACGGGGCGCATCGACGCCGCCGCCGAGAAGTTCGTCGCGTTCGTCGAGGATGAGGATGCACTCGCCGCGCTCGCGACACTGATGATCGCACGCCGGCTCACGATCGGCTCGAACGGTCCGGGTGGCGTTGCGGTCGGTCGGAACGTCGCGGCCGGTCGCTTCTGGCTCGAACGGGTGCTCGACATGCCGGTTGCTTATCTCGCCGCATATCCATCGGCCATGGCGGACAATCGGCATCCGATCGAGACGCTCGTTCTGGCCAGCGGCGTCTATCGTCAGGACGCGCATTTCGATGCCGCGTTTTCGGTCGCTCTCGCCGAAAGGGCGGCGGAGATCGCCGAAGCCATCGGACCCGACCATAATCTTCACTACACATCGGCACTGGAGGCGCGGGCCTCCGCTCTGGAAATCTCCGGGCGTAGCCGGGCCGCCGAGGCGGCATGGGACCAATTGATCGCCCACTACGATCTCTCCCCCGGCCATGCCGCGCGAACCGATGCCGAACGCCGCCGCCATGCCGGTGCCGTGGCGTCACGGGCGGCGCTGGCCGCAAGAGAGCCGGGACGTGAGGATGAGGCCGAGGCCGGCTTCACCGACGCGCTTCGGATCGCGGAGGCCGGAGGGCTGGCCCTGGTCGATTTGCGCGCCGAGCTGCTCGCCCGGCTCGGCGCGTTCTACGACGAACTGCAACGCACCGATCAGGCGCTGGACGTCTATCGCTCGGCCGTTGCGCTGAGCGAGCGGACGGGCGCCGATGACGGTCAGGGCTTCGTCTACACGCTCGCGCGGCTTGGTTCGCTCGAGGTGCGCGCGGACGCGCTCGACGCGGCCTCACGCACGCTGACCCGTGCCCGCGCGATGGCCGCGGGCGTGCTCGCCGAGGACGATCCGATCCAGACGGCGATCCTCGACGATCTGATGCAGATCTACGAAAGGCGCGGCGAACCCGTACCGCCGGGGCTCCGCCGTGCGCGCGACGCTGCGGCATCCGCGCAATCGGGCAGCCCAGCGCCGATCGTGGTACGGGAACGAGAGTTTGGCCGAATAATTGATGACGTCAGCACTGCCTTTGGCCGTGGTGACTGGGATGCGGCGGCGGCGAGCGCAGAGGCCGCGCGCGACCTTGCCAAGGAGCATGGCGACACGGGCTGGGAGATAGACGCCATCGGGCTCCTGGCCAGGATCGAATCGCGCAGGGGCAACGATCGTGCGGCGCTCAACCATTACCGGCAGGCCGAGGCGCTGCTTGCCGACAGTCCGATGACGACGCTTGCCGAGCGCCAGGACGGCTTTCTGGCCCATATGCAGACGGCTGTCATTGCCGCCAACGAGGATGGAAACGACCCCGACACGGCGCTTCTTGCGGAAGCCTTCGGCGTCGCGCAAAGGCTCAACAGGGCGCGCGTGGGCGGCAATGTCGAACAGGCCAATCTTCGCCGCGCGGCCGGCAGCCGTCCGATCTCGGCGGCGCTGCGGCGCCTGCAGGCGGAACAGGAGCGGCGCGAGGGACTGGCTGCTGAACTGGCGTTGGCGCTGGCGTCGGGAGAGCCCGTCACGCCAGTACGCGAGCGTATCGACGCGCTCGACGGCGAGATCGCCGCGCTCGAAGCGGATGTCGAAGCGCGCTTCCCGGCCTATGCGGACCATCTGTCGGACACCGTCGCCTCGCTCGAGCAGGCCGCTGCGGTGCTGGCGCCGAACGAGGCGCTTGTCCTTTTTGCCACCCGACCCGTTCGCAACGCCGACGCCACATTGCAGACCGGCGCGGCGATCGTGCTGACGCGAGGGGGCTATGCGGCAAGCCTGATCGGTCACGACGGAGACCTCGGCGCGCTGGCCCGCCGCCTGCGCTGCGCGGCCGCGCTCACCGATCCGCGCTGCCAGTCAACGGGGCCATCGTCGTCGACCCAGCGCGGCGCCTTTGCGGTCGATGAGCCACCGCAGAACGGGTCAGCCACGGAAACGCGCGCATTCGACTATGAGGCGGCTCATGAGGCCTACGAAACGCTGCTCGCGCCGCTGCCGCTCGACCTGACTCTCGACGGCATCGATTCGCTGATCATCGTCCCCGATTCCTCGCTCGTCGCCATGCCGTTTCATCTGATGGTGACCGAACCGGTTCCTCCTGGCACCGATTTCGCGGACGCGCCCTGGCTTCTGAGGCGGGCCGCCGTGACGGTCGCGCCGACGGTCGCCAGCTTCGTCGGGCTGCGACGAGAACGCGCGGGCGCGGAGTTGGCGTCACGGCGGGCGGGATTTCTGGGGATCGGCGACCCTCTGATCGGGCAGCAGGCCGGCGGCCCGATCGCGTTCGATTGCAGCACGGTGCTCGAAAGAACCATCGATGTCGCAGGCCTCGATCTGCCCCTGTCGCAGCGCGGGGCCCTTGAGGACGTGACCGCCCTGCGAAATCTGACCGCACTGCCGGATACGGAATGCGAACTGGTGGCGACGGCGGACGTCTTCGGCGCCGATGCCGAACTGCTGCTGCACGAGCGCGCGAGCGAGGCGGCAATCAAGAACCTGAGCGCAGAAGGGCGCCTTGATGATTTCTCGGTCATCTCGTTCGCCACGCACGGGCTCATTGCCGGTGAAGTCGGCGCCAGCAATGCGGGGCTGGTTCTGACGCCGCCCGACGAGCCCGGTTCGGACGATGACGGGCTCCTGACCAGTGCGGAGATCGCGACGCTCGAACTCGATGCCGATTTCGTGCTGCTGTCCGCGTGCAACACGGCGGCCGGCGATGCGGCGGACGCTGAAGGGCTCTCCGGCCTTGCGGGGGCCTTCTTCTTCGCCGGCGCCCGCAACCTGCTCGTCTCGCACTGGCCGGTCTATTCGGATGCGGCCACGCGCCTGACGACGGGGCTGTTCGCGGCGCTTCAGGGCCGGTCCGACATGAGCCGCGCGCAGGCGTTGCGCGCATCGATGCTGGCCATGCTCGATGACCCGTCCGCAAGCAGCCGGCAACGCCATCCGGCCTACTGGGCCCCGTTCATGATCGTCGGCGAGGGCGGAGCGCAGTGAACGGCGCCGATCGTTGCGATCGCCGCGACTATCGAGCCGGGGTCATTTCGGTCCAGACCTGATCGGGATAGAGGGCGCCGGGATCCTGCCCGGCCTCGAGGGCCAGATACTGTCCCTGATCGCTGACGTAGAAATCGTCATAGTGGATCGGCATGTCGACCTCGTGGCCCGAGACGGGATCGAGCATGGGGCGAACCTCGTGGATGACATCGAGGAAATCCTGATGCGCCTGGTCCGCCGTGTCCTGGCGGCTCTGCCAGGACTGCATCTGCATGTCGGAGATTTCCCGCTGTGTCTGCATCCAGATCTCGTGCCGGCGGCGGGCTCCCTCGCGTTCGATCGCCGCGATGTTGGCGCGAACCTTGGCTGTGGCGGCGGACCAGCGCGGGTTGAAGCGCCATGACTGCTCGATCGTATCGAAGGTGGAAGACATCGCGTCCAACTCGCCGGCCGGCGCCCAGCGGGTGACAATCGGGAACGTCCAGGTCGTATGCATCGTGTTGACGTTGATGTCGTTCGGGTTGCCCTCGGCGACGACGCCATAAGCGACAATGACGAGATCGGCTTCAGTCGCCACGCCGCCATTGTTGAAGGCGATCCGGACGCGCCTTGCCTGCTGCCACGGGCGTGACCCCTGGACGGGTGTGAGCTGTGCTGCCTGCCGCGCAAGCATCTGCTCGATCTCCGGAAGTGGTTCTTCGGCGATGACGCGTCCGCCCGGGGCGCGCCGCGGGATGACAAAGCGCTCCACGATCGTCCGGGCGTCGATGGCGGGCGACCAGTGGCAGTCCGTGCCAGCGATCTGGCGTTTGAGCGCCTCGATCTTCTGCTGCATCTCCATCTGCTGCTGCTGCATCTGCGCCTGCAGCATGCCTTCCGTACCCGGCACGGCCGGGATCAGCGCCGCGAAGGCGTCGGGGTTGAAGCGGATGTCGAAGAAGTCGAGCTTCAGGCCGGGCAGCATCTGCAGGCCGCGCCTTCCATCGGCGCTCCGCGTGACGAACCGCGTATCGAAGATCTTGTCGGCGCTGCACCTGCGCATCCAGTCGATGCCGCTTGTCGTCTTCCAGTCGGCCGGAACGAGTGCCGCGGCTGCATCCACGGGCCTTTGCCAGCCGTGACGGTCGACGATGATGTGGCGCTCGAGCAGCAGAGGTTCCTGAGCCTGGACGGCGGGCACCAGAAGCATGATGGTCGCCGCCGCACATGCCAGCGCGACGACCCGATTGCGCAATGCGTTGCCGATCATGGCAGCCCTCCCCAGCACCCGCTTGCTCATCCTACCATGGCGTCCCGGCGCCTCAAAGCCGCGCCGCCATGATGCGGAAAGCCGCGCATCCGAAACGCCCCGGCCTACGGCCTGTCGCCGTCGCGTCCGGACGGGCCGTCTTCGATCGCCTCGAGCGCGTGGTCGGCAAGGCTGCGTCCGGCCTCGTGCATGGTCAGGTAGGTCTGGTCGGCGCCGGCCTTCTTGATCAGGCCGACATGATCCTCGTAGAGCGCATGGCTGACCACCGGGCCCTCGAACCCGCGCGCACGGAGCGTGCGCGCGGCGATCAGCTTGGCCTCGATGTCGTCCATGGCGAGCACCGCCGCTTCGATACCCTCCAGATTTACCCCGTTCCAGAAATTGCTGTCCTCGGCATCGGCGAAGATGACGTTGCGCCCTTCCTGCGCATGGGCGCTGGCCTTGTAGGTGTCGGCGTCGAGCCCGACCGGACGTTTGCCCTCCCCGACCAGCGCGTCATAGGCGGCCGAACCGGTGCGGCCCATGCCGAATATCAGCACGTTGGCATCGCCGAGCTCCGTGGGCTGCTCGTCGGGATGGCGTGTTCGCCGCTCGAACGGTTGGAGCCGTTCCTCATACCGCTCGAACAGAGGATGAGCGAGCCGGTTGACCGGGGCTGCAATCAGGAAGGAGACCGAGACGGCGATCGCGAGCGGCACGAGGAAGGCTTCGGCAGCCGGAATGCCGGCGGCGACGATCAGCCCGAACTCGCTGTATGCGGTCAGCGACAGCGCCGCCAGGAACGCGGTGCGCGCCCTGAGGCGGAAGGCGACGAGCAGGGCGAAGAACAACAGGCCCTTCAGCGGCAGCAGAACGCCCATCACGAGCGCGAAGACGATCGCCTCCCAGTCCGGCAGGCCGGACATGCCGATCGACAGGAAGAAGCCGACCAGGAAGACCTCCTTGAGCGACCACAGCGATTCCGACAGTTCGGTCGCGCGCGGATGGTTGGACAGAAGCAGCCCCATCACGAGCGCACCGATCTCGCCCTTCAGGCCGATCAGTTCGAAGCCATAACCGCCGATCACCAGGCTGAGCGCCATGCCGGTCAGCACGAGCACCTCGTCATGGCCGGCATAGTCGAGAAGCCGGTAGAGGATCGGGCGGAGCAGCGGCGTCGCGAAGATCAGCAGCGCCAGCGGTCCCGGCGCCTCGCCCGAAAAGACGGCCAGCACGACGAGCGCGATGATGTCCTGCACGATCAGGATGCCTATCGCGGTGCGACCGTGGAAGTTGCCAAGCTCCCGCTTGGTTTCCAGCATCTTGGCGGCGAGCACGGTCGACGAGAAGGCGAGCGCGATGCCGACGAGCAGCGCGACGGTCCAGTCGTCCGTGAAGAGCAGACGCGCGACCGGACTGAAGATGACGACCGACACGACGAAATGAAGAAGTGCCCCGCCGACAACATGCGGCTCGCCGATCTGCCTGAGCTTCAGCTTCAGCCCGACGGTGAACAGCAGCAGCAACACGCCCAGATGCGCCAGATGGTCGAGGATCGGACCGGTGCTCGGCGGCATGCCGAAGCGCGGGCCGACGGCGTTGATGAAGAAGCCGGCGGCGAGAAAGCCGACCAGCGGCGGCAACCCGACCTGGCGCACGGCGATGCCGAACAGGAAAGCCGCTCCAACCGCGAAGACCTCGAACACCATGCGCGTCGCCCCTCTTCATGTTGCCGCCGGCCATCTCAACGCGCGCCGGACATGCACGCCGACGCCGATGGATCCGGAGCCCCGCCAGCCTAACCGCGCATTGCGGCGATGGACAATCCGGCGATGACCTGCGTCCGACTCCGGGCGAAAGCGAGCCGCCATGGCGGCAATGTCGTAAACCGGCGGCAATTGGGCGCTGCAGCAATGGCTACAGAAGACGCGCTGTGAGACGCCGGAAGCATCATCGTGCTCTGACGCAGGGGACCGACCATGATTCACGTGCTGTCCGGCGTCTGGGCGCTTCTCGTCGGCATCGTGCTGATCATGCTGGGTAACGGCATGCATTTCACGCTGATCGGCCTGCGCGGCGACATCGAGGGGTTCTCGGCAGCCGAACTGGCGGTCATCACTTCGGGCTATTTCGTCGGCTTCCTGTCGGGCGCGCGCCTGACGCCGCTGATGATCCGCCGCGTCGGCCATGTCCGCGTCTTCGCCGCGCTCGGCAGCTTCATGTCCGCGGGGCTGATCGCCTACACGCTGCTCGCCGAACCATGGGCCTGGACGATCCTGCGTATCCTGCTGGGTTTTTGCATGTCGGGAATCTACGTGGCGGCGGAGAGCTGGCTGAACAATGCGGCCACCAACGAGACGCGCGGCAAGCTGCTGTCGGCCTACATGATCGCGCAGACGCTCGGCATCATCGGCGCGCAGGGCCTTCTGACGCTCGGTGACGCGGGCACCGCCGCGCTGTTCATCGGCGCCTCGATCCTCGTTTCGATCTCCTTTGCGCCGATCCTGCTGTCGGTGGCGCCCGCACCGGTCGTCGAAGTCACGCGTCCGATGTCGTTGCGCGAACTGTTCGCGAGTTCGCCGCTCGGGACGGTCGGCATCTTTCTTCTGGGAAGCGTCTATGCGACGCAGACCGGTATGGGCGCGGTGTTCGGCACGCAGGTCGGCCTGACCGCAGCGCAGATCGCCCTTTTCGTGGCGATGCTGTTCACCGGCGCTCTCGTGCTGCAATACCCGATCGGATGGCTTTCCGATCGTGTCGATCGCCGCAAGCTGATCTTCGGCCTGGCGGTCGGCGGCGGGCTGTCATGCGGCATCGGCTGGATCGCCGGCAGCGGCGCCGCCTTTTTCGCGGACGCAGGGATATGGCCGCTCATGGCGGCCGCGTTCCTGGCGGGCGGCGTGACGACGCCGCTCTACGCGCTGTTTCTCGCCTACACCAACGATTTCCTGTCGACGGAGGACATGCCCGCGGCCTCGGGCGGGCTCGTCTTCACCTTCGGCCTCGGGGCCATCGCCGGGCCGCTGCTCACCGGCTGGGCGATGCAGGGCTTCGGCGCCTTCGCCTTCTGGCTGGTGCTTGGCGCGACATTCGTCGTCATGGCGCTCTATGCGCTCTACCGCATGACGCAGCGCGCGAGCGCGCCGGCCGAGGAAACCGAGAGCTATCTCGGGGTCATTCCATCGGCATCCCCGGTCGCCGTGGAAGCCGCCGGTGCGTGGGCGGCCGAACAGGCCGAAGATCAGACCGGGGACCAGACCGAAGACGAGGCCGACACGCCGGCCTGACGGCGGCGCGTTCACCTACGCCGATGCAGCACCCTACCGATCGCCTCATTCGAGCAATCGGCAGAGCGGGACCTGGTGACGGTGCTGACGGGATCGGGCCCGACCGCCGCCCAGCCGGTTCTTCTCCCGGTTCGCAGATGGCGTATTCTACGAGCAGTTTGGCGTGAATTGCGAGTGCTTTGTCGTGGTCGACATGCGAACCAATCGGTGTCACCGCAAGCAGGAGACATTGCATGACACGGAAACATCAGACGGCTCTCGTCACCGGCGCCTCCTCCGGCATCGGCAAATCCATCGCCGAGCGGCTTCTGAAGGACGGGCTGACCGTCTACGTCGCCGCCCGCAGCGTCGACAAGATGGCCGATCTCGCCGACAAGGGCGCCATCGTTCTTCCCCTCGACATCACCAAGCAGGACCAGATCGAGGCCGTCGCCGCGCGCATTGTCGAGGGCCATGGCGGCGTTGACGTCCTCGTCAACAATGCTGGCTACGGGCAGTACGGCCCGGTCGAGGATACGCCCGTCGAGACGGCCCGCTACCAGTTCGAGGTGAACCTTTTCGGCCTTGCAGGGCTCACGCAGTTGCTGCTGCCGGCGATGCGCGACAAGCGGCAAGGCATGATCGTGAACATCTCGTCCATCGGCGGCAAGCTCTTCACCCCGCTTGGCGCCTGGTATCACGCGACCAAACACGCGCTTGAAGGCTGGTCCGACTGCCTGCGACTGGAACTGAAGCCCTTTGGCATCGACGTGGTCATCATCGAGCCCGGCTTCATCAACACGGGCTTCGCCGATACCCTCGGAGGCAACCTGACCTTTCGCAGGGATGGTGCCTACGCCGAATATGCGGGCCGGTTCGAGGGGCGCGTCGACAAGGCGAGGACCACCGGAGAGGGATCGCCGCCGAGCGTCGTTGCGGACACCGTGGCGCGCGCCGTGCAGGCACGCCGCCCGCGCACACGCTACGCGACGGGACAGATGGCGCGGCCCCTCCTGTTTCTTCGCTGGATCCTGAGCGACCGGACGTTCGACCGCCTCATTGTGAGCCAGTTCTCGTGACCCGGCCCTTCGTGCTGGACATCGGCTGGGCCGCGGTTCTGGACGAGTTGCGTATCCGGCCGGACGACCTGTTGCGCGCCGCGCGGCTGCCGGCGGACCTGCTGCGCCAGGAGCGCCCGACCGTCGATACCGCCGGCATGCTGCGTCTGTGGACGGCGCTCGCCGGGCTGACCGGCAAGTCCGCGCCGGGTCTCGAGATCGCTCGGGCGCTGCCCGTGGAATCGTTCAGCCCGCCGCTGCTGGCGGTGTTCTGCAGCCCGAACCTGAAGGTGGCCATGGAGCGACTCGCGCTCTTCAAGCCGCTGTTCGGGCCGTTCCGGTTGAGCGTGTCGTCCGAAGACGGGGTGCTGAGCGTCTGCCACACCCCGGATCCCGGGATCGACCTGCCGCCCGATTTCGTCGGGCTCGAACTGGCCTTTCTCGTGTCTCTGGCCCGCAAGGCGACGCGCGTCGATATCCGGCCCCGTCTGGTGTCGTTCGTGGACCCGCCGGAAAGGCGGCCGTACGAGGCCTATTTTGGCGTACGGATCCGGAAGGGTTCGTCAAATCGCGTCGTCTTCAGCGCGGAGGATGCCGCGCGGCCGTTCCTCAGCGCGAACCCGGCGCTCTTCTCCGTCTTCGAGCCCGAGCTGCGCCGGCGCCTCGAGGAACTGCCTTCGGGCGCCTCGGTGACGGAACGTCTGCGCGCGGCACTGGTCGAAACCCTGCCGAGCGGTCGGGCGGCGATCGGCGACATTGCGCCAAGGCTTGGCCTGAGCCCGCGCAGCCTGCAGCGCAGGCTTGGCGAGGACGGCACGAGCTTTCAGGCCGAGCTTCGGGACCTTCGCAAACGGCTCGCCGAGGATTTTCTGAGCAACACGGCCCATTCGAGTTCCGAGATCGCCTATCTCCTCGGCTACGAGGACCCCAACTCCTTCATCCGGGCCTTCCATGGCTGGACCGGCACGACGCCGGAGGCCGTGCGCCGCGCGCCCGCGCAACCGGGAGGCGCCCCGCCCCCGTGAATGCCCAAAGCCGCATTGCCACCTTTCCTGATCCCCGCTCCCGAACCGGGGCTGGCAGGTTTCATCGAAACGCCAACAACGAGAGATATCGACATGCAAATGAGCGCCCTCGCCTCACAGGCAATGACCTATGCCATCATCGCCCTGGCGGTCTTCATGCTCGGCTGGGGCGTGCTCGGGATGCTCGAGTATTTGACGGGCGCGGCGCCCGTCATGGCGCTTCAGAATCCGACCTTTCCGCCGGGAACCCAGTTCCTGCACTGGGTCCTGATAACCACGTTCGGTGCGGTCTTCCTGATAGGATACGCGACCCGATGGCAACTCACGCCGTTCGCGGTCATTGTCCTGTTCGCAATGCTGGCGACGATGTGCTTCATCCAGACATTCGACTTCATGACGAACAGCTACCGGTTCGCGGCATTCGCATTCGAGTGTGTCCTGTACCTCGCCATCGCGACATACCTGCTGCGGTCGGAGCGGATGCGTTCGTGGTTCCGGTAGGTCTGACGGAAGACCGGTGACCCCGTTCGGGGCTGCAAAAACCGGTCACGTATGGGATGGCGGTGAGAGAGGGATTCGAACCCTCGAGACGGTTTCCCGCCTACACGCGTTCCAGGCGTGCGCCTTCAACCACTCGGCCACCTCACCTTACCAGTCGTCGCTCCACCGAACCGGTCGAGCGGGTTGAAGGGCGCACGCACCCTTTCCGGTGATGGCGTTTTCCGCCGAAGGCGGAAAATCGCAGGTGCGCCTTCAACCACTCGGCCACCTCACCTTGCACTCTTGTCCAACCCTGAGGCCGGACGAGAGGCCGACTCCTAGCGCGCAACCGCGCTGCAAATCAAGATCGGATCGCCGGCCCCGGTCCGCAAGCCCTGTCGCCGTCGAAGCCTTTCGGCGGACGGGCCGCTCGGGTATGGTCCGACCGAACGATCCGGGGAGGGCGAGGCGTGACGCGGCTGATCGAAATCGTCGATGAACGGCACCGGGTGGCGATCGCGCCCGAAGTGGGCGCGGCGATCGCGCGTGCCGACGCGATGACGCGCGATGGCCCCGTACCGATGCTGCGCGGCTGGCACGGCGGCGAGCCGGCGCCGTTCGCGATGGGCTCGAACCTGCTGGTCCCCTTCTCGAACCGAATCTCCGGCGGAGGCTTCAGTTTCGAGGGGCGTTTCCACCCGCTCGCGCCCAACCTCGATGGCGAACCCTATCCGATCCATGGCGACGGGTTCCAGGCCGCATGGACCGTGATGGACGCCGGCCCGTCCGCGGCGACCCTGTCGCATGACGGGACCATGGGCGATTTCGTCTATCGCGCGAACGTCCGCTACGCGCTTTCGGATGCGGGCCTTCAGACCACACTCGACATCGAAAACCGCGGCGCACCGCTGCCGTTCGGCGGCGGGTTTCATCCATGGTTCGTGCGCTCACCGGACACGCGGCTCGCCTTTCGCGCCAAACGGGTCTGGACCGAGACCGAGGACCATCTTCCGGTCGATCACGTGGCGATCTCCGAGCTGCCGCACTGGGATTTTTCGAACGGCGCCCTGCTGCCGCGAGGCTGGATCAACAACGCGTTCACCGGCTGGGACGGCCGGGCTCGGATCATCCAGCCCGACGCTGGCATATCGATCGGGATCGAGGCGGGCGAGGGCCTCGACGTGGCGGTCGTCTTCTCGCCGGCGCCCGATTGCGGCTTCTTCTGCTTCGAGCCGGTCAGCCATGGCGTCGACGCGCACAACCAGCCGGGCCTTCCGGGGCTGGTGACACTCGCGACCGGACAGACGCTGCGCCTTTCCATGCGGCTTGGGTGGACGCCCCTCGAACGCTGACGCAAAGGCGCGGGGCCGCGCGCCGCCGACGGGGCGGGCATGGCCGATTGTGTTTTGCGCGATGCGGCGATATGCACGCGCCAATTCGTGCGCGACACCCATGATCCGCTTCATCCTTGTTACCGTCTCGATCATCTGCCTCGCCCTTGCGGTGATCTTCGCCGTTCTCGATCTGACGCGCTCGATCGGCGCGGACGCGCCGGTCCTGACCCCGCTCGCCGAGAGCTGGGACGGCATCGCGCCGGGCACCCGCGATAGCCTCGCCGACTGGCTGGCGAGCACGGTCCACCCCTTTGTCGGCGATCCGGTCCTGGCGACATTCGTCACCTGGCCGACCTTTGCGGTGCTCGCCGGCCTTGCGCTGCTGTTCGGCTTTCTGGCCCGTCTGCGGAGACGGAAAAGGTCCGCCATCGGCTAGGACCATGCGCCGTTCGGCGCGCGGGATGGCGAATCGCTTTTTTGTCGACAGACGATGACGGCCCATGCAAAAGTCCGCGCCAAGACGGCGCTTTGCCGTCCATAGGGAGGCCGCGCCCGTCCGGCGCGCGGCGCAAAACCGCAACAGTTACACAGGGTAAGTCAGAATGAAGCGCTTTGTACTTGGCCTTCTGGCCGCAACCGCGATGACGGCCACGGCCCACGCCGAAACTCCGGCCATCGTCTACGATCTGGGCGGCAAGTTCGACAAGTCGTTCAACGAGGCCGCCTACAACGGCGCCGAGCAGTTCAAGGAAGAGACCGGCACCGACTATGTCGAGTTCGAGATCCAGAACGAAGCCCAGCGCGAGCAGGCGCTCCGCCGCTTCGCCGAACGGGGCCATTCGCCGGTGATCATCGCAGGCTTCTCGGCAGCCCAGGCCGTCGAAAAGGTCGCCCAGGAGTTCCCGGAGACCAATTTCGCGATCATCGACATGGTGGTCGACCAGCCGAACGTCCGCTCGGTGGTCTTCAAGGAGCAGGAAGGCTCCTATCTGGCCGGCATCATGGCCGCCAAGGCGTCCGAGACCGGCACGGTCGGTTTCGTTGGCGGCATGAACGTGCCGCTGATCTCGGCCTTCGCATGCGGCTATGTGGGCGGCGTCAAGTCGGTCAATCCGGATGCCGAAGTGATCGTCAACTACACCGGTGACACCCCGGCCGCGTGGAACGATCCCGTGCGGGGCGGCGAGATCACCAACGCGCAGATCTCGCAGGGCGCCGATGTGGTCTATGCGGCCGCCGGCGGCACCGGCATCGGTGTGCTGCAGGCCGCCGCCGACGCCGACAAGCTGTCGATCGGCGTCGACTCCAACCAGAACCATCTGCAGCCCGGTTCGGTGCTGACCTCGATGCTCAAGCGCGTCGATGTGGCCGTGATGGAAGCGATGAAGGACGGAACCGAGGGCGAGTTCACCACCGGCGTCCAGGTTCTCGGCGTCGCCGAAGACGGTGTCGGCGTCGCCGTCGACGAGAACAACGAATCGCTGCTGACCGACGAGATGATGCAGGCCGTCGAAGAGGCCCGCGAGAAGATCATCTCCGGCGAGATCGAGGTGCACGACTACCGTACCGACAACAACTGCCCTTACGGCTCGGTGGGCTGACGCCCCATTTGCCGAAGAACATGAAGGGCCGCCGGTGGCAACGCCGGCGGCCCTTGCCTTGGAGACCGCTTCGATGAAACCGAAGGTCCGTGTGGCGAGCGTGCAGATGGCGCTTGAGCCGGCGTCCTCGCGCGATGCCTTTCGTAACCGTGTCGCCCATTTCGTCCGCGTGGCGGGCGAATATGGCTGCGACTTCGTTTGTTTCCCCGAGCATTTCACGCTGCAACTGCTGGCCGCCGCCGCGACCATGATCCCCGCCGAAGCGACGGTCGACGCGCTGACGGAACACACCGAATGGCTGCGCGGATTGCTCGGCGAATTGGCCCGCGAGCACGACATCAACATCATCGGCGGATCGCACGCGACGCGCCGCGAGGACGGCTCGGCGTGCAATCTGAGCATCGTGACGCGGCGGGACGGCTCTGTCGCAACGCGGACCAAGCTGCATCCGACGCCCGACGAGCGCGACGTCTGGGGCATATCGGGCGGCGCGGCGTGCGATGCGATCGACACCGACTGCGGGCCGGTCGGGGTGATGATCTGCTATGATAGCGAGTTTCCCGAGCCGGTGCGGCGGCTGGTCGACCAGGGCGCCCGGCTCATCTTCGTGCCCTACCTGACCGACACGCGGCACGGGCATCTGCGCGTGCGCTATTGCTGCCATGCGCGCACGGTCGAGAATCAGTGCTACGTCGTCACGGCCGGCTTTTGCGGCAATCTGGCCAACACGGCGAACCTCGAGATGGCCTATGCGCAGTCGGCGATCCTGACGCCGTCCGACCACGGTTTTGCGCGCGACGGCATCGCCGCCGAAGCCGAACCGCAGATCGAGCAGATGATCTTCGCCGATCTCGACATGGATCTGCTCGAGGCGGCGCGCCGGGACGGCGCCGTGCGCAATCTCGCCGACCGGCGCGCCGATCTCTATTCGGTGAGTTGGCGTGGCGAAACGGGAGCATCGGACTGAGGCTCCGGCGGGTTCGCCGGCATGCTGCCGCGTTCCCCCTCCTGCGGCCGCAAGCCATAGCGCTCCACCAGCGTCCAGACGTGGTCGGGCACCATGTGCTTGATCGCGGCCGGCCGACGCCGCCGCAGGTGAAGAACGGTCTCGATCGCCTTCATCTCGAGCCGCGCCCGCGCGAATTCGAGGCCACGCGGCCCGGTCCTCGGCTGGAGCCACGCGACGATGCCGCGCATGAAATCCGGCATGCGGCGCAGCGGCAGGCCCCCGGCGGCGCGCTCGGTGTTGGCCATGAAACCTGTCACCGGCGACTCGCGGCGGCCCTTCGATCCCGGCGCCTCCAGTTCGATCTCGCCTTCCAGCAGATCGAGCATAGCCGCGCCGCGTTCGTTGCGCACGATCAGCCACTGGTCGCCCTCGCCGCCCATGTAGCCGACCGTGATGTCGGACAGGGCGTTGGTGTAGTCGACGCAGGTCCGGCAGGTCAGCGGAAAGAAGTCGGCCGGCAGGTCCGAAATGGGCAGCTTGAGGAACGGGATCGTTCGAACGCGTCCATCGTCGTAGCGCAGTTCGACACGATAGTCGGCGCGGAATTCCAGATAGCAGATCTTATCGGGCTCGGGATCGAGCCGCGCGAGGAAGGCGTGGAAGTTCTCCGTCGTCGTGTTGTCCGAGCAGGGCGTGCCGACGACATAGATCGCCTCGAAGCCCAGTTCGGCTTCCAGCGCCCGCAGGGCATAGATCTGGCAGGGAATGCCGATCACCGCGATCCGCTTGTGGCCGGCCGCGGCGGCCGGTTCCAGAAGCGACAGGAGCGGCGCGAACCCCATGCGCATGCCCCGGCACCGGGCCATGTCCTCGGGACGCGTCACGAGCATGGGGACCGGCTTCCAGCGATCATCGGCGTCGGGCGCCACCGCAAGGACCGCATCAACCATGTCGGAGGCGAGCATGGCCTCGCCGATGCGGGTGGCGATACCGGTCCACTGGGCCCCCGGCCGGGGCTCGGCAAGGCGCGCCCGCACCATCGAGCGGTGGACGCCGAAGAAGACCTCGTCGGGCTTGAAGGCGCCGTCGCGGGGGCGACCGTGCACGGCCTTCTCGAGGCCCGGATAGTCCGGAGCGATGAACTGACAGGCGCGTCCGCAGCGCTTGGGATCGGAGGAACGCGAAACTCCGCAGTCTGTACAGAGCGCGCGGTGCGGCGCGGGCGTCATGTCGGGCGTCAACATGGGTTGACGTTAACCGAGATCGCGCCGCCCGGCCAGTCCGGGAGTGGGCCGGGCGACGCGGGAGCGGTGGCGAGGGTGGCTACCGCCCCATCTGGGCGCGATCGCGCAAACGGTCGAGTTCGCGGGACGCGTTGACTTCCAGCGGCAGACCGGCCGCCCATTCGACGTCGGCCTTCGTGGTGCCCATGTCACGATAGACCCAGTCCTCCTTGCCGAGCAGTGCGCGGAATGCCTGCCGGTTCAGTCGCTGCCGGCGCCGTTCGGCGGCCAGCGCGCGGCGGGCGTCGAGCCAGCGGGCGGCCGCGTCGGTCAGCCGGCGCGCCAGCGTCACCGCTTGGGGGCGGGCATGGCTTGCATGATTGCTTTCGAAGACGGTCATCGGTCCAACTCCTTTCGATGCGCCGCACGAGACGGCGGTTGACTGGACAATGGTCTTCATGCTTACTTCAATCAAACGAAACGATTTGACCTCTAGATTCATCATTTCTGAAAGATGGCCATGACCGTTCCCGACCCGAGACCAAACCGACCACAGGCGCCGATCGACATCGATCTGCTGCGAACCTTCCTCGCCATCGCCGAGACGACGAGTTTCTCCAAGGCGGCCGAACGCGTGTTCCGCACGCCGTCCGCCGTCTCGATGCAGATGAAGAAGCTCGAGGACCTGCTGGGCGCTGCCGTCTTCACGCGCGACTCACGATCGGTGGCGCTGACGCCAGAGGGGGAACTGCTGGTCGGCTATGCACGTCGCATCCTGGCGCTGTCGAACGAGATGATGGCCCGGTTCGTGATGCCCGACGTGGAAGGCACGGTCCGGCTCGGCGCGGCCGACGATCACGGCGAGCGCCTGTTGCCGCTGGTGCTCACCCGCTTCGCGCAGACCCATCCGAACGTCGCGGTCGACGTCGTGATCGAGAATTCGGACCAGTTGCAGCCCCGCTTCGAGCGCGGCGATCTCGACGTGGTGATCCATACGGCGCGCCCCGACAGCGCGCTGCCCGCCGATTCCACCGTGCTCATGGAAGAGCAGCTCGTCTGGGCCGGCCTGAAGGGCGGCTGCGCGTGGGAGCGTGAACCGCTGCCCGTCTCGATGTGGGAGGAAGGCTGCGCCTGGCGCGCGAACGCCGTCCAGGCGCTCGCCGAGATGGGCCGCGAATTCCGGATCGCCTACATGAGCGCGCACACGGCGGCGCAGCGCGCGGCGCTGCATTCGGATCTGGCGGTGGCGCCGCTGCCGGCCTCCTGTGTGCAGCCGCCGCTGATCTGCCTCGGCGAACGGCAGGGCCTGCCGAAACTCGGTACCTACCAGAGCCGCATGCGGGTGCGGCCCGATGCGGGCGAATGCTCACGGGCCGTCGCCGATCATGTGCTCGGATGCTATCAGGCGATCGAGAGCGGCGACCTGCAATGCGCGTGATGATTTCCGGTGATCGGCGCGCTTCTCTTGGTTTGCCGGCAAATCGTCCTTGAAGCAGGAACCGGTCGCTTCTCGTCGTCTCCGGCTCATGCGGCCCGGCGAGATTGTCGGGCTCTTTGGGCTCAGTGCGCCTCGTCCCAATTGTCGGCGGCGGCGGCGTCGACCTGCAACGGCACCGCCAGGGAGACGGCCGGCATGGCGGCGTTCTCCATGATCTCGCGAACCACGGCGATGGTCGGCTCCACCTCGTCGTCGGGGGCCTCGAATATCAGTTCGTCATGGACCTGCAGCAGCATCTTGGCCGACAGATGGCTGTGCGCGAGCGCGTCTTCCATCCGCACCATGGCGCGGCGGATGATGTCGGCGGCCGAACCCTGGATCGGCGCGTTGATCGCCGCGCGCTCGTTGAAGGCGCGCACCTGCGGGTTTGACGACCGGATTTCCGGATAGTGCGCGCGGCGGCCGAAGACGGTCTCGACATAGCCATGCTCGCGGGCGAACGCCTTGGTCGCGTCCATATAGTCGCGGATGCCCGGAAAACGCTCGAAATAGGTCTTGATGTAATCGGCGGCCTCGGAACGCTCGATGCCCAGATTACGGGCCAGGCCGAAGGCCGAGATGCCGTAGATGATGCCGAAATTGATCGCCTTGGCTCGTCGCCGCACCTCGCCGGGCATGCCCTTGATCGGCACGCCGAACATTTCCGAGGCGGTCATGGCGTGGATGTCGAGCCCGTCGGCGAAGGCCTGCTTGAGCTGGGCGATGTCGGCCATGTGGGCGAGGACACGCAGTTCGATCTGGCTGTAGTCGGCCGAGACCAGCTTGTGGCCCTTCTCGGCGACGAAGGCGGTGCGGATGCGCCGGCCTTCGGTCGTGCGGATCGGGATGTTCTGAAGGTTCGGTTCGGACGAGGACAGCCGTCCGGTCGAGGTTGAGGCGAGCGAGTAGGAGGTGTGGACGCGCCCGGTGTCCGCCATGATGTAGCCGGGCAGGGCGTCGGTGTAGGTCGATTTGAGCTTGGTGAGCTGGCGCCAGTCGACGATGCGTCGCGGCAGCGGATGTCCCTCGGCGGCAAGGTCCTCGAGCACCTGCGCCGACGTGGACCATTGGCCCGACTTGGTCCTGGTGCCGCCCGGCAGGCCCATCTTGCCGAACAGGATCTCGCCGAGCTGGCGGGGCGAACCGATGTTGAAGGGTTCGCCGGCAAGCTCGTGGATCTCCGCCTCGATGCCGGCGGCCTTCTGCGCGAACTCGCCCGACAGCCGGCTCAATATCTGCCGGTCGACGGCGACGCCCCGTCGCTCCATGCGGGTCAGGACGGCGGCCAGCGGCCGTTCGAGACGCTCATAGACGGAGACGAGACCTTCGGCGACCAGACGCGGCTTGAGCACGCGCCAGAGCCTGAGCGTGATGTCGGCGTCCTCGGCGGCATAGCGGCTGGCGACGTCGATGGCGATCCGGTCGAAGGTCAGCGCCTTCTTGCCCGATCCGGCGATATCCTTGTAGGCGATGGGCGTGTGCCCGAGCCAGCGCTCGGCGAGCGCGTCCATGCCGTGATGGCTGTTGTTGCCGCCGTCCAGCACGTAGGAAATCAGCATCGTGTCGTCGAAGCCGGCGATCTCGACGCCATGGCGGGCCATGACCAGCATGTCGTACTTGATGTTCTGGCCGACGACGAGAATGGACGGGTCTTCGAGCAAGGTCCTGAGCCGGCTCAGCGCCTCGTCCATCGCGACCTGATCGGGCAGCAGCCCGCCTTCGCCGAGCAGATCGTCCTCGCCGTCGCGGTGCAGGAGCGGCACGTAGGCGGCCCGACCCTCGGCGTGACTGAGCGAGAAGCCGACCAGGTTCGCCGCCATCGCGTCCAGCGAATCGGTCTCGGTGTCGAAGGCGACGACACCGGCCTCGCGCGCCATGGCGATCCATTCGTCGAGCGTTTCCAGATCGCGGATGCAGACATAGGCATCGGCGTCGAACTTCGCGGTGGCAGCGGCTTCGGCGCGGGCGTTGGCGAGCGCGGACGGGCTCCAGGTCCCCTCCTCCGCGTCGGCTGGGTCCGGTGGCGCCGCGCGAGGTGCGTCCTCGGCGCTTTCGCCGCCGACCGTTCCGGCGCCGGGATCAAGATCGGGCCCGCGGGCGGCCGCGCCCCATTCGACCTCGACATGGGCCGGCTCGATGGCCGCGGCATCGGCGCCGGTCGCCTCGGCGACGCGGCGGGTCAGCGAGCTGAATTCCATCGCCTTGAGGAAGGCGATCAGTTTGGGGCCGTCCTGATCGTCGAGCGCGAGCGCATCGAGCGGCAACTCGACCGGTGTGTCGACGTCGAGCCGCACCAGATCGCGCGACAGGCGCGCCTGGTCGGCGAACTCGATCAGGTTCTCGCGGCGCTTGTTCTGCTTGATCTCGCCGGCACGCTCCAGGAGCGTGTCGAGATCGCCATATTCGAGCAGGAGCTGGGCGGCGGTCTTGGGTCCGATCCCCGGCACGCCGGGCACATTGTCCGTCGGATCGCCGCACAGCGCCTGCAGGTCGATCATCATCTCCGGGCCGACGCCGAACTTCTCGATCACCTCGTCGCGACCGATCTGCCGGTCCTTCATCGTGTCATACATGGACACATGGTCGGTCACGAGCTGCATCAGGTCCTTGTCGGAGGACACGATCGTCGCCTCGCCGCCGGCCTGCTCCGCCATGCGGCTGTAGGCGGCGATGATGTCATCGGCCTCATAGCCTTCAAGCTCGATGCAGGGCAGGCCGAACGCGCGGGTGGCCTGGCGGATCAGCCCGAACTGCGGGATCAGGTCTTCGGGCGGCTCGGACCGGTTGGCCTTGTAGTCGGCGAAGAGTTCGTTGCGAAACGTCTTGGACGAATGATCGAAGATGACCGCGAAATGGGTGGGGGTGACGCCGACATCGGTGTCGCGCGCGTCGCGCAGCAGCTTCCAGAGCATGTTGCAGAAGCCGGACACCGCGCCGATCGGCAAACCGTCCGATTTCCGCGTCAGGGGCGGCAGCGCGTGGAAGGCACGGAAGATGTAGGCCGATCCATCGACCAGGAAGAGATGATCGCCTTTTTTCATGGGCGCAGGCTTACCGCGCCGCTCGGCGGGCGGCAATCCGAAAGCGCGCCATGGAAGGCCGGGCGCCGTTCAGGCTTTCTTCATCATTCCTAACGCAGTGTTGACGCACGCAGGCTTTATCGGCGCCGCGCACCGGGTTAGGGTGCGCCGCAGGGGCGCAGATCGTGGGGAGAATCGTGTTGGTCCATCAATCCATCGGCAAAATGCTGCTCGGAGCCGCCGTGATCGCAACGGGCTGGGCCGCGACGCCGTATCCGGCGGGCGCGTCGGAAGTGCAGTTGCACGAGTTGCTGTTCAATCGCGCCAAGCGCGACAAACGCCGCCAGGAGATTCGCGGAACCGCGCCACGGGAACAGTCGCGGCCGCGCCAGTCTTCCCGGTCGAACGCCGCACCCGCGCGCCCGGTGGCGCGGATCAGCGGGCCGTCCTACTACACCTATGCGGCACCGGCGGTCAGCACGATCACGCTTGTTTCGCTGCTGCCCGACGTGACGACGACCGGTGCGATCGGCGAGGAGGGCGCGGACGGGCTGCCGCCGCTGATGGTGCTGGAGAACGACCGGTTCCGGGAAGCGCTGGCCTACGCTCCGCAGGATGGGCTCTCGATCGAACCGGGCATCGCGGACGCGGTGCGCGCCCATTACGCCGAGCACCCGGCCTTCCTGTGGGTCGAGGGCATGAACGTCAACGCGGCCGGCGAGGCTGTCGCGGCGCTCGTGAACGATGCGGCGGCGCATGGCCTGCAGCCGGACCATTATGCGGTCGACCTGCCGCCTTCCGGCTGGTCACCGGTCGATCCGGCCGCGCGCTATCGCGAATTGCTGGCGTTCGAACTGACCCTGACGGCGCATGCGCTGCGCTATGCCCAGGACATGAAGGACGGCGCGGTCAATCCCAACAAGCTGTCGGGCTATCACGACTTCACCAAGGACCGGCTGTCGGCTGCCGATGCGATGACGGCGCTCGTCGATGCGGATGCGCCGGCGAAATGGCTGGAAAGCCTGACGCCGCGCCAGCCCGACTATGCCCGCCTGCAGGAGGAACTGAATGTGCTGCGCGCCAGCACCGAGGATGCCATCGTGATCGAACAGGGCACCTTCATCCGTCCCGGTGACACGTCGGACGCGTTGCCCATGGTAATCAAGGCGGCGCGCGAGAAGATGTCGGAAGACACGCGCGAGAAGCATGCCGACACGCTTGCCGCCTATGCCGACGAGACGCTCTATGACGACACGCTCGTCGCGCTGATCAAGGACGTGCAGGCCGACCTGAACCTGGTGAGCGACGGCATCGTCGGTCCCAAGACGGTGTCACGGCTCGACGGGCAGAGCCTGTCGTCGCGGATCGAGCGGGTCGAACTGGCGCTCGAACGTCTGCGCTGGCATCCCGAGGAGTATGGCGCGCGCCAGGTGGTCATCAACCAGCCCGAATATCGCGTGCGCTATATGGAAAGCGGCGAGACGACGCTGTCGATGCGCGCCATCGTCGGCAAGAAGTCCAACCAGACCTACTTCTTCCACGACGAGATCGAGCATGTCGTCTACGACCCCTATTGGGGCGTGCCGCAGTCGATCATCGTCAACGAGATGCTGCCCAAGCTGCGCCGCGATCCGAGCTATCTCGATCGCAACGGATATGTCGTGACCACGGCGTCGGGGCGGCAGGTCTCTTCGTCGGCGATCAACTGGTACCAGTTCGGCAGCAGCGTGCCCTACAATGTCCGGCAGAAGCCGGGACCGCGCAACGCGCTGGGGGAACTGAAGATCATGTTCCCCAACAGCCACGCCATCTACATGCACGACACGCCGGCCAAGAACCTGTTCTCGCGGGACAATCGCGCCTACAGCCACGGCTGCGTCCGGCTCGAGGATCCGCGTGGCATGGCGGCCGCCGTGCTCGGCACGTCGGTGGATCACGTGTCGAGCCAGCTCGGCGGCTACGAGCAGGTCGAAAAGCTCGCCGAAACCGTGCCGGTCTACGTCGCCTATTTCACAGCCTGGCCGAACGACGAGGGCGTCGTCGACTACCATCCGGACGTCTATGACCGCGACAGCTATCTGCGCCGCGCGCTCGACACGGTGGCCAAGGCGCGCAGCGGCTGACCGGACGGCAGGCGCGAACGCGGGTCGTCAGCCGACGCGCGCGATGCACACCGAGGCGATGCCGGACCGCACCATGCCGAGCCGGCGGGCCGCTTCCCTTGAGACATCGACGATGCGCCCGTGTACGAACGGGCCGCGATCGTTGATCCGCACGACGACCGACTTGCCGTTCGTCCGATTTGTCACCTTGACCTTCGAGCCAAAGGGCAGCGAGCGATGCGCCGCCGTCATCAGCGAAGGGTTCATCATCTCGCCCGACGCGGTGCGCGAATGAAGCGCGTACCAGGATCCCTTGCCGCACTGTTCGGCGGCCTGCGCCGGCGTCGCCGGGATGGTTGCGAGCGCAGAAAGGGTGATCGCGGCGGCGAGGGCCGCCCGTTTGAAAGAAGCAGTCATGAAGTGTCCCTGATGTCGGTGCGCGCTTCCGGGGAGCGACCCGGGCGCCCTACCGCCAGCTGTCCTCGGCCCACATGCGTTCGAGTGCCGCACGATGGTCGGGGAAGCGGAAGGCATATCCGAGCGCCTTGATGGCCGCGTTGGAAACGCGCTTGTTCTCGCCGTAAAAGGACCGGGCCATGGGCGACAATGTGGCGTTTTCGAAGTCGATTTCGGGCGGCGGATCAACTTCCATGACAGAGGCTGCATAAGCGACAACATCCTGCGGCGGCGCGGGACAATCGTCGGTGACGTTCACGATGCCGTCGTGGCGCCGGTCGGCGAGGAAGGCGAGCGCGCCGGTGATGTCGTCGACATGGATGCGGTTGAAGACCTGGCCGGGCTTGACGAGACGGCGGGCGCGGCCCTCGGCCAAGTTGACGAGCGCGTTGCGGCCGGGACCGTAGATGCCGGACAGGCGCACGATGGCCAGCGGCACGCCGCGTTCGCGCGCGAAGTTCTGCCACTCATGCTCGGCGCGCACGCGCTGGCGCGACCGCTCGGACACCGGGCGCGGCGACGTCCGTTCGTCGACCCAGGCGCCGTCATGGTTGCCGTAAACGCCGACCGTCGACAGATAGGCGATCCATCGAAGGCGCGGTGCGGCTGCGATCTGCTCGCGCGCCGCGCGCAGAACCGGATCGCCCTCCGCATCGGGCGCGACCGAGACAATCAGATCGGTTGCCGATCCGATGGCCGTGGCCAAGGCATCATCGACCGTTTCGCCTCCGAAAAGAAGTGGGTCGATGCCGGCGTTCTTCAGGTCTTCGGCCTTGCCGGGGCTGCGCGTCGTGCCTAAGACCGTCTGGCCGCGGGCGACCAGATGGCGCCCGTAAGGGCGGCCCGAATAGCCGGCGCCAAAGATCAGCGTGACCGGTTCGTCAGTGTCCGCCATCGATCCTGTCCCATTCCTCGCGGACCGAGATGTCCGGCTCGCGGCCATAACGCGCGGCGCGGGCGTCCGCAATCCGGTCCGGCGCCAGGCGACCGAGCGCCCAGACCGCCGCGCCGCGAACCACCGGCTCAACATCGTCAAGCAGCGCTTCGACCGGCCCGATCAAGGCGGGCGCTCCGCTGTTGCCTGCGGCGATCAGGCAGTTGCGGACGAAACGGGCGCGGCCGATGCGCTTGATGGGCGAGCCGGAGAAGCGGACGCGGAAGGCGGCATCGTCAAGGTCTAGAAGCTCGGCCAGCGGCGGCGAGATCATGTCGTCGCGCGCCCGCAGTTTCGCCTCGCGGGCGGTGCGGGCGAACTTGTTCCATGGGCAGACGGCGAGGCAATCGTCGCAGCCATAGATGCGGTTGCCGATCGGCTCGCGGAAGGGATGCGGGATCGGGCCCTTGTGCTCGATCGTCAGATAGGAAATGCAGCGGCGGGCATCGAGCTGATAGGGCGCCGGAAAGGCGTCGGTCGGGCAGATGTCGAGACAGGCCCGGCACGAGCCGCAATGGTCGGTCTCGGGCGCGTCGGTGGGCAGAACCATGTCGGTCAGGATCGAGCCGAGAAAGAACCAGGAGCCGAGCTCGCGGGACAGAAGGTTGGTGTGCTTGCCCTGCCAGCCCAGGCCGGCACGTTCAGCCAGCGGCTTTTCCATCAGCGGGGCGGTGTCGACGAACACCTTGACGTCCGCGCCCGTTTTCGCGGCGAAACGGCCAGCCGCCTGCTTGAGCCGGCCCTTGATCACGTCGTGATAGTCGCGGTTGTGCGCGTAACATGAAATCGTCGCCCGGTCAGGTCGATCCAGCGCCGCCAGAGGGTCGTAGTCATCGCCGGGCCCGTAATTCATGGCGACCATGATCGCGGTACGGGCGGCGGGCCACAGGGTCTGCGGATCGGCGCGGCGGGCCCGCGTTTCTTCCATCCATCCCATCATGCCGTGCCGGCCTTCCGCGAGGAACCGGGCAAGTCCCTCCGCCGCGCGGTCGATCCCGTCCGCGGGCGCGAATCCGACCGCATCGAACCCGAGCGTCTTAAGGTCGCGCTCGAGCGCATCGCGGGCGATTTCGGCGTCTGTCGGGCGCTGTCGAACGGCGTGCGGCATGGCCGCAAGCTATGATCAAAGCCCTCAAAAATCGAGGTCCGCGTAGTGCGAGACCGGCGTCAGGCCGCGCACGCGATCGCCGAGCAGCGGCCGGAACGCGGGGCGCGACTTGACGCGGCTGTACCAGTCACGGGCCTGGGGCGCCTCGTTCCAGTCGATCTCGCCCATATAGTCGAGCACGGAAACGGCAGCACCGGCCGCCATGTCGGCCGCGGAAACCGATTTGGCGCCGAGCCAGTCGCGCGTGCCGGCCAGCCAGTTGAGGTAGCGCAGATGCTGACGCACATTGGCGCGCGCCGCGCGCATGGCGCCGCTGTCGGGCGCGCCGCCGCCTCGGTCGGCAGGCATGTGCAGCTTGTCGATCCGTTCGCGGACGAGCGCGCGCAGAACGTCGGATTCCAGTTTGAGGATGAACCAGTCGACGAGGCGCCGCACCTCGGCCCGCTCGAGCGGGTATTCGGGCATCAGGCGCCGGTCGCGGGCCATTACCCCGCGCGTCTCGTCCAGATACTCGGCGATCGGGTGGGCGCCGCAGACCGGAACGCCCGCTTCGGCGACGAGCACCGGCAGCGTGCCGGCCGGGTTGAGCGCCAGGAACTCGGCGCGGCGCTCCCACGGACGCTCCTCGCGCAGCTCCGCGCTGACGCCATATTCGGCCAGAAGCAGGCGAACGAACCGGCTCGGCGCCGACATGGGCTGATGATGCAGAATCATGGCTTGCTCGCGGACCAGCGGTTGGGGCGACCGAAGTGATACGCACTCGCCTGCCCCGACGCAACGGCGCCCGCTCAGGCGGCGAAGGCCTCGATCTGGGCGAGCGTCGGCAGATCGGCGCCCCGCCGCGTGCAGGTCAGGGCGGAGGCGCGAATGGCGAACGCGGCCATGGCGCCGACATCGACATTGCGGGCGCTGCCGCGCCCCAGCGCGCCGACGGCGGACAAATGATGCAGGCAGGCCGCCATGAAGGTGTCGCCGGCGCCGACGGTGTCGACGACGTCGACCTGGGCGCCAGGCACATGCATCAGCCGGCCGTCGGCGGAGGCGGCGATCGCGCCGTCCGGCCCGCGCGTGACGAAGACGAGGTCGGCGCCGGCGACGAGCGCCTGTTCGACGAACCATTCGAGCGGCTTGTCCGGCCACAGAAGGCGCAGATCCTCGTCGCTGGCCTTGACGATGCCGGCAAGCGGCAGCATTTCGGCGATCCGCTCGCGCCACAGGTCGAGATCGGACACGACCATCGTGCGCACATTGGGGTCGAACGAGATGAAGCGGCGGTCGGCCTCGCGCCGCGCGAAGGTGCGCAGGGTCTCGCCGGTCGGCTCGACGACCGTAGCGAACGATCCCAGATGGATCGCCGTGACCGCGTCGCCCAGGGCGGCGGGAATGTCGGATGGCTCCATCGAGCAGTCGGCGGTGCCGTTGCAGTAGATCGAATAGAGCGGATGGCCGTCCGGGCCGGTCTCAATGAGCGAGACTGTGGTCGGATTGTCCGTGCCCACGCAATGGTCGCGCGCGACCGAATTGTCATCCATGAAGGCGGTCAGCCGCCGGCCGAGCATGTCTGTCGAGATCCGGGTGAACAGGCCCGCATCGGTGCCCATGCGCGCTAGGCCGAGCGCGACGTTGAGCGGCGATCCGCCGACCACACCCTCGATCGCCACGCCATGGGCGGCTGTATCGGACGGCCGGGCGAACATGTCGAACAGCGCTTCGCCGCAGGTCAGGATCATGGTCGGCCGTCCCCCAGATGCACGATGGTGCCGCTGCGGATCGACAGTTCCGCCGCTTCGCCCATTTCGACCGCGCGCGCGCCGTCCGTCAAGCTGACGTCCGGCCGACCGCCCTCGCGCACGATCCGGGCGAACGCCCGGTGCTGGTAGAACGTGCCCCCGTGATGGTCGCCGGCGGCGAGAACCTGCTCGTCGACGAGGATTTCCTCGCGCAGCGGCGCCTTGTCGGCGCGCGGCGAGATGACGATCTCGGACGCCCGCTCGATCGCGCCGGGCCAGAAACGGGACGGGCCGGGAACCAGCGCCTCGACCTTGCCGACAGAGCCGGTGACCGAGACATGTTCCTGCCACCACGAGCCCTCGGCGAACATGCAAAGATCGAGCGCGGCGCGCATGCCGCTGTCGAAGTCGACGACAACGAAGGCGTTGTCGAGCACATCGGGGGAGCCCTCGTCGTAGAGTTCGTCCTTGTGGTTGAGGTCATGGCCGCCGCTGCCGAAGATGCGGACCGGTTCGGCGCCTGTGATCAGTCGCATCAGATCGAAGAAGTGGCAGCATTTTTCGACCATCGTACCGCCCGAACGCGCCGAGAACCGGTTCCAGTTCCCCGGCTTGACCAGGAACGGATAGCGGTGCTCGACGATCGAGACCATCTTGATGTCGCCCGCAGCACCGCCGCGCACTTCCTCGATCAGGCGGGCGACGGGCGGCATGTAGCGATACTCCATCGCCACCCAGACGGGGGCATGGCGGTTGTGGGCCCGCCGGGCGAGATCGCGCGCCTGTTCGGCGCCGGTCGCCGAGGGCTTTTCCAGCAGGATCGGCAGGTTCGTCGCCAGCGCGTCGAGCGTGATCTCGTAGTGCGTATCGTTCGGGCTGACGATCAGCAGCGCATCGATCAGGTCGGACGACAGAAGCGCCTTGTGATCGGCGAAGGCGCGAACGCCCGCCATTCCGGCCTGCTCCGCCGCCGCAAGTCCGGCGTGTCGCATCTCCGCACGGGTGTCCGCGATCGCCGTCACCGTGGCCTCACCCAGAAGCGCGATGTTGCGTATGTGCTCCTGGCCCATCATCCCGGTGCCGACGACGCCGTAGCGCAATGTCATGTGCGTGATCCCAACCCGTGTGCGCGCGGCCTGCAGGTGCGCAGTCTTGCGCGCTGCGCCGGATGCAAGGCGACAGACGGCGTATCGCGCCAACCGTCAGCCGGCAAGCCAAATGTGGTTCAATAGTGCATGAATTTGCCGGGGATCGGCTTTGGCGGAATGATCGACGTCGTTTCGTCACGCAGGCATGCGATGACCGCGCAGTGCAAGCAATGGAGGGTGCGATGCCCGGCAGATTGATCGTCCTCACCGCGCTGGCCGTCGGCCTTGCGACCGCCGCGACACCGGCTTCGGCGACCAGCGGACCGGGGTGTCTCCGGGTGGTCAATGTCGCCGATGATGACGTGCTCAATGTCCGGCAGGCGCCCTCGGCCTCGTCGACGATCGTCGACCGCCTGCACCCGACCCGGCACGGGATCATCAGGCTGACATCGCCATGCGTTCCGCAGACCCGGCCCTGGGCGCAGCGCTGGTGCCCGATCACCCACTATTCGGGAAACTACATCGCTTCGGGCTATGTCAAGGCGCGGTTCGTGCGCGATCAGGACTGCCCCTGACACCGATCGATGATCGCTTGCCGGCAACCGCTTCGCATGGCATCCAGATGGCCGCTGCGAAGGGGAGGGGCACGCCTTGAACGAGCAAACGCAACCGGTCGCGCTGATCACCGGCGCGGCGCGCGGCATCGGCCTTGCCACGGCCAGGCGGTTCCTCGCCGAGGGTTGGCACGTGGCGATGATCGACCGACTCGGCGACCTGCTCGTTGACGAGAGCAGGACGCTAGAGACCAATCGCGCCCGTGCGATCGTCTGCGACGTATCCGTGCCCGATCAGGTGTCCGCCGCGGTCGCGGAGACGATCGCGTGGGCCGGCCGGATCGACGCGCTGATCAACAATGCCGGCGTCGCCGAGTTCGCGCCGTTGCTCGAAACGAGCTTCGAGACATGGACCGAGGTGCTGGCCACCAATCTGAACGGGCCGTTCCTGATGACGCAGGCCGCCGCGCCACACATGATCGCGGGCGGTCGCGGCGGCTCGATCGTCAACGTCACGTCGATCTCTGGCATTCGCGCGTCGACGATGCGCGTCGCCTACGGCACATCGAAGGCCGGCCTTGCGCACCTGACCAAGCAGTATGCGGCCGAACTGGGCGACCATGGCATCCGCGTGAACGCGGTGGCGCCGGGGCCGGTCGAAACGGCGATGGCGACCAAGGTGCATACTCCCGCGATCCGGCAGAGCTATTATGATCACATGCCGCTGCCGCGGCATGCCGCCGAAAGCGAGATCGCCGGCGTGATCTGGTTTCTGTGCTCGCCCGACGCCGGTTTCGTCACCGGACAGGTCATCGCGGCCGATGGCGGTTTCGCGGCGACGGGGATCGGCCTGCCCGAGCTTGCCAGCCGCACGCAGGACTGAGCTCAGCGCGGCGCGTAAAGAGATAGCAGCAGCGTCACGGCGCGTTCGGCGCGCGCAGCGATCTCCGCTTCCGAAAGCGGCGCGAGCACGCCGATCGCCCGGCGGATCTGGAGATCGCCGATCAGCAAGGCTATGTAGGTTTCGGCGACCGGCTCGTCATCGCCATGATCGATCAGGCCTGCGCGCCGCGCCTTCTGCAGGATGGATGCGATCAGCGGAACCACCGTTTCCCGCCCGGCGCGCGCAAGCGCCGGCCCAAGGGTTGCCGTGTCGTGGACATCGCCCACGGCAGCGCGGTTGAGCGCGACGGCCCGTTCGCCGGTCACCAGTTCGAGCAGCAACGGCCCGACGTCACGCAGCGTCTCGATCGGGTCTGCAGCCTCGCCCTGCAGGCGGGCGCGCAGAAGTTCGGCGACCGTGCGCGCGTTGGCCTCGACCAGCGCCGCGAACAGGCCCTGCTTGTTGCCGTACCACTTGTAGAGCGTTTCGTTGGAGGCGCCGGCGCGCCTGGCGATCTCCAGGATCGACGCAGCCTTGTAGCCTTTTTCGAGCAGCACCGCGAACGCGGCCTCTTCGATGGCCGCGCGACGCCGGCCGGCATAATCCCCCATTCGGGCACCCCAGGAAAGTTTCGCTGGACCATTTCCGTAAATGAGTTTACGGCTCCTGTCCAACCGTAATGATTTTTACGTTTCTGGAGAGGACAATGTCGGAATTCGCTCGCCTGGCGCAGATCGCGCCGATCCTCATGTTCGGTCTGATGGCCGGCTTCTTCTATGCCTTTTCGGTCTGCGTCATGGCCGGACTCGACAGGCTCGCGCCGGCAGCGGCCATCGGCGCCATGCAGGCCATCAACGAGGCCGTGCGCAACCCGGTCTTCTTCGTGACCTTCTTCCTGACGCCGCTGGTCGCGTTCGGCGCGGCCGCGCTGGCGTATCAGGCCGGCGAACCGCGCCAGGCGGCATGGATGGCACTGGCCGCGCTCGTCTACATCCTGCTGGCGGCGCTGCCGACCGCGATCATCAACGTGCCGATGAACGAGGCGCTCGCCGACGTCGAACCAGACAATGTCGACGCCGCCGCAGTCTGGACCGCATACGCGGACCGATGGACCGCATGGAACACGGTCCGCACCGTCACATCGACGTTGGCCATGGCGGCCGCCGTCTATCCCTTCCTTGAAAGCAACTGAAGAAAGGCGTCACGCCATGAATGCCCGAACGCTTGTCCTTGCCGCGCTGACCGCGCTCGTCCTCGTGCCGGCGGCCTATGTGGTCCTCGCCGACCGCGACCTGTCGGCGACGATCGCCGACGTCGAACAGCGCGTCGCAACCCGCGCCCGCGCGGCCGAAACGAAGTGGAGCGGGGCGGGGTCGACCGACCTGCCCGCTCCGGTCAGGGCCTATTTCGCCTTCGTTTTTCCCGATGGCGTCCCCGCCCATGATTACGTGGAGATCGACATGGCAGGCCGGTTTCGCCGGCCGCTGACCGAGACCTTTTCGGACATCACCGCGCGCCAGGTGATATCGCTGCGCGCGCCGGACCTTGTCTTTTCGGCGCGCGTGCCGGTGTTCGGCCCCGTCTGGGCGACGGCGTATGACATCTATATCGGCGGCGAGATGGAGATGGCCGCACGGCTGCTGTCGACCGTCACGGTGATGGAAGAGACCTCGACGCCGGCGCTCGACAGGACCTCGCTGCGACGCTGGCTGCTTGAAAGTCCGGCCTATCCGATGGCGCTGCTTCCCGGCGGGCCGGTTACCTGGGAGCCGATCGATGACAGGCGCGCCCGCGCGATCGTCAGCGCCCACGGGCTGACGGCCGCGCTGATCGCAACGTTCGACGCGCGCGGCGCCCTGGTCCGGTTCGACGCCGAGGCCGACGGGGATCTGGAGACGCCCTATCACGGTTCCGGGGAGCACACGGCGCGCAGCGATTACCGTCTGGTCGACGGGGTGCGAATCCCGTTTTCCTTCACGATCGCCCGGGCGGCGGGCGGCGAGACGTTCCCGTTCTGGGAAGGACGCATCACCGACATCCGGTTCGGCGGCCGGTGAGCAGTGCGCGCGTCCGGCTTGGCCTGGTTCGCTCCACGGGCCAGATTTCTGGGGAGGTAGCTTCGCCGGGACTCGCCATGGAGGCCGCGGCTTGCCAGTTTCGGGTTTTGAGCCAACAATCGCGTTGATGCCATGCCGCCCGTTCGTATCGCCGTCCTCGTCGTTGCGCTGGTCGTCATCATCGCCGGCGGCACGGCCTTCTTCCGCCTCGTCGAGGGGTGGAGCTGGCTCGACAGCTATTTCTACGCGGTCGTCACCCTGTCGACGGTCGGCTACGGCAACCTCGTGCCCGAAACCCCGCTCGGCAAGATCGGCACCACCGCCTTCATCTTCATCGGGCTGGGCGTGTTCGCGGCCGCGATCCAGCAGATCGCCGAGTTCACGATCACCGGTCGGGACGCACGACGGCGACGCCAACGGGCGCTGGCCGCCGAGCGACGGCGTGAGGACACAGACACGACGGCAGACGGTTAGCCGGCTTTCTTCAGCTCCAGACGTCGTGCGTGCAGGATCGGTTCGGTGTAGCCCGAGGGCTGCTCGCGGCCCTTCAGGACCAGATCGAGCGCCGCCTGGAATGCGATCGAGGCGTCAAAATCGGCCGCCATCGGACGGTAGGCGGGGTCGCCCTCGTTCTGCCGGTCGACGATCTGGGCCATCTTCTTCATGATCTCGACGACCTGGTCTTCGCTGACCACACCGTGATGCAGCCAGTTGGCGATGTGCTGCGAGGAGATGCGCAGCGTGGCGCGATCCTCCATCAGGCCGACATCGTTGATGTCGGGCACCTTCGAACAGCCGACGCCCTGGTCGATCCAGCGCACCACGTAGCCCAGAATGCCCTGCGCATTGTTCTCGACCTCGCGCAGCGTCTGCCGGACGTTCCATTTGCGGTACGTGGCAAGCGGAATTTCGAGCAATGCGTCGACATAGGCCCGCCGGCCCGCCGCCCTGAGTTTCTCGTGAACCGCGAACACGTCGACCTGGTGATAATGCAGCGCGTGCAGCGTCGCGGCCGTCGGTGAGGGGACCCAGGCGCAGTTCGCGCCCGCTTTGGGATGCTCGATCTTCTGCTCGAGCATGGCATGCATCATGTCGGGCATCGCCCACATACCCTTGCCGATCTGCGCCCGGCCGGACAGGCCGCATTTCAGGCCTATGTCGACGTTCTGGTTCTCGTAGGCGCCGATCCACGACTTGCGCTTGATGAAGTCCTTGCGGCTGAACGGCCCCGCCTCCATCGAGGTGTGGATCTCGTCGCCGGTGCGGTCGAGAAAGCCGGTATTGATGAAAGCGACGCGGTGTCTTGCGGCGCGGATGCACTCCATCAGGTTGACCGAGGTGCGCCGTTCCTCGTCCATCACGCCGAGCTTGACCGTGTGGCGCGGCAGCCCGAGCGCCTCCTCGACCCGGTCGAAGATCTCGTCGGCGAAGGCGACCTCGTCGGGCCCGTGCATCTTCGGCTTGACCACATAGACCGAGCCGTGCAGCGAATTGCGGGCGCCGTCGGACTTGCCCAGATCGTGCATCGCGATGAGCGTCGTGATCATCGCGTCCATGAGGCCCTCATAGACCTCGTTACCATCCTCATCGAGGATCGCCGGATTGGTCATCAGGTGACCGACATTGCGCACCCAAAGGAGGGCGCGGCCCTTGACCGTCTTCTCGCTGCCGTCGGGGGCGGTGTAGACACGATCGGGTTCGAGGCGACGGGTGACGGTCTTGCCGGCCTTCTCGAATGTCGTTTCAAGATCACCCTTCATCAGGCCGAGCCAATTGGCATAGGCCAGCACCTTGTCCTCGGCATCGACGCAGGCGACCGAATCCTCGCAGTCCATGATCGCCGACACCGCGCTCTCGATCACCACGTCGGCGAGCAGTGCCTGGTCGCGGCTGCCGATCGGGTGAGCGCGGTCGAAGACCAGTTCGACATGCAGCCCGTTGTTGACCAGCAGCACCGCGTCCGGCGCCTTGGGGTTGCCTTTGTAGCCGGCAAATTTCTCCGGATGCTCGAGCGGCAGATCGTCGACCAGCAGCACGCCGTCCTTGACGTGGTAGCGCCGCGCGTCGGCGTGGCTGGTCCCTTCGATCGGGAAAGCCTGATCGAGGAAGACGCGGGTGCGCGCCACGACCCGGGCACCGCGGCCACGGTCGTAGCCGCCGGGCCTGGGCGGGGTGCCCATCGCGTCGGTGCCATAGAAGCCGTCATAGAGGCTGCCCCACCGTGCGTTGGCCGCGTTCAGCGCATAGCGGGCGTTGGTGATCGGCACGACGAGCTGCGGTCCGGCTACCGACGCGATCTCGGGGTCGACATTGGCGGTCTCGATCTCGAAGTCGGGTCCCTCGGGCAGCAGATAGTCGATTTCCTCGAGAAAACGCCGGTAGGCCTCGTGATCGTGCGGCTGGTTGCGGCGCTTGCGGTGCCAGTCATCGATCTGCGTCTGCAACGTCTCGCGCCGCTCGAGCAGCGCGCGGTTCTTCGGTGTCAGATCGCGCACGATCGCCGCGAAGGCCTCGAAGAACACGTCCGGATCGACGCCGGTGCCGGGCATCGCCGCGTCGACAAGGAAGTCGTGCAGCTTCCTGTCGATCCTCAGCCCGTTGCGTTCGACGCGATCGGTCATGCTCGTCTCCTTCGGCTGTTTCCGTTCAGCTCCGCGCATAGGGGTTGCGCCGATTTCGTGTCAATTCGGCGAAAGTGCGAAGCTTCTTTTCCGAAATCGAAACAATCAACGCGTGGCGGGTCGCCCGACGGCCGTGGCCGTCACCGTGGCGCCGACGAAGCGGCGCAGTTCGTCGACGACGGGCGCGTCGATCCGTTCCGCGAGCGTGATCGAGACGGTGGCCGCGCCCGCCTCCCGCGCCCGGTCGTCGGCCAGGTCATGGCAGGCCCGGCGCGCGGCGGCGAGGGCGGACGCCTCGTCATCGTATCGTGCCGACATGGCGCCGGTCACCACGAAGCTCTCGCCGGTATCAGACGGCGCCACCTCCGCGGTGGCGGTGATCCGCACCTGGCCGGCAACGGCGCCGATGGCGTTGGCCACGTCGGCATGGTCCGGGATCACGGTTTCCGTGCCGAGCAGCGCGCCGACGGCGGGATAGTACGCGCCGGCGCCGGCCCCAAGGGCGATCACCGGGCGGTCGAGGATGAGCGCCGCGCGCACCAAGCCGCCCTGCCGGTCCAGCGCCCTGCGAACGATCGGGGTCTGCGCGAGCCCGGCGGCGGTCAACCCGTCGCCGGCGAAGGCCGACTCGAGCACGCGTTCCGCCGAAAGCCGTTCGAGACGCGCGACGACCCTGCAGGCCATCGCCTCGGGCGTGGCGGCCAAGGGTCGCCCATAGCCATCCCTCTGGCGAGCGATGACGCCCGCGCCGATGTGCGCGGCCTCCCGGTTCCAGTGGTCGAACCGGCCCAGCACATGCTGGGCGTCCGAGGGCGTGAACCCGCACAGCAGCACGAGCCCGCGCGCGGCAAGTCGGCTCAGCGTCGCCAGTTCGGCGGTCGAGCGCGTCAGCGCGGCGAGCGGTTCGGGGCTGGCGGTGATGCGCGCGAGAAGGTCGGCCTGCGATCGGGTCAGCCCGCCGGCGAAGCGATCGGGCACGCCGGACCGCAGCGCGAAGCGGCCATCGAGCCGGTTCGGTAGCGGGCGCTCCATCTGTCGTTTCAGATGCGGAACGACCTGATCGGGAAACAGCATTTCGGCTAGCGAGAGCGGAACGACCCGGCGCGGCCCCAGGTGAATCTCGGGGTCGAGCGCGCCCTGCTCGTGGCTGACCTCGCTGTCACCGCCGAGGCCAAACGTGCGCACGGCGACGGCCTCGACCATCGTGGCGTGGCCGCCGACCTGCGCGCCGTCCGGATCGATGCGCGGCCGCCCCTGGTCGAGCAGGGCGATGTCGGTGGTCGTGCCGCCGATGTCGGCGACATGGGCGTCGTCGCGCCCGGTCAGGAAGCGGGCGCCGACAAGACTTGCCGCCGGGCCGGAAAGGATGGTCTCGATCGGGCGCAGCGCGGCGAACTCGGCCGAGACGAGCGATCCGTCGCCGCGAACGACCATCAGCGGCGCGTCGACATCTCGCTCGGCAAGAAAGCGTCGCGTCGCCGTGATCAGACCGTCGATAAGGCCGATCAGCCGCGCGTTGAGCAGCGTCGTCAAGGCGCGGCGCGGTCCATCCAGTTTCGATGTCAGTTCGTGGCTGCAGGTGACCGGCAGTCCGGTGCGCGCGCGGATCAGATCGCGCGCGGCGCATTCGTGCTCGGGATTGCGGACGGCGAAATAGCCGGCGACGGCGAAGGCGGAAACCTCACCATGCGCGTCGTCGAGCAGCGCTTCCAGCGGAGCAAGGTCGAGGGGCGTGGCGCGGCCATGCGTGTCATGGCCGCCGGGCACGAAAACGACCGGGTCGTCGCCGAGCGCGGCGCGCAGGCCGGACTTGTCGAGATCCTTCTCGCCGAAGCCGATCATCACCAGCGCGACACGGCCGCCCTGGCCTTCGACCAGCGCATTTGTGGCGAGCGTCGTCGAGATCGAGACGAGGCCGATCGTCGCCGCGTCGACCGTCGCATCGGCCAGCGCCCTGCCCGCCGCTTCCGCGATGCCGACGGCCAGATCGTGGCGCGTCGTCAGTGCCTTGGCCTTGGCGATGACCGTCTCGGTCTCCGCGTCGAGAATCACCGCATCGGTGTAGGTGCCGCCCGTATCGATGCCGAGGGAAAGGGACATGTGCGTGCCGATGGTGGTCGATCAGCGCTTCTAGCAGTCGCCAGGTCGGCCGCAAAGCCCGCCGCGCCGCCGCTATCGCCGGGTGATCCTCATCGGCAGGCCGTTCTGGGCCTGCACGGTCAGACGCTGCACCGGCCATGGCGCAAGGCCGGGTGTCGGCTCGAAACGGAATTCGTTCAGCATCAATGCCAGCGCGATCACCGCTTCCTGCAATGCAAAGGTCGCACCGATGCAGATGCGCGGGCCGACGCCGAACGGCAGATACTGGAACCGGTCTATGCGATCGCGATTCTCCGGCCAGAACCGGGCGGGCATGAAGGCGTTCGGATTGTCCCAGTACAAGCGATGGCGATGCAGGACCCAAGGCATCACGAGCACCGTCGTCCCGGCCTCGATGTCGATCCGCGTCCCGTCCTTCAGCGTGATCGTTTCGTCCTCGACGGCCATGCGATTGATCGACGGTGCGGGCGGATAGAGCCGCATCGCCTCCTCGAAGGCCGCGCGCGTCTTCGGCATCTTCTCGAGCCATTCGACCGGCGGCGGACCGTCCGCCAGAACCTGCGCGATCTCCTCTTCGACCAGCGCCCGTTCGTGCGGCGCATTGGCCAGCAGGTAGAGCGTCCAGCCCAACGCCCGCGCGGTGGTCTCGTGGCCGGCCCCGATGAAGGTGATCAGATTGTCCTCGATCTCGTCGGCGGTCAGTCCGTCCGGCCCTTCGGCATCGAGCAGAAGCGTCAGGAAGTCGTTCTTCACCGCGTCGGGGCTCTCGTGTCGCTTGGCGCGGCGCGCGTCCATCGTGTCGCGCACCACCTTGCGGAACTTGGCGAGCGTCGCGCGTCCCCTGACCCGTTGAAGGCGCGGAAGCCATTCGGGGGCCTTGAGCAGATCGAGCGGATCGACACGGCCCATCGTCGAAAGGAGCCGGTCGACATCGTCGGCGAAGTCGACGCCCGCGGTCACCACCTCGTCGGAGAACAGCGTGTAGGCGAGGATTTCGTAGGTCAGCTCCGTCATGTCGACGGCGACGTCGCGCACCTGTTCGTTACGGTTCCGGTACCGATCAAGAAAATCGTCGGCACGTGACTTCATCATGTTGGCGAAGCCCTTGATGTGCCGCGGCGTGAAGACCGGGGCCATGGCCTTGCGCGAACGCCGCCACGTCTCGCCTTCGGCCGTCAGCAGCCCGTCGCGCAGGATCGGCCGAAGGATGAGCTGGCGGACCCGCGCCATGCGGAAGTTCTTCTGGTTGTCGACGAGCACGTGCCGGATCAGCTCGGGATGGTTGCAGATCAGCGTCGTCTCGTTGAGGAAACGCGCGAGGATGTGGGTGCGCGTGTAGGACGGCTCGCCCCACAGCTCGATCGGATTGCGCATCACCGTGCGCACGACCTCCAGCCGCGACGGGACATGGGTGCGTGGCACCGGATGGGGCGGAATGAAAGGCTGCGGCGTGGCGTCCATGGCGATCGCGCTCCCTGGCTCAAAGCCAATATGGGCGAAGAGACGGTGCGGTCAAAGGGCGCGTTCGGCCGCAGGGCCGGGAAACAGCGTGACCGGATCGCCGTTCTTCCATTGCTTGTGCCGGACCATGATCGTCGCAAAGCGCTCCGAGACGAGGAACCGGTCGAGCCGGGCGATCAGGTTCGGCCACGACTGCGCGTCGAACCAGGACCGGTCGACATGGGCGAACTGGCGCACGAAGGGCACGATCGCGTAATCGGCCAGGCTCGGACGGCCGCCGACAAGCCATCCGCCGTCGCCCAGTCGTCGGTCCAAAGACACAAGGTAGGCACCCGCCACGTCTCGCTGCTCCCTGCCATCGATCGTTTCGCTCTCGAACCGATCCGGATATTTGTAGCGATCGAGCGCGTTCTTGAACGCGCCGTCATTGGCGGCGATCAGCGCGTCGATCTCGGCCCGCAGGCCCACGTCATCGGGCCACCAGCCTTCGGGGTCGTTGCGATCGAGCGCCCAGCGCATGATGTCGAGGCTTTCATCGATCACCGTGCCGTCGGGCAGAACGAGGACCGGCACGGTCGCTTTCGGCGAGGCCGCGATCATTGCGGTGGGCTTGTCGCGCAGGATCACCTCGCGGAGTTCGACCGTCTGACCGGCGGCCGCCAGCGCAAGCCGCGCCCGCATGGCATAGGGGCAGCGGCGAAAAGAGTAGACAATGGGTGGAACGGTCGCCATCGCACCTCTATCTTCGACGTCTCATCGCGGCAATCAGCCATCCATCTGGGGACGACCATGAAAATGCGCAAGTTGGGCCGTACCGGCCTCGACGTGTCCGAACTGTGCCTTGGCACGATGACCTGGGGCTCGCAGAACAGCGAGGAGGAAGCGCACGAGCAGATGAGCTACGCGCTCGAGGCGGGCATCAATTTCTTCGACACGGCGGAAATGTATCCGACCACGCCGTTCAGGACGGAGACCGCCGGCCGCACCGAGGAGATCATCGGAACCTGGCTCGCCGAGGGCGGTCGCCGGGACAAGATCGTTCTGGCGACAAAGGTTCTCGGACCGGGCGGTCACGGCGTCGACGAGGGGCGGCCGATCGACGCCGAGAAGATGCGCAAGGCGTGCGAGCGCTCGCTCAAGCGACTGCAGACCGACCATATCGACCTTTACCAGATCCACTGGCCGAACCGTGGCTCCTACCATTTCCGGCAGACCTGGACCTATGCACCGGAAAAGCAGGACACCGCGAAGGCGCTCGACGACGTCGCGGAGATCCTCGAGACAGCCGATGCGCTGGTCAGGGAAGGCAAGATCGGACATTTCGGCCTTTCCAACGAGACGGTCTGGGGTACGGCGCAATATCTGCGTCTCGCCGAGGCGAAGGGGTGGCCCCGGGTACAGTCGATCCAGAACGAATATTCCTTGCTGCACCGCATCTTCGACACCGACTTCGCCGAACTGAGCCATCACGAAGATGTCGGCCTGCTGTCCTATTCGTCGCTGGCCGCCGGCCTGCTGTCCGGCAAATATGAAGACGGCAAGATTCCCGAAGGCTCGCGCCGGTCGATCAACGAATCGATGGGCGGGCGGATGACGGACTATCTGGAGCCGGCGCTCGGCCAGTATCTGGACGTGGCCCGCAAGCACGGGCTCGATCCGGCACAGATGGCGCTCGCTTTCTGCCTGACGCGGCCGTTCCTCACCTCGGTGATCATCGGCGCGACCTCGATGGACCAGCTCAAGACCTGCATCGACGCCGCCGCCGTGACGCTCGACGATGCGGTGCTCGAGGACATCGCGCAGGTGCACCGCCGCTGGCCGATCCCGATGTAGGCGCGCGGCGTCGGGCCGGACCGGGATCAGGCCTTCCTTCGGGCGAGCCGCGCCTGGACCTTGTCGCTTTCCAGTTCGCGCAGCGCATGCCGGCCGATCCACTGGCGTGACGGGTCAGGCGCCGCCATCAGGCGCGCGCATGTGCGGCGGGCAGCGGCGTTGAGGTTCGGGTTGCGCTTGCCGACGGCGCGCAGCGCCATGTCGATCGCCTTCCTGACGAGCGGCCGATCGTCCGCCGGAGCATGGCCGATGAGATCCAGCGCCTCCAAGAAGACCGCATCATCTGCCTTCTTGTCGTGCACGGAAAGCGCCCAGATCAGCGCGTAGGCGGCGCGACGGACGAACTCTTCCTTGCGCGGCGCCCACTCATGCACCTTCTCCCAGGCGTGGGGCGTCCGGTCGAACAGCGCGAGGCAAGTGTGATCGCAGAGCGCCCAACTGTCGAAGTCGGTGGCCCAGCGGTCCATCGTCGCCGCATCGAGCAGGCGCGGATCGGCGATTTCGGCGGCCAGGATGCGCGCCTCGTAGCGACCGGCGTCCCACAGCGCCATGGCCAACCCATGATCGGTCCCGATCCGTTTCGCCATGGCTCTGAGGGGCGCCATGCCGATGCCGTAGGCATTGTCGACCGGAATGTTGAAGCGGGCCATGGAGGCAACGCCCTCGGGCGTGCCGTTCGTCTCCAGCCATTGCAGAACCTCGTCTACGGTCACCGGCCATCCTCCCAGCGCGGCAACCCTACCCCAGCGCCGCGATCAATTCTCCGTCCATTGCAGGCGGATCGCCCTCATGACCCATGGCGCGGGCGATCTCGCTCGTCGGCACCTTGTCGCGCCCCTTCAGGAACAGCGACTTGACCACGGCGCGCGCATGCACGGTGCCGGCCACCTCGAACCTCTGTTCCATGAAGATCCACTTTTCGTCCCAGCCCATGACCCGGGTCGTCAGTTCGTAGCGCTGGAAGGGGTCGAGAGGCCGCCGGAAGCTGATCTGCGCGCCGCCAAGCACCGGATACCATTTGCGCTCGCGCACAAGCCGCCACATGCCCGTGCGGATGATCATGTCGACCCGGCCGAGATCCATGATGGTCAGGTAGCGGCCATTGTTCATGTGCATGTTGGTGTCGAGATCGCTCGGCAGCACGCGCAGCGCGATCCGCGTTTCATCGAGCATGCCAGCGGCGGGGCGCCGCCAGGCGGTGGCGAATAGCCAGATCATGCGGAAGATGAGGTTCACCGGTCGGCCCTCCGTGGTCCGACCATATCTAACCTTTACGTAAACGGAAAGACAAGCCGTGCCCGACCGGACTGGTGACTTCGGCGCATGGCTACGATCCGATTGCGCAGACGGCGCGAACGGCGCAGCATGGCGCATCGGTGTGGACGAGGATGGCTCATGGCGCAGGTGACGGGCATTGGCGGTTTCTTCTTCCGGGCGCGCGATCCCGATTGGCTCAAGACCTGGTATGCGGAACATCTGGGCGTCGACAGCGCGCCGGTCTGGACGCAGCAGGCCGGGCCGACCGTGTTCGCGCCGTTCGCCGCTGAAACGGACTATTTCGCCGCCGACAGGCAATGGATGCTCAATCTGCGCGTCGACGATCTCGATGCGATGATCGCCAGGCTCCGAGAGGCGGGGATCGCCGTCGAAACCCGCGCCGAGTGGGACGCCCATCCAGAGGTGGGCCGCTTCGCGCGCATCCACGATCCCGAAGGCAATCCGATCGAACTCTGGCAACCCGGGAGCGGATAGACGCGATGCCCTGCCGCTTGCCCGGCCACCGCGCGCGTGCTTGGATAAGGTCATGCGCAAGACCCTGAAGATCCTTCACACGATCTCGGCCTGCGGGCTGATCGGCGGGCTCGCCTGCTACATGATCCTGCTCGCCGTCGCGCCGCAGGATACGGCGGCGGCCTATGCCGACCTGCGCCGGTCGATCCAGACCATCAGCGACTGGGTGCTGGTGCCCTCGCTTGCGATCGCGCTGGTCTCGGGCCTTCTGTCGATGGTCGTTCACAAGCCGTTCATGGACAAGGGCTGGGCCCTGCTGAAGGCGGCGATGGGCATCCTGATGTTCAAGGGCGTGCTGACGGTGATCGCCGCCGAAGCCAAGCACGCGGCGACGCTCGCCCAGAGGATCGCCGATGGCGAGCCGGCCCAGGACCTGTTGCAGCAGGCGATCGCAAGCGAATGGGCGGCGTTGTGGACGGTGATGGCGCTGTCGGTGGCGAACGTCGTGCTCGGCATCTGGCGCCCGCGCCTGTCGCGCAAGCCGGCAGTTCAGGGCCATCGCGTCCGGTCCGCGCCGGTCGACACGGCAGGCAACGCACGGGCGGAACCGGTCGCCGAGGATCGCCCCGCGCGGGCCGCCTGAGCGGCCGTAGCGATCGAACGACCGCGCCTGTCGGGCCGACGGTCTCAGTGCAGGATGATCTCGCCGTCGACCTTGCGCCACTCGCCGGGGCTGATCATCCGCTTGTGCACGTAGCGCACCGAATGCAGCGGGCCGTCCAGGTTTTCCTCCCAAAAGTCCAGGAACCGGTACATCTCGGGGAATTTCGGCGCCAGATCGTAATGCTGCCAGATGAAGGTCTGAAGGATGCCCGGATGGTCGGGCATGCGATAGAGAATGTGCGCCGTCGTCAGGCCGTAGCCTTCAAGCTGCCGTTCCAGATCGCCATGCATCGTCTCAAACACCTCTCATTCTGATGAGCGATCGGGTGATCCTGCTGACCTGATGGTAAACAGTCAATGAATACAATAAGATAGCAGCGATCGACGGCGAGTGCTGCCAGCCCCGCGGGTTGGGCGCCCCGGGCGCTCCGCAATCCCCCTGCAAATAGCGGGGCCGATTTGGATTCGGGCACCGGAAAGCCTATATATCTTGGGCAATTGACCGCTGATTCGCGCCCGGCGCGCCGATCGCGGAAAACGAGAAAAAAGGCCCGCATGAGCGATCCGGCACATCCCCTTCCCGAACCGAGCAATGGCGACTACGGCGCCGATTCGATCAAGGTCCTCAAGGGCCTGGACGCGGTGCGCAAGCGTCCTGGCATGTATATCGGCGACACCGATGACGGCTCGGGCCTGCATCACATGGTCTACGAGGTGGTCGACAACGCCATCGACGAGGCGCTGGCCGGCCATGCCGACAAGGTGACCGTCACGCTCAATGCCGACGGGTCGGTCACGGTGACCGACAATGGCCGCGGCATCCCGGTCGACATTCACGAGGGCGAGGGCATTTCGGCCGCTGAAGTGATCATGACGCAGCTCCACGCGGGCGGCAAGTTCGACCAGAATTCCTACAAGGTCTCGGGCGGGCTGCACGGCGTCGGCGTCTCGGTGGTCAACGCGCTGTCGGTCTGGCTGAAGATGAAGATCGGCCGCAACGGCAGGTTCCACGAGATGAGCTTCACGCACGGCGTCGCCGACGCGCCGCTTGCGGTGACCGGCGATTCGGCCGGGCATACCGGCACGGAGATCACCTTCATGCCGTCGTCGGACACGTTCTCGAAGACCGATTTCGACTTCGGCACGCTCGAGCACCGGCTGCGCGAACTGGCATTCCTCAATTCGGGCGTGCGGATCGTGCTGACCGATGCACGCCACGCCGACGTCAAGCAGGTCGATCTGATCTACGAGGGCGGTCTTGAAGCCTTCGTGCGCTGGCTCGACCGCGCCAAGAAGCCGCTGATCGAGCGGCCGATCGCCATATCCGGAGAGCGCGACGGCATCACCGTCGAGGCGGCGCTGTGGTGGAACGACAGCTACCACGAAAACGTCCTTTGCTTCACCAACAACATCCCGCAGCGCGACGGCGGCACGCACATGGCCGGCTTTCGCGGCGCGCTGACGCGGCAGGTCAACGGCTATGCCGAATCTTCGGGCCTTGCGAAAAAGGAAAAGGTCTCGCTGACCGGCGACGATTGCCGCGAAGGGCTGACCTGCGTGCTGTCGGTGAAGGTGCCGGACCCGAAATTCTCGTCGCAGACCAAGGACAAGCTGGTCTCCTCGGAGGTCCGGCCGGTGGTCGAAGGGCTGATCAACGAGGCGCTCGGCGAGTGGCTGGAGGAAAATCCGGCCGAGGCCAAGACGCTCGTCTCGAAGGTGGTCGAGGCGGCCGCGGCGCGCGAGGCGGCGCGCAAGGCGCGCGAACTGACCCGCCGCAAGGGCGCGCTCGACATCACCTCGCTGCCCGGCAAGCTCGCCGACTGCCAGGAACGCGATCCGGCGAAATCCGAGATCTTCATCGTCGAGGGCGATTCGGCGGGCGGGTCGGCCAAATCCGGCCGTTCGCGCAAGAACCAGGCGATCCTGCCGCTGCGCGGCAAGATCCTGAACGTCGAGCGGGCGCGCTTCGACCGGATGCTGTCGTCGGACCAGGTCGGCACGCTGATCACCGCGCTGGGCGCGGGCATCGGCAAGGACGAGTTCGACCCCGACAAGCTGCGCTATCACAAGATCATCATCATGACGGACGCCGACGTCGACGGCGCCCACATCCGTACGCTGCTTCTGACCTTCTTCTTCCGGCAGATGCCCGAGATCATTGAGCGCGGGCATCTCTATATCGCCCAGCCGCCGCTCTACAAGGTGACGCGCGGCAAAGCCTCGCAATATCTCAAGGACGAAGGCGCGCTCGAGGACTATCTGATCGATGTCGGGCTCGAGGACGCGGTGCTCGAGATCGCCGGCGGCGACATTCGCGCCGGCAACGATCTGCGCGCGCTGATCGAACTGTCTCTGCACGCCCGCACGCTGATCGACGGGCTTCATTCGCGTTACGACCGCGCCGTGGTCGAGCAGGCCTGGCTGGGTGGCGCGCTCGATCCGGCGCTTCTGACCGATCTGGGTCGGGCCGCCAACATCGCGACCGGTGTGGCCGAACGGCTCGACACCATCTCCGAGGAAACCGAGCGCGGCTGGACCGGACGGATCAACCCGTCGAACGAGGGCGATGGCGGCTTCATCTTCGAACGCACCGTGCGCGGCGTGAAGGAGGCGGTCGTGCTCGATGCCGGCCTGATCCAGTCGGCCGACGCAAGGGCGATGATGGCGGTGCTGCCCCGGTTCGAGGGATCATTCGATGCGCCGGCCACGCTGCGCCGCAAGGACACGAGCCGCACGATCAACGGACCGCGCGACCTGATCGAGGCGGTGTTCGAGACCGCCCGCAAGGGGCTGACCCTCCAGCGCTACAAGGGACTTGGCGAGATGGATGCCGAACAGCTCTGGGCGACCACGCTCGATCCCGAGGCCCGCTCGCTGCTTCAGGTCAGGGTCACCGACGCGACGGACGCCGATACGCTGTTCAGCCGGCTGATGGGCGACGAGGTCGAACCGCGCCGCGAGTTCATCCAGGACAACGCGCTTTCGGTCGCCAATCTGGACATCTGACGAAAAGGCCGGCCACTGGGCATCGCCGGGGCCGGCCTTCTTTCATGTCGTTCGGGCCAAATCAGGCCGCGGCGCGCATGCCGCCGCGCGAGCGCTGGCCGCGCCGGCGCGGCCGGGCACCCGACGGGCGTCTCGGCTTGTCCCGGGCCTCGGCCGGCTTCGTCCACGGTTTGCCGCCGGCGACCGGGATCGACGCGCGCAGCACCTTCTCGATGGCCTTGAGCGAAGCCGCTTCCTCGGCCGAGCAGAACGCCACGGCCCGGCCCTCGGCGCCGGCGCGCGCGGTGCGGCCGATCCGGTGCACATAGCTCTCGGCGACATTCGGCAGGTCGTAATTGTAGACATGGCCGACGCCGGCAATGTCGAGTCCGCGCGCGGCAACGTCGGTGGCCACCAGAATGGTGATGCGGCCGTCACGGAACTGGGCGATCGTCCGCTCGCGCTGGTTCTGGCTCTTGTTGCCGTGGATCGAGCCGGCCGAGAAGCCGGCCTTGACGAGCTGCTTCATCATCCGCTCGGCGCCGTGCTTGGTGCGCGCGAAGACCAGCGAGCGCTCGTCCTTGTGGGCGGCGAGCAGCGACTTGAGCAGGGCCAGCTTGTCGGACTGGCCGACGAAATGAACCTGCTGGTCGATCTTCTCGACGGCAAGGCCGGGACGGGCCACTTCGACCCGTACCGGATCGCTCTGGTAGCTGCGCGACAGCGATTCGATCTGCGCCGGCATGGTCGCCGAAAACAGCATCGTCTGCCGCTCGGCCGGCAACAGCCGCGCGATGCGCTTGAGCGCGTGGATGAAGCCCATGTCGAGCATCTGGTCGGCTTCGTCGAGCACGAGATAGCGGGTTTCGTCGAGCGACAGCGCCTTGCGCTCGATCAGGTCGATCAGCCGGCCAGGGGTGGCGACCAGGACATCGGGTCCCTTGCGCAGGGCGTCGGCCTGCCGGTTCATCGAGGCACCGCCGACGACGAGCGCGACCTTGAGATGCGAACCGCGCGCAAAGCCGATCAGCGTGTCGGCAATCTGCTTGGCCAGTTCGCGGGTCGGCGCGAGCACAAGGCCCACGGGCCGCTTGGGCGCCGGCTTTACGCCGATCGCGCCGAGCGCCTGCAACAGCGGCAGACCGAAGGCGGCGGTCTTGCCGGTACCGGTCTGGGCGAGGCCCATCACGTCGCGACCTTCAAGGGCGTGCGGGATGGCCTGAGCCTGGATCGGTGTGGGTTCGACGAGGCCGAGCGTCTCGAGCCGGCCGACGAGGCGGGGCGAAAGCCCCAGCGATTGAAAGTCCATGTAAATTCCTTCTGGCGGACCATCGGCCCGCATTGACATATGGCCGGTGCCCGCTCTTCGGGTCCCGGTCCTGATCGCATGCGCACAAACCCGACCGGCGAGCCCTTGGCTCAAGCCTGATCTGGCGCGGCTTCCTGCGTGAGTGGGGAAACAGTGTTCGAAACGCCCGACATGGGACACGGATGTATCAACTGCTCACGCGGCAGTGGGCGGACGCTTTCCGTCAGATCGGCCTTCTGCGGCGATAAGTCAAGGCATACGTGACGCTTTTCGGCCGGCGTGGTGAACGCGCGCGCAAAAATGACGCCGATGTGCTAGGCTCTGCGCGCGAGAAAGGGCGATGCGGCATGAAGCAGTCGAGCGGCGATTTCCTCGGCGTTCCCGGCTACTGGACCCTCGAGGACCTGGCCTTGGCGGGCAAGGTGGTGATGTTCGAGTGCGTCCATTGCGGCCACACGGAAATCCTCGACATCGCCGCGCTGGCCAGCCGGCACGGTCCGCAGACCCGGGTCAACTTCTTCAAGCGCAACATGGCCTGTTCCCGTTGCGGCAAGACGGGCATGCACGGCGAAGGCGACTGACCGCCCGAAACCTTGCGATGATGCAACCGGGTGTTTTTGCCCTCATACTATGGTATGGGCGAAAAGACGCAGCGCAGGGGACGACCACAGTGCTTCAAACACCCGCGACAGCCAAGCGCCGCTTTCAGCTCATCCTGATCAAGCCGTCGCACTACGGCAATGACGGCTACGTCATCCGCTGGGCACGGTCGATCATTCCGTCCAACTCGCTCGCCGCCGTCTACGGAATCGCGGCCGAATGCGCCGATCAGCGCGTTCTCGGGCCGGATACGGAGATCGACATCGATGCGATGGACGAGACCAACACGCGCATCGACGTGCCGGGACTCGTCAAGCGGCTTGCCGAGCACAACAATTTCGGCCTCGTCGCGCTGGTCGGCGTGCAGTCGAACCAGTATCCGCGCGCGCTTGATCTGGCGCGCCGCTTCCGTGACGCCGGCGTTCAGGTGGCGATGGGCGGATTTCACGTCTCGGGCTGTCTTGCGATGCTCGACGGGCATGCGGTGGATCTCGACGCCTGCCGCGATCTCGGCGTCGCGATGTTCACGGGCGAAGCGGAAGGCCGGTTCGACCTGATCCTTTCGGACGCCGCGCAGGGCCGGCTCGAGCCGGTCTACGACTACATGAACGATCTTCCCGGCATCGAGGGCACACCGGCGCCGTTCCTGCCCAAGCGCTACGTCGAGCGGACGGTCGGCCATTCGACCAGTTTCGATGCCGGCCGAGGCTGCCCTTACCAGTGCTCCTTCTGCACGATCATCAACGTGCAGGGACGCAAGTCGCGTTACCGGTCGGCCGACGATGTCGAGCGGCTCGTGCGGATGAACTGGGAGCAGGGCATCCACAGATTCTTCATCACGGACGACAATTTCGCCCGCAACCGGGAATGGGAATCGATCTTCGACCGGCTGATCAAGCTGCGCGAGGAGGACGGCATCCCGCTCGGCCTGATGATCCAGGTCGACACGCTGTGTCACAAGATCGACGGTTTCGTCGAAAAGGCCAAGCGGGCCGGGGTGACGCGCGTCTTCATCGGGCTCGAGAACGTCAATCCTGACAATCTGATCGCCGCCAAGAAGCGGCAGAACAAGATCACCGAGTACCGCAAGATGCTGCTGGCCTGGAAGGCGGAAGGCATCATCACGCTGGCCGGCTACATCCTGGGCTTTCCCGGCGACACGCCCGAGACCATCCGCCGCGACATCAAAATCCTGCAGGAGGAATTGCCGCTCGATATCGTCGAGTTCTTCAACCTGACGCCGCTGCCCGGCTCCGAGGACCACAAGGTGCTCTGGGAAAAGGGTGTCGACATGGACCCCGACCTGAACGCGTACGATCTGCACCACGTCGTCACGGATCATGAGCGGATGAGCCGGGAGGAATGGCTTGCGATCTACCACGAGGCCTGGCGGCTCTATTACACGCCGGACCACATGAAGCGCCTGCTGCGGCGTGCCGCGGCGACCGGCGTTCCGATCACCAGCCTGGTCAAGCTGCTCGTGCAGTTCGAGACGACGATCCGGCTCGAGGACGTCCATCCGCTGGAATCGGGCATCCTGCGCCTGCGCCATCCCGACGAGCGGCGGCCGGACCTTCCGCGCGAGAGCGCATTCGTGTTCTGGCCGCGGCTTGCCTGGGACACGGTCCGTATCCACGTTCTGTTCGGCGCCGCGATTGCCCGGTGCGCCTTCTGGGCGATGCGGATCGCTCGTGATCCGGCCTCGAAGGACTATACCGACACGGCGCTGACGCCGGTCGCCGACGAGGACGATCTGGCGCTTTATTCGGCAACCACCGGCGGCGCGCAGGCCGTGGCCCACTCGAAGAAGGTGGCCGAACTCACTGCCAGGGGCTGAGCCGGCCGACCAACCGAGCCTTTCGGCACCAGCAACCGAGGGCGCGACGGCCGGAATTCGGGCGGATGCGGCAGCTTGTCATCTCCTTTTGCTGCGGTGCGGGAACCATATCGGCTCCGAAAGGTTGTCGTCATGGCCGAATCCGCATTCGATCCGTTCATCCTGTCGCGCATCCAGTTCGCGGCTAACATCTCGTTCCACATTCTGTTCCCGACGATCACGATCGCGCTGGGATGGGTGCTGCTCTATTTCAAGCTTCAGTACAACCGGTCGGGCGACCAGGCGTGGATGAGCGCCTATTTCTTCTGGGTGAAGGTCTTCGCGCTGTCGTTCGCGATGGGCGTCGTCTCCGGGATCACCATGAGCTTCCAGTTCGGCACGAACTGGCCCGGCTTCATGGAAACGGTCGGCAATGTCGCCGGTCCTCTGCTTGCCTACGAGGTGCTGACCGCCTTCTTCCTCGAAGCGGTCTTCGTCGGCATCATGCTGTTCGGCTTCCGCCGCGTTTCCAACCGCGTGCACACGCTCGCCACCTTCCTTGTCGCCTTCGGCACGACGATGAGCGCCTTCTGGATCCTGGTCCTCAATTCGTGGATGCAGACGCCCGCCGGTTTCGAGATGCGCGACGGTGTCGCGCACGCCACCGACTGGTGGGCGATCGTTTTCAACCCGTCCATGCCTTACCGGTTGGCGCACATGCTGCTGGCTTCCGGTCTGACGGTGGCGTTCGTGATCGCCGGCGTCTCCGCGCTGCGCTACCTGCTCGGTGACCGGTCGTCCCCGATGCGCAAGGCGCTGAACACCGGCGTCGCGCTCGGCGCCATTCTCATCCCGATCCAGATTTTCGCCGGCGACCTGCACGGGCTCAACACGCTCGAGCACCAGCCGGCCAAGATCGCCGCGATGGAAGGCCATTGGGAGACCAAGAGCCGCGCCCCGCTTATCCTGTTCGCCCTGCCGGACGAGGACACGCGCGAGAACAATCTCGAGATCGCCATTCCGGGCCTTGCCAGCCTGATCCTGACCCATTCGCTCGACGGCGAGGTGCCGGGGCTGAACGACTTCGTGCTCGAGGATGGAACAGTGAAGCATCCGCCCGTCGTGCCGGTCTTCTTCGCCTTCCGCATCATGGTCGGCATCGGCGTGCTCATGCTGCTGGTCAGCTGGACGGCGAGCTGGTTCCTGTGGCGCCGGCGCGCCAGCGAAGAGGCGCTGCCGCGCTGGCTGGCCCTCGGACTGGTCCCAATGGCGCTTTCCGGCTGGGTCGCGACCCTTTCGGGCTGGTACGTTACCGAGATCGGCCGTCAGCCCTGGCTCGTCACCGGTGTGATGACCACCAAGGATGCGCTCGGTCCGGTCGCCGGCGGCATGGTCCTGTCGACGCTGCTCGCTTATCTGGCGGTCTATGTCCTGCTGCTCGGCGCCTATATGTTCGTCATCGTCCGGCTCGCCATCAAGGCGGCGCGGGCCGGCGGCACGGAACGGCCCGATGCCGGACCGGCGGGCGGCACGGCCATTCCCGGCGGCCCCGATGCGATGCCGCAGCCGGCGGAGTGAATGCGATGGATATCAGCCTGCTCTACCCCTATCTGCCGGTCGTCTTCGCCGCCCTGATGGGCATCGCGATCCTCGTCTATGTGGTCCTCGACGGGTTCGATCTGGGTGTCGGCATCCTGTTCGCCGTGGCGCCCGCCGGCGACCGCGACCGCATGATCGCCTCGATCGGACCGTTCTGGGACGCCAATGAAACCTGGCTGGTACTGGCGATCGGTATCCTGCTGGTGGCCTTTCCCATCGCGCACGGGCAGATACTGACCGCGCTCTACCTGCCCGTGGCGATCATGCTGATCGGCCTGATCGCGCGCGGCGTCGCCTTCGAGTTCCGGGCCAAGGCCAACGATGACGAGAAATGGCTCTGGAACCGCGTCTTCTTCGCCGGGTCGCTCGTCACAGCGCTCAGCCAGGGCTACATGCTCGGCGCCTATGTCCTCGGCCTGCGCAGCGATGTGATCGCGGTGCAGTTCGGTCTCGTCGTCGCGCTGTGCCTGACGGCGGGTTACGCGGCCATCGGTGCGGCGTGGCTGATCTACAAGACCGAAGGAGACCTGCAGAAGCGCGCGGTCGGCTGGATGCAGCGGGCGCTGCTGCTGGCGCTCGTCGGCATGATCATCATTTCGCTCGCGACCCCGTTTGCCAGCCCGCGCATCTTCTATCGCTGGTTCTCGGTCCCCGAAATCCTGGCGCTCGCGCCGTTGCCGCTGATGACGGGCTTCCTGTTCGCCTTCCTGTTCTGGCAACTCGCCTTCCTGCCCGACCGCAACGACCGGTTCTCGCTCGTCCCTTTCATCGGCATGACCGGCATCATGGTGCTCGGTTTTGCCGGGCTCGCCTACTCCTTCTACCCCTATGTCGTTCCCGAGAAGACGACGATCTACGAGGCTGCGGCGGCGCCCGAGAGCCTGATCATCGTGCTCGCCGGCGCGCTGGTCGTCATTCCGGTGATCGTCGCCTACTCGATCTTCGCCTACCGGGTGTTCGGCGGCAAGGCGACGGAACTCCGCTATGACTGAACCGCGATTTCCGGCAGATCGGCGACGCGCTACATCGTCACCATGACATCGCTTCCCGAAGGCGTCCGGGACTTTCCGGGCGCGCTCGACCCGGACGCACAGGCCGCCCTGGTCGCCGACATCAGGGCGGTCGTCGAAAAGGCGCCGCTGTTCACGCCCGTCATGCCGCGCACCGGCAAGCCGATGAGTGTGCGCATGAGCAATTGCGGCCCGCTCGGATGGGTGACGGACAAACAGAACGGCTATCGCTACCAGCCGACCCATCCGGTGACCGGCGAGGCGTGGCCGGCCATGCCGCCGAGCATCGTGGCGCTCTGGGACCGTTTTGCCGGCTACGAACATCCGCCAGAAGCCTGCCTTGTCAACTTCTACGCGCCCGATACCAGGATGGGCCTGCATCAGGATCGCGACGAGGCCGACTTCGACGCGCCCGTCCTGTCGGTTTCGCTGGGGGATGATTGCCTGTTCCGGGTCGGCGGATCGACACGCGGCGGCAAGACGGTTTCGCTGAGGCTTCAATCGGGCGATGTGCTGGTCCTGGGCGGTGCCTCGCGCCTCGCCTATCACGGCGTCGACAGGATCTATCCGGGCACCTCGATGCTGCTCAAGCAGCCCGGCCGTATCAACCTGACGCTGAGACGGGTGACGAAGCCTTCAGACTGAGGCAGCTTCCCCGATGGAGCGCGATCAAAGCTTCCTGAGCAGCACCGATTCGACCAGATGGTTCGAGCCCTTGCGCAGGATCAGGTCGGCGCGCGGGCGCGTCGGCAGGATGTTCTCGCGCAGGTTCTTCAGGTTGATGTTCGCCCAGAGGCCTTCGGCGATCGCGCGGGCGGCGTCGGCCGACAATTGCGAGTAGCGATGGAAGAAAGATTGCGGATTCCTGAACGCGGTTTCGCGCAGCCGCATGAAACGCTGGACGTACCAGTCGTGGATCATGGTCTCGTCGGCGTCGATATAGATCGAGAAGTCGAAGAAGTCGGACACGAACGGGATCGTCCTTCCGTCCTCGGGCAGATCGCGCACCTGCAGGACGTTGATTCCCTCGAAGATCAGGATGTCCGGCCGGTCGATGGTCAGATATTCGCCCTGGCGCACATCGTAGGTCAGATGCGAATAGAGCGGCGCGGAGACCTTGCCCTCGCCCGCCTTGATCGCCGACAGGAACTTCAGGATCGTGGCGACATCGTAGCTTTCGGGGAAACCCTTGCGCTCCATCAGGCCGCGCTTGCGCAACTCGGCGTTGGGCAACAGGAAGCCATCGGTCGTCACCAGCGCGACCTTGGGGCTCGACGGCCAGCGGGCGAGCAATTCCTTGAGCACGCGCGCCGTGGTCGACTTGCCGACCGCCACCGAGCCGGCGATGCCGATGATGAAGGGCGTCTTGATCGCCTCGGGAAAGTTCAGGAAGTGCTTGCGCTGCTGAAAGAGCGCCTGTGACGATTCAACGTGCGCTGAAAGAAGCCGCGAGACCGACAGATAGATGCGGCGGACCTCCTCGAGGTCGACCGGGTCGTTGAGCGAGCGCAGCCTTTCGACCTCATCGGCGCTCAGCGTCAGCGGCGTGTCGGCGCGGAACTCGGCCCAGCGTTCGGCGGTGAAGTGACGATAGGGCGACAGGTCGCCGCCCGAGAGTTGGTCGGCGAGCGAGAGGCCGTCGGTGGTCATGTCGAGACTGTCGGACGCGATCCCTGTGGCCTGTTCGGCGCTGTCGGCGTTGCGATCCATGGGTCAATCCCCGTCGGTCGGCAGCGATGGGCGCCTTTATGCGTCGCGGGCGGCCTTTTCCGCAAGTCCACTTTGGGCGGTGCGCCGTTCGAGCTCGGCCAGCACTTCGTCGAGCGTCACCGACCGCGTGTGGCAGAGAACGAGCCAGTGGTAGAGCAGATCGGCGCTTTCGGCGATCAGCGCCTCGCGGTCCTCGCCGAGCGCGGCGATCACTGTCTCCAGCGCCTCCTCACCGAACTTCCGGGCGGCCTTCTCCGGGCCTGCGGCAACCAGTTTCGCCGTCCAGGATTCATCCGGACTGGCGCCGGCACGCGCGGCGACGATGCGTTCGAGATCACGCAAGGAAAATTCGGTCATGGCCGTCTATGCCGCCGGATCGAGCCGGACCGCAAGTCCGGCTTCGGCCATGTGCGCCTTGGCCTCGCCGATCGTGTGGGTGCCGAAATGAAAGATCGAGGCGGCGAGAACGCCGGTGGCATGACCATCGCGCACGCCCTCGACGAGATGGTCGAGCGTGCCGACGCCGCCCGAGGCGATCACCGGCACGCGCACCGCATCGGCAATCGCGCGCGTCAGCGCGATGTCGAAGCCGGCCTTTGTTCCGTCGCGATCCATCGAGGTCAGCAGGATTTCGCCGGCGCCCAGATCGACGGCCTTCTTTGCGAACGCGACCGCGTCGATGCCCGTCGGCGTGCGCCCGCCATGGGTGAAGATCTCCCAGCGGTCCGGTTCACCGTCGGCGGACACCTTCTTGGCGTCGATGGCGACCACGATGCACTGGTTGCCGAACTTGTCGGCGGCTTCGGCGACGAATTGCGGGTTCCTGACGGCGGCGGTGTTGATCGAGACCTTGTCGGCGCCGGCGAGCAGCAGCTTGCGGATGTCCTCGATGGTGCGCACCCCACCGCCGACCGTCAGCGGCATGAAGCAATGCTCGGCCGTGCGCGCGACGACGTCGAAGATCGTCTCGCGATCGTCCGACGAGGCGGTGATGTCGAGAAAACATAACTCGTCCGCGCCCGCCGCGTCATAGGCCCTGGCGGCCTCGACCGGATCGCCCGCGTCGATCAGATCTACGAAGTTGACGCCCTTGACGACGCGGCCGTCCTTGACGTCGAGGCACGGTATCACACGGGCTTTCATGGTCATTTTCCGGGCTCCGCGATGCCCTTGTAAAGCGCGGCAAGGTCGAGCGTTACCCCCAGACCGGCCAGTTCCACCGGAGTGGTCGTAACGTCGGTGGTCGCGGGCTTGCCGAAAGCGCCATCATCGTCGCGCGACCACAGCCAGATGCGCGGCTCGTCCTGTGACAGGATCAGATAGTGGCGCAGCGACGCGATCGCGAGATATTCGTCCGCCTTGGGGCCGAAATCGTCGCGCATGGTGGCCGGCGACAGGATCTCGGCGATGAGCAGCGGTTCGGCGGTCGCCAGCGCCTTGCCGTCGCCGCCCGCCGGCTCGACGATCACATCGGGAAAACGAACGCCGCTTGCCGTCCGGACGCCGAAATCGGCCGAGCCGATCATGTACTCGTCGGTTCCAAGCTGGCTGGTCAGGGCAAAGAGCAGCCGGTTCGCCAGATTGGCGTGATTGCGCGTCACATTGATCATCAACTCGACCACCCGCCCGTGCACGAATTCGCGCTTGCCCTCGCGCCCTTGGTTCCAGCGCAGGAATTCGTCCGGGGTCGTCGGCCATTTGTCCTGGATGTTCATGGGTTGATCATAGCACGGCTCGGCGCGCCCTGTCGCGCGCCCGTCAGGTGAACAGGCCCTCGTCCGGCGGCAATATGCCCTTGAGAACGCCGAGCGCGATCTGCGGGTCGATGCGCCCGTCATAGAGCGCGCGGCCGGATATGGCGCCCTCGAGCCGCTCGGCGTCGGGCATGACCATGCGCACCACATCGGCCAGCGAGGCAAGGCCGCCCGAGGCGATCACCGGAATCGAGACCGCGTCGGCCAGATCGATCGTCGCGTCCCAGTTGATGCCGGACAGTACGCCGTCGCGGTCGATATCGGTGAAGACGATGGCGGCGACGCCGGCGCCCTCGAATCGTTTCGCCAGTTCGATCGCGCCCAGTTCGGAGGTGTCGGCCCAGCCTTCGACAGCCACCTTGCCGCCCTTGGCGTCGATGCCGACGGCGACCTTGCCCGGGAAGGCCTTGCAGGCCTGGCGCACCAGGTCGGGATCGCGCACCGCCGCGGTGCCGAGGATCACGCGGGCAAGGCCCTTGTCGAGCCAGCCCTCGATATCGGCCATGGTGCGGATGCCGCCGCCGAGCTGCACCGGGTTCTTCGTCGCCGCAAGGATCGCCTCGACCGCCGCTCCATTGACGCTCTCGCCCTTGAACGCACCGTTCAGATCGACGACGTGCAGCCAGCCGAAGCCCTCATCCTCAAAGGCCTTCGCCTGCGCGGCCGGGTCTTCGTTGTAGATCGTGGCCTGCTCCATGTCGCCGAGCTTGAGCCGGACGCATTGGCCGTCCTTGAGATCGATGGCGGGGAAGAGGATTTTCGTGCCGGTCATGGCGTCCAGCCCAGGAAATTTCCGATCAGGGCCAAGCCGAGGGTCTGGCTCTTTTCGGGATGAAACTGCGTGCCGGCCAGATTGTTCCGCGCGACGACCGCCGTCACCGGCCCGCCATAGTCGCAGGTGGCGACCACGTCGCCGGCATCTTCGGCCGCCAAGTGATAGGAATGGACGAAATAGGCATGCCAGCCGTCCGGACCGGTGCGGATGCCGGCCAGCAGCGGGTGATCGCGCGCCACATCGAGCGTGTTCCAGCCGATCTGCGGGATGCGCAGGTCCGGATCGGCCGGGGTCATCAGCGTGACGTCGCCGCCGATCCAGTCAAAGCCCGGCGTGACGGTCTTTTCGAGCCCGCGCGTCGCCATGAGCTGCATGCCCACGCAGATGCCCAGAAACGGCCGGCCCCTGGCGATGACCGCCTCGTCGATCGCCTCGTGCATGCCGGGCACCGCATCCAACCCGGCGCGGCAGTCGGCATAGGCGCCAACGCCCGGAAGCACGATCCGGTCGGCGCTTGCGACCCGCTCCGCGTCGGCGGTGACCTCGACCTGCGCATTCAGGCCGCGTTCGCGGGCGGCGCGCTCGAACGCCTTGTGCGCCGAGCGCAGATTGCCCGAACCATAGTCGATGATCGCAACGCGCATCAGCGATTCACCCCGCCCGGCGCGGCGAACAGGAAATCGGGCGTCTCGGCGGCCGCCAGGCCGCGGCCGGGCACCATGTCCGCCTTCAGCGGCGCCGCGTCATTGGTTGCGGCGTTCATGGCGACGAACCGCAGCTCGGCCTCGTCGCGGGTGTCGGCGTCGACGATGTCGGCAAGCCGGTAGCCACGCAGCCGCGCCGCGCCGATGCGCCAACCCTGCGCCTCGAGCCCGACGAAGGCGCCCAGCAGCAGGTTGAGCGGCAGGCCAAGCAGCGCCCATTGCGGATCACGCGCCAGCAGGGCGAGCGCGACCGAGGCCGCCAGCACCGCCAGCGCGGCGATCCACAGCCGATGCCAGATCAGCCAGAAAAGCGGAAACAGGAAGGCGAGCAGCGAGAACCCGTCGCGGATCGTCAGCACCGCCGGGCGGTTCGCCGACGGCGTGGCATCCTCGTGCCGCAGGATCACATAACGCGCCATGGCCTAGCCGCCCAGCGAGCCCTTGGTCGACGGGATCGCGTCGGCCTGCCGCGGATCGATCTCGACCGCCGTGCGCAGCACGCGCGCCACCGCCTTGAAGCAGGTCTCGGCGATGTGATGGCTGTTGGCGGCGTGGAAATTCTCCACATGCAGCGTGATGCCGGCGTGCTGGCTGAGCGCCTGGAAGAATTCGCGCACCAGTTCGGTGTCGAACGTTCCGATCTTCAGCGCGGTGAAGGCCACATTCCAGACCAGGAACGGCCGGCCGGACACGTCGATCGCCGCCCGCGTCAGCGCCTCGTCCATGGCCAGATCGAGGCTGGCATAGCGCGTCACGCCGCGCCGGTCGCCGAGCGCCTCATCGATCGCCTGCCCGAGCGCGATGCCGACATCCTCGACCGTGTGATGGTCGTCGATATGGGTGTCGCCTTTCGCTTCGATCGTCATGTCGATCAGCGAATGGCGCGAAAGCTGGTCGAGCATGTGATCGAAAAAGCCGATGCCGGTCGCGATCGACCGGCTGCCGGTGCCGTCCAGATTGACGGTGACGGCGATGTCGGTTTCGTTGGTCGTGCGGCTGACCTTGGCCGTGCGCGCGCTCATGGGCTTTCCCCGCGTTCGATCGGCCGGGTCTTACCAAGGCCCCGGCGCGATGCAAAGGGAAACCGGTTTGCGCCGGCGGGCCGGCCACCTACATAGGGCGCGACTTGCAAACAGGAATTCCGACGATGAGCGAACAGAACGGACTGCCATCGATGCATGCGACGACCATCGTGACCGTGCGCAAGAACGGCAAGGTGGTGATCGCCGGCGACGGCCAGGTCACCATGGGTGAGGCCACGGTGATGAAGGGTAATGCGCGCAAGGTGCGCCGCATCGGCAAGAACAAGGAAGTGATCGCCGGGTTCGCGGGCGCAACCGCCGATGCCTTCACCCTGCTCGAACGGCTCGAAAAGAAGCTCGAGCAATATCCGAACCAGCTCATGCGCGCCTGTGTCGAACTGGCCAAGGACTGGCGCACGGACAAATATCTGCGCAATCTCGAAGCGCTGATGCTGGTCGCCAACAAGGAGGTCACCTTGTGCGTGACCGGCAATGGCGACGTGCTCGAACCCGAACAGGGCATCATGGCGATCGGCTCGGGCGGCAACTATGCGCTTGCCGCCGCGCGCGCGCTCGCCGACAGCGATCTGGACGCCGAGACCATCGCCCGCAAGGCGATGGCGATCGCAGCCGAGATCTGCGTCTACACCAACGATCAGGTGGTGATGGAACAGCTCGATGAAGGCTGACGCCGGCGCAATCACGATCCGGCCCGTCACCGAAGCCGACCTTCCAATGCTCGCCCGGTGGCTGGCGCGCGAACATGTCCGGCAATGGTGGGGCGATGTCGATACCCAGATCGGACGCCTGCGCGCAAAGCTCGATGGTCGGGACTCGACCCGGCCCTTCATCTTCGAGCTGGAGGGCGTACCGGCAGGCTACGTCCAGTATTCGTTCTTCGACGACAACAAGGCGCCCGCCCAGCTCGCCGAAACCCCATGGTTGGACCTGCTGCCCAAGGGCGCGGTGGGCATTGACCTGTTCATTGCCGAAGCCGGATCGCTGTCGAAGGGCCTGGGATCGGCCGTGGTTCGTCTGATGGCCGAAATGCTCTGGCAGAAGGGCCATCGGCTGATCCTGATCGACCCCCACGCCACCAACACGCGCGCCGTCAGGGCCTATGAAAAGGCCGGTTTCCATCCGGTCGATGATCTGCAAGGCAGAACGGACAATTATCTGATCATGCGGTTCGATCCCGCACTCAGCCAGCAGAGGGGAAGCTGAATGCTGTCGCGGGCGCAACTGGACGACGCCGTTACCCGCCAGATCATCGATGCCGAACAGCGCGACCAGCTGATCGCGCTGGCCGACGGCACGCTCGGCGCGAGGGCGGAGCGACCGCAGGCGCAGAGCCTCGATGAGAACATGCGGCTGATCGGCGGCGGCAACGACGTGTTCGTGACGATCGGCGTCGTCATGCTGGGCGCGGGCCTGCTCGCCGCGCTGATGACCGTGATCGGCGATCAGCGCGTGACGGTCTTCGCCATCATGGCCGTCTTCCTGTGGGCCGTGGCCGAGTTCGTCACCCGCCAGCGGCGCATGCGGCTGGCCTCGACGGTGATCGGACTGGGTTTCGTGTTCGCCGTGCAGGCGATCCTGACCGATCTGATCATCGTCAACTACGATCTCGCCATACCCGACAACCCGTTGCAGCTCGCCGCCATGCGGCCGCAACTCGGCATGGCGGGCACGCTGTTTCTTGGCGGCATCGCCCTTTCGGCGGCGCTCTATTTCTGGCGCTTCCGGGTGCCGATCATGGCCGGCGTGATCGCGCTTTGCCTGACCGGGCTCGCCTTCTTCTACGTGACGCTGTTCCTTTATGACGGGGTGACAGAGGGCCGGCTCTACATGCCCGCGCTCGACGATCTGCCCGAGCTCTTGCGTAACGCGCTCTACATGCCTCTGATTTCCGGTCTCGTCATCTTCGCAGTGGGCGTGGCGTTCGATCTGCACGACCGCGAGCGGGTCACGGTCTGGTCGGACTGCGCGTTCTGGCTGCACGTCATCTCCGCGCCGCTCCTGGTGCATCCGCTGTTCATCATGTCGACGGGCCAGGACGTGGTGTTCGGCGAAATCGAACCGGGCACGGGGGCGATGGTGATGCTGGCCGTGCTGATCGCCGCCTTCGTCTATGTGGCGCTGGCCATCGACCGGCGTTCGCTGCTGATCCCGACGCTGGCCTATTTCGGTTCGCTCGGCATCTACTACCTGATCAATTCGGCCGCCAACCAGACCGGCATCCCGCCGTTTGCGCTGATCCTGCTGGTGGTCGGCGCGCTGATCATCATGTTCGGCGCGGGCTGGCAGCGCATCCGCAGCTTGATCATCGGGCCGACGCTCCCCACATCGCTGCTCGACAAACTTCCCCCGATACGAGTGCAAAGCGTATGACCAATTTCTCTCCCCGGGAGACCGTCTCGGAACTCGACCGGCACATCATCGGCCAGAAGGACGCCAAGCGGGCCGTCGCGATCGCGCTGCGCAACCGCTGGCGGCGCCAGCAGCTTGCCGACGATCTGCGCGACGAGGTGATGCCCAAGAACATCCTGATGATCGGGCCGACCGGCGTGGGTAAGACCGAGATCTCCCGGCGCCTGGCGCGGCTCGCCGGCGCGCCCTTCATCAAGGTCGAGGCGACCAAGTTCACCGAGGTCGGTTATGTCGGCCGCGACGTCGAGCAGATCATCCGCGATCTGGTCGAGGTGGGCATCGGGCTGGTGCGCGAGAAGAAGCGCGAGCAGGTCAAGGCCAAGGCGCGCATCAACGCCGAGGAGCGGGTGCTCGACGCGCTGGTCGGCAAGAACGCCAGCCCGGCGACGCGCGATTCGTTCCGCAAGAAGCTGCGCGAGGGCCAGCTCGACGACAAGGAGATCGAGATCGAGGTGGCCGACACCGGTCAGGGCGGCATGCCCGGCTTCGAGATCCCCGGCATGCCCGGCGCCAATGTCGGCATGATCAATCTGAACGATCTGATGGGCAAGGCGTTCGGCCAGCGCACCAAGCAGGTCAAGACGAGCGTGCGTGAAAGCCACGACCTGTTGGTCGCCGACGAATCCGACAAGCTGCTGGACGAGGACCAGGTGACCGCCGAGGCGCTCAAGTCCGTCGAAAATGACGGAATCGTATTCCTCGACGAGATCGACAAGATCGCCGCCGGCGACGGCCGCATGTCCGGCGGGGTCAGTCGCGAGGGCGTGCAGCGCGACCTGCTGCCGCTGGTCGAGGGCACCACCGTCGCGACCAAATACGGGCCGGTGAAGACCGACCATATCCTGTTCATCGCCTCGGGCGCGTTCCACGTCTCCAAGCCGTCGGACCTGCTGCCGGAGCTGCAGGGACGGTTGCCGATCCGGGTCGAATTGCGGGCCCTCGAACGCGAGGATTTCCGGCGCATCCTGACCGAGACCGAGGCGAGCCTGATCAAGCAGTATGTGGCGCTGATGAAGACCGAGGACGTCACGCTCGAGTTCACCGATGACGCGATCGACGCGCTGGCCGACATCGCGGTCGATCTGAATGCTTCGGTCGAGAATATCGGCGCCCGGCGGCTGCAGACGGTGATGGAGCGGGTGCTCGACGACATCTCGTTCACCGCCAGCGACAAGACCGGCGAGACGTTCGTGATCGACGCGGACTATGTGAAGACCAATGTCGGCGAACTGGCCGCCAACACCGACCTGTCGCGGTACATCCTGTAGACTGCGGAGCGCTCGCGCCTCACCCTTCGAGGCTCGCTGCGCTCGCACCTCAGGATGAGGAGATGATCAGCGGGTCTCGAAGGGCGGGGCGGGAGCACGGCCCTCGTCACCGCCCTGCGCGCCTTATCGCCGCGTCGAGCCGGAGCCGCAGGTCCTCGAGCGCCTCTTCGCCCAGAACATCGATTCCCGACGCCAGCAGGTTCGCCAGTTCGGTGGCCTTCGGTGAAAGCGCGGTGGTGTCGATCGTCACCTTCGGTGCCGAATGCATGGCGAGCCGCTGCAGTTCGTCCGCCTCGTCCCAGATGATGTTCAGGCAGGCGATGATGTCCTGGACGAGGATCCATCGCGGCACGCCGCGCTTACCGTGTTCGAGAGCCGACAGATAGGCCGGCGAGACGCCGATCGCCTGGGCCATCTGCTTCTGGGTCATGCCGCGTTCGGCGCGCAGTTCGCGCAGGCGCTCGCCGAACGGCGTCATGGCCGGCCGGCGCCCCGGCCAGGCTCGGCCACCCTTCGCAGCCGCACGTAGAATGCGCCGTCGCCGCCATGGCCGCGCCCGGCCGGACGCACGCCGCTGACCAGACCCGTGAACGGTTCACGCCCCAGCCAGATCGGCAGCATGCGGCGCAGGACACCCTCGCTCTGCGGCGAGCGGCCCTTGCCGGTGATGACGAGGACATGCCGGCACTCGCGCGCCCGCGCCTGGACGAGGAACCGGTGAAGCTGGCTCATCGCCTCGTCCTGGTTCATGTGGTGCAGGTCGATGCTCGCGTCGATCGGCATGCGGCCGCGCGCGAGCTTGCGCCAGGTCGGCTGTTCGAGCGGCGCGGGGTGCTGCGGACGCGCATGCGATTTCGACGCTGCCCGCCCGGAGGGCCGGCTTGGCAGCGGTGCCGCGCGCCGTGGCTCCGACGGGCCGGTCTCCGGGGGCGGCGGTGTCGTCTGGTCGGTGCCGAAGGCCTCGGCGACCCAATGATCCCACACATCCTGTTCGGCGGCGCGCTGGCGCGCGCGATCGAGCGGGTTCACCGTCCGCGCCACCTTGTTCCACAGGATCCGGTCCTCGAGGTTGAGCGGATGCTGCGCGCGCCTGCCTTTGCGGTGCTCGGTCATGGTGTCCAGTATGCGGGCAAAGTGTCAGCCATGTCACGGGGCGCAAGAACGGTGAAATCGCACGGGCTGTTGACCGCGCCGGCCCGTTCGCCGGCCACATCGCCGGTGCCGAAGAAAATGTCACCGCGCGCCGGCCCGACGATCGCCGTGCCGGTCTCCTGGGCGACCATCAGCCGGCGGAACCGGTCGCCATTGACCGCGTCGGCCTCAACGAAGACCGGCGTTGCGAATGTGTGGATCAGCCGGTCGACAGCGAGCGAACGCCCGGCCGTCAGCGGGATCTTGGCCGCCGCGACAGGCCCGTCCCCGGGATCGCCTGCGGGCATTTCCCGAAAGAAGATGTAGGACCGGTTCTCGGCCATCAGGGCGCGCGAGCGATCGGGATGGTCGGCGAGCCACTGGCGGATCGTCTGCATCGAGACGCGCTGTGCATCGATCTCACCGCGTTCGACCAGCAGCCGGCCGATGGCGGTGAAGGGATGGCCCGACTTGCCGTCATAGGTAATCCGCGTCGCGGTTCCATCGGCAAAAGTCAGGCGGGCGGCGCCCTGCACGTGCACGAAGAAGACGTCGACCGGATCAGCCGCCCAGGCGATTTCGAGGCCTTGGCCGTCCAGCGCGCCGGCCTCGATGGCGGCCCGGTCATGATATTCACACAGCGTGCCGCCCGGCTGACGCCGCGCGAACCGGTATGACGGATCGAGCCCGGCAGGGCGACTGGTATCGTCGACGGCGACCAGATCGGCGGGCCGACGCAGGAACGGTGTTTCGAAGGGCGGGCGCTTTCGTCGCGATGCGGCAAGTTCGGGTTCGTAGAAGCCCGTCACGCGCCCGCGTGCGCCGTCGGCGGCTGCAAGACGAAGCGGAACGTATTGGCTTTCGAAGAAGGCGCGCGGATCGTGCCGCGCCCTGGCGTCGTCAGCCCGCGTGGCCAGATCCAGGAGGCGATCGGGATCCAGTCCCAGTCTGCCTTTCCGGTAGGAATGTTCGGCGGGCTTTTGTCGGTGTCGCGCCAGCGCGGAAAGCGCCGCGCCGTGGTCGTCCGCCTTCCAGCCGTCAAGATCGGCAAACGAGACCGGCCGCACGTGCCAGACGGCGCCGGGCTCCATTGCTTACTCGTCGGCTTCGGTGGCTTCCAGCTTCCAGTCCGGCGAATCGGAGCGCACGTCGCGCATGAATGTCCAGACATCCTGCACCTCGGCGACGGCATCGGGATCGCCCTCGATGATCTCGCCGTCGCGGTCGCGGGTCGCCGAAACAAGCTGGCTGACCACCGAGACGGTGACATGGGCTTCGCTGCCGCGCATCTGCGCGCCGACGATCTCGATCGTGTCTATGCCGACGAAATTGGTCTGCACCGTCTCGCCGCGCGCCTCGCGTTCGTCGAGCGCGGCTTCGAAACCCTCGTACACTTCCTTCGAAAGCAGGTTGCGCAGCGTCTTGCGGTCACCATCTGCGAACGCCATGACGATCATCTCGTAGGCCATCTTCGCGCCGGCAAGGAACTCGTCCGGACGAAAACCGGGTGAAGCGTCGCGAATGGCGCGCAGGCCCTTATTCACATCGGTACCCGGCTTGGCGATCTTGTCGATGTCCGCATAGGGTTCGACATTGTCGCCTCGCCCCGGCAGGGTGATGACGTTGTCGGCCTCTCCGGCCTCGTCCCTGGCCACCTCATCGCCCCGGCGCGCATAGGGATCGACCGGGGGACGCTCGTGGCCGGTGCGCCGGCCGAGCACATTGCGCAATTGCAGGAAGACGAACACGGCGGCGACCACGAAGATCAGGGTGACAAGATTGGAGGTGTCCATGAAGGTACCGTTTTCGTCTCGGTTCGGCGGCTTATCGCTGCCTTTGATATAGAACGCGTGCCGGCATCATTCAAACCGGAGACCGTCACGCTTACATGGGATTGATGGACACATTCAACCAGATCGGACCCGCCGCATGCCGTTTTCGCTGATCCCGTTCGCCTTGCTCGTCATTCCGCTGCTCGAAATCGCCGCCTTCGTGGTGATCGGCGGACAGATCGGCGTGTTCCCGACGCTCGCGCTCGTTGTGGTCACCGCCATCATCGGGTCGATCCTTCTGCGCGTGCAGGGCTTCGGCCTGATCAACCGTATCCAGAACGAGATGAATGCGGGGCGCGTTCCGGCCCGCGAACTGGTGCATGGCGTGATGCTGCTGATCGCCGGCGTTCTGCTGCTGACCCCCGGCTTCGTGACGGATACGGCCGGCTTCCTGCTGTTCGTGCCGCCGCTGCGGGACGCGGTCTGGAGTTTTCTGCGGAAACGCGTCGTGGTGGTCGGTCCTGGCGGCACGCGCGCGGGCCCGTCCGAACATCGGTCCGACCCGCGCGACGGGCACACGATCGATCTCGATGAGGATGATTTCATCCGCGATCCCGATCCCGACACGCCGTGGGGCGACGATCCGCCCGATCGACGGTCCTGACCGCGGCGGCCGGGACGCGCTTGTCAGTCGTGGGGCTGCATGCTAGGCGACCGGCCAATCGTTCCAAGGCGCCAAGGCGCCGATTTCCGACACATCAGAAGGCTCATCCATGGCGGACGAAACCGACAAGACCGAAGGCGGCGAGGCAGCGGGTGCAGGCAGCGGCGCGCAGGCCGGCAACGGCCAGCAGCCCCAACTCAGCGTGCTGACGCAGTATGTGAAGGACCTGTCCTTCGAAAGCCCCGGCGCGCCGCTTTCCCTGCGGCCGCGCGAAAAGGCGCCGGCAATCAACATCAACATCAACGTCAACGCCAATCCGATGTCGGAGACCGACTATGACGTCGCGCTGACGCTGAATGCGACGGCCAAGGATGGCGACAAGGTGCTGTTCAACGTCGAACTGATCTATGGCGGCGTGTTCCGGGTTGCCGGCTTCCAGAAGGATCATGTGCTGCCGGTCGTCTTCATCGAATGTCCGCGCATGCTGTTCCCCTTCGCGCGGCAGATCGTCGCCGAATGCACCCGCAATGGCGGTTTCCCGCCGCTGATGATCGATCCGGTCGACTTCGCACGGATGTTCCAGCAGCGCATCGCCGAGGAGCAGGCCAAGCAGAAGGTGCAGGCCTGATCGGGCGGTCCGCCTCCTGAGGGCGGCGACCCCGGTTCCGGCTAGTCGGGCATGCGCCAGAGCGGGCGTTCACCCAGCAGGTCGAGCATGGCTTCATGGGCTGCCGCCTCCTGCGCCGTCAGGCGTGGCGGCAGCGGTTCGGGCCGCGCCGCGACGGTGATCGTGGTCCGGACCGGTCCGTCACCGGTCGCTCCCGTGCCGCTGTCCTGCGGCTCGACGTGAAGGCCGAGCGCGGCCTGCTTGCCTCCGCACAGTTCGATATAGACCTCGGCCAGCAGTTCGCTGTCGAGCAGCGCGCCATGCTTGGTGCGGTGCGAATTGTCGATCCCGTAACGCTGGCAGAGCGCGTCGAGCGAGTTGGGGCCCATCGGGTGGCGTCGCCGGGCGAGCGCGAGCGAGTCGATCACGCGCGCGGCATCGATCGGCGGAAAGCCGAGCCGTGCGAATTCGGCATTGAAGAAGCCGACGTCGAAGTTCGCATTGTGGGCGATCAGCTTCGCATCGCTGATGAACGCGAACCAGTCCTCGATGATCTCGGCGAATCTCGGCTTGTCGGCGAGCATCTCGTTGGAGATGCCGTGCACGGCGAGGGCATCGGGATGCACCTGGCGCCCTTCGGGATTGATGAAGACGTGGTAGGTCCGGCCGGTCGGAAACCGGTTGTCGAGCTCGACGGCACCGATCTCGATGATCCGGTCGGCCTTGTTGTCGAGGCCCGTCGTTTCGGTGTCGAAGATGATCTCGCGCATTGGTCCCGGGTCCGGCAAATCACCCGTGCACGATGCCGGAGCGCCAGCGTGCACGGCAAGGGCCGGCGGACGCGATCCAAAGAAATGGCGGTTCACGCACCAGCGGCCTGAGGCGCGAGAACCGAGATCAGATCGGCCACCTTGGCGCGGGCGCAATCCATGCCGAGGGAGGTATCGATGATGAAGTCGGCGCGGGCGCGCTTGACCCTGTCCGGTACCTGTTTGGCGCGGATCGCCTCGAAGCGGGCTTCGGTCATTCCAGGGCGGGCCAGAACGCGCTCGCGCTGGACCTTTTCTGGCGCGGTCACGACCAGAACCCTGTCGACCCGATCGAGCGCGTCGATCTCGAACAGCAGCGGAATATCGAGGACGACCAGCGGAGCGCCACCGGCCTCGGCCCTTGCGATGAAGGCGCGCTCCTCTTCGGCGACGAGCGGATGCACGATCGCCTCGAGCCGCTTGAGTTCGGCGGCGTCGCCCAGCACCCGTTCGCCCAGAAGCGCGCGGTCGACCACGCCCTCCCGCACCGTCCCCGGAAAGGCCGCCTCGATCAGCGGCGCGGCGCGCCCGGCATAGAGCGCATGCACGGCCGCGTCCGAATCGTGCACCGGCACACCTGCGTCGGCGAACATCCGCGCCGTCGTCGACTTGCCCATCCCGATCGAGCCGGTCAGACCCAGCCGGATCATGCGTCCCCCTCGCCGTCAATTTCGCCGAGGTCTTCGACGATAGTCCGGCGCAGCGCCGCTGTCACGGTCGGGCGGACGCAGAACCAGCGTTCGAAGCCGGGCACGGCCTGGTGCAACAACATCCCCAGACCGTCGGCGGTCTGCAGACCGCGCGCGCGGGCCCCGGCGAGGAAGGGGGTGAGCAACGGCGCGTAGACGATGTCGGCGGCGATGGCGTCATCGCGCGCGCTCCCGAAGTCGATCTCGAGCGGCGGCTGGCCGGCCATGCCAAGCGCCGTGGTGTTGACGATCAGATCGGCGTTGGCGGCCATGTCATCAAGCGTGTCGAGCGCGGCCGGATGGATGGCCGGGCCAAACCGACCGGCAAGCGCCTCAGCGCGGGCGATTGTCCGGTTGGCGAGATCGACATGGGTGAAGCCGGCTTCAAGAAGAGCGAAGATGATCGCCCGGCTCGCGCCACCGGCGCCGATCACCAGGGCACGGGTGCCGTCGCGCCATCCGGGCGTCCGTTCGTCGAGATTGGCGGCGAAACCGTAGGCGTCGGTGTTGCCGCCGACCAGTCTGTCCCCTTCGTGCCAGAGCGTGTTGACCGCGCCGATCGCTTCTGCGGCCACGTCGTGCCGGGAGACGGCGGCGAACGCGGCCTCCTTGTGCGGGATCGTAACGTTGCCGCCCGCCCAGCCCGATGCCGGGAGGCCGGTGACGAACGAAGGGAACTCGGCCGGGGCGATGTCGAGCGCTTCGTAGCTGCCGTCGATCCCCAATTCCGCCAGCCAGTGGCCGTGGATCAACGGCGAACGCGAATGGCCGATCGGGTGACCGGCGACGAAGGCGCGGATCGTCTCAGCCATCGATTTCGCCGCGCGCGCGCAGTTCCGCCAGAAGCGGCAACAGAGGCAGACCGATGATGGTGAAGTGATCACCCTCGATCCGGTCGAAGAGCTGGATGCCCTCGCCCTCGATCTGGTAGGCGCCGACGCTCTGAAGGGCGCGGTCTCCGACAGAGGCGAGATAACGTCCGATGAGGGCGGGACCCAGGTCACGAACGTGCAGATGGGCAGCCGCGACGTGGCGCCAGACGGTCTCGCCGTCGCGGACGAGCGCCAATCCGCTATGGAGCGTGTGCGTCTTTCCGGACATGGCGAGCAGCCGGTAACGCGCCTGTTCCATATCGGCAGGCTTGTGCAGCAATTCGCCGTCGAGCGTCATCGTCTGGTCCGCGCCGATCACCAGCGCTCCGGGCCGCCGCGAGGACACATCGCTCGCCTTCGCTTCGGCGAGAACCTGGGCGACGTCGGCTGCATCGAGGCCTGCCTCGAGCAATGGCCTCTCGATGGCCCGTTCGTCGACGGTGGCAGCCTCGGTTTCGATCGCAAGCCCCGCATTGCGCAGGATCGCGGCACGGAACGGGCTGCTGGAAGCGAGAACAAGCGTCATGAGGGGCACCGGTGCGTGGCTGTTGCGAATCGCCTCCGCCTAACGCGCCCGCAGCGGCGCCGCAAGCTGTCAAGGCCTGGCAGACAGGCGGGATGAACGGGGCCGGCTCTGTTGACGGTTTTGACGATTGTCGAAGGGCGGCCCGCTCCGGTGGGCAAATCGGCGCGGATCACGAACAGCGAGCGGCCGAATGATCGAGATCCCACGCCACCGGTGCACGGCGGGAGAACCGGAAGGCGAGGGCCTTGCATTGCCGATACACAGGTTCAGGCGGTGTAATTGCCGTTAATTATTTGATATTAAATAACAAATCCGCTTTCCAGCGGAACTGTGGATGACGTGGCGCATCCATGTGCGAATGGAACTGGCCGTGGAAATCGCGTGGAAAAGCGGGGACGAAAGAACCATGCCCGCAACTCACAGACTCATAGAAAAATCAAAAACCTTCCGTTAGACATCTGTTCCTTAAAGAGGCGGTGAAAAAGGTGGAGTGCTGCATGGGCGAGCGGAAAATCCTGGAGGTCATGCAGGGCAAGACGGTGAACCCGCCACCGATCTGGATCATGCGGCAGGCCGGCCGCTATCTGCCGGAATATCGGGCGACGCGCGCGAACGCGAAGAACTTCCTCGATTTCTGCTACACGCCCGAGCTGGCCGTGGAAGCGACGCTGCAGCCGATCCGGCGCTACGGGTTCGACGCGGCGATCCTGTTCTCCGACATCCTCGTCATTCCCGATGCGCTCGACCGCGACGTCGAATTCGTGCAGGGCGAAGGTCCGCGCATGCGGCCGCTGGCCGGCGACGAGATCGAAAAGCTCGATCCGTCCGGCGTTCTCGATCATCTTGCGCCGGTGTTCGAGACGGTGCGGCGATTGCGCGGCGAGCTGCCGGAGGAGACGACTCTGCTTGGCTTCTGCGGTGCGCCCTGGACCGTGGCGACCTACATGATCGCCGGACACGGTACGCCGGACCAGGCGCCGTCGCGGCTGATGATGTATCGCGAGCCCGAACGGCTGGACCGGCTGGTCGACGTACTGGCCGAGGCATCGGCGCAATATCTGATCGCGCAGGTCGACGCCGGCGCCGATGCGGTGAAGATCTTCGACAGCTGGTCGGGCGTGCTCGATGAAGTGGCGTTCGAACGCTATTCGGTTGCGCCGGTGCGCAAGATGATCGCGACGATCAAGCGCGAACGGCCAGGCACGCCGGTGATCGCGTTTCCGAAGGGCGCCGGCTACCAGTACCGCGGCTATCGGGAGAAGACCGGCGCGGACATGATCGCGCTCGACTGGACGGTGCCGCTGGACGTGGCGGCGCAGATGCAGAAGGAAGGCCCGGTTCAGGGCAATCTCGACCCGCTGCGCGTTGTCGCGGGCCGGGAAGCGATCAGGGAAGGCGTCGACCGGATCCTCGATGCGCTTTCGGGTGGTCCGTTCGTCTTCAACCTCGGCCATGGCATCACGCCACAGGCCGACCCCGACGATATGGCGTTCCTGGTCGATCATGTGCGCGGAAAGGCGTAGCGGCAAGCCCGTCATGACGATGAGCGAACCCGAGACATCGGCGGGAAAAGGGAGCAAGGCCGCGGTTCGCGCGGCGATGGCGCTCGTCGTCTTCCTGGCGTTCGGCGCGTTCGTCTTCGTTCTGTCACCGCAGGCCCGCTATGACTGGGCGAAGGCGATCCATGTAATCGCCGTGATCTCGTGGATGGCGGGGCTGCTCTATCTGCCGCGCCTTTTCGTCTACCATTGCGATGCCGAGCCCGGCTCGACCCAGGACCGGACATTCGCGGTCATGGAACGGCGCCTCCTGAAGGTGATCATGCTGCCGGCGATGCTGGTTTCGTGGATCGTCGGGCTGTGGCTGGCGTGGACGGCGGGGTTCTTCACGTCGGGCTGGTTCGTCGCCAAGCTGGTCGCAGTGCTGATCATGACCGGGGCGCACGGCTATCTGGGCAAGGCGGCGAAGCTGTTCGCGGACGGACGCAACGAAAAACCGGCGCGGCACTGGCGGATCGTCAACGAAGTACCCACATTGGCGATGATCGCGGCAGTGATCTTCGTGATCGTCAAGCCGTTCTGAGCGGTCATCCGAATTGGCTTGCCCTGCCTGCTTGAAAACGCCATGATGTGGGCGTATGTGGCGGCCACCTCCGGCGCCCTTTCTTCTCCTTCCCTTGCGCCGGCCTTTCCCATTCCCGCAATGGTCTATCCATGGAACAAATGAAGCTACACGATTTGCAGCAGAAGTCTGCGCCCGAACTGGTGGAGTTCGCCGAGAGCCTTGAGGTCGAGAACGCCTCGGTCCTGCGCAAGCAGGAACTGATGTTCGCCATCCTCAAGCGGCTTGCGGCCGACGATATCGAGATCATCGGTGAGGGCGTGGTCGAAGTGCTGCAGGACGGGTTCGGGTTTCTGCGCTCGGCGAGCGCGAACTACCTGCCCGGTCCCGACGACATCTACATCTCGCCCTCCCAGATCCGGCGTTTCTCGCTGAAGACGGGCGATACGGTGCAGGGCACCATCCGCGCGCCGAAGGACGGCGAACGCTATTTCGCGCTGCTCAAGGTCAACACGATCAATTTCGACGATCCCGAGCGGATCCGGCACAAGAGCCATTTCGACAATCTGACGCCGCTCTATCCGGATTCGCGGATCAACATGGAGATCGAGAACGCGCAGACCAAGGACCTGTCCTCGCGGGTGATCGATCTGGTGGCGCCGCTCGGCAAGGGCCAGCGCGGCCTGATCGTCGCGCCGCCCCGAACCGGCAAGACGGTGCTCCTGCAGAACATTGCCCATTCTATCACCGCCAATCACCCCGAATGCTATCTGATCGTTCTTCTGATCGACGAGCGGCCCGAGGAAGTGACCGACATGCAGCGGTCGGTGAAGGGTGAAGTGGTCTCGTCCACCTTCGACGAGCCGGCCGTGCGCCATGTTCAGGTCGCCGAGATGGTGATCGAGAAGGCGAAGCGCCTGGTCGAACATGGCCGTGACGTCGTTATCCTTCTGGATTCGATCACACGCCTTGGCCGGGCCTACAACACCGTGGTGCCGTCCTCGGGCAAGGTGCTCACGGGCGGTGTGGACGCGAACGCCTTGCAGCGGCCCAAGCGCTTCTTCGGCGCGGCGCGCAACATCGAGGAAGGCGGATCGCTGACGATCATCGCGACCGCGCTGATCGACACGGGCAGCCGCATGGACGAGGTGATCTTCGAGGAGTTCAAGGGCACGGGCAACTCGGAAATCGTGCTCGACCGCAAGGTGGCCGACAAGCGCATCTTCCCGGCGATGGACATTCTCAAGTCCGGCACCCGCAAGGAAGACCTGCTGGTGCCGCGATCGGACCTGTCGAAGATCTTCGTGCTGCGGCGGATCCTGTCGCCGATGGGCACGACGGACGCGATCGAGTTCCTGATCGACAAGCTCAAGCAGACCAAGAACAATGCCGAGTTCTTCGACTCGATGAACGCCTGATCGATTCGCACGCGAAACGCACGACGATCTGCGCGGGAACGTCCGATTCGATTCTGAAACGTAACGATCGGCGTCGAAGGGTCCGGCAAAGGGCCGGTACGCGACCATGGCCGACACGATCATCGCTCTTTCAAGCGGAGCCATGCCGTCGGGTGTGGCGGTCGTCCGGGTTTCGGGACCGCGATCGGGTGCGCTGACCGAAGCGCTGATCGGCGCGCTGCCCGACCCGCGGCACGCGACGCTGCGTGTTCTGCGCGACAGCGCGGGCGCAGAAATCGACCGCGGACTTGTGCTCTGGTTTCCCGGGCCGGCGAGCTTCACGGGCGAGGATTGCGCCGAGTTCCACGTGCATGGCGGCCGGGCGGTCGTCGACCGCTTGCTGGCCGTCGCAGTCGAGCATGAAGGCGTGCGGCTTGCTGAGCCCGGCGAATTCTCGCGGCGTGCCTTCGTCAATGGAAAGCTTGATCTGGTTGAAGCGGAGGCGCTGTCCGACCTGATCCTTGCCGAGACCGAAGCGCAGCGGCGATTCGCGGTGGAGCAGGCGACCGGTGCCCAGTCGCAACTATACGCGAACTGGCGCGAGCGGCTCCTGACCGCCAGGGCCATGATCGAGGCGGAAATCGACTTCAGCGACGAGGAAGACGTTCCCGGATCGGTTTCGGACGAGGTCTGGGCCGATGTGTCGTCGCTTGTTGCCGAGATCGATCAACATATTGCCTCGTCGGACCGGGGCCGGATCCTCAGGTCCGGTTTCGACGTGGCGCTGGTCGGTGCGCCGAATGCGGGCAAGTCGACGCTTCTCAACGTGCTGGCGGGCAGCGAGCGCGCAATCGTTTCGGCCGAGCCGGGCACGACGCGCGACATCGTCGAGGCCCGCCTCGACCTCGACGGCTATCTTGTCACTATTGCGGACACGGCGGGGTTGCGGGAGACGGACGGGCTGGTCGAGGCGGAGGGCGTCCGCCGGGCGCGGTTGCGTGCCGGACAGGCCGACCTCGTACTGCATGTCAGCGAAACGGGCGCCTTCAATGATCTCTCCCTGGGCGACGGACGAACGATCTGGCGGGTGAGGACGAAAACGGACCTGGTGCGGGGTGATGCCGATGGCGACGCCGACTTTGCGCTCAGCAGCGTGTCGGGCTCTGGTGTCGACGATCTTGTCGGGGCGATCCGATCCGAGGTGGGGCGACGTGCCGGCCAAACCGACACGTTGGCGCCGGGTCGGGCTCGGCACATCGAACTGCTTCGGACGGGCCGTACATATCTGATCGATTCGCTTTCGGAACGTTTGCCGCTTGAACTGCGCGCCGAGGCGTTGCGGCTGGCGGCGGACACGCTCGGACGGATCACGGGTCGAATTGATGTCGAGGAAATGCTCGGCGCGGTCTTCTCGCGGTTCTGTGTCGGTAAATGATTCACGTGAAACGAACTTATTGGTGATTCACGTGAAACATCCGGCGCCTGCCGATGGCAGATCGTTTCACGTGAAACATGCCCGCCCTTGACGGCCTTTGTCCGGCGGGCCATGTGCGGCGCAGTCTCTTTCCACAACGGGAGCAGGGACGTGGAACAGGCCTATGACGTCATCATCGTTGGCGGCGGCCATGCCGGCGTTGAGGCGGCGCGCGCCAGCGCCGCCGTTGGCGCGCGGACCGCGCTCGTCACGCACAGTTTCGAGACGATCGGGGTGATGTCGTGCAACCCGGCGATCGGTGGCCTCGGCAAGGGGCATCTGGTGCGCGAGATCGATGCGCTGGACGGGTTGATGGGCCGGGTCGCCGATGCGGCCGGCATTCAGTTCCGTCTGCTCAATCGCCGCAAGGGCCCGGCGGTGCGCGGGCCGAGGACGCAGGCGGACCGGGCGCTCTACCGCGCGGCGATGCAGGCGGAGATCCGCGCGATCGACAACCTCACAGTGGTCGAGGGCGAAGTCGCTTCGTTGCGCATGCAAGCGCCGGATCGCGTGGCAGGCGTCGTGCTTGGCGACGGACGTCAACTGGCCGCCGGCGCCGTGGTTCTGACGACGGGGACCTTCCTGCGCGGTCTGATCCACATCGGCGAGCGAACCATCCCCGCCGGGCGGATGGGCGAGAAGCCGAGCGAAGGCCTGTCGGACCAGCTTGCCGCGATGGGCGTGCCCCTTGGTCGCCTCAAGACGGGGACCCCGCCACGGCTTGACGGACGCACGATCAATTGGTCGGTCCTCGAGATGCAGGCGGCTGACGAGAACCCGGTACCGTTCTCGACGATGACCGAAAGGATCGCCAATCGGCAGATCGAGTGCGGCATCACCCGGACGACGGCCGAGACGCACGATGTGATTCGCGCCAATATCCGGCGGTCGGCCATGTATTCGGGGCAGATCGGCGGCGTCGGCCCGCGCTATTGCCCCTCGATCGAAGACAAGGTCATCAAGTTCGGCGATCGTGACGGCCATCAGGTGTTCCTCGAGCCCGAAGGTCTCGACGACCACACAGTTTATCCCAACGGCATCTCGACCTCGCTGCCCGAGGATGTCCAGGCGGCGCTGCTGAAAACGATGGCCGGCCTTGAGAATGCGGTGATTCTTCAGCCGGGCTATGCGATCGAATATGACCATGTCGACCCGCGCGCGCTCGATGCGAGTCTGGCGCTGCGCGGTGTCGCCGGTTTCTATCTCGCCGGGCAGATCAACGGCACGACCGGCTATGAGGAAGCGGCGGCCCAGGGCCTGGTGGCCGGGCTGAACGCCGCGCGCCACGCGGGCGGCGACGATCCCGTGCGCTTCAGCCGGACTGACAGCTATATCGGCGTGATGATCGACGATCTGACCAGCAAGGGGGTCACGGAACCCTATCGCATGTTCACCTCACGTGCCGAGTACCGGTTGTCGCTGCGGATCGACAATGCGGACATGCGTCTGACGCCACGGGCGATCGAGCTGGGCCTGGCCGGCCCCCAACGGATTCGGCATTTCAATTCTGTTCGGGAGCGGCTCGATCGGGCGCGCGAACTGTCGCGCAGCCTCAGCCTGACGCCGCAGGAGGCGGGTCGATTCGGACTCGAAATCAACAAGGACGGCGTCCGGCGCTCCGCCTATGACCTGATGGCCTATCCCGACGTGACGCTCGCCCGTCTGGGCGCCATTTGGCCGGAACTGGCGGCGCTCGATGAGCGTACGGGCGAACGGCTGGAGATAGAAGCGCAATACGCTGTCTACATGGAGCGCCAGCGGACCGATATCGCGGCGGTTCAGCGTGAAGAAGGCTTGGCGATTCCGGATGGCTTCGCGTTCGAGGCGATAGCCGGGCTGTCGAACGAGCTCAAGCAGAAGCTGACGGACCGGCGCCCCCGCACGATCGCCGAAGCGCAGCGCATCGACGGGATGACGCCGGCCGCACTCGCGTTGCTGATCGCGCGTATCCGCCAGGCGGAAGCCCTCGAGCGGCGCGCTGCGAAAACCGCGTGAGCGCGCGATCGATCCAGACGGCGCTGCCGGGCAATGTTTCACGTGAAACGCTCGAGCGCCTCGACCGGTTCGAGACGCTGTTTCGGGATTGGTCGCGCCGTATCAATCTCGTCGCAGCCTCCACGGAAGAGGAGTTCTGGACGCGCCACATCGCCGACAGCGCCCAGCTCGTCGCCATCGCGCCGGACGCGCGGCATTGGGCGGATCTCGGGTCAGGCGGCGGCTTCCCCGGCATGGTCGTCGCGATCCTCATGTCCGAAGCCGCCGACGCGCGCGTCGATCTTATCGAGAGCAACCGGAAGAAGGCCGCATTCCTGCAGACCGCGCGGGCCCAGTGTGCACCGGCGGCACGGGTGCATGCCGGGCGCATCGAAGCCGTCGTGCCGACCATTCCGCAGCCCGAAATCGTCACCGCGCGGGCGCTCGCGCCGTTGCCCGACCTAATCGAACTGGCAGCGCCATGGATGAAAGCGGGGACCCGCGCGCTGTTCCACAAAGGCCGTGGATATGCGACCGAACTGGCGGAATGCCGTGCACATTGGGAATTCGATCTGGTAGAACATCCAAGCCGGATCGCCGCCGGTTCCGTCATCCTGGACCTGACGGCCGTGCGCCGGCGCGGATCGGGTTGAAACACCGGGGAACGGCATGACCAGCGGACCGAAGGTCATCACCATCGCGAACCAGAAGGGCGGCGTGGGCAAGACGACCACGGCGATCAATCTGGCGACCGCGCTCGCGGCGATCGGTGAACGGGTTCTGGTGATCGATGTCGACCCGCAGGGCAATGCCAGCACGGGCCTCGGTATCGAGCGCGACAACCGCACGGTTTCGGCCTACGAGATTCTGCTTGGTGAGGCGCCAGTCAGCGAAGCGGCGATCGCGACGGCCGTGCCCGGTCTGTCGATCGTTCCATCGACCATGGACCTTCTCGGCATCGAAATGGAGATCGCCACGGCGTCGGACCGGGTGTTCCGCCTCCGCAATGCGCTGAGCCAGCCCGATACGCGCCGCTTCACCTACGTCATCATCGATTGCCCGCCGTCGCTGAACCTTCTGACGCTCAATGCCATGGCGGCCGCCCATTCGGTGCTGGTGCCGCTGCAATGCGAGTTCTTCGCGCTCGAGGGGCTCAGCCAGCTTTTGAAGACCGTCGAGCAGATCCGAGGATCGGTCAATCCGGGCCTTGCCATACAGGGCATCGTGCTGACCATGTATGACGGCCGAAACAATCTGGCCAACCAGGTGGTGGACGATGTGCGCGCCTATATGGGCGATGCGGTCTACAACACGGTGATACCGCGCAATGTGCGTCTGTCGGAGGCGCCGTCCTACGGCAAGCCGGCGATCCTTTACGACCTGCAATGCGCCGGCAGCCAGGCCTATCTCAATCTCGCCTCGGAAGTGATCCAGCGCGAGCGTGGCGCCAAGGCGGCATGAGCCGCCAGAGCATGAACCGGAAACGAGACGGATATAAGCATGGCTGACGACAGATCGGGCAGGCGTTTGGGGCGGGGGCTCGCGGCACTGATCGGCGAGATGGACCAGCCGGTGGCAGCGTCGCAACCGACGGTGGCCGGCGACCGGACCATGCCGATCGAATGGATCGTGCGCAGTCCGAACAATCCGCGACGCGCCTTCGACGAAGCCGATCTGGACGACCTTGCCCGGTCGATGCGCGATCACGGCGTCATCCAGCCGATCGTCGTGCGGCCGCGCCAGGACGGGCAGACGCACGAGATCATCGCCGGCGAGCGGCGCTGGCGCGCCGCGCAGCGTGCCGGTCTGGCCGAGGTGCCGGTGATCGTCCGGGCGGTCGGCGACAAGGCGGCGCTCGAACTGGCGATCGTCGAGAACGTGCAGCGCTCCGATCTCAATCCGATCGAGGAAGCGCTGGGCTATCAGCAGCTGATGGAGGATCATGGCTACGGCCAGGCCGAACTCGGCGACGTGATCGGCAAGAGCCGGAGCCATGTGGCGAATACGTTGCGCCTTCTCAAGCTGCCCGAGTCCGTCCGCGCGATGGTGTCGGCCGGTGAACTGTCTGCGGGCCATGCGCGAACGCTGGTGACGGCGGACGATCCGGAGGCGCTCGCCCGGCGCATCGTTCGGGAAGGCCTATCGGTGCGGCAGGCCGAGGCGCTCGCGCAGGAGCCGACCACCACAAAGGGCGGTGACGCGCCGAAGAAGGCGGGCAAGGACCCTGATACCCGCGCGATCGAGCGGACATTGTCGGATTCGACCGGCTACAAGGTCGACATCAGGCCGAAGGGCGAGGGCGGGGAATTGCGGATCCGCTATCACTCGCTCGAACAGTTCGACGACCTCTGCCGCCTGCTGCAGCGCCAGTAAATATCCGCTTCGATTCGCAGCCGGAATGGAATGCGGCGGTTGCTATCGGCGGCGCGCACTCTGAACGGTCAGCGCAAGGAGCGTCATCCGCAACACGTCCGGTTCCAGATGTCGCGCGCGGCGCGCCTGCAGAACGGCCTCGCGCAGACGGTCGAGCGCGGCGCGGATGGCGCGCGGGGTCCAGATCGACAGGGCGCGTTCCATCGCCTTGCGTCGCGCAAAGAAGATCGGCGGCCTTGCACCGTTGACGATCGCTGCGGGGCTCTTTCCTTCGCGGTCCATGTCGGCGCGCAGCCGGTCGAGCAGCTGGAACTGGCGCTGTATGATCGTGAACAGCGCGGACGGCGCCCCGCCGCCGCTTTCGAACTTGGTCACTGCGCGGTCGAGTCCGTCGAGGTCGCCGGTGAGAACGGCCAGCGAGATGTCGTCGAATCCCAGCGCTGACGCGTCGCCGCAAACGGCCTGGACGTCGCCGAGCGAAACCACCGGCTGACCGAGCGCGTAGAGTGCGACCTTTTCCAGTTCGGCCCGCGAGGCGGCGCGATCGCCGCCGAGATGGCTCATCAGGAACTGGCGCGCATCGAGTTCGAGCCGCTGGTCGGTGCCCGAGAAGGTCTGATCGATCAGGTTCTGGATGTCCCGCTCATTGTCGGCATAGCAGGGGATCGCCATGCCCGCGCGCGCCTTCTCGACGGTCGCGCGCACACCGCCTTTCTTCAGATCTCCGGCCTCGATGATGACGATCGTGTCGGGCGGCGGATCGGCGAGCAGCCGCTCGACCTGATCCGCTATCTGCCGATCGGCGCCGGCGCCGCGCATCCAGATCAGCCGTCGGCCCCCGAACATGCCCACGGTATAGGCCTCGTTGATCAGCCGGTCCGGATCGCCGCCAACGCCCGCATCGATGCGGATGACGTTGAACGGGTCGTCGAGATCGATGCCGGTCGCGCGGGCAAGGGCGGCGGCCCTTTCGGCGGCCAGCCCGTGGTCCGGCCCGTAGATCAGGAAGATCGCGTGGCTCCAGTCCGGCCTTGCGATGAACCGGTCCGCCTCGTGGTTCTTGATCTGCGCCATGGGCCTTGGGCGCGCTAGCGGGCTGCGAGCGCGGTGGCGATCACGATGCGGAATTGCTCGGCAAGTTCGTCGGCGGCCCGGTTCTCGGCATCGCGCTGGGCGCGCAGGTTGGCGAACTCCTGCCGCGTCTGGTCGAAGGAGGCCGTCGCCGTGCGCGTCGCCTGGGCGATCACCGATCCGTCGGCGATATCGGTCAGCGTCACCGTACCGGACAGCACGATGCGTTTCGCCGTCACCTGGGTCGAACCGTCGGGTGCGGTGGTTGCGAAGACGTCGCGCACCGATGGCGAGGCCGTGATCGCAGCGGAGTACTGCGCCTGCGATGCCGGTGACGAACCCTGATATAGCAGGAATATCAGATGGTTACGGACCTGTTGCGAAACCCGGTCGTTGACGTCGGCAACGATGACCGTGCGCAGTGGCGCGACAGTCCCTCCGATGCCGGGAGCAGATGTCTGATAGAGCGGCTGAACCGTGCAGCCGGCGAGCAGCATGAGGCCGCCGGCCAACGCTGCGCGGCGTGAGAGGCGGCGGAACCGGCGAAGGGGATGAGGCATGACCATCACGCGACAATATTGATGATGCGGCCGGGCACGACAATCACCTTTTTCGGCGCGGCTCCGTTCAGGTGCCGCTGGACGAAGTCGAGCGCCAGCGCCGAGGCCTCGACATCGGCCTTGTCCGCTTCGCGCGCGACGGCGAGTTCGCCCCGCTTCTTGCCGTTGATCTGCACCGGCATGGTGATCGTGTCGTCGGCGACGAGGCCGGGTTCGAATGCGGGCCAGGGAGCGCGGGCGACCATGTCGCCGTGGCCGAGCGTGGCCCAGCACTCCTCGGCGAGATGCGGTGCGATCGGTGCGACGAGCTGGACGAGGATCGAGAGCGTCTCGTGCGCTGCCGCCCGGTCGGCATCTGCGCCCGAGCGGGCCGCCTTGTCCACGGCGGGGGCGATGGCGTTGACCAGTTCATGGATCCGGGCGATCGCCTTGTTGAAGGCCAGCCGCGCGAAATCCTCGCCGACGCCCTTGAGCGCCTTGTGGGTCGCCTTGCGCATCGCGGTGGCGTCGTCCGATGCGCCGGACGGATCGCCCGGCCCGATCGACGGCGCGGCGCCGGCCACGATCCGCCACAGGCGCTGGATGAACCGGTGCGCACCCTCGGCGCCGGCGTCGGTCCATTCGACGTCGCGGTCGGGCGGCGAATCCGACAGCATGAACCAGCGCGCGGTGTCCGCGCCGTAGCTTTGCGTGATGTCCTCGGGCCCGATCGTGTTCTTCTTGGACTTGGACATCTTCTCGAGCCCGCCGATCGTGACCGCTGCGCCGGTCTCGGCGTCGAAGGCCCTGCGCTCGTCGTCATGGCCCTCGATGCGCACCTGGGACGGATCGAGCCAGTCGCCGTTCTCGCCCCGGTAGGTCTCGTGGACGACCATGCCCTGGGTGAACAGGCCCTTGAAGGGCTCGGCGACGTCCATGTGACCCGTCCTGGTCATCGCGCGGGCGAAGAAGCGCGAATAGAGAAGATGCAGGATCGCGTGTTCGATGCCGCCGATATACTGGTCCACCGGCAGCCACGCATTGGCCGCCTTCGGGTCGGTCGGCGCGTCTTCTTGCGGCGCGGTGAAGCGGGCGAAATACCAGGACGAATCGACGAACGTGTCCATCGTGTCGGTCTCGCGCCGCGCCGGCTTGCCGCAGGACGGGCAGTCGACGTTCTTCCAGGTCGGATGATGGTCGAGCGGATTGCCCGGCCGGTCGAAGCTGATGTCATCGGGCAGCCGGACCGGCAGCTGATCCTTCGGCACGGGCACCAGCCCGCAATCGTCGCAATGGATGATCGGGATCGGGCAGCCCCAGTAGCGTTGCCGCGAGATGCCCCAGTCGCGCAGCCGGAAGCGGGTCACGCCACGGCCCTTGCCGTGCGCCTCGAACCAGTCGATGGTCCGCTCGATGCCGTCCGCGCCGGTTGTTTCGCCGATCCCCGCGAAATGGTCGACATAGACCACCGTGTCGGTTTTCGGCGGCACGAGCGCTTCGTCTTCGACCGGCGTTTGATCGCCGGGCAGAAAGAACGCGTTGCGCACCGGCAGCCCGTACTTGCGCGCGAAATCGAGGTCGCGCTGGTCATGCGCCGGACAGCCGAAGACCGCGCCGGTGCCGTAATCCATCAGCACGAAATTGCCGACCCAGACCGGAAGCAACCGATCTTCGGCCGGATGACGAACGGTGAGACCGGTGTCGAAGCCGCGCTTTTCGGCCTTTTCCAGCGCTTCTTCGGACGTTCCGGTCCGCCGGCATTGTGCGTTGAACTCGGCAAGGTCCGCATTGCCCGCTTCAAGCGCGATCGAAAAGGGATGGTCGGGGGATATGGCCACGAAACTTGCCCCATGCAGCGTGTCAGGCCGCGTCGAATAGCATTCGATGGCGGTGTGGCCGAGCGTCGCTTCGCTCAGGTGGAAAGGGATCTCGACGCCGCGCGACTTGCCGATCCAGTTGCGCTGCATGGTGCGCACCTTGTCGGGCCACTCGTCCAGCGTATCGATCGCCTCGAGCAGATCCTCGCTGAAGTCGGTGATCCTGAAGACCCACTGGGCCAGCTCGCGTTGCTCGACTTCGGCGCCCGAGCGCCAGCCCTTGCCGTCGATCACCTGCTCGTTGGCGAGAACGGTCTGGTCGACCGGATCCCAGTTGACCTTGGAGACACGCCGACCGACGAGGCCCTCCTTGAGGAAATCGAGAAACAGCATCTGCTGGCGGTGATAGTAGTCGACATCGCAGGTCGCGAATTCGCGGTCCCAGTCGATCGACAGGCCCATAAGCTTGAGCTGGGCGCGCATCGTGTCGATGTTCTGATAGGTCCACTCGCGCGGATGCACCTTGTTCTGCATCGCCGCGTTCTCGGCGGGCATGCCGAACGCATCCCAGCCCATCGGATGGAGCACGTTGTAGCCCATGGCCCGCTTGTAGCGGGCGACGACGTCGCCCATCGTATAGTTGCGCGTATGACCGATATGGATACGCCCGGACGGATAGGGGAACATCTCGAGCACGTAATATTTCGGGCGCGGATCGTCGTTGTCGGTCCGGAAGAGCGCCGCCTCGTCCCAGGCCTTCTGCCACTTCGGTTCGGCGACGCGCGGATTGTATCGTTCGGTGCTCATGAAGGTCCGGGCTCGGAGCGGCGGGACAATGCCGCCGGGCTTGAAATCGGAGCGCGCCCATGCACTTGAAGGGCGACGGCGCGCCGGTGTCATGCCGCCAAACGCGCACAGGGTCAACCGCGGGACGGAGATCGCCGGGAAATGGGTCAGCTGGAGCCGAACGAGGACGGATTGGCCGGTCACGAAGGTTCCGCTGGCGGGTTCGATGCGGTGCGCGGGCGCGTCGCAGAGGCGGAACGGTCAGCCGGTCGGCCGGGCGGTGACGTCACGCTCGTGGCGGTGACCAAGACGTTCGACGCCGAGGCGATCGTGCCGGTGCTCGAACGGGGCCACCGCATCTTCGGCGAGAACCGCGTGCAGGAAGCCCAGGGCAAGTGGCCCGAGCTTCGCGAACGCTACGGCGATATCGAACTGCATCTGATCGGGCCGCTGCAGTCCAACAAGGCCGCCGATGCGGTGGCGCTCTTCGACGTCATCGAAACGGTCGACCGCGAGAAGATCGCGCGCGCGCTTGCCAGGGAAATGGACAAGCAGGGCCGCACGCCGCGCCTTTATGTTCAGGTCAACACCGGCGAGGAACCGCAAAAGGCCGGCGTCGCGCCCGCAGACGTGCCCGCTTTCCTGACACTGTGCCGCGACAAGCTGGGCCTGCGGATCGAGGGGCTGATGTGCATTCCGCCGGTCGACGAAAACCCCGGCCCGCATTTCGCGCTCGTGAAGAAGCTGGCGTCGGAGAGTGGCGTCCCCATGCTCTCGATGGGCATGTCGGGTGATTTCGAGACGGCCATCGCCTTCGGCGCGACGAGCGTGCGTGTCGGATCGGCGATTTTCGGGGCGCGCTGAAAGTCTTTTCGCGTTTTGTCAGTCTTTTTGCCTGACTTTCGGACGCGAATCCGACAGTGTTCGCGCGGGGCGCACCGGCCGCGCTTGCCGGGCCGATCCTTTGCACAGGAGGAAATGGAATGACACCGAAATGGGTCAAACTGGGGATGATCGCATTTCTGGCCAGCGCGACTTTGACGACGCAAGCCATCACGACGAAAGCCCTTGCGGCGCGTTGCATCACCAGCCAGGGGCAGTTCGACGCCTACAAGCAGTCGCTCGCCCAGCAGGCGGCGTCGGCCGGGGTCGGTCAGCGGGGCATGCAGGCGCTGCAGCAGGCCCGGCTTTCGGGCATCACCTGGCGTTTTGAATCCAACCCGTCATCGCAGACCGGCACGCGCTACCGCAGCCCGGAGCAGTTCCTGACGGCGCGCTTTTCGAGCGTGAATTCGTTCGTGTCGAACGCCAAGCGCCGGCTGAACCAGAACGCCTCGCTGTTCCGGTCGCTGGAGAGCCGCTACGGCGTTCCCGGCTCGATCCTCGTGTCGATCTGGGGCTACGAGACTTCCTGGGGTGGCTATACGGGCGACACGCCGATCGTCGGCGGGGCGGTGACGCTCGCCTCCTATTGCCGTCGCCATCCGCGTTTCGAGGATGACGCGATCGCAGCGCTGCAGCTCGTCGATCGCGGGATCATTTCCGCGAACAGCCGGGGCGGCCCCTCGGGCGAACTGGGCCACATGCAGTTTCTGGCCGGCAACTGGGTACGCTTCGCCGTCGACGGCAATGGCGATGGCCGCGCCGATCCGAACAATGCGGCCGACGCGCTGGCGACGGCCGCGAACATGCTGCGCCGGAACGGCTGGCGCGGCGGCCAGCCCTACACGCAGGGCTCGGGCAATTTCCGGGTTCTTTCGGCCTGGAACGACAGCGGCAACTATCAGCGGGCGATCGCCTATGCGGCGAGCCTAATCGACCAGTAGACGGTCGAGGCGGGCCTGCCCCGCCGGTGACAACGACAAAACCCGCGCCTGTCGGTACAGGCGCGGGTTTTTCGTGCCGTCATGGCAGATGTCAGTCTTCCTTGGGCGCCAGCACCTGACGACCGCGATACATGCCGGTCTTCAGGTCGATATGGTGCGGCCGGCGCAGTTCGCCCGACGCCTTGTCCTCGACATAGGACGGGTTCTTGAGCGCGTCGGTCGAGCGGCGCATGCCGCGCCGCGAGCGCGTGACCTTCCTCTTGGGTACAGCCATGTGTCTTACTCCGGATCGTGCGCAATCGCCGATAGCGCCGGTGACCGGCGGCTGTCTGGTCGACATGCGCGGAAAAGTGGCCGGGCCATACACCATCGGTGCGGGTTGGAAAAGGGGGTTCGGCCCAAATTGTCCGTGTTTCAGTCCGGCAGGCACCAGTCATAGCCGCCCGACTGGGCGGCGCGGCCCTGGATCACATCGGCGACGCGGTTGAGATCGGCGGTCGGCCTTGCCGGATCGCGGACATGGGGATTGGGGAGCGTGACCGCAAGGAGCGCGGACTGGCGGGCCGAAAGCCCGTCGGGCTGGCGGCCGAAATGATAGTCGGCGCCGGCGGCGATACCGAACTGGCCGGACGGACCCCATTCGGCGATGTTCAGATAGATCTCCATGATCCGCTGCTTGGGAAGAACGAGGTCGATCCAGACCGCCAGAGGCATTTCGAGCCCCTTGCGCACGAACGACCGGCCGCTCCAGAGAAACAGGTTCTTGGCCGTCTGCATGGTGATCGTTGATGCACCGCGCGGGCGTTCACCTTCGAGAGCATCATCGATCACCGCTCGCAGTTCGCGCAGGTCGATGCCGTGGTGCGAGCAGAACTGGCCATCCTCGGACATCAGGACGGACTGGTAGAGACGCGGCGCGACGTCGTCGATCTCCACCCAGCGCCGATCGACCGGGTCTCCCGTGACGGCGCGCGCGATCATCAGCGTGGAGACGGGCCGAACCGCATCGATCCGATAGATCAGCGTGAGGACGAACGGCAGCGCGCAGATGATCACAAGCGTCAGAAGCGGGTAGAAGACCCAGCGTCGGCGCAGAAAGCCGAGGCGCCGCTTGCGGCCACGGCCCTGCTTCGTCGGCGCGCCCGTGTCCTCGCCCCCGGCCCTGCTGCGCCTCTTGCGGCGATCGGTCTTCGGTCCTGTCCGTGCTGGGCTCACCGCCGTCGGTCCTGATCCTGCGTGCGCGTCGGCACCGCGCCGTCGATTGGTTCTGCGGCGGAACCCTGCCGCTCCGACCGCTTATTGCAGATCGATCGCGAAAACGCCAAAAGCAAGCGATGAACGATCATGAACTTTTTCGGAGCGCGCTGGCCTCGCGCGCGGCGCTGATCGAGGCGCATCTGGACCGGACGCTCTCGACCAGGCCGGCGAACGGTGAATTTGCCCGGCCCGAACGTCTGGTCGCGGCGATGCGCCATGCCGTCCTCAATGGCGGCAAGAGGCTGCGGCCGTTCCTGGTCATGGAGGTGAGCGCGCTGCTCGGCGGACGCGACGAGGCCGCGATCGGACCGGCAGCCGCGCTCGAATGCATCCATTGCTATTCGCTCGTGCACGATGATCTGCCGGCGATGGACGATGACGCGCTGCGGCGCGGACAGCCCACGGTGCATATCGCCTTCGACGAGGCGACGGCGATCCTCGCTGGCGATGCGCTGCTGACGCTGGCGTTCGATCTGGCCGTCTCGGGCGACCCGGAGGGCGATGATGGAAGGTGCCGGAATCTCGTCGCCCTGCTTGCGCGGGCCGCCGGATTCGGCGGCATGGCCGGCGGCCAGATGCTTGATCTGGTGCACGAACGGATGGCGGCCGACGGCGAGACGATCACGGCGATCCACGCGATGAAGACCGGCGCGCTGATCCGCGCGGCCTGCGAGGCCGGTGCCATTGTCGCCGGCGACCGCGAGCGGGCGCGCATGCACCGGTTTGGCGAGATCGTGGGCCTGGCGTTCCAGCTCGCCGACGATCTGCTCGACGTCACCGCGGACAGCGAGACGATGGGCAAGGCGACGGGCAAGGACGCCGCGGCCGGCAAGAAGACGCTTGTCGCGATGCACGGCGTCGACTGGGCGCGCGAACGGCTCGACGCCTATGTGCGCGAGGCCGAAGAGCTTCTTGCACCCTTTGGCGATCGGGCCGCCGTGCTTCGCGGCGCGGCGCGGTTCATCGCGGACCGGTCCTCCTGACGCCGACCGAATTGCCGGTATCAGTTGCGCTTGACGACGCAGGATTCGCCGACGGCGCGCAATCGGCTGCAGATCACGTTGGCCTCGGTGCGGGAATCGGCGCCGATCCGGACCGCATAGATCGGCTTCGGCCCGAGCGGGCTCTTTTGCCGGCTCACCGTGGCTGGCAGTCCGGCGATGAGCGACCCGTGCCGGCGCTTGATCGTGTCCCAACGGCGCATGACGGCGGCCCGCTTGTAGCCTCCGGCGACCTGCACGCCCCACGGCTTCAGCGGACCCTGGACCAGGCTGGCCAGCCCGGCGCCGGCGATCGACGCCATGCGCACGCAGGCTTCCGCGAAGGGCCTGCCCGGCTCCAGCGGCTCGTCGCGTACCTGGCGTCGGCGCTCGATGAAGACCTCGGCCGGTTCGCCGGTGATGTCGCGCACATAGTCCTCTGTCTCGAGCGGCAGCGAGGACGCGCCGACAAGCCAGCGGTCGATGCGCGCCTCGCCCGCATTGTAGGCTGCGGCGGCCAGGCCCAGATTGCCGAATTGCAGCCGCAGCGCGGCCAGATAGGTCGCCGAGGCGGGCACGGCCTCGGCCGGGTCGAAACTGTTCGACAGACCCCGCCGCGCGGCCGTGGCGGGCATGAACTGGGCGATGCCCTCGGCGCCCTTCGGCGAGACGGCGAGCGGGTCGAACCGGCTTTCCTTCCAGATCAGCCGGGCGAAGAAGGCGGGCGGCAAGCCATTGCGCTCGGCCTCGCGCTCGATCAGCCCACAGATCGCACCGTGGCCGACATCCTCCGGCGATGTGCCCTGAAAAGTGCGGCCCGTTACGGGTCCGAAACAGATAAGCGCGGCCGTCAATGCGGCGAGGCAGACACCGCAGGCGGACGTCTCAGGCCGCCGCATCCTTGCCGCCCCGCCCGAAACGGGCCTCGATATAGTCGGTGACCATGGCCTCGAACTGGGCCGCGATGTCGTCGCCGCGCAGCGTCGCGGCCTTGCGACCGTCGACGAAGACCGGGGCGGCCGGGCTCTCGCCGGTTCCGGGCAGGGAGATGCCGATATCGGCGTGCTTGGATTCGCCCGGACCGTTGACGATGCAGCCCATCACGGCGACCTTGAGTTCCTCGACGCCGGGATATTTCTCGCGCCAGACCGGCATGTTGCGGCGCAGATCGTCCTCGATCTTGCGCGCCAGTTCCTGGAAGACGGTCGAGGTGGTGCGTCCGCAACCCGGGCAGGCCGCGACCACGGGCAGGAACTGGCGAAAGCCCATCGTCTGCAGCAGTTCCTGGGCGACCTGAACCTCGCGCGTCCTGTCGCCGCCCGGTTCGGGTGTGAGCGAGATGCGGATCGTGTCGCCGATCCCCTGCTGCAACAAAATGGCGAGCGCGGCCGAGGAGGCGACGATGCCTTTCGATCCCATGCCCGCCTCGGTCAGGCCGAGGTGCAGCGCATGGTCACAGCGATCGGCGAGGTCGGTGTAGACGGCGATCAGATCCTGAACGCGGGACACCTTAGCCGACAAAAGGATCTTGTCGCGAGCAAGGCCGGTCTGCTCGGCAAGCTCGGCCGACAGCAGCGCCGACTGGACGATCGCTTCCCGCGTCACCTCGTCGGCCGACATCGGAAAGCCCTTCTTCTGGTTCTCGTCCATCAACCGGGTCAGCAGCTCCTGGTCGAGCGAGCCCCAGTTGACGCCGATGCGCACGGGCTTGTCGTGGCGGATCGCCATTTCGACGATGTCGATGAACTGGCGGTCGCGCTTGTCGCGGAAACCGACATTGCCCGGGTTGATCCGGTACTTGGCCAGCGCCTCGGCGCAGGCGGGGTGATCGGCGAGCAGCTTGTGGCCGATATAGTGGAAGTCGCCGACAAGCGGCACATCGTGGCCGAGCCGCAGCAGGCGCTCGCGGATTCTCGGAACCGCCGCCGCGCTCTCATCACGATCGACCGTGATACGGACGACTTCCGAGCCGGCCTTGTGAAGAGCCGCGCACTGGGCGACGGTGGCGTCGATGTCGGCGGTGTCGGTGTTGGTCATCGACTGGACCACGACCGGCGCATCGCCGCCCACGGTCACGCCACCGACATTGACGGCGACCGATCTGCGGCGCGGCAGGGGGGCTGACAGATAGTCCATGGTGAAATCCTGTCCGTTCGTGTCGGGTTTTAGCGGCTCGGCGCCGTGCCCGCAATCACCGCAGGCCGATCGGTGTCGTTGCAGAACGAAAACCGTGCGTTCGACGCGTCCGCGGCGATGACAGGGCGCGGCGCCCCGGTTATGTTGCGGCGCAATGAACGGCGCCAGACGGGGGAAGCCATGGCCAGCGAAGACATCAAGACTGCTGTCGTGACCGGATCCAATTCCGGCATCGGGCTCGGGATCGCGCGCGCACTCGCCGCCGAGGGCCACAATGTGGTGCTCAATTCCTACACGGACAGTGAGGACGACCACGGCCTTGCGCGGGAGATCGCCGAGGCGCACGGCAACCGCACCGTCTACGTCAAGGCCGACCTCTCCAACGGGGACGAGGCGCGTATGCTGGTCGAAAAGGCCGCGGAGAAATTCGGTTCGGTCGACATCCTGGTCAACAATGCGGGCATCCAGCACGTGGCGCCGGTGGAGGAGTTTCCAACCGCCAAGTGGGACGCGATCATCGCGATCAACCTGTCGTCGGCATTCCACACGACCGCCGCCGCCGTGCCTATGATGAAGGAAAAGGGCTGGGGCCGGATCGTCAACATCGCCTCGGCGCACGGCCTCACCGCCTCGCCCTATAAGTCCGCCTATATCGCGGCCAAGCACGGCATCGTCGGACTGACCAAGACCGTCGCGCTCGAATTCGCCGAGGCCAAGGTGGCCGCGACGTGCAACGCGGTCTGTCCGGGCTATGTGCTGACGCCGCTCGTCGAGAACCAGATCGAGGACCAGATGAAGGCGCACGGCATGGGACGGGAGGAAGTGCTGGAGAAGGTCATGCTGCAGCGCCAGCCGACGCGCGAATTCGCCACCGTCGAGGAGATGGGCGGCACCGTCGTGTTCCTGTGTTCGGACCACGCCAGGCAGATCACCGGCACGACGATTTCCGTCGACGGGGGCTGGACGGCGCTCTGACCGGCACCGGCACGCGGGATCGAAGGGTTATGGCGGAAACCGGAAACGGCACCCAGACCAGGCGGATCAACCTGGCGCTTCAGGGCGGCGGCTCGCACGGCGCGTTCACCTGGGGTGTGCTCGATGCGTTGCTCGAGGACGGAAGGTTCGACTTCGAGGGCATTTCGGGGACGAGCGCGGGCGCGATGAACGCGGTGGCGCTTGCCGACGGCTATCACAGGGGCGGTGCGGACGGCGCGCGCCAATGCCTGCATGATTTCTGGGCCGGCGTGGCGCGCACGGGTCGCTTTTCGCCGATCCAGCGCACCCCCGCCGATCTGTGGTTCGGCAATTTCGGCTACGAGAATTCGCCAACCTATCGCTTCTTCGACATCTTCAGCCGGGTCTTTTCGCCCTACGACACCAATCTGTTCGACATCAATCCGCTGCGCGACGTGGTCGGTCGGCAGATCGACTTCGACAATGTGCACGCGTGCGATGCGTTCAAGGTGTTCGTGTCGGCGACCAACGTGCACAGCGGCAAGGTGCGCGTGTTCACCGGCACCGACATCACGCTCGACGCGGTGATGGCCTCGGCCTGCCTGCCGACCCTTTTCAAGGCGGTCGAAATCGACGGCGTGCCCTACTGGGATGGCGGGTTCGGCGGCAACCCGGTGCTGTTTCCGTTCTTCTACGAGACGGACACCGAGGACTGCCTGCTCGTCCAGATCAATCCGATCGAGCGCGAGGAGACGCCCCAAACGGCGCAGGAAATCCAGGACCGGATGAACGAGATCACCTTCAATGCCGGGCTTCTGCGCGAGTTCAGGGCGATCGAGTTCGTGCGGAGGCTGATGGCGGACGGGCGGCTGGAGGGCACCGATTACCGGTCCATCCGCATGCACCGGATCGCCGCCGACGTGGCGGTCAAGGGCCTGACGGCCTCGTCCAAGCTCAATGCGGAATGGTCGTTCCTGACCGAGATGCGCGACATGGGCCGGGCGGCGACGCAGGACTTCATCGAGGCCCATTTCGAGGATATCGGCGTGCGGCCGACGCTCGACCTGAGTGCGGAATTGCGGGCAGACATCCTTCCGGCGACGGAGCGCGAGCCGGTCGGCAAGCGCATGCGCGACGCGCTCAGGCGGGCGAGCCGCGCCGCCGGGGGCGGGCAAAGAGGCTGACCCTCAGCCAACCGCTGCCGGTCGGGTGTCGGCCTTCAGCTCCACCGCGTCGGCGAAGAACTCGATGATGGCATGCATGTGGGTCTCGATCGGCTTGCCCTTCTTGACCTCTTCCTTGAGGCCCTCGAGCGCGAACACGAAGACGCGGGCGATGGTCTTTGCATCGGCGCCAAACCGGGAAAGGTCGGCGAGCCCGTCGCGCTCGGCACCGGCGAGCCCCTCGGCGATCACGCCGGTCAGCGAATCGGTCCATATCTTGCTGATGTCGCTGGCGATCTCGTCGCTGATGCCGATCAGCTCCTGGCCGTGGGCCGTTTGCTCGACGAAGCGATGCATGTCGAGAATCGACCGTTCCATCGCCTCGCGCAGCTTGTCACGGAAGCAGCCCGGCACCGCAAAACCGCTGCGGGCATTGCGGGCCGCCTCCGACATCAGCGCCTCGGCGAGCGCGCGGAAGATTTCGGTCTTGTTCTTGAAGGACTGATAGAGCGCCGGACGCGACATGCCGGCGGCGCGTGCGATGTCGTCCATCGACGTCTTGCGGAACCCGTAGGTGATGAACACGTCGAGGGCCGCCTGCAAGACGGTTCCGCGCTTGTCGTTCGAACAGATGTGAAGCATGGCCTCTTGACCTTATGACATTTTTTGTTATTTTGTCAAATTGTCAGATAGGGCTTTCCATGCCGCTGCGCAACAGGCATATTGTGCAGTGCGGAAAGTGTGCGGCGCGGTCCAGTACGACGGTCGGCGCGTATGATGGATCAAATGTCCCGCCACGGGGCCAGAAGGTACTGACTGGAATTTCCGATGAAAGCGCATCGCTATGCGGCCATTCTGGTGTTCATCGCATCAGCCGCCTGGGTCCTGACGGGCGATTTCTCCTTCGTTGGCAGCGCCACCGGACAGGATTCCGAGGAGTCCGCGCCGGTCGAGCAGACCGAGCCGGCAACGACGGATGAGGATGCGGCGGCGCGTTCGCTGCAATCGGTGGCGGTCGCCGTCATTCCGAGCATCGATCATACGCGGACCGTGCGGGTCTCGGGCGTCACACAGGCCGACAAGCGCACCGACATCACGGCGCGTGCCGGCGGCATCATCTCCGAGCTTCCGGTCGAACAGGGCGATCGGGTCGAGGCCGGCGAGACCATCGCGCGGATCGCGCCCGAGGGGCGTGACGCTGCGGTGCGCAGCGCGGAGGCGGCGCTCGAACAGGCGCGGGCCGAATTCACCGCGCGCGAACAGCTCGTCGAGAACGGCACCCTGCCCCGTCTGCAGCTCGAACAGCAGCGCTCGGCGCTGCGCCTTGCCGAAAGCCAGTACGAGGCGACCGTCGCCGAGCTCGAACGGCTGGAGATCACCGCGCCCTTCGGCGGCGTGGTCGATGCGGTTATGGTCGAACGCGGCGGCGCGGTGAACCAAGGAACGCCCGTCGCGAACCTGATCTCTCTCGATCCGATCATCGGGGTCGGCGAGGTCAACGAGAGCGATCTGCGCACGATCGAGGTTGGCGGCGACGCGCAACTGCGCCTCGTCACCGGCGAGACCATCACCGGCACGATTCGCTACATCAGCCGCGATGCGCAGCCCTCGACCCGCACCTTCACGGTCGAGGTCGAGGCGGCCAATCCCGACCTTGCAGTGCCGGCCGGAATGACCGCCGAGGTGATCCTGCGCGGGGAGCCCGTGGTCGCGACGCCGGTTCCGCGCTCCATCGTCACGCTGAACGATGCGGGCGAACTGGGCGTGCGCGCTGTCGACGCGGACGACCAGGTGGTGTTCTATCCGATTGACCTGGTCGACGATTCGACCGATGCGCTGCTGCTTGGCGGCATTCCCCGCGGCGCGCGCGTCATCGTCGTCGGCCAGAACCTCGTCAGTGACGGCCAGCGGGTCGAGCCTGTCGAGGCCGAAAGCGAGGTCATCGAACGCCTGATCGCGGAAGCGACGGGCGGGGCGGCGAGCCAATGATGGGATTTCTCGAACTTGCCGTGCGCAATGCGCGGCTGACGATCGTCACGCTGTCGTTCTTCCTGATCGCCGGCACGCTCGCCTATATCAGCATCCCGAAGGAAGCCGAGCCGGACGTCCAGTTCCCGGTCATCTATGTCGGCCTGTCGCTGTCGGGCGTGTCGCCCGAGGACGCCGAGCGGATGCTGATCCGGCCGCTGGAGTCCGAGCTTCAGAACATCAAGGGCGTCGATACGATGACGGCCAGCGCCTATCAGGGCGGTGGCAACATCGTGGTCGAGTTCGATCCCAGCGCCGATCTGGCAACGGCGCTCGAGGACGTGCGCACCGAGGTCGATCAGGTCAAGGGCGAATTCCCCGCCGGAACCGACGAGCCGTCGGTGGTCGAGGTCAACATCTCCGAGTTTCCGGTCCTCGTGGTGACGCTTTCGGGCGACGCACCGGAGCGCGTGCTGACGCGCACCGCCAGGGCCCTGCGCGACCAGATCGAGGAAGTGGGCGGCGTTCTGAACGCCGACATGCAGGGCGCGCGGGACGAACTGGTCGAGGTCATCATCGATCCGGTCAAGCTGTCATCGTACAATCTGCAGCTCGACGCGCTGGTCGGTGGGGTCGGCGCCAACAACCGGCTGGTAGCCGCCGGCACGCTGGAGGGCGACCAGGGCCGCTATGCGGTCAAGGTTCCCTCGCTGATCGAGACGGTCGAGGACATCGCCAATCTGCCGATCGCCGTCAGCGGCAACGCGGTCGTGCGCGCGCGCGATCTGGCGACGATCCGCAACACGTTCGAGGACCGCGAAACGGTGGCGCGGCTGAACGGAAAGCCGGCGATCGCGATCGAGGTTTCCAAGCGCGCCGGCGCCAACCTGATCGAGACGGTCGACGCGGTGAAGGCGGAAGCCGAAGCCTTCAAGACCCAGCTGCCGCCGGGCGTGGAGATCACCTTCACGCAGGATCGGTCCGAAAACATCCGGACGCTTCTGGACGATCTTCAGAACTCGGTGCTGACGGCGGTCATCCTCGTCTTCATCGTCATCCTGTTCTATCTCGGTTTCCGGTCATCGCTGCTGATCGGCCTTGCCATTCCGACATCGTTCCTGATGGGAATCCTGTTCCTGTCGCTTGCCGGCTACACGGTGAACCTTGTCGTGCTGTTCAGCCTGATCCTGGCGGTCGGCATGCTCGTCGACGACGCGATCATCGTCACCGAATATGCCGAGCGCCGGATGGCCGAAGGCGTGGCCGCACCGCCGGCTTTCGCCGAGGCCGCCCGCCGCATGTTCGGACCGGTGGTCGTGTCGACGCTGACGCGCATCGCCGCTTTCTCGCCACTGTTGTTCTGGCCGGGCATCGTCGGCGAGTTCATGAGCTACATGCCGATCACGCTGATCGCGACGCTGACGGCTTCCACCATCTACGCGCTGCTTTTCGCGCCGACGATCGGTTCGATCGTCGGACGGGCGGCGGTGCAGAAGCGCCGGCCGGACGGTATGTACATGTCGGTGATCCGCAAGGCGGTGCGCTTCCCGGTGCTCACGCTGGTGCTGGTCGCCGGGCTGATGGGCGGGATCGTCTACACCTATTCCAACAACAATCAGGGCGTCGAATTCTTCCCGGCGGTCGAACCCGAATATGGCCTTCTGTACGTCAAGGCGCGGGGCAACCTGTCGCTCGAGGAGCAGGACGAACTCGTCCGGCGTGCCGAGGAGCGGCTGCTCGACTGGCCCGGCATCAAGACGGTCTATGCGCGCGCCGGCTCGTCCCGGGGCGGCCTGCAGCTCATGGGCGGCGGCACCGAGGACACGGTCGGAACGATCCAGTACGAGTTCGTCGACTGGCGCGAACGCCAGCCGGCCAGCGAGATCCTGACCTCGCTGCGCACGCAGTTCGCCGATATCGCGGGCGTGAACATCGAGATCTCGACGCCGGACGCCGGCCCGCCGCAGGGCAAACCGATCCAGGTGCGGCTTCAGGCGGACGATCCGACCGGGCTCGAGGACGCCGCCCGCGCCGTGGCCGGCTATCTGGAAACGGTTCCCGAAGTCATCGATCTCGATGACGGCCTGCCGCCGCTTTCGATCGACTGGGAGCTCAAGGTCGACAGGACCGAGGCGGCCAAATACGGGCTCGGCCCCGATTCGGTCGGCCGCGTCGTGCAGCTCGTGACCACCGGCCTGAAACTGTCCGACTATCGGCCGGCAGGCGCGGACGACGCCGTCGACATCCGGCTGCGTGTGCCGGAGGACCGGCGTACGCTGTCGATGCTCGACGAGTTGCGCGTCGAGACCGCCTCGGGCGCCGTGCCGCTGACCAATTTCGTCGACCGCGAACCGGCGGCCTCGCTGGGTACGCTGACGCGCATCGACGGATCGCGAACCATCACGGTGACTTCGAACCTTGTCGAGGGCGTGCAGGATTCGGTGCTTCAGGCGCAGGTCGCCGAGCAGCTCGAGACGATGGATTTCCCCTCCAACATAAGATGGGAGATGGTCGGCTCGGACCAGGAGAGCGAGGAGGCTGCGGCATTCCTCGGCAACGCGTTCGGCGTCGCGATCTTCCTGATCTTTGCGTTGCTGCTGGCCCAGTTCAACCGCTTCACCTATGTCTGGCTCGTTCTCAGCGCGGTGGTGATGTCGACGATCGGCGTTCTGCTCGGACTGGTTGTCATGCAGATGCCGTTCTCGATCATCATGACGGCGATCGGAACGATCGCGCTGGCCGGCGTGGTGGTGAACAACAACATCGTGCTGATCGACACCTATGCGCACCTCAGGCGCAAGGGCGTCGACAAGATGGAGGCGGTGCTGGAGACCTGCCGGGAGCGCGTGCGACCGGTGATGCTGACGGCGGTGACCGCGATCCTCGGCGTCCTTCCGATCGCGTTCGGCGTCAATCTGGCGCTGATCGATCACGAAGTGACGATCGGGGCGCCCTCGACGCAATGGTGGGTCGCGCTGTCGAGCGCGATCGTCTTCGGCCTTGCCTTTTCGACCGTGCTCACGCTGGTGGTGACGCCCGCGGCGCTGATGATCTTCACCCGCGACAATGAAAGCCTTGCCAAGGGCAGCCTGATCGCACGGCTGAAGCGCTGGCGGCGCAAGAGGGCGATCGACCGGCAGCGGGCGGCGGATCGGCCGAAACCGGAACCCGCAGCACGTCCGGGCCGGCGACCGGCGCCGCGCCCCGATGCGCCCGAGGAACTCCCCGACGATCTGCGCCCCTATCCGAAGGCGGCCGAATAGGCCGCGCGATCAGGCGCGCGTCGCGCGCGCCAGATAGCAGCCCGGCCTGGCGATGTGCAGGTGAACCTCGGCGACCGCGCGGTCGGCGAGCATCGTTTCGAGCGTTGCTGCGACGGCCCCGCCCTCGACCACATCGGCGCCGACCATCATCCAGTCGCCGTCGAAGGCACGCACCGAGATCAGCCGCCGGCCGATGACGTCGGGCACGTCGCCGGGCTCGGGACGGGCCTGCGGGGCCGTCTCGCGCACGAAGACGGCGTGGCTTGCGCGGTAGGGCGTCGCCCCGCCCAGATGCTCATGATTGACCAGCAGAAGCCGTTCGCCCTTGTCGGCGTCCGCCAGACTGACGCGGCAGGGCCAGCCGGGGCTGGATTCGGCGATCCGCCAGACGGCGCGGCGAGTGGCGAGCGCGGTCTCGTCGAGACCGAACAGGGGCGCGAAGGTCTCGCGCGGCAGGGCGTGGATCTGGAAGGTCATCATCGGTCTCCGGGATGCGGGGACCAATCATCGCCGGGGGCGCGGTGCCGCGCCACCCGGTTCTTGCAGGCGGGTCGGACCGGTCAGGCGGCCTGCTTCTTGGGCGAGATCAGGCCGCGATTGACCAGCACTTCGGCGATCTGGATGGCGTTCAGGCCGGCGCCCTTGCGCAGATTGTCCGAGACGACCCAGATGTTCAGGCCGTTGTCGACAGTGGGATCCTCGCGGATGCGCGAGATATAGGTCGCATCCTCGCCGGCCGATTCGTACGGCGTCATGTAGCCGCCATCCTCGTGCTTGTCGACGACGAGACAGCCCGGTGCCTCGCGCAGGATGTCGCGCGCCTGATCGGCCGTGATCTCGTTCTCGAACTCGATGTTGACCGCTTCGGAATGGCCGATGAAGACGGGCACCCGGACGGCGGTGCAGGTCACCTTGATCTTCGGATCGAGCATCTTCTTGGTCTCGGCGACCACCTTCCACTCCTCCTTGGTCGACCCGTCCTCCATGAACACGTCGATATGCGGGATGAGGTTGAAGGCGATGCGCTTGGTAAACTTGTTGTTCTCGATCGGGTCGGCGACGTAGACCGCACGCGTCTGCGCGAACAGTTCGTCCATGCCTTCCTTGCCCGCGCCGGAGACCGACTGGTAGGTGGCGACGACGACGCGCCTGATCCGGGCGGCATCGTGCAGCGGCTTGAGTGCGACGACGAGCTGCGCGGTCGAGCAGTTCGGGTTGGCGATGATGTTGCGCCTGGTGAAGCCCTCGACCGCATCGGCATTCACTTCGGGCACAATCAGCGGCACATCGGCGTCGTAGCGGAAGGCGGACGAGTTATCGATGACGACGCAGCCCTTGGCGGCGATCTTCGGCGCCCACTGCTTGGCGACCGAGCCGCCAGCGCTCATCAGGCAGATGTCGGTATCGGTGAAGTCGAAGGTTTCGAGTGCCTGAACCTTGAGCGTCTTGTCTCCGAACGAGACGTCCTGGCCGACCGAACGGCGCGAGGCGAGCGGAACGACCGTGTCGGCGGGAAAGCCGCGTTCGGCCAGTATATCGAGCATTTCGCGGCCGACATTGCCGGTCGCGCCCGCTATGGCGATTTTGAAACCCATGGTTCCCGTCTCCTGTCTCCCCTCTTGCGGTCAAGCGCCACTCTTCCCGCCCCCGGGAGAGTGTGGGGCGGAACGGGTCAGATCACGGTGGTCTTCTTGATCGTGATGCGCATGGTGGCGACGTTGTGGTCGAGCACTGTGCGAAAGTCAACATCGCCGCGCGGCGGCATGCGCAAGATTCGCCGAAAGGCCGATGTCCGGCCGACAAGACGGAGGATCATGCCATGCATACCATCGCAAAGCTCGCCATCGGCGCGGCCCTGCTGGCCGGAGCGACCGGCAGCGCGCAGGCCGAGTTCATCTCCTGCCCGCTCGATCAGGCACGCCGTACCATCACGGACCCGCTGCCGGGCGGTTGGTGGACGACGCCGATCGTCAACCGGCTCTCGGAGACCCGGGTTCAGGATATCGGCGGCAAGCCGGCGCTGATCTGTGTCTACGGGTCGTCGGGCAGCGTGCAGCGCGAGGCACCCGAGGGCAGCACCTGCCGCAGCGCAGGCAGCGGCTTCGAATGCACGGCATCGGCGCCGGCGCCACGGACCTTCTCCACCGGTGGGCTGGACGTGCCCCAGACCTACGCGTTCGATCTCGACCGGGGCGGCGTGACGAGCGACGGCGCCGATTTCTGGTTTCAGGCGGAGACGGCCGATCTTCTATACATCGTCCCCCGCAACGGCGCGCGGATCGGGATCGGCGATCGCTCCAACCGCGGCCTTGCCGGCTGCTCGTCGGCGCGGATGACGACCGACCGCGTCTCGCTCGGCGACATGCCGACGGGCTCTTACGTCTGCGCGCGAACCAATGAGGGCCGCGTGACGCAGTTCCGCGTCAACGCAATTTCGCCCGGATCGCCGAAGACATTGAGCATCGGCTACACGACCTGGCAGTGAGGAGTATCGTGCGATGAACGACAGGGCGCTTCGAAGCGGCTCGGCGCACAGGGACCATCTCGCGGTGCGTGCGCTCCGTCGCGGTCTCGTCGTTCTCGCCATGCTCGCCGGTGTGGCCGTTCCGGCCGGCGCGGTCAGCGAGCCCGGCACGCAGCGTCTGACCGGCGCGGCCCTGACGTCGGCGTTCGTCGGCAAGGTCTTTCGCGGCATCTATCAGGATGGAACCGGTTGGCGCGAAGCCTATCTGGTCGACGGCGAGGTGGACTATGAAGACGACTACCGTGCCGCGCGCGGCGACTGGTTCGTCGAGGATGACCTCTTGTGCACCTTCTACCACACGGGTCTGACGGGCGGCTGCTTCGTCGTCATGCGGCGCAGCGAGAACTGTTTCGACTTCTACGCCATCAATCCCGAAACCGACATGCCCGATGCTTCCAAGCAGTCGATCCAGGCCGGGTATGGCTGGACCGCGCAGGGCGCGCGCTCGGACCGAACGTCGACCTGCCCGGAAGGGCTGGTTTCCTAGAGCGCCTTCGCTCTTCGTTCAGTCTCTCGGGCGCTCAACATCCTCGGACCTTCGCAGTTCCGGGCGCGCGACCGGTTCCCTCTTTCGCGGGAATTGCTCTAGCCGGCATAGGCGGCGAGGATCGCGTCGCCCATCTCGGCCGTCGAGACCTTGCGCGCACCCTCACCCATGATGTCGGCGGTGCGCAGGCCATCGTCGAGGACCTTGGCGATGGCGCTTTCGAGCCGCGCCGCTTCGTCGGTCATGGCGAACGAATAGCGCAGGCACATCGCAAACGAGGCGATCATCGCGATCGGGTTGGCAAGACCCTGCCCGGCGATGTCGGGCGCCGAGCCGTGGACCGGCTCGTAGAGCGCCTTGCGCTTGCCGGTGGCGGCGTCCGGCGCGCCAAGTGACGCGGACGGCAGCATGCCGAGCGAGCCGGTGAGCATGGCGGCGACATCGGACAGCATGTCGCCGAACAGATTGTCGGTGACGATCACATCGAACTGCTTGGGCCAGCGCACGAGCTGCATGCCGCCGGCATCGGCGAGCATGTGGGTCAGTTCGACATCGGCATAGTGCGCCGCATGGGTCGCGGTCACCACCTCGTTCCACAGAACGCCCGACTTCATCACGTTGCGCTTTTCCATCGAGCAGACCTTGCCGGCGCGTGTGCGCGCAAGTTCGAAGGCGACACCGGAAATGCGCTCGATCTCGAACGTGTCGTAGACCTGCGTGTCGATGCCGCGCTTCTGGCCGTTGCCGAGATCGACGATCTCCTTGGGCTCGCCGAAATAGACCCCGCCGGTCAGTTCGCGGACGATCAAGATGTCGAGCCCCTCGATCACGTCGCGCTTGAGCGAGGAGGCGTCGGCCAGCGCCGGATAGCAGATGGCCGGTCGCAGATTGGCGAACAGCTGCATGTCCTTGCGCAGCCGCAACAGCCCGGCCTCGGGCCGCTTGTCATAGGGCACGCCGTCCCATTTCGGCCCGCCGACGGCGCCGAAGAGCACCGCATCGGCGGCCATCGCCTTTTCCATGTCGGCCTCGGAGATCGCTTCGCCATGGGCGTCGAAGGCCGATCCGCCGACAAGACCGGTGTCGGTGACGAAGCCGGCGTTCTCGGCGGCGTTCATATGGTCGATCAGCTTGGTCACTTCGGCCATGGCCTCGGGGCCGATGCCGTCACCGGGCAGCAGGAACAGGGAGCGCGTCGTCATGAAGGTTCTCGTCGTAGCGGGAAGATGGCCGCTTCTAGGCGGTTCGCTCGGTCAACTCAACGGCCCTTTGCCGCCTTCCAGTCCAGCGCGCGTTCGTTGCGGCCGGCCAGCCTGGCGGTCTCCGCGATCCGTCTGGACCGCGTTTCGGGGCGCTTTGCCTGCTTGATCCATTCAAGGATGCCGCGCCGGGCCGAAAAGGGAAAGGCATCGAAATTTGCACGCGCCCGCGGGACCTTGTCCAGCGCTTCGGCCAGATCGTCCGGCACGAGCCCCTGTTCGACATCGTCCAGAAAGGACCATGAACCGTCCGCGCGGGCGGCCGCGACCACCGCAGCGCCGGCCGGATGCATCAGACCCTCGACTTCGAGCTGCTCGACGATGCGCTTGTTGATCGCGGACCAGGCACTGCCGGGCTTGCGCGGCGAGATCAGAAGCAGCGAGCGGCGATCGTCCTTCCGGCGAGGCAGCGAATCGACCCAGCCGTAGCGAAGAAGGGCGCGCAGCAGCGTCTCGCGGTCGAGGTACCGGTCGGGAACGGACTTCTTCCACAGGACGAGCCAGACGCTTGCCGAGCGATCGTGATGAGAGCCGAGCCAGGCAAGCAGGTCGTCTTCGCCGGCGATCTCGACCTCGTCGAGCGTCTCGCCGGCCACCGTTCAGCCCTTGAAGGCGGTGACGTCGATCTCGACCTTCATTTCGGGCTTGATGAGATCGCTGACGGTCATGGTCGCCGCCGGTCTTATGCCGGCAAAGAACTCCCCGAGCACTGGGAACACCGTGTCGGCATGGGCCATCTCGGTGACCACGTAGCGCGCACGCACCACCTGGCCGCGCTCGAAGCCGGCCTCGGTGAGCGCCCGGTCGATCGTCGCCAGCGCGTTGCGCGCCTGTTCGGCGACATCGTCGGGCATCGTCATGGTCTTGTAGTCATAGCCGGTGGTGCCGGAGACAAAGCACCAGTCGCCGGTGACGACGGCGCGCGAATAGCCGGCGGTTTCCTCGAAGGGCGATCCGGTCGAAATCAGCTTGCGCATGGCTCAGGCTCTCTTCAGGGCGATCACGGCGTTGGAGCCGCCGAAGGCGAACGAATTGCTGACGACGGCGGAAACGTCGGCGTTGCGGGCCTCGTTCGGCACATAGTCGAGATCGCATTCTGGATCGGGCGTCTCGTAACCGATGGTGGGCGGCAGGACGCCTTCGCGCAGCGCGCCGATCGCCGCGATGATCTCGAGCGCGCCGGATGCGCCCATGCAATGGCCATGCATCGACTTGGTCGACGAGACGGCAAGGCCGTCGGCATGGGTGCCGAACGCGCGGCGGATGGCTTGGGTCTCGGTCTTGTCGTTGCCGAGCGTGCCGGTGCCGTGGGCGTTCACATAGCCGATATCGCCAGCCGAAAGGTCGGCGTCGGCAAGGCACTGTTCCATGGCGCGCGCCGCGCCGTCCATGTCCGGTGCGACGATGTCGCCGGCATCGGCGGTCATGCCGGCGCCGGCAAGTTCGGCAAGGATGGTCGCGCCCCGGGCGCGGGCATGGTCTTCCGTTTCGAGCACGACGACGCCGGCGCCATCGCCCAGGACCAGGCCGTCGCGATCGGCAGAGAAGGGCCGGCATCCGTTGCGCGACAGGATGCGCATGGAATCCCAGGCCTTCAGGACACCGAAATTGAGCGGCGCGTCGGTGCCGCCGGCGAGCATCACGTCCGCGCGCCCGGCCCGCAGCGTGTCGAGAGCGGCGGCAAAGGCGTGGTTGGCCGACGAACAGGCCGAACTGGTGCCGTAGACCGGTCCCTTGAGCCCGAAGGCCATGGAAACGTGAACGGCGGGCGAGGACGGCATCGCCTGAGGGACGAGGAAGATGTCGGTCCGCTTCTTCTTTTCGAGCAGGATGGCCTTGTAGTTGGTGTCGATGACGTCGCCGCCGAAGATGCCCGAACCGATGATCGCACCGATCCTGTTGGCGGCGGGTCCGTCGGCCTCAAGCCCGGCATGACCGATCGCCTCGCGGGCCGCGATCATGGCGAGCAGTCCGAACCGGCTTGTCGTCAGAAGCAGGCGGCGCTCGAAACCGTGATCGGGCAGTTCGCGCACCTGCGCGGCGAGCCGGGCCTTCAGTTCGTCCTTTTCCGGGATGTCGATCGGGGCGATGCCGCCCGTTCCGGACTTCATGGCCGACCAGATCGTCGGCGCGTCGTTGCCAAGGGCGCAGATGCCGCCCATGCCGGTGATGACGATGCGGGCTCGTTTCACGCGGCGCTGCTCTTTTCGACCAGGTCGCGTACCGCGCTGGTGACGTCGCCAACGGTCTTGAGCTGTTCCCAGGCGTCGGCGGCGTTGAGCTCGATCTCGATGTCGAACTCGTCCTCGAGATCGAAGATCACCTCGGCCAGTTCGAGCGACTGGATGTCGATCGTGGAAAGCTCGGTTTCCGGCGTGATCTCGGACGGGTCACGTTCGATCTTGTCGGCAATGATACGTGCCGTCTTGTCAAAAATCTCGTCAGACATGTGTATCGCCTTCGTACGGCGGTGGCCCGGCGGGCGGGCTTCGATGGTCCCCGAAACCTTCTGGTCGCTGGTTCGTGCAATGTCAATTGCCCGTCCGGGCCGGACTCAGGCCGGTTTGACGATCCGCGCGAGGATACGGCGCACGATCGGCGCCACCACGAGGACCGCCGGAAAGGCAACGGCCCACGACGAAAGCCAGGCCCCGAGGATGCCGCTGAGCGATCCGAGCGCGAGCCATGTGGAGACGCAGGCGACAATGCAGGACATCATGCCCGACAGCAGGAAACCGAACGCGATCGGTTCGAGCCTCTTGGGAATGAAAGGCTGCATGGCGTATCGCGCTCAGGCCCAGGGCCGCTGTTCGGCCAGTCTCGTTTCGTAGGTGTCGATCGCCGGCGCCCGTTCGAGCGTCAGGCCGATATCGTCAAGGCCTTCCAGCAGGCTGCGCTTGCGGTGCGGGTCGATGTCGAAGCTGATGACGCCGCCGTCGGGCCCGCGGATTTCCTGTGCCTCCAGATCGACGGTCAGCGTCGCGTTGGCGCCGCGATCGGCATCGTCGAGCAGCTTTTCGAGTTCGTCCGGCGTGACGACGATCGGCAGGATGCCGTTCTTGAAGCAGTTGTTGTAGAAGATGTCGGCGAAGCTGGTCGAGATGACGCAGCGGATGCCATGGTCGAGCAGGGCCCAGGGCGCATGCTCGCGTGACGAGCCGCAGCCGAAATTGTCGCCGGCGACCAGGATGGTGGCGTTCCGGTAGGCGGGCTTGTTGAGCACGAAGTCCGGGTTCTCCGATCCGTCATCCTGATAGCGCATCTCCGCGAACAGGCCCTTGGCGAGGCCGGTGCGCCGGATCGTCTTCAGATAATCCTTGGGGATGATCATGTCGGTGTCGATGTTGATGATCGGCAGGGGGGCGGCGACACCGGTGAGCTTGTCGAACTTTTCCATGATGGTTTTCTCTCGTCGTTCGCCGATCGCTTAGCAAAGCCGGTCGCGGAAATGAAGCGCCCGTTGCGACGGAACGATCAGATGATGTTGCGTTCGAGAAGCGGCGTTTCGGCGATCAGCCGTTCGACGCCGAAGGGTGTGCAGTCGACGCTTTCATAGCGCCCTGCGATCAGCCATTCGGCGAGCGCGCGTCCGGCCGCCGGGGCCTGTTGCACGCCGTGGCCGGAAAAGCCGGAAATGTGGAACAGGTTCGCGCAGCGCGGATCGGGGCCGATCACCGCGTTCTGGTCGAACCGGTTGTAGTCGTAGTGGCCGGCCCAGGCCGATCGCAACTTGAGGCGCTCGAAGAACGGGATGCGGTGGGCGAGCGCCGGCCACAGGCGGTCCTCGAACTGTGTCCAGTCGGGCTCGAAGTCGTCCGGGTCGGCCGGACCGTCGCTTTCGGCGGGCGGCGACGCGCCGCAGATATAGCCTTCGCCCTCGGGCCTGACATAAAGGCCGGTCGGGTCGACGGTCAGCGGCATGTCGGGATGGTGCTCGGGCGCCTCGACATAGAAGACGGTGCGTTTGCGCGGTTCGACGGGAAGGCCGAGGCCGATAAGCGCGGCGATCCGTCCCGCTGCAGCGCCGGTGGCGAGAACGTAGCGACCGGCGGACAGCGTCTCGCCCGACGCCAGTTCGATGGAGGCGATGCGGTCACCGGCAAGCCGCGCGGAGACGATGGCGTCGTCGATCAGCCGGGCGGCGCCATGCGCCTTCAGGTCGCGGCGCAGGGCGGTGAGCAGCCCCAGGGCGTCGAACCAGCCCTCGCCCTGCTCGCCGATCGCGCCGGCGGCGATGTCGTCAATGTTCAACCAGGGATAGCGCGCCGCGAGCGCACCGGCATCGAGCAGGGCGACCGGCGCGCCGGCCTCGCTCTGTACCGCGTGATTGGCCGCAAGCGCCGGCTTGCCCGCCTGTGAGGCGAGGATGAGATAGCCGTTCTCGACGAGGCCGCATTGCCGGGGCACGTCAAGGCGCTCATGCGCCTGTTTCAGGAACGAAAGGGTCGCACGCGACAGGGCGATGTTGGCGGCGATCGAGAATTGCTGGCGGATGCCGGAGGCCGACAGCGCGGTTGCGGCCCTGGCGAAGGTCGGATCGGCCTCGATCAGCGCGACAGTGCCTTCGAACCCCAATTCGGCCAGGTGCCAGGCGGTCGCCGTGCCGGCAAGGCCGCCGCCGATGATGGCGATGTCGGCCGTCAGGGCCATGGCGAGCGATAGCGGTTCATCGCGTGGACAATCGGCACTCGTCTTGAGGCCGTCAAGCCGCGATCGGACCTTGCGCGCCGCAGGGGTCGGCGGCAAGAAGGGCGTATGGTCGCCCCGTCCTTCATTCGCGCGCGCCGCTCGGCAATGTTCATACCCGGAGACCGGCAGTCGGCGCTTCGCAAGGCCGAAACGCTCGGCAGCGACGTGGTGATCTTCGATCTCGAGGACGCGGTCGCGCCCGCCGCCAAGCAGGATGCGCGCGAGGCCGTCAGGGCGCATTTCGCCGCCGCGCCCGCCTCGCCTGTCGAGCGGGTGATCCGCATCAACGGGCTCGATACGCCCTGGGGGACCGAAGATCTGCTCGCTGCGCGCGCGGCGATGCCCGATGCCGTGCTGATCCCCAAGGTCGAGAGCGCGGACACGCTGCTCGCGGTGGTCGACGCGCTCGAACAGACCGATGCGCCCGACATGTTGCGCCTGTGGGCGATGATCGAGACGCCCGGCGGGATCGTCAACGCCGCGACGATCGCCGCGCGCGGCCGCGAGGCGGGGGTGCCGCTCGCCTGCCTGGTCGCCGGCACCAACGATCTCTACAAGGCGACCGGCCTGGCGGGGCCGGGCGCGCGGGCCCATGCTCACCCCTGGCTGATGCAGATCGTTCTTGCGGCCCGCGCGGCGGACATCGCCGTGCTCGACGGCGTCTACAACGATCATCGCGACGCCGTGGGCTGCGCTGCCGAGTGCCAAGAGGGCGCGCAGATGGGTTTCGATGGAAAGACGCTGATCCATCCGGGCCAGATCGGTGCCGCGAACGCGGCCTTCTCACCCGGACCGGAGGCGGTCGCGCGGGCGCGCCGGCTGGTTGCGGCGTTCGCCGAGCCGCAGAACGAGGGGCGCGGGGTGATCGCGTTCGAGGGTGCTATGGCCGAACGGCTGCATCTCGAACAGGCCGAGGCGCTTCTGGCGCGCGCGGCGCGCATCGCCGACCCCGATCGACAAGGAAAGGAGCCGGCCAATGCCGATGAAAGCCTATCGCATGCTCACGGGAATTGACGACTCGGCCTTCTGCCACAAGGTCACCGAAGCGCTGAACAAGGGATGGTCGCTGCACGGCGATCCGGTCTATGCGTTCGATCCGGTCGCCGCGCAGATGCGGTGCGGCCAGGCGGTGGTCAAGGACGTCCCCGACCAGGATTACGATCCGGCGGTCAGGCTTGGCACGCTTTAGAATGACCGAATGGACGCGACGGACCGGCCCGATCCTGCCTGCCCGCCCGCCCGTCGTCATGCTCGCGCTGCTCCTTGTCTCGATCCTCTGGACCGTCGCCCCGGTGCGCGCCCAGCCGCAGTGCGCGCTCTCGCTGATCCTTGCCATCGACGTGTCGTCCAGCGTCGATGATCGCGACTACCGGCTGCAGATGGACGGCCTCGCCGAGGCCTTTCGGGATCCGCAGATACGCGAGGCGATCACCCGCGTCGGCGGCATCCAGGTGACGGCGTACGAGTGGAGCGGGCGGCGCCAGCAGGTGGAGATCGCGCCCTGGACGTTTCTTGCCGGCGATGCGTCCGTGCTCGCGCTTGCCGACCGGCTGCAGGCCCATCCGCGCGGACATACGGCCTTTCCGACCGCGCTCGGCTATGCGCTCGGACACGCGGCCTCGCTGTTCCGTTCCGCGCCGCTCGACTGCACGCGCAAGGTGATCGACGTGTCCGGCGACGGCGTCAACAATGAGGGTTTTTCGCCTGAACTGGCCTATGCGAACTTCCCGTTCGAGGGGGTGCAGGTCAACGGGCTGGTGATCGCCGGCGCACGGCCCGATCCGGTCGCCTTCTACCAGGAGCATGTGCTGTACGGCCCGGGCGCGTTTCTCGAGATCGCCGACGGGTTCGCGGATTTCGAGGCGGCGATGAAGCGCAAGCTCTTGCGCGAGATCATCGGGGGCGCCCTGTCCGGCGTTCCCGATCGGAGGCGCGCGGCACTCGTCCGGCAGGCCGGACCCTCCTCGCGCTGGATAGCCGGTGCGGTTCAGCCCGCCGAGGCCTCGATGCGGGCCATGTCGTCGTCCGACAGGCCGAAATGGTGCCCCAGTTCGTGGATGAGCACGTGGGTGACGATGTCGCCAAGCGTCTCGTCGTTCTCGGCCCAGTAGTCGAGGATCGCCCGCCGGTAGAGCGTGATGCGATTGACCTGATCGCCGGTCGCCGGGTTCCACAGCTCGGCGATGCCGCGCCCTTCGAAGAGCCCGAGCAGATCGAACGGCGTCTCGAGCCCCAGATCGTCGGCGACGTCCTCGGTCGGGAATTCGGCGATGCGGATCTGGACGTCGCCGGTCAGCTTGCGGAACTCGCGCGGCAGGTGCGCATAGGCTTCCCGCGCGATCTGTTCGATCTCGGCGAGACCGGGCGAAAACCGGTCCTTCCAGTCACTTTGATGGTCGAAAATGGCCATGGCCGCGCCGGTTACACCCAACTCGCATCGGTTGCCAAGGCTTTCATATATGGAGCGGGGTCCGGTTTGGAAAGACGGCGCCGGGGGCGCACGCAAGATGAGGAAGGCGGTCGCCGCAGCTACCGCCCCCCTGCATTGCCTGGACAGACCCCGATCGTCATCGCCACTTCACCTGACGGTTCCGCGACGCACACGCCGGGCTCTCCCAGCAGAACCGGATCGCGCACCTTGCGGCCGAAGCCGCTCGATCACTCTCTCCGGGCCGTGCCGACCATCCCTCGGGCTGGCCTGCCGTATTTTGTTCGCGCCCATGGCTGGCGCTAGACTTCACTGTCCGAAAACAGTGTCATCGTTCGACATCAAGGATGAATTACTTCATCTTCGAAGTCTATCGCTCCAACCTCTCAGTCGGAACAGCAACCTGTTTAGGGTTGCGGCAATCGTTCTGCGTTTCCGTTAAGTCCTGCTTTCCGATTACCTGCATGAATATTGCCGCAAACTTGCGGTCGAGTCGAGTCGGTGTCATCGACGCTGTGGACAAAGCCGGCCGCCCCGGGCCTCGCGGTCGTCTTGGCATTGGGAAACCACCGGTTTTCGCGGCGGCGGGCTGTGGACAATTAAGCGCGGCAGGCACGCCTCAGGCGCGGCGGCGCACGGCGGTGGGGCCGGTGGCGGCCGAAAGCGCGTCGGCCTTGTCGTTGATCGTCTCGCGGATCGCGTCCCAGAGCAGCGAAAAGGACTGGAAGCCCTCGTCGGTGACCTCGTCGGTGTCGAGCGCGACGACGACCTTGCGCAGCACCTCGTTGAGTTCGCCCTTCAGCGTCGCGAGTTCGTCCAGTGTCGTCGCGGCCGCCGTCCGCCGTTCAATCTCGAGAAGCTCGTAATTGTAGACGTCGGCGCGGTTCTTCTGGCTGGCAACGAAACGCGACCTGAGGGCGATCAGGCCGGAGACGAGGATGGTCAGAACCGTGACCAGAAGGGCGAGCGGCTCGGCGTTCTCCTGCACGAAGCTCGGCTCGTCCCGGTTGTAGAAGGCTTCGGCGCCGTCGTGCAGCGGCACCGAGAGGCCGCGCTCGGCGTCGGGCGCCGTTATGGCGGAGGCAAGGGCGAACCGGATGGTCAGATCCTTGCGGTGCTCGAACAGGATGCGCGTGAGCTCGCGGATGGGCTGCTCGCCGACATCGGCGCGGGTCACGAGCACCCGGTCGACGGCGAGAGTGGGCGTGTCGGTGTCGGGCACCGGCAGGGCCCCCGTGAACCCGCCGAGCGGCACCTGAGAGGCGGTCAGGAAAGGGCGCTTGAGCGCGATCGCCTCGGCCTGGCGGATCGGTATGTAGCGCAGCTTCAATCCGGTCAGCTGGGCATCCTCGAACATGCGCAACAATTGCCGGTCGCGGATCGAGCGGACCGCGAACAGCGCGTCGACCTCGCCACGCAGCAGCTTGTCGGCGCCGTCGACGAAGGGCTCGGCCCGCCAGTCGAACCCGTCGATGGGCAGGTCGTAATGGTCGCCGACCACCCAGAAGGAACGGAAGTTGGCGGTGTCGTAATCGGGGATCGAAATGCTGATCCGGTCGAGATCATGGACCGAACGCGCGCGAACTCCGTCGCGGACGATGATGTGGAACAGGTCCGGATAGAGATCGGCGATGCCGCGAATGTCGCTGAACACGGGCGTGTCGGCGCGTATCACGGCCGCATCGATGCGTTTGGCGTTCAGGAACGCGATGTTCTGTGAGGCGTCGCGGGTCGGGCGAATGTCGAGGCGCAGCCGGTCCGAATGGCGTTCGACGACCTCGGCCACTTCGCGCATCAGCGTATAGGCGTCCGAACCGGACTGCCCGGTGCCGATGGTGAGGATCTCCGGCGCCCGGTCCCGGCTGATCCATTGCCAGGTCAGGGCAACGGCGATGCCCATCGCGAGAACCGTGATGAAGACGCCTGCGCGGAACAGCCGCGTGCGCCGTGATCGCACGTTGGCCGACGCCGGGGCGGCGCCGCGCGCGCCGCGCCGGCTCCCCTTGTCGCGTCGCATGCGTGCGGCCATCGTTCCGGTGCTCCGTTGTCAGCGACCCCTGTCGCGCGCGGCGAGCGTGCGCAGCCGCAATGCGTTCAGGCGGATGAAGCCGGCCGCGTCCTTCTGGTCGTAGGCGCCGCGATCGTCCTCGAAGGTGACGAGCGCGTCGTCATAAAGCGAGGCGTCCGACTTGCGTCCGGTGACGATCACGTTGCCCTTGTAGAGCTTGAGCCGCACCGTGCCCTCGACGCTCCTCTGGCTCTCGTCGATCGCCGCCTGCAGCATCAGCCGTTCGGGCGAGAACCAGAAGCCGTTGTAGATCAGCTCGGCATAGCGCGGCATCAGTTCGTCCTTCAGATGCGCGGCACCGCGGTCGAGCGTCACCGATTCCATCGCCCGGTGGGCGGCCAGCAGGATCGTGCCGCCCGGCGTCTCGTAGACACCACGCGACTTCATGCCGACGAAGCGGTTCTCGACCAGATCGAGCCGGCCGATGCCGTTGTCGCGGCCCAGATCGTTCAGCGCGGCGAGCAGGGTTGCCGGGCTCATCGCCTTTCCGTTCAGCGCGACCGCATCGCCTTTTTCGAAGCCGATTTCGATCTCGGTCGGCGTATCGGGCGCATCCATCGGCGAGACGGTGCGCATGTGCACATATTCGGGCGGCTCCACCCAGGGGTCCTCGAGCACCTTGCCCTCGGAAGAGGAGTGCAGCAGGTTGGCGTCGACGGAGAACGGGGCCTCGCCCTGCTTGTCCTTTGGCACCGGGATCTGGTGGTCGCGGGCGAAGTCGAGCAGGTCGGTGCGGGACTTGAACGTCCAGTCGCGCCACGGCGCGATCACCTTGATGTCGGGATTGAGCGCATAGGCGGACAGTTCGAAGCGTACCTGGTCGTTGCCCTTGCCCGTCGCGCCATGGGCGACGGCGTCGGCGCCGGTTTCGGCGGCGATCTCGACGAGCCGCTTCGAAATCAGCGGCCGGGCGATCGATGTGCCCAGCAGGTAGACCCCTTCATAGACGGCGTTGGCGCGGAACATCGGAAAGACGAAGTCCCGCACGAACTCCTCGCGCAGATCTTCGATGTAGATCTCGCGGATGCCGAGCATTTCGGCCTTCTTGCGGGCCGGCTCAAGCTCATCGCCCTGGCCCAAATCGGCGGTGAAGGTGACGACCTCGGCGCCCAGTTCGGTCTGCAGCCATTTGAGGATGATCGAGGTGTCCAGCCCGCCCGAATAGGCCAGCACCACCTTGTTGATGTTCTTGAGATCGGTCGACATGAAGGTTCCGTGAGAAGGGTTCGTTGCGGCGCGCACCATATTGGCTTTCCCTACGGGCGCAAGCCAATCGAAAGGCGATCCTGGCGGCGATATCAGACGGCAGGCGCCCTACCCCGCCGCATGGACGCGGCGATGGCCGCGAACGTGCAGAACAGCGCCGGTGGGAGCAGGACGCCGAGCACCGCGTCGGACAAAAAGTGCGCGCCGAATGCGACGCGGCCGATGGCCGTCGTCACGCCGGCCAGCGCGAGCACGACGAAGGCGGCGCGGCGAAGCTCGGGCGGGAACAGAACCGTCAGGCAGATCAGCCAGCCGCCGCCGGCCGCTTCGCCGGAGACGAACGAGCAGTTGCCGGCGCACGCGCCCGCCATGGAACCCGCCTCGACAAACGGCATCGTCCCGCCGAAGGGCTCGGTCATCCAGGGGCGCGGCCGGCCCCAAAACTCCTTGAGAACGCCATTGACGATCACGCCCGGACCCAGCGCAAGGGTCGCAAGCACGATCGCCTTTGTGCGGAGCTGGACATGGCGCCAGCGCGCGCCGTCGCGCAGATCGAGCACCAAGAGCACGGACAGCGCGAGGCCGATCGCCACCGGCGCATGCTGCAGGAGGTCGCGGACCGCGTTGGCGCGGGGCGAAGAGGCAAGTGGAAAGCCCGCACAGCGATCAGCCCCTGCCGAGCGGGCGCAGGCGGTCTCGTCGAAGAACAGAGCGGAGGCGGCGAGGTCGACCGCCGGCAGCATGGCGAACGCGACGACAAGAGCGAACCATCCGATCACGAGCGCGAGGGCGAGAATCGGGTTGCTCCAGAGGCCGAACGGGTCTTGATTGGCAGGCATGGCGGCGGTCATTGGTCGCCGATGCCTTCGCATGCGGTGCATCGGGCGGCAAGCGCGCGGTGCAGCAAGATGGTCGAGCCCAGGGGGAGCCATGACGCAGTTCATTCCCGATCCGGCGATACTGGCGCAGTTCGCGCTGGCCGCGGCGATCCTTGCGGTCACGCCGGGCCCGGACATGGCGCTCTATGTGGGGCGTTCGATCACCCATTCGCGCGCGGTCGGGCTTGCCTGCTTCGCCGGCGCGGTGACCGGCATCCTCGTCCATACGATGCTGGTCGCGCTCGGTCTTTCGGCGCTGCTCGTCGCGGCGCCGACCGCATTCCTTGTGCTGAAGATCGTCGGCGCGGGCTATCTCGTCTGGCTTGCGTTTCAGGCAATCCGGCACGGCTCGTCCTTCACCATGCGCGAGGGCAAGGCGGAGCGGACCGGCTCGTTGTGGGGGCACTATCTGACCGGGATCGGCATCAACATCCTCAATCCCAAGGTTGCCCTGTTCTTTCTGACCTTCCTGCCGCAGTTCGTCTCAACCACCGATCCGGACGCCCCGGGCAAGCTGGTCTTTCTCGGCCTGTTCTTCCTGATCGTCGCGATACCGCTGATCCTGCCGATGATCTTCGCCGCCGACCGCTTCGCGCTGGCGCTGCGGGCGCGGCCGAGGGTCACGCGCGCGCTGGACTGGCTGTTCGCCGGCGTCTTCGGCGCGTTCGCGGTCAAGATCCTCACGGCGCAGGCCCGCTGAGCGCCGCCGGTCCGGCGGCCCGGTTTTCATCACGGTCCGGCCGCACTATTGCTGGCATGCATGCAACCGGCGATTCGCGGACGGTGGACCCCTTGATCAGGTTCGACAATGTGGGATTGCGGTACGGGCTCGAACCGGAGGTGCTGTCCGACATCTCCTTTCACATTCCGGCCCAGTCCTTCCAGTTCCTGACCGGTCCCTCGGGCGCCGGCAAGACGTCGCTGCTGCGACTGCTGTTCATGTCGCTCAGACCGACGCGCGGCCAGATCACCGTCTTCGGCAAGGATGCGTTGACGCTCGACCGGCACGAACTGCCACTGCTGCGGCGGCGCATCGGCGTCGTCTTCCAGGATTTCCGTCTTCTGAGCCACATGACGATCTTCGAAAACGTCGCCCTGCCGCTCCGGGTGCGCGGCAAGGAGGTCGAGAACTATCGCCGCGACGTTTCCGAACTGCTCGACTGGGTCGGGCTCGGCGACAAGCTGCACGCCTTCCCGCCGGTGCTCTCGGGCGGCGAGAAGCAGCGCGTGGCGATCGCGCGCGCGCTGATCGACCAGCCGGAGATCCTGCTGGCGGATGAGCCGACCGGCAATGTCGATCCGCCCATGGCGCGCCGCCTGCTGCGCCTGTTCATCGAACTCAACCGCTCCGGCACCGCCGTCGTCATCGCAACGCACGATCTGGGCCTGATGGACCAGGTCGACGCGCGTCGCATGATCCTGTCGAACGGGCGTCTGGACATGTTCGGATGAGCGGGGACGAGACCATCGTGGTCGGGCGCACACCTTCGCCCTCGCCGATCGTGCCGCCGGGCAACATCGCGGGCCAGGCGCTGATCCTGGTGGTGGCGATCATGTCGTTCCTGTCGAGCTTGACGATCGGCGCGGTGTCGCTGGTCGGGCAGAGCGCGGCGACGTGGCAGAGCCAGATCTCGCGCGAGGCGACCGTGCAGATCAGGCCGGCGCGCGACTTCGACATCGAGACGGCGCTGGCCGAGGCGCGGGCGATCGCGGCGGACTTCGACGGCGTGCGCGCGGCACGCATCATCGGCCCGGACGAGACGCTGGCGCTGCTCGAGCCATGGCTCGGCAGCGGGCTCGCGCTGGACGAACTGCCCGTGCCGCGGCTCGTGGTGATCACCATCGACGAGACGGCGCCGCCGGACTTCTCCGCCATGCGCGCGGCGATCACCGAAGCGGTGCCGAACGCGACGCTCGACGATCATCGCGCGTGGGTGGGTCGGCTGGTCGCCATGGCGCGCACCACCACGCTTGCCGGCATCGCCATCCTGGGGCTGGTCCTTGCGGCGCTCGTCATGACGGTCGTGTTCGCCACGCGCGGCGCTCTGGCCGGCAATCACGAGGTGATCGAGGTCCTGCATTTCGTCGGTGCCCGTGCCGGCTTCATCGCCCGGCAGTTCGAGCGCCGTTTCCTGTTGGTCGGCCTTCAGGGGGCCGCGGCCGGCGGGGCGCTGGCGATGCTCGTCTTCCTCGCCACCGGCTTGTGGGCCCGCCGCAATCTGACGAGCGCGGAGAACGAGCAATTGTCGGCCTTCTTCGGCGACTTCGCGATCGGCCCCTGGACCTATCTGGGCGTGCTCGTCGTGATCGGACTGGTCGGGCTCCTGACGATGATCACGACGCGAATCACCGTGCTGAGCGTCCTGCACGAGATCGACGAAAAGCGCGCCGATCCGGCATTGTGATCGCCTTTGCCGGACATGAATTGCGATTCTGACGGGGAACGGGACCCTCCCGACGCCGTTCGGGCATGATTTTGCCTATCGCCTGCCCCATTCGGTGGTTAACACTTCCCCGTGATGCAGACGAGCCCGCAAGCCGATCCCACCGTCGATGGCTATGGTCAGGCCGACCGGCCGGCCGGTCGCCGCCGGCCCCGGCCGCTTCCCGTGCTGTCGCTTGCGCTGCTGGCGGGGGCGGCTTTCGTCTTGGCCGGCTTCGTCGGTTTTGCGGCGCAGGTCGACGCGCAGGCCAATCGCCTCGATCCAGCCGCGAAGGCCGACGGCATCGTCGTGCTGACGGGGGGCCGGGCGCGGCTTGATTCCGCAGTCGCGCTGCTGCGCGCCGACCACGGCGCGCGGCTTCTGATCAGTGGCGTCGACGCGTCGATCAGCGAGGAAACGCTGCGGAATACGCTCGGGGTCAGCGCCGACCTCTACGCCTGTTGCATCGATATCGACCGGGAGGCGCTGGACACGACCGGCAACGCGCGGAGCAGTGCCGAATGGGCGGCGCGCAACGGCTATTCGAGCCTGATCGTCGTCACCAACGATTATCACGTACCGCGTTCGATGCTGGAGATGCGCAGGGTGATGCCGGGCCAGCAACTGACCGCCTATCCCGTGATCAACGAGAACCCCCGTTCAGCCGACATGACCGGAACGGTCGACCGCTACCGGGTGCTGATCGGCGAATACGCCAAATATCTGGTCGCCCAGGCACGGGGCCTTTCCATCTGACCGCCGACCGCGATAAACGGGCGGCATGAGCCGGGGACCAGCCGGCCCGTTCGAGGTGCTGCCCGTGCTCGTGTTCCGGTCGCTTCTTTTCAACCTGGCGTTCTACGCCAACAACGTCGTCCAGATGATCTTCTGGACGCCGTTCTACTTCCTGGGCCCGCGCAGCTTCGCCTGGTGGATCGTGCGCTTCTGGTCGCGATCGCACCTTTGGCTGATGAAGGTGATCGCCGGCACGGACCATGTCGTGCGTGGTCGCGAGAAGCTGCCCGAGGGCGGCTACATTATCGCACCCAAACACCAGTCGGCCTGGGACACGATCGCCTTTCTGCCCTGGTGGCCCGACCCGATCTACATCCTCAAGCGCGAGCTGATGTGGATCCCGGTGTTCGGCTGGTACATCGCGCGCATGAAGATGATCGCCATCGACCGGGGCAATCGCGACCAGGCGATCAAGGCGATCAACGCCAGCGCGCAGAACGCGGTCGCCGACGGCCGGCAGATCATCATCTATCCGGAAGGCACGCGGCGACCGCCCGGCGCTGCGCCCGCCTACAAGAACGGCATCGGACATCTTTATGAAAAGCTCAACGTGCCGGTCGTGCCGGTTGCGCACGTGGCGGGCCTCTACTGGCCGCGTCGGAAGTTCCTGCGCCACCCGGGGCTGATCGAGGTGGAAGTGCTCGATCCGATCGAGCCGGGCCTGACCAAGGCCGCGTTCATGGCCGAACTGCAGCGGCGTACCGAGGCCGCCTGCGACCGGCTGCTGCTGCGCGCGGCGGACGGTCCGAACCCGCCGCCGCTGCCGCCCGAGGCGCAGGCGCGCGTGAAGGCGCTGCGCGCGGGCAAGGACGTTACGACAGACGCTGCGTGATCCGCGCCGCCACAGCCTCCAGCCACGCATCCTCGATCCCGAGCTCGTGCAGGTGTGCGACCGTATTGAGCACATAGTCCTCGTTCGGCCCGGCCTGTCCAACCGCGCCGCAGACGCGTTCGACGGCCGCGTCGACGCTGAGGCGTCCCGCATATTGCTCGTGGTGGCGGTCGACCACGTAGGTGACCGCCTCGGCGGCCTGGCCGTCAGACAGCACGATGCGGCTGCGCCGCTCCTTGTAGACGCGGGTGATCAGTTCGCGGGCACGCAGATAGGCCATCACCGCGTCCTCGTCCTCGCGCGCCACCCGAAACGCGACGCCGACACAGGCGCCGCCCCGGTCGAGACCCATCACGAGGCCCGGCCGTTCGCGCGTGCCGCGATGCTCGAACGAATGGATGCACAGGCTGCGGTGATAACCGGTCAGCCGGGCCCGGCGTCGTTCGACGAAGGAAAAGCCCGGCCGCCACATCAATGACGCATAGCCGAATATCCACAATTGGTTCATAAGCGCGGCGTCCGTCGAGCCCGTGTGCGAGGAGCCCAGCTAGCATGAGCGCGCCCGAGAAAAAACCGTCCTACAATGCCGGCCGGCGCATCCGCTGGCTGCTCGCGGCCGTGGTCGTCGTCGCAATCGCCTACACGGCCGGCTGGTTCTGGGCGGCGGGCCAGGTGGACGCGGCGGTCGATGCGTTCGAGGCGAACCGGTCCGACCGGATCGAGATCGCCTGTCCCGGTCAGCAGGTGCGCGGCTACCCGTTCCGCATCGGCGTGTTCTGCGACCGGCTGGAGCTGGCAACCGCGGACGGGCAGATCGACGTGTCGGGCGGGGCGGTCCGTTCCGCCGCACAGGTCTACGATCCCCGCACGATCATCGCCGAACTGGACGCGCCGGTCGTCGTGCGCGATGCCGCGACCGGACGCAGCTACACGCTGACATGGGTCAATGCGCGCACCAGCCTCGTTACCGCCCCGACCGACGCGCAAAGGGTCGGCATCGAGGCGGAACAGGCCGCGCTTTCGGCCGGCGAGCAGGGCCGGCTCGCGGCCGCCGATCGGTTCAGCCTGTTCGCGCGCATGCAGGGCACCGCGCTCGACATCGCGGCGCGGCCGCGCGGGCTTTCGCTCGATCCGTCGCTGACGGCCGGGCGCGCTCTGCCCGCGGTCGGCCTCGATATCGACGTTCGCCTCGATGACTGGCAGACGGACTGGGCGGGCGCGGTCCGGCAAGGGTCGGGAACGGCCAACCGGCTGGCGCTGCTTCTGACCGATGATCGCGGCATCATTGTCGACGGCCCGTTCTCGCTGTCGGCGGAGGGGCTGCTGAGCGGGGAATTCTCCGTGCGCGTCGTCGACGTGCCGGGTGTGCTCGCAGTGGCGCGCGAGACGTTTCCGGAACTCGCACCGCAGATCGAAGCGCTGGCCGCGTCGACACCGACGCAGGAAGGCGAGCCGGAGGACGAACTGACCATCTCGCTGACCGTGCGCGAGGGCCGCGTCTTCGCCGGGATCATTCCGGTCGGACGAATCCCGCCGCTTCGGCTTGGTGGCCCCTCAGCTCTTTGAGCCGTCGCCGCGCGCGGCCTGGCGGCCGAAATCGGGCATCTCGACGTCCTGGCCAGCCTCGATGATCGACTTGCGGATGGCGCGGGTGCGCGTGAACAGGTCGAAGAGCTTCTTGCCGTCCTCCCATCGGATGGCGCGCTGCATCGAGGCAAGATCCTCGGAAAAGCGCGACAGCATCTCCAGGATCGCCTCCTTGTTGTGCAGGCAGACGTCCCGCCACATGGTCGGGTCCGAAGCGGCGAGGCGCGTGAAGTCGCGGAAGCCGGACGCCGAGTACTTGATCACCTCGGATTCGGTGACGGTCTCGAGATCCGAGGCGGTGCCGACGATGTTGTAGCTGATGAGCTGCGGAAGATGGGAGACGACGGCCAGCACGCGGTCATGATGGTCGGGATCCATCTGGTCGATGTCCGAGCCGCAGGCCCGCCAGAAGGTCTTGAGCGTGTCGAGCGCCTCCGGATCGGTTTCAGGCAGCGGCGTCAGGATGCACCAGCGATTGGTGAACAGCGCGGCAAAGCCCGCATCGGGGCCGGAATATTCGGTGCCGGCAATCGGGTGGCCGGGGATGAAGTGCACGCCTTCGGGCATGTGCGGGAGCATCTGGTCGATGACCGAACGCTTGGTCGAGCCGACATCGGTGATGATGGCGCCGGGCTTGAGTGCGCCGGAGATCGCGGCGGCAACGGCCCCCGAGGCGCCGACAGGGACCGAGACGATGACCAGATCGGCGTCGCGCACGGCTTCGGCCGGATCGGTTGTGTAGCTGTCGCCAAGCCCCAGTTCCCTGGCCCGCCCGAGCGTCGCCTCGCTGCGCGTGGAGACGGCGACATGGCCGGCAAGGCCCTCGCGGCGGATGACGTGGGCGAGCGACGAGCCGATCAGGCCGATGCCGATCAGCGCGATGCGGCCGAACATGGGGGTCCGTCCGGTCATTGCCGCATGAAGGCGGCCAGCGCGTCGATCACGCCCTGATTGGCCTCGTCCGATCCGATCGTCATGCGCAGCGCATTGGGAAGGCCGTAGGGCACGACCTGGCGCAGCACGTAGCCGCGCTCGACCAGATATCGGTCGGCGGCGGCGGCCGATCTGGCCGCGTCACCGTCCGGGAAGTGGACAAGAACGAAATTGCCGACCGAGGGCGTCACCTTCAGGCCCATCGCCTCGAAGGCTTCGGTCAAACGCGGCAGCCATTTGTCGTTGTGGGCGATGGCCTTGTCGACATGCGCCCGGTCGCGGATCGCCGCGCTGCCGGCGGCGATTGCCGGCGCGTTGACGTTGAACGGTCCGCGCACGCGGTTGAGGGCATCGACGATTTCGGCCGGCCCGTAGAGCCAGCCGATCCGCAGGCCGGCAAGTCCGTGGATCTTCGAGAACGTGCGGGTCATGACGACATTGCGATTGGCCGAGACCAGTTCGATGCCCGAAGCATAGTCGTTGCGCCGGACATATTCGGCATAGGCCGCATCGAGGACCAGAAGGACGTGCGGCGGCAGGCCGGCATGGAGGCGGCGTACCTCTTCGTCGGACAGGTAGGTGCCCGTGGGATTGTTGGGATTGGCCAGGAAGACGATCCTCGTGCGCTCGGTGACCGCGGCAAGGATCGCATCGACGTCGGCCCGGTGATCGGTTTCGGGCGCGACGACCGGCGTGCCGCCGGCGGCGAGGATCTGGATCCTGTAGACCAGAAAGCCATGCTCGGTGAAGATGCCCTCATCGCCCGGTCCGACATAGGTCGAGGCCAGAAGGCCGAGCAGTTCGTCCGAGCCGTTCGAGCAGACGATGTTGTCCGGGTTCAGCCCGTGCACCTCGGCGATCGCCCGTCGCAGTTCGTGCGACGATCCATCCGGGTAGATTTCCAGCCGGTCGGCGGCCTCCCGATAGGCGTCGATCGCGGCGGGGCTGGCGCCGAGCGGTGTCTCGTTCGAGGACAGCTTGTGCAGCCGGACGCCGGGCGCGGCCTTGTCGCGGCCGGGCACGTAGGCGGCGATCTGCATCACGCCGGCATTGGGCTGGGGCGTCGTCGGTTCGGGCGTGGTCATCGCTTCGTGTCCGTGGAGGTGGCGGGCGCGAAATAGCCGCCCGCGGCGCGTATGTCGAGTAGGCCCGATGGCGCGCTGCCGCCGGAGGGGATGGCGATCAGGGTTCTGTCGTCGCCCCCGCCGGGGGCGATCACGTGCCCGCCGCGCCAGCCTTCGAGCGCGCCCGGCCGGTCGACGATGCCGGTGTAGAGGCGCAGGTCGAACGGAACCGGATCGGACAGGGGCGGAGCCAGCACGAAGGCATCGACGGTGGCGAAGGGAACCTCGGCGATCGGCAGCCGGGCCATGACCGACAGGCCCTTGCCCGCCTCGAGCCCGTTCCACCAAATGCCCGCGCCGTCGAGCGGAACAACAGCCAGCGCGTTCGCTTCACCGCCTGCGGCCGCCATCGCCGATGGCGCGTCCTCGTGCGCGACGATCTCGACCGTGAAGCCGAACTGGTAGCGGACCATGTCGCGCATCGTCCCGGGGGCGTCCCCTTTGGCCAGATGCACCCGGTAGGGCGCCTGCATGAAGGTGAAGGTCGAGATGATCTCCCGCCAGACATGGACGATCATCGAAAGCGGCACCGAACCGCGATGCCGCTCGGCGAGAACCTGCATCATCTGGGCTTCGCGTCCGGGCCGGAACGCGGCGCCCCTTGCCCGGTCGGCGCCCTTGATGCGGATCAGTTCGTCGATCACGCCGGCCCGCTGCATCAGAAGGCCATGCATCGATTCGTCGATCGCATCGATCTTGGCGCGCAGTTCGGTCAGGCGCTGCGGATTGGGAGGCGTGTCGGCCATGGCGGTCGTCGGTTTCCGTGTCGCGCCGTCTTGGGCACTTGGCCATGCTTAGGCACTTGGCCATGCTATTGCAAAGCCGCTATCCCTGCACATGGTCGCGACCCGCCACCGTGCCCTGCGGCGCGAGCGCCGGCACGAACACGCGGCGGGACTGGCGTTCGGCCACCGGCAGGCCCTGATAGAGCCGCTTTTGCGCCTCGACCACCAGCACGCCGCCGAACAGCGGCCACAGGCGCAGGCCCCATTCCTCGAGCCGCGTCGACAGGCGCAGCGACAGGAACCGCCGCGAGGGCGGAAAGAACAGCGCCTCGGTCTCGGCGGTCATGGTGAAGTTGGTCTCGCGCAGCAGCTTGACGAGCTGGCCCCGCGAGAAGGGCCGGCCGTTGCCGAACGGGGTCTGTTCGACGCGCGCCCAGACGCCGCGCCGGTTCGGGACGACCAGAACCAGCCTACCGTTCGGCGCGAGCACCCGCCACAGTTCCATCAGCGTCTCGCGCGGGTTTTCGGAGAACTCGAGGGCATGGACGAGAAGCAGCCGGTCGATCGAGGAATCGGCCAGCGGCAGTTCCTCGTCGAAGACCAGCGCGGTGCGCGAGGGTCCGGTACGCGGCCAGCGCGCGGCGCCCTGGGCGGCGGGCATGAAGCACAGCGTGCGCTCGGTGTCGGGCTCGAACCGGTCGAGCCAGGGCCGCGCGTGGCCAAGACCGACCAGACGCTCATTGGGCAGCGGCTTCCAGATGCGCGACAGGGCCAGTCCGATGGCACGGCGTGCCCGCTGGCCGAGCGCGGAATGATAGAAGGCGCGCAGTTCGACGATGTCGGTGTGCATGCTGGCGGCCGTCCCGTGTTGACGCGCCATCACAAAACCGGATTTGCTGGGCTCATGCAACGCGGATCGAAAGGCGGCGCCCATGATCGAGATCGAACAGTTTCCGTGCCGATCGGACAATTTCGGCGTGCTCGTGCACGACAACGACAGCGGCCGGACCGTGGCGATCGATGCGCCCGAGGCGGGCCCGGTCGAAGAGGCGCTTGGGCGGCGTGGCTGGTCGCTGACCGATATTCTGGTCACGCACAAGCATCCGGACCATGTCGAGGGGCTCGCGCCTCTCAAGAAGGCGCATGGCTGCACGATCGCAGGCCCCAAGGCCGAGGCGGACGCCATCGGCATGCTTGACGAGCATCTGGTCGAGGGGGCCGAATATGCCGCCGGCGCGATGGTGTTCAAGGTGATCGAGACGCCCGGTCACACGCTAGGGCAGATCAACTTCCATTGCCCTGCGGCCAAGGCGCTGTTTGCCGGCGACACGCTGTTCTCGCTCGGCTGCGGCAGGCTGTTCGAGGGCAGCGCGGCCGACATGTTCGCCTCGCTCGAAAAGCTCAAGCGGCTGCCGGGCGATACGCTGCTCTATTGCGGTCACGAGTACACGAAGGCGAATGCCGCCTTCGCGCTGACCGTCGACCCGGACAATCCGGCGCTGAAGGAGCGGGCGGCCGAGGTGGACGCCCTGCGCGCCGAGGACAGGGCGACGTTGCCTGTCACGCTTGCGAGCGAACTTGCCACGAACCCGTTCCTGCGCGCGGGCGATCCGGCGATCCGGGCGCGGCTTGGCATGGAGGACGCGGACGATGAGGCGGTCTTCGCCGAGCTCCGCGCCCGCAAGGACCGGGCCTGAGTTCAGATGAAGGCGAACAGGATCAGCGTCTGGGCGGCGACATAGAGCACCCAGATGGCGATGCCCGTGAGCGTTCGCCTCCCGTCGCCGGCAGGCAGGACGAAGCGTTCGGTCCCCAGAATGGCGTCGGAAACCATGAACAGCGCGGCGCCGCCGACGAGCAGCCATGAGCCGGTCGTCAGCGCGGCGAGGCCCATTGCAAGGATCGCGGCGACATAGGCCATGACGGGCCAGCGCAGCGCACCGGCGTGTCGGAACAGGATCGCGCCGACCGCCGCCGCGGCCAGCGTCATGACAAGGCCGATAGGCCAGGCAAGGGGTTGCGTGTCGGAAAGCCGCGTCTGCAGGAACAGCACAACATAGATGACGTGACCGGCCAGAAAGGCGATCAGGCCGGCGAGGAAGGCTGGATCAGGCCCGGAAGCGGTTTCTTCGTGTCCGGCCGGCCGTGCGAAGGCCAGCAGCAGGTCGCCGGCGGCGCTGTGAACGAGCGCGGCGACGAGCAGCACCGGCGCACCGGCGAGCATCGCGATCGCGGCGAACAGGGCGACGGGAACGGTCTTGACGATCGCCCGAGGCACCCGGTTTCGGCCGGCCGGCATGAAAAGATAGGCGACGGCGCAGACGAACGCGGCCGCCAAAAGGACGTGCGTCACGGCCGTGCTCCGTGCCGCATCCCACTGGTTCGCACCAAATGCCGATCCGCTGCCATGTCCGCCGTTTCGGCGCGGACCGTCAGTTTGTCAATTGCTCGAACCGCGTGGCGGTCACGTTGACCGTCGTGCCCTCGTAGACGATGCGTGCCTTGACCGGCGCGTAAAGGCCGGTCTGGCCCACAGGCGCGAAGCTGATCTCGATGCGCCCGTTGTCGCGCATGTTGTTGATTTCCCGCTTGGACCGGTTGAAGCCGGCGATCGGCACGAAACGCGCCGTGCAGGTGACCGCATCGCCCTTGAAGCCCGTGGCCGAGAACGGAATCGTGCGCAGATAGCTCAGCTTCAGATCGGCGCGCAGGGCTCCCGAAAAGGTGCGGATCGTCCGGCCGCAGACCTCGCCGCCGGACCGTGCCGGCACCAGCATCGCGCCGATCGGGTCGAGCACGCCCGAAAGTTCCGCGCCGGGCACGGCAATCCAGTCGTCCTTTCTGGTGACGGCGGGCATGTTTTCGGCCGATGCGACACGGCCGCCGGAAAAGGCGATGGTCGTCCGCTTGTCCTTGCCGTCATCGGTGTAACGGACATCGAAGCTTTGCGGCGCAACGGCGCCGTTTCCGATGCTGCCCGCAGCGGTGACCGCGCCCTTGGTGGTCGTGAAGAGACGGGCGAGGCCCCTCGCCTGCATGGTTCCGTTGATTGTGTAGCCATTGCCGGTGATCGTCGACTGGAAGCTCGTCGAGGCCAGACGCAATCCGAAGGCCGAGACCACGTAGTCGGAGCGATAGCTGTTGGCATTGGCTGATGGTGCAAGGCTGGAAGCGGCCACCATGGCCACCGATGCGGCAATGATCGTGCGTCGCATGTCCTGTCCCGGTGCTTTGCTGACTGTTGAGCCGGATAGTCGGCGATTGGGTCGTTTGTGTGGACCCGATGCCACCGGTCGGCTGAACGACACATGAACGAACGGCCATTGACGCGCTCGCCGGCAGACACTATAGAGCGGCGACTTTTCCGCAATGCGCCAGGTCCATTGCCGCGTCCGGGTTCCGGATTTGGGCATCAGGGCCTGTTTGTGCCGGCGGATCCAACCGATGAAGACGCTTGAAGGTGAACGCCATGTCGCGCGCATGTGAACTGACCAACAAGGCGGTCATGGCCGGCAACAATGTCAGCCATGCCAACAACCGCACCCGCCGCCGCTTCCTGCCCAATCTCTGCCATGTCACGCTGATGAGCGAGACGCTGGGCGAGACGTTCCGGTTCAAGGTTTCGGCAGCCGCCCTGCGCTCGGTCGAGCATCGCGGCGGGCTTGACGCCTATCTGGCCAAGGCCAAGGCGTCCGAACTGTCGCAGCGCGCGCGCCTTCTCAAGCGCCGCATCGCGCAGAAGCAGGCCGAGCAGGCCCAGGCCTGACGCGCCTCTCACCGCCGGTCCGACAAGGGGCCGGCCAGATCTGGCTGGTGGCATCACCCAGGATAAAAAAATGCGCTCCCTTTCGCTCATCCCTACGGCCGGTTTCGTCGCCGCGATGTGCGCGGTCGTCGCCGCGTCGAACTATCTCGTCCAGTTTCCGGTTCAGGCGTCCGTCGGCGGCTACGACCTCGCCGATCTTCTGACCTGGGGCGCCTTCACCTATCCGGTGGCGTTCCTCGTGACCGATCTGACCAACCGGCGGTTCGGCCCCGGCGCGGCGCGCATCGTCGTCCTTTCGGGCTTCGCGCTCGCCGTCATCTGGTCGATCTTTCTTGCCAGCCCGCGCATCGCGATCGCCTCGGGCACCGCGTTCCTGACCGCGCAACTGCTCGACGTGGCCATCTTCGACCGGCTGCGCGAACGCCGCTGGTGGCACGCGCCGCTGATCTCGTCGGTCATCGGTTCGGTGGTCGACACGATCCTGTTCTTCTCGATCGCGTTCGCGCCGGCCTTCGTCCTGTTCGGGTCCAACGATGCGTTCGCCATCGAGGCCGCGCCGCTGCTCGGCCTTTTCGCCGCCGAGGCCCCGCGCTGGGTCTCGTGGGCGCTCGGTGACCTGGGAGTGAAGCTGATCGTCGGCCTGGCGATGCTTGTGCCCTATGGACTGGTGCTGCGCGTCACCCGTCCGCAGCCGGCGGCGGGCTGACCGCCGGTCCGACCAGTCGGAACTCGATCAGCAGATTGCGCTGCAACAGCGCATGGTTGTCATCGGAGACGATGGTCAGGCGCGGCACGCCGTCCGGGTCCGTGGTGATCGCCAGCCCTTCCATGTTGTCGATCTGGTGGTCCATGTCGGCCTCGAGCAGCACCTCGCCGTCGACGGTCGCGTCACTCGTCACGGCGTCGTCATCGATGCGGCGCAGACGCATGGCAAGCCCGGTGTGAAGGGCAAAGCGACGCTCGAGCAGAACCAGATCCCCGCCCGGAAGGATGGCGAGATCGGTGACCCGGTACGCGCCGCGCCGCCTTACGGCGAACCGGAAGGCTGGCCCCGTTGCGGGTTGAACGAAGCCGATGATATCGGCCGATCCGTCGAGGCCGTTCTCACTGACACCGATCAGCGCGCCGGCAAGCGCGCTCCCCGGCGCGCCGATCGCAATTCCCTCGAAGCCGGAATTGTGACCGAGCCGGTCGGTCGGTACGGGCGGCGGCATCTCCTCGCGCCACTGCAGGCCATCATCGCCGCGCGCATAGCGGGCGATCCTGTGTTCCCGCTCGAATGAGACCAGGACGGTCTCGCCATCGACGGCGATCGCCTCGGCATCGGTCAGCCACTTGCCGGCGAACGGGACGCCGCCCGGACCTGTGATTTCGGTCATGGTCACACCGGTTAGCCCGATCGGTCGGTTCGCCTCGTCCCGCTGCAGCGTGGCAGTCAGCCAGAAGCCGGTGTCGGCGACGGCCGCGAGTCCGGTTTGGCCCTCGGTGAAGGCGAGCCCCGACAGCGCGCCGAAATGGTCCGACGTGGCATGCATCTCGAGACCGCCGGCGAAGACGAGAGCGCCGAAGCGCGTCTGGTCGGAACTGATGCGGAACCGGGCGATCGGCCGCGTGACGACGTCCATCCGATGGATCTTGGCGGACGCGGACGCGACCGGCGCGGCCGGAAGCGGGGGAACCACGATCAGTGCGGCGACGAATGCGAGCGCAAGAAAGGCCTTCCGCATTCAGCCCGCTCGCCGCCGGCGAAGGCCCGTGCCCCGGCCCTCGCGGCGGCGCGTTTCCTCCTCGAACAGGCCGGCGAGCTGCTCGGTCATGGCGCCGGCGAGCTCCTCGGCGTCGACGATGGTGACGGCGCGGCGATAGTAGCGCGTGACGTCGTGACCGATGCCGATGGCGAGCAGTTCGATGTTCGAACGCGTCTCGATCTCCTCGATGACCGCGCGCAGGTGCCGTTCGAGATAGTTGCCCGGATTGACCGAAAGGGTCGAATCATCGACCGGCGCGCCATCGGAGATCATCATCAGGATGCGGCGCTGTTCGGGCCGGGCGGCGAGCCGCCGATAGGCCCAGGTCAGCGCCTCGCCGTCGATGTTTTCCTTCAGGAGCCCCTCGCGCATCATCAGACCGAGATTGCGCCGCGACCGGCGCCAGGGCGCATCGGCGCTCTTGTAGATGATGTGGCGCAGATCGTTCAGCCGTCCGGGCTCGGCCGGCTTGCCCCGCTTGAGCCAGGCTTCGCGCGCCTGCCCGCCCTTCCACGCACGCGTGGTGAAGCCGAGGATCTCGACCTTGACGCCGCAGCGCTCGAGCGTGCGCGCCAGAATGTCGGCGCAGGTCGCGGCGACCGAGATCGGCCGGCCGCGCATCGAACCGGAGTTGTCGATCAGCAGCGTGACGACGGTGTCGCGGAAATTGGTGTCGCGCTCGCGCTTGAATGTGAGCGCGCCGAAGCTGCCCTTCATCTCCTCGACGACGACGCGCGGCAGCCGCGCCGGGTCGAGATAGCCCTCCTCGAGATCGAAATCCCAGGACCGGTTCTGCTGTGCCATCAGGCGGCGCTGCAGGCGGTTCGCCAGACGGCCGACGACCCCTTGCAGATTGGCAAGTTGCTTGTCGAGATAGGCCCGGAGCCGGTCCAGTTCGGCCTCGTCGCAGAGTTCCTCGGCGCCGATCGTCTCGTCGAATTCGGTCGTGAAGATGCGATAGTCGATGTCCGACAGGATGTCGTGAAACTGCGGATCGGGACGCTCGACCTCGCCGGGCTCCTCGGCGTCGAGATCGAAATCGTCGTCCATCTCGTCGGTGGTCGCGTCGGCCGCGTCCATCTCGCCGGTCTCGGTCTCCTCGCTCTCGGCCGGCGCTTGGTCCTCTTCGGCGCTTTCCTCGCCCGACTGCTGGTCGTCGAGGCCGCCTTCGTCCTGCTCTTCATCCTGCTCGGGCGGTTCCTGGTCCTCGCTGTCGTTCTCGTCGGTCTCGTCGGAGGCATCGCCCTCATAGTCCTCGGCCATCTCCATGGCGGCGAGCATGTGGCGAACGTTGCGGGCGAACGCGTCCTGGTCCTCGAGCGCGTTGGCAAGCTGGTCGATCTCGCTGCCCGCCTTCTCGTCGATCCACTCGCGCCAGAGATTGGCGACGGCACTGGCGGCCTCGGGCGTCGGCCGGCCGGTCAGCTTCTCGCGCACGATCAGCGCGACTGCCTCCTCGAGCGGGGCCTGGTCGCGTTCGGTGACTGCAGAGAGATTGTTGCGGGTGTAGCGATCCTCGAGCATGGCGGCGAGATTGTCGCCGACGCCGGCCATGCGGCGGGCGCCCAGCGACTCGCAACGGGCCTGTTCGACGGCGTCATAGATGGCGCGGGCCTGATCGCCCTCGGGCGCGATCGCGCGGTGGGTCGCCTGATCGTGGCAGGCCGAGCGCAGCGCGATCGAATCGCCCATGCCGCGCGTGATCATCACGTCGTTCTTGGTCACGCGTTTGGGCAGGTCGGACAGGCGCGCGTGCTTGCCTGCGAACGCCGGCCGGTCATTGGAGAAGACGACTTCGAGCTCTGGCTCGCCGGAAATGGCGCGCATGCAGCCGGTCACCGCGCGCTTGAGCGGCTCGGTGTCGACGGGTTTGGACGCCCGTTTGCGGATGTTGTCGCCGGGTTGGGGCATGGTGTCTATTCGGCGGCCTGCAGTGAAATCGGACCTGGTGGGGGCAGGGTATGGCCACCCTCGATTGTCGCGTCGGCCCATTCAAGGGCGGCCAGACGCACATCGTCGATGGCCTGCTGCTCGGTTTCCCCGTCGCCGACGCAGCCGGGCAAGGCCGGGATGCGCGCCATCCAGCCGCCGCCGTCGTCTTCGCCGAGCGGCTCGACGAGCACGGCATAGTCCACGGGATCGAAGACGACGCCGTCGGTTCTGATCAACTTGGATCGGTCAATCATGGCTCGTGTGTTCGTCCAGAATGATCACCAGTTCGCGAATGTACCGGGGCTTTATACGACGATGTGCGGGAACGACATAGAGCGTGCGCCCATCGGAACCACGAATCTTGAAATGGGACCCGCCACTCGGCGCCAGACATTCCGCCCCCGCCTCCCGACAGGCTCTCTCGACATCCCGTATCTGCCAGTCCGCCTTCGGATTGGCGCGCATGCGCTCGATGGTCTTGCCCACCGGCGCGTGCCCCTAGCTCAGCGCCACGTTCGCCGCGCTTTCCTTGAGCTCCTCGCCGAAGCAGCGCTGGTAGAACTCGGCGACCAGCGTGCGTTCGAGATCGTCGCACTTGTTCAGGAAGGTCAGCCTGAAGGCCATCGCGACGTCGCCGAAGATCTCGGCGTTCTCGGCCCAGGTGATGACCGTGCGCGGGCTCATCACGGTCGACAGGTCGCCATTGATGAAGGCCTGCCGGGTCAGGTCGGCCAGCCGCACCATCGCGTTGACGGTCTCGCGGCCTTCCCTGGTCTGGTAGTGCTTGGCCTTGGCGAGAACGATCTCGACCTCGTTGTCGTGCGGCAGATAGTTGAGCGTGGTGACGATCGACCAGCGGTCCATCTGCGCCTGGTTGATCTGCTGGGTGCCGTGATAGAGACCGGTCGTGTCGCCGAGGCCGACCGTGTTGGCGGTGGCGAACAGGCGGAAGGCCGGGTGCGGACGGATGACGCGGGACTGGTCGAGCAGCGTCAGCCGGCCCGAACTCTCCAGCACGCGCTGGATGACGAACATGACGTCCGGCCGGCCGGCGTCGTACTCGTCGAAGACCAGCGCGACATTGTTCTGATAGGCCCAGGGCAGGATGCCGTCGCGGAACTCGGTGACCTGCTTGCCGTCCTGGACCACGATGGCGTCCTTGCCGACCAGGTCGATCCGCGAAATGTGGCTGTCGAGATTGACGCGCACGCACGGCCAGTTGAGCCGTGCGGCGACCTGCTCGATGTGGGTCGACTTGCCGGTGCCGTGGTAGCCCGAGACCATGACGCGGCGGTTGTGTGCGAAGCCGGCGAGGATGGCCAGCGTCGTCGCCCGGTCGAAGATGTAGTCCGGGTCGATGTCGGGCACGTGCGAATCTCCGGCCGAGAAGGCCGGCACGGTCATGTCGACGTCGAGGCCGAAGGTCTCGCGCACGTCGACGCTGGTGTCGGGCATGTCGGCAATATCGAGATCGATCTTGTTCATGGGGCTTTCCTGGCGCGACGCCTCGCCGCCGCGCTTACGCGTTCACGGATTGCGGGCTAGCACAGGCCTGCGGTCTTTAACAATTGGTAGGCCTGGATGACGTCCCGGAAGCGCTCCTCGGAGGTGCGGTCGCCACCATTGGCGTCGGGATGGTGCTTCTTGACCAGTTCCTTGTAGCGGGTCTTGATGTCGTCCGACGAGGCGCTGTCCTTCAGGCCCAGCGTGCGCATCGCCCGCGATTCCAGCGGCTTCAGCCTGCGGACGGGTTCTGTGTTCTGGGCGCGCGCCCAAGCGGCCGGATCGCGCATGCGCATGGCCTTGGCCGAACCCGACTTCATCTCGGCGAAGGTGGGCGCGGCGGTCGTCTTGGCGTTGGCGGTACCCATCTTCCAGGTCGGCCGGTTGCCGATCATGGATTCCTTCTGGAATTTGGCGACGTCGTCGTCCGACAGGCCCGAGAAGTAGTTGTAATTCTTGTTGTATTCGCGCACGTGATCGAGGCAGAACCACAGATACTCGCCCTCGCGATTGCGACCCGCCGGCGCCTTGTGGCGACCGGGCTGCTCGCAGCCGGCCCACTGGCAACGATTGCGCGCCTCTTCCTCAGCCTTGCGCTTCTTGCCGCCGGGCTTGATGCGGATCGAATCGAAATATTTCGAGCTGGGTTTCATGCGTAACCGATTATGGGGCCGCGGCCCCTGCCGACAAGGATTGACACCGGGAATGCGCGCGTTACGCCGGACCGGACGGCGCGGAAAAAGCGACGCACTCGTGTACCGGTCATGGGGGCGCGTGACAAGCGGGAGATAGGCATTGGCAGGTTCGATTGAAAGCGCGATGCGCGACAAATTGACGGCGGCGTTCGCGCCCGAGCGGCTAGAAGTGATCAACGAAAGCCATCTGCACGCCGGCCATCAGGGCGGGGTGATGGACGGCACGGGCGAGACACACTTCCGCGTGCGGATCGTCTCGGCGGCGTTTGACAGCATGGCCCGGCTGGCGCGGCACCGGGCTGTCAACGCCGCGCTTGCCGAAGAGCTGGCAAATGGAGTGCACGCGCTGGCGATCGAGCCGGCGGCGCCGGGCGAGGCGGTCAGGTGGTGACGAGGCCCGGCCGAACCTTCACACCGGTCTGACCCGCAGACGCTTGATCCGGTTCTTCTCGCGCTTGAGGATGATGAAGCGCTTGCCGTGGAAGGTGAAGGCCTGCTTCTCGGCGGGTATCGTCTTGGCCTCATGGATGACGAGGCCGGCGATCGTGTTGGCATCGTCGTCGGGCAGGTCCCAGTCGAGCGCGCGGTTGAGATCGCGGATCGGCACCGAACCGTCGACGACCACCGAACCGTCCGCCTCGGTCGTCACGCCGGCGACCTCCACATCGTGCTCGTCGGCGATGTCGCCGATGATCTCCTCGATGATGTCCTCGAGCGTGACGAGCCCTTCGAGTTCGCCATATTCGTCGACCACCAGCGCCACATGGGCCTTTCGCCGCAGGAAGGCGTTGAGCTGGTCCTTGAGCATGGTCGTGTCGGGCACGAACCAGGGCCTGTTGGCGACCTTCATGATGTCGATCCGCGTGGGATCGTTGTCGGCCGCGTGCAGCGCGCGTAGCAGGTCCTTGGCATGGACGATGCCGACGATGTTGTCGGTCTCGCCACGCCAGACCGGCAGCCGCGTATAAGGGCTTTCGAGCACTTCCCGCACCACCGTCTCGGGCGGATCGTCGGCATTGACCATGCGCATCGCCGTGCGGTGGATCATGATGTCGCCGACATCGAGTTCGGACAGATCGAGCACGCCGCCGAGCCGGTCGCGCTCCTCCTTGATGAACGAGCCCTCCTCGTGCAGCACCTCGACGGCGCCGCGCAGTTCCTCGTGCGCCGACAGGATCTGTTCGCCCTTGCCGAAGGTGACGCCGAACAGCGCCAGGATGCGCCGCACGATCACGTCGACCGCATAGGCGAGCGGCGCGACGATGGCGACGAAGCGCTGGATCAGCGGCACCACGGTCATCGCGAACCGGTCGGTCTTCGAGATGCCGAGGTATTTCGGCAGCACCTCGGCGAAGATGACCAGCATGACCGTCATCAGCAGCGTGGCGTAGACCACCCCGGTTTCGCCGAACAGCGACAGGAACAGGCTCGTCGCCAGCGCCGACGAAAGCACGTTGACGAGGTTGTTGCCGATCAGCAGCGCGCCGATCAGCCGTTCCTTGTTCTCGGTGAGCCGGCTGACGGCTTCGGCCCGTTCGTTGCCCTGGTTGCCGAGCTGCTTCATGCGGCCGCGCGAGACCGCGGTCAGCGCGGTTTCGGAGCCCGAGAAGAAGCCGGACATGCAGATCAGCAGCAGGACGGCGAGGGCGGTGATCCAGATTTCCATGATGGTCAGCTTTCGAGCGTGTCTTTCAGGAAGGCCCGCACTTCCGACGGCGGCACGTCACGGGCGATGAAGGCCTCGCCGATGCCGCGGGTCAGGATGAAGGTCAGCGCGCCGCGCGAAACCTTCTTGTCCTGGGCGATGAAGTCCATCAGCGTGTCGGCATCGGCGATGTGCGAACGGATGGCGGACAGATCGGTGGGCAGGCCGGCCCTTTCAAGGTGGGCGGCGACGCGCCTTGCATCGTCGGGGCTGGCAAGGTTCATGCGCGCCGAAAAGGCGTGCGCCAGCACCATGCCGATGGCGACGCCCTCGCCATGGACCAGAATGTCCGACCGGTAGCCGGTGATCGCCTCGAGCGCATGGCCGAACGTGTGGCCCAGATTGAGCAATGCGCGCTCGCCGGCCTCGCGCTCGTCGCGGGCGACGATGTCCGCCTTGGCGCGGCACGAACGGGCGATGGCATCGGTGCGCGCCGGCCCGCCATCCATGATCGCGTCGAGGTTTTCTTCGAGCCAGGCAAAGAACGGTGCATCGCCGATCAGCCCGTACTTGGCGATCTCGGCGTAGCCGGCGCGGAATTCGCGTGCCGGCAGGGTATCGAGCACGCCGGTGTCGGCGATCACCAGCCGCGGCTGGTGGAACGCGCCGACGAGGTTCTTGCCCTGCGGTGCGTTGATGCCGGTCTTGCCGCCGACCGAGGAATCCACCTGTGCGAGCAATGACGTCGGCACCTGAACGAAATCCATGCCGCGCCGGGTGACGGCGGCCGCGAAGCCGGCCAGATCGCCGATCACGCCGCCACCGAGCGCCACGACCAGATCGCCGCGCTCGAGCCGCGCCTCGAGCAGCGCCTCGACCGTCTGCTGCAGATGATCGAAACCCTTGGTGGCTTCGCCGGGGGGCAGGACGATCGGCGTCGAGGCGATCCCGGCCGCCGACAGGGCGTCTGCCAGTGGGCCCAGATGCAGCGGGGCGACGTTCTCGTCGGTGACGATCGCGCATCGGGCACCGGACGCCAGCGCCACGACCCGTTCGCCGGTCTCCTGCAGCGCGCCGGGACCGATGACGATGTCGTAGGCACGTGCGCCGAGGTCGACGCGGACGGTCTGGCGGGTGTCGATGTCGGTGGTCATGTCGGGTCCTGTGCGGCCTTTTCGGGCGTGCCGGCCAGATGGTCGTGCAACGCCTCGATCACGGTCTGGGCCATCTCCTCCTTGCTGGCATCGCGCGAGGCCACGGTGACGTCGGCCCGGGCGTAGACCGGATAGCGCTCGTCGATGAGCTTCTGCATGACGGCGCGCGGGTCGGGCGCCTTCAGTAAGGGACGGGTCGACTTGCGGGCGACGCGGGCCATCAGAAGATCGATGTCGGCCGACAGCCAGACCGAGACGGCCGACGCGGCGATGGCCGCGCGCGTATCGGCGTTCATGAAGGCTCCGCCTCCGGTCGCCAGCACCGAGGATCCGGCGTCGAGCAACCGGGCCATCACGCTGGCCTCGAGGCGACGGAACTCCGGCTCGCCATAGGCCTCGAAGATATCGGGAATCGACATGTTGGCCGCCGCCTCGATCTCGTGGTCGGCATCGACGAACGGCCAGTCGAGCCGGGCGGCCAGCTTGCGGCCGATCGCCGACTTGCCGGCGCCCATCATGCCGATCAGCACGATCGGCCTGCCATTAAGGCGCGCGGCGACCTCGCCGGCCATGTCGGTCGATTGTTCCGTCATCGTATGGCGTTAGCACATCAGGACGATTGCCGAGTCAAGGCGATTCGCCGGCCTTGATCTCGGGCCGTGTCCGGCCGCATAAGGAATTCGATGTCTGGTCCACCGACGATTGCGAGCGCTGCATCATGCCAAGTCTGATCCGGTTCGTCGTCGTGCTGGGCATCCTGGCGGGCATCGCCTACGGCGCGATGGCCGCGCTGGTCTTCTTCGTCGAGCCGCAAACCCGGCCGATGAGCGTGACGGTTCCCGCCGACCGGCTCGATCCGCAGCGCATCATCGTGCGCCAGCCCGAGCCGGAACCGGTCGATGCCGTCGAGGCTGCCGGGGGCGAGGACGAGCCCGCCGATCCGCAATAGCGAGAATTCGGTAAGGTGCCCGCGATATGCTGGCGTCATGATCGAGCCGTTTCTGGAAATGATGAGCGCCGAACGCGGCGCGGCCGCCAACACGCTGGCCTCCTATCGTCACGACCTCGAAGACGCCGATGGCTATATGCGAACAAGGACCGGCAGGCCGCTGCAGCAAGCCGCGTCCGCCGATGTCGCTTCCTATCTGCGGGCCCTTTCTGGCGAGGGACTGGCGGCCAGTTCGCAGGCGCGGCGGCTGTCGGCGCTGCGTCAGTTCTTCCGGTTCCTCTATGCCGAGGGCGTTCGCGGTGACGATCCGACCGGCCCGATCGCCTCGCCGAAGAAGGCCCGCGCCCTGCCGAAGCACCTGAGCACGGACGCCGTGTCGCGCCTTCTGGAAAGGGCGCGCGCGGAAGCCGACGCGGACGGCGCGGGCGCCAATGCGGTGCGGGCGAAGCGGACGCGCGCGGTCGTTGAACTGCTTTATGCGACGGGCCTGCGGATCAGCGAACTGACCGGGCTTCCCGCCGCGCTGCTCGGCCGGGCCGAACCTTTCTTCACGATCCGGGGCAAGGGCGGCAAGGAGCGGCTCGTGCCGCTGTCCGAGGCCGCGCGCGCGGCCTGTCTCGACTACCGGCAGGCGCTGGACGCCGATCCGCGCGCGGTGGATTGCCCGTTCCTCTTCCCGAACGAGACCTTCGGCGCGCCGGTGGCCCGACAGGTGCTGGCGCGTGATCTGAAGGCGCTCGGCGCCCGGTGCGGCATCGCCGCCGCGCAGCTTTCGCCGCACGTGTTGCGGCATGCCTTCGCCACGCACCTGCTGCAGAACGGAGCGGACCTGCGCGTCGTGCAGCAACTGCTCGGACATGCCGACATCTCGACGACGCAGATCTATACCCATGTGCTCGACGAGCGCCTGCACGCGCTGGTCAGCGCGCATCATCCGCTGGCCGCTGCGACACGGCGGCACTGACATCGCCGCCCGTGCGGCTTCTTGACACGCCGCCCTTTTGCCGCCACCTGCGGGGCGCAAAAGCCGGCGAAACGGCAGGACGGGGCACCGGATCACGCATGTACAGCTATCTTGAGTTCGAAAAACCGATTGCCGATCTGGAAGGCCAGATCCTGGAACTCAAGAAGATCGCCGAGAGCGGGGAAGGCGCCGTCGACGTCGCCGACGAGATCGCCCGGCTGGAAAAGCGGTCCCATGAAGCGCTCGTGGAGGCCTATCGCAAGCTGACGCCGTGGCAAAAGGCGATGGTGGCGCGCCATCCGGACAGGCCCCATTGCGTCGATTTCGTCGAGGCACTGTTTACCGAGTTCACGCCGCTCGCCGGAGACAGGAAGTTCGCCGAGGATCAGGCGATCATGGCCGGCTTTGCCCGCTATCACGGAACGCCCGTCGCGGTGATCGGCCAGGAGAAGGGTCACGACACCAAGACGCGCCTGAAGCACAATTTCGGCATGGCGCGGCCGGAGGGCTATCGGAAGGCGGTGCGCATCATGGAGCTCGCCGACCGGTTCGGACTGCCGGTGATCACGCTCGTGGACACGGCGGGCGCCTACCCGGGCATCGGCGCCGAGGAACGCGGCCAGGCCGAGGCGATCGCCCGATCGACAGAGAAGTGCCTCAACCTTTCGGTGCCGATCGTCTCGGTGATCGTCGGCGAAGGCGGGTCGGGTGGCGCGATCGCCATCGCCACGGCCAACAAGGTCTACATGCTCGAACATGCCATCTATTCGGTGATCTCTCCGGAAGCGGGCGCATCGATCCTGTGGCGCGACGCGACGCGGGCCAAGGACGTCGCGACCGCCATGAAGATCACCGCGCAGGACCTTGTCGATCTGAAGATCATCGACGGCATCATCCCCGAGCCGCTGGGCGGAGCGCACCGCGACACGGCTGCCGTGATGGCCGAGACCGACACCTATCTGAAGAAGGCCATGTCCGCGCTCGGCGAAAAGGACGGCGAGACCCTGCGGCGCGAGCGACGCGAGAAGTTTCTCGCCATTGGCCGAAACATCTGACCGGGCATGTCTGCCGGTCAGCCGGGCGGTTCAGCCCTGCTCCGAACCGGCACGCCGCAGGCGGATGGCGAGCGCAAGGATGCGTCGCACCCGGTAGAGATCGAACGGCACGACATTGCCGTTGCCGCCAAGGCTGTCGAGCCGCCGGTCGGCGGCCGCGATCGCCGTCTCGATTGTGTCGTCGCACAGGTCGCCATCGCCCGCCAGGATGTTCGCGATCCGCATCATTTCAGACGTGCACCGCACGGCTCCACCACCCTCTCATCGCCCGCCTCCGAGTATCGCATTGTCGGGCGCGGCATTCCGCATTCTCGTGCGGAAGCGGCGGCGTCATGGTTAACGAACGGTATGGGGAGATCGGCGGATTGAACTCAAATGCCGCCGATCTGCCCGATCGGCTTGGTTGACAAGAGGTTACGGCGGGGCGCCGTCGAGCAGCCCTGTGGAAAAGGTTCGGGAGAGAAAGGGACCTTTTGGGGATCACCGCGACGCTCAAGGGGGACCCGTGGCGAACGATGTCCGAACTGTGGCCTTTTGGGCCTTTTCAGGTGCGGGACCGGACCGGAACCAGCAGCAGCAGACCCAGCACGAACAGGATCAGGATCGGCGTGATGCCGATGCGCTGGCTGTCGAACCAGTCGGTGAACAGCCAGATGCCGGCCGGCGCGAGGAAGGCGGTGGCCCGGCCTGACAGGGCATAAAGGCCGAACGCCTCGCCCATCTGTTCGGGGTGGCCCACCTGATCGACCAGCAGCGGCCGCGAGGCTGCCTGCAATGCGCCGCCGGCGGCGCCGATCAGGGCGCCGGCGACATAGAACATGATGTCGGGGACCGCCGAACCGGCCTCCAGCACGATGAACAGGACGCTCGTATCCGTCGTCGAGATGACGAGTGCGCTCGCGGCGATGAGCGTGAGGATGGCGACCGTGACGACGGTCCTGGTTCCGATGCGGGCGTCGAGCCAGCCGCCGAGGATGCAGCCGAAGATGCCGGTGATCGAGGCGAGGATGCCGAAGACGCCGAGCTGGATCGTGGTCCAGCCGAGCACGCCGACAGCGTAGATGCCGCCGAACGTGTAGAGCCCGTTTAGCGCATCGCGATAGAACATCGAGGCGCCCAGGAACGCGAACAGGCTGCGCTGGCGCGGCAGCGTGCGGATCGTTTCCCACAACTGGCGCAGGCCGGCCGCGAAGGCGTTGACCGCATCCTTTCGGCGGGCCGCATCGGGCGTGAAGAGGAACAGCGGGATGACGAAGATGGTGAACCAGATGGCGGTCAGAGGGCCCGATGCCCGATCTCCCTCCGCCGCCGACGGGTCGAGCCCGAAGATCGGATCAAGGCCGAGCAGGGTCTTGCCGCTGTCGGGGTCGGCGACCATCAGAGCGAGCATCGCGATCAGGCAGATCAGACCGCCCGCATAGCCGAGCGCCCAGGCATTGCCCGAAAGACCGCCCAGCTTCTCGCGGCCGACCAGCCCAGGCATCATCGCGTTGTTGAAGATCGCGGCGAACTCGAAGCCGATCAGCGCGATGACGAAGGCGATCAGCGCTAGCGCGACGTTGGCGGGCGCGGGATCGGGCGTGACGTACCAGAGCGAGAAGACGGCGAGGATCGCGAGCACCGAAAAGCCCGCGATCCACGGCTTGCGCGGGCCGGTGGCGTCCGACAGCGCGCCGAGCACGGGCGCCAGAAAGGCGATGATGAAGCCGCCGATCGTCGCCGCCATCGCCCAGTCGGTCTGCCCGTCAACGGGATTGGCGGCGACCTGGCCGGCGAAATAGGGCGCGAAGACGAAGGTGATGATCAGCGTGTGGAACGGCTGCGCCGCCCAGTCGAACAGCATCCAGCTGAAAATGCCGCGCCGTCCGGCGCCGACCAGTGGTACGGGTTCCTGTGCCGTCGCGCTCATCGCTGCTCTCCGGATCGTGTCATCGCCTGCCCTATGCCACCAGATCTCCCAGCAGCCCCGCCGCGACGGTCAGACGCGAGACCGTCAGGTCGCCATGGTCGGTCAGCTCGAAGATGCGGTCCTGCACGCGGGCGATGCGCACCTTGTTGGCATCCACCCAGGCGTGCACCGCCTCGGTCGGGTCGGCGCCATTGCCTTCGCCAAGCGCGGTCGTCGTAATGGCCAGTCGCGCGGCGTGGATCGTGTCGAGCGCGCGCTGCTGGGCGAGACCGTCGAAATAGTCGTGCGCCGACAGCTTGTGCGCGAGATGTTCGAGCCGGCCGATGCGGAAACTCTTGGTGACCTCGAAATAGCCGCGCGCGGCCTCGACCACCGGCAGGCCGGTCACATCGCTCGCCGTCTGGATGTCCGGCGCCATGGCGATGATCGGCAGCATGGCGAGGCGCCGGGCAGCCGTGTCGGCGAGGCCGGACTGGCCGAACCCCTCGCGCCGGGTCCTGATCCAGCCGGTCAGGTAATCGGGAGCGATCCGCATCAGTTCGGGCTCGAGCGCGGCCCGCGTGCCGGCGAGCCGCTCGACGGCCGGCCCGATCGGGCCGGTCATGTCGCCGCATTTCAGATACTGGCCGATCGCCGTGCGCAGAGCCTCGGCGAGTTCGTCGTAGATCTGCATCTGGGCGTCGCCCGACACCTTGTTGTCGAGCGCGTCGATCGCGCCGTGCAGGGCCTCGATGTCATAGGCGTCCCGGCAGATGACGTGGGCGCGCGTGATGCCAGAGGGCAGCATGCCGGTAGCGTCCTCGAAGCGGCTGACCACGGAGGGGCCGCCACGGTTGACGACCTGATTGGCAAGCTGGGTGGCGATGATCTCGCGGCGCAGACGGTGCGTTGCGATCCTGTCGGCATAGGCTTCGCGCATGCGCGGCGGGAAATAGGCGAAAAGGTCCTTCTCGAGGTAGGGGTCGTCGGGCAGCTGCGATCGCACGAGATCGTCGAACAGGACGATCTTGGCGTAGGACAAAAGCACGCCGATCTCCGCCCGCGACAGGCCCTGTCCGGCTTGGCGTCGTTCGGCGAGCGTCTCCTCGTCGGGCAGCAGCTCCACCTGCCGGTCGAGCATGCCCCGTTCCTCGAGCGAGGTCATCAGCCGGGCCTGCAGGGCGAGGTTGGCGGCCTTGCGCCGTTCCGCGCGGCTGATCGTGAGCGTCTGCTCGTAATTGTTGTGCAGGACCAGATCGGCGACCGATCCGGTCATCGCGGCAAGCAGCTTGTCGCGCTTGGGCCGCGCCAGCGTGCCGTCGGCAAGTGCGCCGGCAAGGGCGATCTTGATGTTCACCTCAAGGTCCGAGGAATTGACGCCGGCCGAATTGTCGATCGCGTCGGAATTGCAGCGCCCGCCGCGCAGGCCGTATTCGATCCGCGCGCGCTGCGTCAGGCCCAGATTGGCCCCCTCGCCGATCACCTTGGCGCGCACCTGCCGCGCGGTGACGCGGATCGGATCGTTGGCGCGGTCGCCCACTTCGGCGTCGCGTTCGTCCGAAGCGCGGATATAGGTGCCGATCCCGCCGAACCACATCAGCTCCGCGTCGGCCTGCAGGATCGCCTGCATGATCTCGAACGGCGAGGCCTTCTGCTTGTCGAGGCCGATCGCGTCGGCGGCCGCCTTGGACAGTGTGATCAGCTTCTGGCTGCGCGGGAACACGCCGCCGCCGCGCGACAGTTTGGAGATGTCGTAGTCCTGCCAGCTCGACCGGCCCAGTTCAAACACCCGCTTGCGCTCGGCGAAGCTGGCGGCGGGATCGGGGTCCGGGTCGATGAAGATGTCGCGATGGTCGAAGGCGGCGATCAGCCGGATCTGCTCGGACAGCAGCATGCCGTTGCCGAACACGTCGCCTGACATGTCGCCGACGCCGACCACGGTGAACGGTTCGGTCTGGATGTCCTTGTCCATCTCGCGGAAATGGCGCTTGACCGCCTCCCATGCGCCGCGCGCGGTGATGCCCATCTTCTTGTGGTCGTAACCGGCCGAGCCGCCCGATGCGAACGCATCGTCGAGCCAGAAGCCATGCGCCTGCGAGATTGCGTTGGCGGTGTCGGAGAAGCTTGCCGTGCCCTTGTCGGCGGCGACGACGAGATAGGGGTCCTCGCCGTCGCGGCGCACCGTGTGCGGCGGCGGAACGACCGTCTCGCCGTCGAGATTGTCGGTCACCGACAAAAGCGCGGAGACGAAGGTGATGTAGGCCTGCCGCCCAGCCTCGAAGAACTCCTCGCGGCTGCCGCTCCGGGGCAGCCGCTTGGGCAGGAAGCCGCCCTTGGCGCCGACGGGCACGATCACCGCGTTCTTGACCTGTTGCGCCTTGACCAGGCCGAGCACCTCGGTGCGGTAGTCCTCCGAACGGTCCGACCAGCGCAGGCCGCCACGGGCGATCGGGCCGAAGCGCAGATGCACCCCCTCGACCTCGGGACCGAACACGAAGATCTCGCGATAGGGGCGTGGCTCGGGCAGCGAATCGATCGCCTTGGGGTCGAGCTTGAGCGCCAGCGTCGTGCGGTTCCCGCCGTCGGGATCGGGATTGTAGAAGCTGGTGCGCAGCGTTGCCAGGATGGCCGAGCAGAAGCGCCGCAGGATGCGGTCCTCGTCGATCGAAGGGACCTCGGCGAGCGCGTCGCGGAAGGCGGCGAGCAGGTGCTTTTCGGTGACGGCCGTGTCCTCGTCAGGATCGGCCTGGCGCGCCGGATTGAAGCGTGCGTCGAACAGTTCGAACAGTTGCCGCGCCAGTTCGGCGTGGCGTTCGAGCGTGATCGCCATGTAGTCCTGGCTGTAGGCGATGCCGGCCTGCCGCAGATAGCGGCCATAGCTGCGCAGCACGGTGACCGTGCGCGCGCTCATGCCGGTCGCCAGGATCAGCGCATTGTAACGGTCGTTGTCGATCTGTCGTGCCCAGACGGCGCGGAACGCCTCCTCGAACAGTTCGCCGTCGTCACCGAGCGAGACCGGCGCGCCCGAGGCGCTTTCGATCTGCATGACGTGCAGCCAGATGCAGTGCGGACGGTCCTCCTGCGACGCGTTGCAGCCGATCCGGTAGGTCAGTTCGGCGATGACGCGGAAGCCCATGTTCTCGAGCAGCGGCACGCGCTCGGACAGGGCGACCGGCTCGTCGGCGTGGAAGATGCGCAGCGAGGCCGTGTGCTCCTCCGCCGTCTCCTCCTGATGGAAATCGACGGCCATCGGGTTCTGGGCGGTGATCGCGTCGATGAAGGCAAGGTCGGAGACGGCCTGCTCGGTCGTCACCGTGTCGCGGTAGGATTCGGGGAAAGCGAACAGATCGCCGTCGACCGCAAGGCCGGCCTCGACGATCGCCTCGCGCAGCGCGTCCTGCCAGCTGCGAATGATCGCCGCCACGCCGCGCTCGAGCGAGGCCTGGGTCGGTGTCGGCGTCTTGCCCTTGCGCCGGCCGATGATGATGTGGACCCGCGCAAGCTGCCCCTCGGGGAAGGCCGGATAGAAGGCCGAGACGTGGCCGTCATACATCTGCGCCATGTAGGCGCTGATCCGTTCGCGTATGTCCGAATCGTACTGGTCGCGCGGCACGAACACGATGATCGAGACGAAACGGTCGAACGCGTCGATGCGGCTGAGCACGCGCACGCGCGGACGGTCCGACAGCGCCACGATCGCCTCGGCGTGACGGGTCAGCACAGGCGCGTCGATCTGGAACAGTTCGTCGCGCGGATAGGATTCGAGCACGTTGAGCAGCGCCTTGCCCGAATGGCTGTCGGGGTCGTGGTGCGAGCGCTTGATCACCGCCTCGATCTTCGAACGCAGATAGGGGATGCGCAGCACCGAGCGCGTGTAGGCGGTCGAGGTGAACAGGCCGACCAGCCGCAGTTCGCCCGACAGCTTTCCCTTGTCGTCGTAGCGCTTGATGCCGATGTAATCCATGTAGGTGCGGCGGTGGACGACCGACTTGAGGTTCGCCTTGGTGACGATCAGGATGTCGCGGCTGTTCAGGAAGGCGCGAATCTCGGGCGTCGTGGTCACCGGATCGTCGCCGCGCCGCAGGATACGCACGTCGGGATCGCTGAGGATGCCGAGCGCCGGCTGGTCGGCGCGCTGCAGCTTGCCGCGCTTTTCGCCGCCGACGAAGTCGTACTCGCGGATGCCGAGGAAGGTGAAATTGTCCTCGCGCAGCCAGTGCAGGAATTCGAGCGCCTCCTTCACGTCGCTCTTGCGTGCCGGCAGGACGCCGTTCTCCAGTTCGGCGACGACCGCGTCCAGCCGGTCCAGCATGGCGCGCCAGTCGCGCACGGCCGAGGCCACCTGACCGAGGGTGGACCGGATGTTGTCGGCCATCTTTTCGGCCTGGGCCTCGTCGATCCCGGTGACGATCGCGGAGATGACGCTGGTGCGGACGGTCTCCTGCAGCGCCATGCCCGGCCGCGACTTGTCGACGACCTCGAAGCCCTTTTCGTCATGGTGGATGTCGAGCACGGGATGGACGACGAACTCGACCGAGGGAACGGCCGCGTTGATCTCGCCGAGCACCGAATCGAACAGGAAGGGCTTGTTCTCGTTGACGACCGCGAACAGCGTGGCCGGCCGGCCGGCGCGGTCGGTCATCGTGCGGACCCGCACCAGCGAATCCGGTCCGCGATGGATCGCAACCGTCTCGGCGGCCAGCGCTATGGCGGCCGCGAGCACCTCTTCTTCCAGATTGGCCAGATCCTCGGCGTGCGCGTCGGCGATCAGGGGGCCGGCGAGAGCCGTGGCCTGCGGTTCCAGCGTGTCGGTGATTCGGGTCAGCTTGCGCTTCGCCGTCGCAGCCATTGCCTTTGCCATGTCCCCTCCCGTCGGTCTTTTATCGTTTACTTGCCAGCCCTTGCGGTCTAGACCGACAGCATAACAGCGCCATGGCAGTTTGCATTACAAAATGCAGGGCGACTGGCGGTGGCGATGAACGCATGCCCCGTGCCGGCCGTGGACGACGAGATGAACGACAAGCCCGATCCCCACGCCAACGAACGTGAAGCGCGCAAGGCGCTCGAACGTGTCCAGCGCGACGCGGAAGTCGTCGGCCAGTCCTCTTTCGTGCGGGCGGCGGGCCGGGCGCGCGAACATCTGGCTGGCGCCGATGCCGATCCGTCCGATCCGGCGGAAGTGTGGGGTCGACGGGTCGGGCGCGGCCTGTCGGTCATCGCCTTCATCGGTCTTGCGATCTGGCTGATCGGCTATCTGGCCCGATGACCGGGACGACCGAATCCGCGGCGGGCCGCACGCCCCTGCCCGGAGCCGTTGCGGTCATCTCCAGCCATGTTGCGCGGGGCGCGGTCGGAAATCGCGCCGCCGTGTTCGCGATCGAGACCCTCGGCCATCCGGTGATCGCCGTGCCCACGGTGATCCTGCCCTGGCATCCCGGACACGGGTCGGCGACGCGCATGGTGCACGATCCGGCTTTGTTTGCCGGCTTCATGTCCGATCTGGCGGGCGGCCCGTTCGCCGGCGAGATTGATGCGGTTCTTTCGGGCTATATCGGCTCGCCCGATCAGGTTCCTGCGATCGCCGATGCCGTGACGTCGCTGCGCCGCAGGCGGCCGGGACTGATGTTCGCCTGCGATCCGGTGATCGGCGACGCGAACGGGCTCTACGTGCCGGACGAGGTCGCGCACGCCATCGCCGGGCACTTGGTGCCGGCGGCCGACATTGCAACGCCGAACCGGTTCGAACTCGCTTGGCTCGTCGGTCGGCCCTTAAAGGACAATGCCGACCTGATCGCTGCCGCACGGACGCTCGGACCGCCGAAGGTTCTGGTGACGAGCGCGTTCGCGGGCGCCCCGGACCGCACCGGCAACCTGCTGGTGACGGCGCATGGAGCGCTTCTGGCCGAACATCCGGCGTTCGCCCGCGTGCCGAATGGAACCGGCGATCTGACCGCCGCGCTGCTGGTCGCGCATCTGTTGGATGGCCGCACCGAGGCCGAGGCGCTGATGCTGGCGACCGCCTCGGTCTATGACGTCCTGCAGAGCACGAGGGCGCGCGGGGCCGATGAACTGACACTCGCCGCCGATGCCGACCTTCTCCGGACGCCGAAGTCGAAGATCGATGCGACGGTGATCGAAGACCGGTCGCGGCCTGCGGAAACCGGGCGGGTTGCCGTGAAATAACCGGCCGGCGGGTTCAGCCGAGCCTGTCGAGCTTGCGCTGCATCTCGGCGATCTGATCGCGCATGGTCTGCAGATCGTCGCCCGCCCGTTCGCCTTCGGCGGCGTTGCCCGTGCCCTGTTCGGAACCGGTCTGTTCGGACTTGGCCTGCATGTCGGCCATTACCGCGAACGGGTTGAACATCTTCATGGCTTCCTGGAACAGGGCCATGTTGCGCTGGGTCTGTTCGCCGAACATCTGCTGGCTGGTCGCCATGACGTCCATCGGCGACTTGCCCACCATCGAGGCCATTTGCTCGCGGATGCGTTCCTGCTCCTTGGCGAAGGCGGCCATGGAGTGTTCGAGATAGCTCGGCACGACCATCTGCATCTGGTCGCCGTAGAACGAGATGAGCTGGCGCAGCACCGAGACCGGCAACATGGTCTGGCCCGACTTGGCCTCCTGCTCGAAGATGATCTGGGTGAGAACCGAGTGGGTGATATCCTGACCGGACTTGGCGTCCTGGACGACGAAATCCTCGTCCTCCTTGACCATCGTCGCCAGGTCGTCGAGCGTCACATAGGTGCTCGTTCCGGTGTTGTAGAGGCGGCGATTGGCGTACTTCTTGATGATCGTTGCGCCATCGTTCTTGGCCATGGACATCTCCTTCAGGTCCGTCCGTCGCCGTCAGCGCGCCTGACGACCTTGTCTGTTGACGCAACAGTAGTCGGTCATCTGATCGAATTCAAAACGTTTCTTGCATCGCACCAATCGGTGATCGCGGTCCGCCAAGTCTTGGCCCTTTAACCAATAGGCATGGCCGGCGATATATGGCACAGGTGCCGCACCCGGCGCCTCGCCGCGCCCCCGAGAACGGAAAATCCAGGAGTTCAGTCATGGAACCCATCGTCATCGCAAGCGCCGCGCGCACGCCCGTGGGCGCCTTCAACGGAGCGTTCGCCACCGTCCCCGCCCACGAACTGGGCGCGACGGCGATCAAGGGCGCGCTGGAGCGTGCCGGCGTCGATCCGGCCGATGTCGACGAGGTGATCATGGGCCAGATCCTCTCGGCCGGCGAGGGGCAGAACCCGGCGCGCCAGGCGGCCATGGCGGCCGGCTGCCCGCAGGAAACCACGGCCTGGGGCATCAACCAGCTGTGCGGTTCGGGCCTGCGCGCGGTGGCGCTCGGCATGCAGCAGATCGCCACGGGCGACGCGTCGATCGTGGTCGCCGGCGGCCATGAATCGATGTCGATGGCCCCGCACTGCCAGCACCTGCGCGGCGGCACCAAGATGGGCGACGTCAAGCTGGTCGACACCATGCTCAGGGACGCCCTGATGGATGCGTTCTACGGCTATCACATGGGCAATACGGCCGAGAACGTCGCCCGCCAGTGGCAGCTTACCCGCGATCAGCAGGACGAGTTCGCCGTCGCCAGCCAGAACAAGGCCGAAGCGGCCCAGAAGGCCGGCAAGTTCAAGGACGAGATCGTCGCCCACACCGTCAAGCACCGCAAGGGCGAGACGGTGGTCGAGGACGACGAGTACATCAAGCACGGCGTGACGCTGGACGGCGTCGGCAAGCTGCGCCCGGCCTTCGACAAGGAGGGCACGGTGACGGCGGCGAACGCGTCGGGCATCAACGATGGCGGCGCGGCAGCGGTGCTGATGAGCGCGGCCGAAGCCGAAAGGCGGGGCATCACGCCGATGGCGCGGATCGTCTCCTGGGCGACGGCCGGCGTCGATCCGCAGATCATGGGCACCGGGCCGATCCCGGCCTCGCGCAAGGCGCTCGAAAAGGCGGGCTGGAAGACCGACGATCTCGATCTGGTCGAGGCCAACGAGGCGTTCGCCGCCCAGGCCTGCGCGGTCAACAAGGACATGGGCTGGAACCCGGAGATCGTCAACGTCAATGGCGGGGCGATCGCGATCGGTCACCCTGTCGGCGCATCGGGTGCCCGCATCCTGAACACGCTGCTGTTCGAAATGGCCCGTCGCGACGCCAGGAAGGGGCTTGCCACGCTGTGCATCGGCGGCGGCATGGGCGTTGCGATGTGCGTGGAACGGGACTGAGGGAAGCGAATAGCGAATGGTGAATAGGGAGTGGCTGCGTAGCGCGCGTTTCGATCTGTTCGCTACTCGCCATTCGCTGTTGGCCCAAAAAAGGGAGGAGAACCAATCATGAGCAAAGTGGCGCTTGTCACGGGAGGAACGCGCGGAATCGGCGAGGCGATTTCCAAGGCGCTGAAGGATGCCGGCTACACGGTCGCGGCGACCTATGCGGGCAACGACGAAAAGGCCAAGGCCTTCACCGACGCGACCGGCATTGCGACCTACAAGTGGAACGTCGCCGACTATGACGAGTCCAAGGCCGGCATCGAGAAGGTCGAGGCCGACCTCGGTCCGATCGATGTCGTGGTCGCCAATGCCGGCATCACGCGCGATGCGCCATTCCACAAGATGACGCCCGACCAGTGGAAAGAGGTGATCGACACCAATCTGACCGGTGTCTTCAACACGATCCATCCGGTCTGGCCCGGCATGCGCGAGCGCAAGTTCGGCCGCGTGATCGTGATCAGTTCGGTCAACGGTCAGAAGGGGCAGTTCGCGCAGGCCAACTATGCGGCCACGAAGGCCGGCGATATCGGCATCGTGCGCAGCCTCGCCCAGGAAGGCGCCCGGGCCAACATCACGGTCAACGCGATCTGTCCGGGTTATATCGCAACCGAAATGGTCATGGCGGTGCCGGAAAAGGTGCGCGAACAGATCATCGCGCAAATCCCGGCCGGCCGCCTGGGCGAACCCGACGAGATCGCCCGCTGTGTGGCGTTCCTCGCCTCCGACGATGCCGGCTTCATCACCGGGTCGACGATTTCGGCCAATGGCGGACAGTTCTTCAGCTAGCCACGGTCGGGTGGCCGCGCATGCCCCATCGAATGCGCGGCCTTTTCCGTGGCGTAGAGGCTTCCGACCCTGACGGGGTCCTGCTGAACCGCAGATGAACGGTGGTCGGCGGGGCGGTGCGTCCCGGGCTCAGCCCGCCTCTATCTCTTCGCGCAGCATTTCAAGTTCCAGCCAGCGTTCTTCCTTGGCTGCGTGCTCGGCACGCCGTTCTTCGAGCGCCTCGGCTGTCGCGGAGAAGCCGGCCGGATCGCGCGCGAAGAAGTCCGGATCGGCGAGCCGCGCTTCGAGTTCCGCAATCTCGCCGGCGAGCGCCTCGATTTCGCCGGGCAGGGTTTCGAGCGCGAACTTGTCCTTGTAGGAGAGCTTGCCGGACGGGGCCGGTGGCCGGCTCTCCTTTTCGCGCGGGTTTGGCCGGGACCGGGAAGGCGAGTCGCTGGTCGCAGACCGGGGCTTTTCTTTGGCGGCGCCGCGCTGGGCGACCATGTCCGAATAGCCGCCGGCATAGGCGATCCAGCGGCCGTCGCGGTCGGGATCGGGCGCGATCACGGCATTGACCGTCCGATCGAGAAAGTCGCGGTCGTGGCTGACCAGAAGCACGGTGCCGTCGAAGCCGGCGACGAGTTCTTCGAGCAGGTCGAGGGTTTCCATGTCGAGATCGTTGGTCGGCTCGTCGAGAACGAGCAGATTGGCCGGTCGCGCCAGAAGCTTTGCCAGTACGAGCCGGGCCTTCTCGCCGCCGGAGAGTTCGCGCACCGGCGTTCGGGCCTGTTCCGGATTGAACAGGAAATCCTTCATGTAGGACGCGACGTGCTTTTGAGCACCGCCGACGATCAGCGACTGGCCGCGCCCATCGGTCAGGAAGTGTTCGAGCGTCTCGTCGGGATCGAGCGCGGCACGGCGCTGGTCGAGCATCGCCAGTTCGGTATTAGCGCCATGGCGTATGGTGCCTTCATCCGGGTCCAGGTCGCCTGTGAGGAGGCGGACGAGCGTCGTCTTGCCGGCGCCGTTCGGGCCGACAAGCCCGATCCGGTCGCCGCGATGGACCCGGACGGAGAAGTCGCGCACCAGCGGCTTTCCGCCGAGCGTCTTGGAGACGGAGCCTGCCTCGATGACCAGCTTGCCCGATGCGGCCGTTTCGGTCGCCTCGAGCTTCGCGGTTCCGGGCGCGCGTTCGTGGCTCCGGAAGCGCTGGCGCAGGGCGTTGAGTTCGCCGAGGCGGCGCTGGTTGCGCTTGCGGCGCGCGGTGACGCCATAGGTCAGCCAGTGCTCCTCGCGCACGATCTTGCGCTTGAGCTTGTGCAGGTCGCGTTCTTCTTCCTCCAGCACCTTATCGCGCCAGGCTTCGAACGCGCCGAAGCCGGCGCGATTCTCGCGCACCGTGCCGCGGTCGAGCCAGAAGGTCTTGCGGCTGACGTTCTCGAGGAACCGACGGTCGTGCGAGATGACGACGACCGCCGATGCCATGCGCGCGATCTCGCCTTCGAGCCATTCGATCGCGGGAAGGTCGAGATGGTTGGTCGGCTCGTCGAGCAGGACGAGATCGGGTTCGGGCGCGAGCGTGCGCGCAAGCGCGGCGCGGCGCGCCTCACCGCCCGAAAGGCCGGCGGGGCCCCGTTCCGGATCGAGGCCCAGTTCGATCAGCAGGCGCTCGGCGCGGTGGGGGTCGTCGAGGGGGCCGAGGTCCGCCTCGGCATAGGCCCGAAGGCTCGGATAATCGGCAAGATCGGGGGCCTGTGGCAGGTAGCGCACGGTCGCGCCGCGTTCCGTGATGACCTCGCCCGCCGAGGGTTCGACGAGCCCGGCCGCGATCTTCAGAAGCGTGGACTTGCCCGATCCGTTGCGGCCGACGAGCGCGATGCGGTCGCCCTGATGAACGGAGACGGCGACATCGGCCAGCAGCGGTGCGCCGCCGAACGTCAACGAGATGTCTTCGAGCCGCAAAAGCGGCGCGGGCGCGGCCATGGCATCGTCCAGTGCATCGGATCGATGCGCATGTGCCGATCGCGCCGACGGAAATCAACCCATCGGGTCGACCGTTATCGTCGCGTGCGGACGCGGCCCGCCGTCAGGCGAGCCGCGATCCGTCGCTCATGCGTTGCCGCTTACGGGCAGCGCGCGATGTAGGTGCTGCCGTCGGGACGGCGATAGCGGCAGGTCCGGCCGTCATCGAGCGTATCGAGCAGGACACCGGCGCCTGCGCCAGCGGCCGCGCTTGCGGCGATCGTGCCGGCATTGCCGCCCGTCGCAGCTGCGATACCGCCGCCCAGCAATGCGCCGCCCGCGGCCCGCTGCTCGGTCGTCGTGCAGCCGGCGGCCAGCATGCCGGCGGTCGCCACAGCGGCGATCGTCAATGCAATTTTCATGTCTTGGTCTCCCTGTTGAGATCGTTCGAACTATGCGCACCACAAAGTTCGCAAAGTGTCCGATATCACAGCGCGAACGCCGCGACCACCGCGGCGGTTCCATGCCCCAACGTAAGGCCGAGCGCGTCGGAGGCGCTGTTGGACAGGGTGAGCGAGCTGCCCATGGCCACTTCGACGCGGTCGAGCGGCCAGTCGGCCCCCGTAATCGTCAGGTCCGAAAGGTCGGAAAACGGGATCACCGAGAACAGCGTGCCGACGGGCCAGTCCGGGCACCGGCGCATTCCCGGCAGGAGCGGCACGGCCTCCTCGCGGCCGCTCGTCAGGATCACGTCGAGCCCCTGCCGTTCGGCAAGGCGGATGGCAAGCAGCATGCTGAACAGCGTGTGGTCGGTGCGCTCACCCCCGAGCGCGCCGCACAGGATAAGCGACCGCGCGCCGGCCGCCACGGCCTCGCCGATCGCGATCTCGCCGTCCGAGACGTCCTTGCGCGAGGGGTGATCCTGGCGGGGCACGCCGGCGTGGGTCTCGAGCAGCGCGGCGGGTGCGGAATCGAAGTCGCCGACCCACAGTTCGGGCCGCAGGCCCAGCGCTTCGGCGTGACGCATGCCGCCGTCAGCCGCGATTACTCGGGCACCGTCGATCTGCCGCGCAACTCTCGGCGTCGGTGTGAGTTCCCCGTCCAGAAGGATGGCGAAGCGGTCGGCGTGGGGCGCGTTCATGCCCCCGCTTATCGCGCTTTCCCGCGTCGCGCCAAGGGTTTGGTTGGATCGGCAGGTTTGGCTTGAATTGTGCGAACCGCGTTGCTAGGTCCGTGTTGCTTCTAACGGGGTGCCGGAAACGGCTGAGAGGCGAAAGCCAACCCGATGAACCTGATCCGGTTAGCACCGGCGTAGGGATTAGACGCGATTGTGCGGCTTTGACCGCCGGCGCCTGTCCCGTTCAACACGAACCATGGAGGTGCCGAAATGCACGCCCCGTCCCTTATCCGTTCCACTCTTGCCGCGCTGGCCGCCGGCTCCATCCTCGTCGCGCCCGCCCTGGCGCAGAACGACCGGACGCTGACCGTCTACACCTATGACAGCTTCACCGCCGAATGGGGCCCGGGCCCGCAGGTGGAGGAGGCTTTCGAGGCGCAATGCGCCTGCGACCTCGAGTTCGTCTCGGTCGCCGATGGCGTGGCGCTGCTCAACCGGCTGCGGCTGGAAGGTGGCCGTACCGATGCCGACATCGTGCTCGGCCTCGACACCAATCTGATGGCCGAGGCGCGCGAAAGCGGCTTCTTCGCGCCGCACGGTATCGACATGCCCGAGACCGCCATCCCCGGCGGTTGGGACGACGAGATGTTCGTGCCGTTCGACTTCGGCTACTTCGCGGTCGTCTACGACACCGAGACGATCGACGAGCCCTACGCCTCGATGGAGGCGTTTCTGAACAGCGAAGACGCGTCGAAGATCGCCATTCAGGATCCGCGCACCTCGACGCCGGGCCTCGGTCTGCTGCTGTGGCTGAAGAAGCTCTATGGCGAGGAGGCGCCTGCGGCGTACGAGAAGCTGGCCGACCGGGTTCTGACCGTCACGCCGGGCTGGTCGGAGGCCTACAATCTGTTCACCAACGGCGAAGTGCCGATGGTGCTGTCCTACACGACGTCTCCGGCGGTCCATATCCTGCTGGACGAGACCGAACGCTACCAGGCAATGGCGTTCGAGGAAGGCCACTACATGCAGATCGAGGTCGCCGCGCTCACCAGCCAGGCGGCGGACAACGAACTGGCCGGCGACTTCCTGCAGTTCATGACCGGCGAGGCATTCCAGCAGATCATCCCGCAGACCAACTGGATGCTGCCGGCCTTCATGCCGGTGGACGCGATCGATCCGGTCTTCGGCGAGATGGTCGATCCGGACGAAGCGCTCCTGTTCGACCCGGAAACGGTCTCCGAGAACCGCAAGGCGTGGACCGACCAGTGGCTCGAGGCGTTCAGCCGATGACCGGGCGGGCGCGATGACGGTGGTGGCCATGCGCCCGGCTCTGGCCGGTGCCATGGCGGCCGGTGTCGTTCTGATCGGGCTGTGTCTGGTTGCGATCGGCGCGCTCGCTGGCCAGGCCGGCACGGCGCCCGATGCCATGTCGGTTCTCGCCGATCCGACCGTCTGGCGCATCGTGCGCTTCACCCTGTGGCAGGCGGTGCTGTCGACGCTGCTGTCGGTCGGGCTCGCCATTCCGGTGGCGATCGCCTTCCATCGTCTCGCCGATGGCTGGCTGCGCCGGGCTGCGCTGGCGCTGTTCGCCCTGCCGCTGGCGCTGCCGCAGATCGTCGCCGTGCTCGGCATCGTCGCGCTCTATGGCGAACAGGGCGTTGTTCGCGCGCTGGCCGAAAGGGCCGGGCTCGCCGCGCCGTCGATCTACGGTCTTTCGGGCATCCTGATCGCGCATGTGTTCTTCAACCTGCCGCTGGCGGCGCGCATCCTGTTCGGGGCGCTGGCCGTGATGCCGGCCGAATATGACCGGCTTGCCGGCCAGCTCGGCATGGGTCCGGTCAGCCGGTTCCGGCTGGTCGACTGGCCGATCATGCGCCCGGCCGCCGCGAGCGCGTCGGCACTGATCTTCATGCTGTGCGTGACCAGCTTCGCCATCGTCCTGATCCTCGGCGGCGGCCCGCGCGCCACCACGCTGGAGGTGGCCCTCTACCAGGCTCTGACCTTCGACTTCGACATTCCGCGGGCGGTCGTGCTCACGCTGCTGCAACTGGCGATCACGATCACGGCCGTCGCCCTGTTCGCGCTGGCCGGGGGCGCGGTCGAGTCGGGCATGACGGTCGCCGAGGCCGACCGTCGCGCGCCGGTCGTCGGGGCGCGCGGTCTTGCAGGCCGGGTACCCGCGCTCGTCGTTCTGGTCGCGGTCGTCTTCGTCGCCCTGCCGTTCATCGCCATCATCGCCGGCGGACTGGTCGCCGATCTCGGCCGTCTGTTCACGCAGCGGTCGGTTCTGGGCGCGATCGGCACCTCGATCGGCCTGGGCCTTCTGGCGGCGTTGCTCGCCGTCCTGCTGGCGGGCCTTCTGTGCCGGGGCGCTGTCGTGCTGGCGGCGCGACGTCGCTTCTCCGGCGCGCCCGGCACCTGGGAGACCGTTCTTGCGCAGGCGCCCTCGCTGATCCTGGTGGTGCCGCCGATCGTCATCGCGGCGGGTTGGTTCATCGCCCTGCGCACGGTCACGGACGTCTATGCGGCCGCACCCTTCATGGTGGTTTCGGTCAACGCGGCGATGGCGATGCCGTTTGCCGCCCGGCTGATGCTGCCGGCCATGCTCGCCGCCGAGGAACGGCACGGCCGGCTGTGCGCGCATCTGGGCATCGGCGGCCTTGCGCGCGCGCGGCTCGTGTCCTGGCCCGTGTTGCGGGCGCCGCTGATCGCGGCCTCGGCATTCGCCTTCGCCCTGTCGCTCGGCGATCTCGGCGTGATCGCCCTGTTCGGTTCCGAGCAGGTGCGGACCATGCCGTTCCTCATCCTGCAGCGCATGGGCGCCTATCGCACGGACGATGCGGCGGGCCTTGCGCTGATCCTGATGGTGATGACGATGATCCTCATGCTGGCCGCCGAACACTTTGCGCGTCGGTCGGCGCCGGGGGCGGCACGATGAGCGGGGGCGGCACCAGTGTGCGGTGCGAGGCGCTGTCGTTCCGCTACCGGCCGGACGAGCCGGCGATGCGTTTTGATTGCGCCTTCGCGCCGGGACGGGTGACCTCGGTGATGGGGCCGAGCGGGTCGGGCAAGTCGACGCTGCTGGCGCTGATCGCCGGCTTCGAGCGGGCCGAGAGTGGCCGCATTCTGATCGGCGATGCGGATATCACGCGCCTGCCGCCGGCGCGTCGTCCGGTTTCGATCGTCTTTCAGGACAACAATCTGTTCGCCCATCTCGACGTGGCCGCCAATGTCGGCCTTGGCATCGCGCCCGATCTCAGGCTCGATTCGGCCGCGCGCGGCAAGCTCGCCGAGGCGCTCGATGCGGTCGGACTTGCCGGCTACGAGACCCGCAAGCCCGGCGCGCTGTCCGGCGGGGAGCGCCAGCGCGTCGCCATCGCCCGCGCGCTGGTGCGCGATCGGCCCGTGCTGATGCTTGACGAGGCGTTCGGATCGCTCGGGCCCGCGCTGCGCGCGGCGATGCTCGATCTGGTGGCCGACCTCCACCGGCGGATGGCGATGACGGTGATCATGGTCAGCCACGATCCGGACGACGCGCGCCGGATCGCCTCCGACCTCGTCTTCATCGATGGCGGCCGTGTCGCCGCCCAGGGCCCGACGGACCGATTGCTCGATGACGGTGAAAACGAGACGGTCCGTGCCTATCTGGGTTCGAGACAGACGCCGTCTTGACGCGCTTTTGCCAGATTTGGCCGCCACAGGGGCGTTGCCCGGGAAGCTTAACCGGGCTTTAACCAGCAAGGGGCTGATTGCCCGAAGACCCTGCGGCGAGCGGCCGCACCAGAGGCGGCGCGCAATGCACCAACCGGACCGACCCTGGCAGATTGTGAGCCGGCGCCTGCGCCGGGCGATGCTGCTCGCCGGTGCGGCGGTGGCGCTGGCGGGCTGCACGTCGCTGACCAATATGGGGCTTGATTCCGACCTTTCGCCGTCGGCGCGGCCCGTCATCGCCGACAATGTGCGCACCGGACGCCTGGCGCGCATCGGCGCGGCCCAGCATCCGCGCATCCTTGCCTCCTATGGCGGCGAATATTCGGACACCCGGCTCGAGCGCATGGTGGCCGGCATCGTCGGCCGGCTGGTGACGGTCTCCGACAATCCCAGCCAGGTCTACCAGGTCTCGATCCTCGACACGCCGGTGATCAACGCGTTCGCCCTGCCCGGCGGCTATCTCTACGTCTCGCGCGGCCTTTTGGCGGTCGCCAACGATTCGGCGGAACTGGGCGCGGTGATCGCGCACGAGATGGCGCACGTGACCGCCAATCACGGTGTCCTGCGGCAGCAGCGCGAGGCCGAGGCCGTTCTGGCGAGCCGCGTCGTCTCCGAGGTCCTTTCGGACAAGGCGGCCGGAGAGCGCGCCCTGGCGCGCGGCAAGGTGGCGCTGGCGCAGTTCTCGCGTAATCAGGAGCTGGAGGCCGATGCGATCGGCATTGCGGCGATGGGTGAAGCGGGCTTCGATCCCTATGCGGCCGCCGACTTCCAGCAGGCGATGAGCGCCTTCAATGCGTTCCGCAGCGGTTCGAGCGCGCAGGAGAACAGCCTCGACTTTCTTTCGACGCATCCGTCGACGCCGCAGCGCGTCTCGCTGGCGCTCGGCCATGCGCGCAAGCTCGGCGCGCCGGGGACCGTGGGCGAACGCGACCGCAACGCCTATCTGGCGGGCATCGACGGCATGCTGTTCGGCGACAGTCCTGACGAGGGTTATGTGCGCGGCAACACCTATGCCCATGCCGAACTCGGCATCGCATTCGAGTTCCCGGCCGGCTTCGAGATCGAGAACCGCCCCGAAGCCGTGCTTGCCGCGCGTGCGAGCGACGGCGCCGGCATCCGTTTCGACGGTGTCGACGTCCCGAGCACCCAGGCGCTCACCGATTATCTGCTCAGCGGCTGGGTCGAAGGGCTCGACCGGTCGAGCGTGCGCGCGACGAAGGTCAACGGGCTCGACGCCGCGGTGGCTCGGGCGACCGTCGGTCGCTGGGCGTTCGATGTGACGGTGGTGCGTGGACCGGCGCAGGTCTATCGCGTGCTCGTGGCCGTTCCGGTGGGATCGGCCGCGCTCGAACCATTGGCGCAGAACAGCCGCACCGGGTTCCGGCTTCTGTCGGACGCTGAAAAAGCCGAACTCAAGCCGCTGCGTATCCGCGTCGTCCGCGCCGGTGCCGGCGACACGGTGGATACGCTGTCACGGACGATGCTTGGCAGCACGGATCGGGCCGGCTTCTTCCGCGTGCTCAACGGGCTCGAGCCCGACGAACGGCTCGTTCCGGGCGCGTACTACAAGACCGTGACCTACTGAATCGGCCGCGCCGGCTCGCATTCGGCCGGCATCGCGCCCGTCATGTCTCGGCGGCGCGTCGGCCGGCATTATCCCGTTCAGCGCAGATCCAGCAGCCGCTCGAGATATTCGCGCTCGAGCTGCGGCGACAGCGCGTTGCCGAGCCGCTCGCGGATCGCATCGAGGATCTCGCGGGCGCGACGCACGTCGATCTCGTCGGGCACGTCGACCGACTCGCCGAAATCGGGGCCCGATGAGCGCTGCGGCCGGCCGAGCGGATCGCGGCTGTCACCGTTGCGGGTTCCGCCGGGTTCCATCGAGCCGGCCTGTCCGTTCTGGGCCTGCTGCTGCATCTGCTGCATCATCTCGCCGGCGCCGCGTCTGAGCGCGTCCATCGCGTTGCCCTGTTCGGCCAGCGCCTGCTCGCCCTCGTTGCCGCCCAGCGCCTCGCCGGCCTCGCCCATCGAACGGCCGGCCTCGCCGAAGTCGTCGCCCGGCTCGATGCCCATGCCGCGCAGCCCCTCCATGAAGTCGTCGAGCCGCTGCTGAAGGGCCTGCTGGCCGGGCGCAAGTCCCTGCAGTCCCGGACCGCGCTGCTGGCCCTCGCCATTCTGTCCCATCTGCCCCTGTCCGGGCTGCTGGCCCTGCTGGCCCGGCTGCTGTCCGGGTTGCTGGCCCGGCTGCTGGCCGTTCTGCCCCATCTGGCCCTGCTGGTTGGGTTGACCCTGCTGACCTTGCTGTCCCTGCCGGTTCTGGCGGAAGGTCTCGTCCATCAGCTCCTGCTGCTCGCGCAGGATCTCGCCCAGTTCGTTCATCTGCTGCTGGGCCGGGTTCTGGCCCTCGCCCTGGGGATTGGGCCGCGCCATCTGAAGGTTGTTCATCATGTTCTGGAGCTGGTCGAGCATCTGCATGGCCTGCTCGCGCGCGCCCGACTGGGCCATTTCCTCGAGCTGGTCCATCATCTCGTCGAGCGTCTGCGGCGTCAGTTCCTGCCCGTCCATCTGCGGCATCTGCTGCGCGAGGTCGGGATCGTTCAGTGCGCGCTCGGCGAACTCGCGCATGTAGTCCTGCATCGCCTGGCGCAGCTCGTCCATCAGCCGGGCGATCTCCTCTTCGGAGGCGCCGTTCTCGAGCGCTTCGCGCAGCGCCTGCTGGGCCTGCTGCAGGCGGCGCTCGGCATCGGTCAGTCCGCCATCCTCGATCTGGCGGGCCACCTCCCACAGATAGTCGACCACGTCGCGCAACTGGTCGTCGTTGCGTGCGTCGGCCAGCCGCGTGCGGGCCGTCGACAGGCCGAGGAAATGGGAGGCGTTGTCGATCGTCTCCTCGGGATAGAGCATCAACGCATCGAACAGATCGACGATGGCGTCCTGCCGGTTGGCGTCGAGCGCAAGATGCCGGCGCTGCTCGATGATCGCGCGCGCCAGCGGATTGGAGAAGGGCCGGCCGGGCAGCACGAGCGTGCGGGTGGCGCTTTGCCCGATCTGACCCAGATCGTCCTCCGCCTCGAGCGTCATGCGAACCTCGGCGCCGGCCCACGGATGCTCGGTCAGATCGCGGACGGTGCGGGCGGAGCCATCGTCGGCATTGCGGCGCGGCAGCGAGAGCGGCAGCTCGGGCGGATCGTAGAGCGGCCGCGTGCCCTCCGCATCGGGGGCGGCGAGCTCGATCAGGCCGCGCGCGCCGGCGACGCGGTAATCGTCCGTCGTCACATAGCTCAACGTCATCGTACCGTTGGCGGCCCGTTCGAGCGGGTTCTCGGCGGCAAAGGCGATTTCGGGCGCGTCGTCCTCGGTCATGGTGACGGTCCAGCGGCCGAGCGCCGTTTCGCCGTCGGTGATCGCCAGTTCGCCGCCCGCGTCGACCACGGTCTCGAAGGCGCGGGCCTGACCGTCGGCGCCGCCTTCTGCCTCGACCGCGACGTCCGGCGAAGGGAAGCTGACCTGCTCGGCCCCGTTACCGCCGGCGATGCGGACCGTCACGACGCTGCCCTCGGGCACGGTGAAGGCGGACTTGTCGGCGTTCAGGTCCGAGGTCAGGAAGATCGGCGCGATGCCCGTATAGGCGGGCGGTGTGACCCAGGCATCGACGCGGGCCGGCACGACGACCTCGCTTGAGTGGCTGCGGGCGATGTCGGTCAGCGCGCCGCCTCCCGGCGCGAAGGAAAAGGCGAAGGCGGTCACGAGGAGCAGCGGCACCAGTGCGCGCAGGGCCCATGGATCGCGCGCCGGGATGGTCGTCCGGGCGCGGACCGGATCGACGCGGCCAAGGCCCCTTGCGATGCGTTCCTGATGCGCCTTCCAAAGGGCGCGTGCGAACGGATCGTCGTCGCGCGCCAGCGCATCGTCCTGCGTGGTGATCGGCCGGTGCGCCAGGCGATTGTCGCGTTCGAGCCGGTGGTCGACGTCGAAATCGGCCGGCATGACCAGATGCCGCAGCGGCCACAGCGATGCCAGACCGGCGAGGCCGAGCACGATCGCCGTGCCGATCCGGACCAGGTCGGGAACGGCGCGGAAGAAGCCGAACCAGGACAGGATCAGGAACAGGCAGACGACGAGGGTCAGCGGCAGGACGAGCGGGGCGACGCGTTCGGCGACGATCACGGCGCGGCTGAACCAGCGCGCAAAACCCAGGCCGGCGCCGGCGTTCAGGCGGCGGATGTCATGGCCGTCTCTTTCGTGGTCGTGTTCGTCGCGGGGGTTCTCCGGGGCGGCGGAAGGAGGTGCGGCCATGGTGCGGTGTCCTCGTCTCACCATGGCGAAGATAGCAGCATATATGGCGTTGGCGAGGCGAAAACCGCTCACGCTTTTGTAATCCGCAGCGCGGTTCGGGCGCTCAGAGCCAGGCGGGCACGCTGTCCATGCCGATCATCTCGTCATAGGAAGGCCGCCGGCGCGCCAGATGCCAGCGGTCGCCATGGACGATCACCTCGGGCACCAGCAGGCGCGAATTGTAGGTTCCCGCCTGCACCGCACCATAGGCGCCGGCGGTGCGGATCGCGAACAGATCGCCCGGTTCGGGCCGTGCCATCTCCCTGTCATGGCCGAGATAATCGCCGGTCTCGCAGACCGGACCGACGACATCGAGCGTCAGGCGCGGCGCGTCGTCCGCGGGCAGCCGGACCGGTTCGATGTCGTGCCAGGCGTCGTAGAGCGTCGGCCGGATCAGGTCGTTCATCGCCGCGTCGACGATCAGATAGTTCTTGTGGTCGGCCTGCTTGAGAAAGAGCGTCGTCGTGACCAGCACGCCGGCATTGCCGGCGATCAGCCGGCCGGGCTCGAAGATCGTCGTCACGCCGAGCGGACCCAGATGCTTCCTGACGATGGCGCTGTAGTCGTCGGGCAGCGGCGGCGGATTGTTGTCGCCGCGATAGGGAATGCCGAGCCCGCCGCCCAGGTCGACGTGCTCGATCGCGTGCCCGTCGGCGCGCAGCGTTCCGACCAGTTCGGCGAGCAGGGCGAAGGCGGCATCGAAGGGCTGCATGTCGGTGATCTGGCTGCCTATATGCATGTCGATGCCGTTGACGCGCAGGCCCGGCAGCGCCGCGGCGTGGCGATAGACGTCGCGCGCCTTCAGCCATGAAATGCCGAACTTGTCGCCGCTGCGGCCGGTGGTGATCTTGGCGTGCGTCCTGGCATCGACATCGGGATTGATGCGGATCGAGACAGGCGCGGTCGTGCCGGCGGCGACGGCGCGGTCCGACAGCAGTTCCAGTTCGGGCTCGGATTCCACGTTGAAGCAGCGGATGCCGACCGAAAGCGCGAAATCCATTTCGGCGGCGGTCTTGCCGACGCCGGAGAACATGATCCTGTCGGGGGTGATGCCGGCGGCGAGCGCGCGCCGCAATTCGCCCTCCGAGACCACGTCGGCGCCCGCGCCGAGCCTGGCAAGCGTCGCCAGCACTGCCTGGTTCGAATTGGCCTTCAGCGCGTAGCAGATCAGCGCGTCGATGTCGGAAAAGGCGCCGGCGAAGACCTCGTAATGGCGCGTCAGCGTGGCGGTCGAATAGCAGTAGAACGGCGTGCCGACGGCCTCGGCGATCGACGGCAGCGGCACGTCCTCGGCGTAAAGGACGCCATCACGGTACTGGAAATGGTTCACGGACCTGCGCTCACTCGATCAGCGGATCGAGGATGAAACCGCGGTCGGCGGGGGCCGGTTCAGGATCGGCCGCCTGACCCGTTGTCGCCGTGGCGCTGGCAGGCGGCGGTTCGAGCGGTCCTGCGCGGCCGCAGGCGGCGAGCGCGAGAAGGAGCGCGGCGAGCGCTGAACGGGTCATGACGGTGCGGACGGCCATGGCGAATTTCCGGTGAGCGGGTCGGGCGCCTGTGTGCGTCAAACGGGCCGGGCTTGCAAGGGCCGGTTGAAGCAAGTCCCTTCCGCGTTCGTTCCGGCCCCCATGTTGCCCCCACCCCTCACCCCTCCCCCGCAAGCGTGGGAGGGGGGCGTTAGCATCGGGCTCCATCGCTTACTCCGAGCCTGGCTCAGAATATGGTGGTTGTGGCGCGCGGCGGATGTCTCCCCTCCCACGCGTGCGGGGGAGGGGTGAGGGGTGGGGGTAACGGTTTCGGCCTGAGGCGATTATGCGAGCCCCGGAAACATCACCCCATCTTCTCGAGCCGCTTGCGCCAGTGGCGTATCTGCTTCTTCACCTCGCGCGGCGCGGTGCCGCCGAAGCTGGTGCGGCTGGCGACGGATCTGGTCACAGTCAGAACCGAGAAGACATCTGCGGTGATGCCGTCGTGGATCGTGCGCAGATCGTCGAGCGACAGTCTTTCGAGCCCGACGCCGCGCTCGGAGGCAAGCGCCACCGCGCGGCCGGTGACGTGATGGGCCTCGCGGAACGGCAGGCCCAGTTCCCGCACCAGCCAGTCGGCCAGATCGGTGGCGATCGAATAGCCCGCGCCTGCGGCCTTCTTCATCGCCTTTTCGTCGACCTTCAGGTCGGCGACCATGCCGGTCATCGCCGCGAGCGCCAGGTCGAGCGCCCGGGCGGCATCGAACAGCTGTTCCTTGTCTTCCTGCATGTCCTTGGAATAGGCGAGCGGCAGGCCCTTCATGACGGTCGACAGCGCGACGAACGCGCCGTTGATCCGGCCGGTTTTCGCCCGGACCAGTTCGGCCGCGTCCGGGTTCTTCTTCTGCGGCATGATCGACGAGCCGGTCGAGAAGGCGTCCGACAGGGTCACGAAGCCGAATTGCGGCGTCGACCAGATGACGATCTCCTCGGCCAGCCGCGACAGGTGCGTGGCGCAGATCGAGGCGACCGACAGGAATTCGAGCGCGAAATCCCGGTCGGAGACCGTGTCGATCGAGTTGCGCGTCGGACCGGAAAATCCGAGCGCCTCGGCGGTCATCTGCCGGTCGATCGGAAAGCCGGTGCCGGCCAGCGCGGCCGCGCCGAGCGGGCATTCGTCGAGCCGTTCCAGCGCGTCGCGCACGCGCGACAGGTCGCGGCCGAACATTTCCACATAGGCCATGCAGTGATGGCCGAAGGTCACCGGCTGCGCCGTCTGCAGATGGGTGAAGCCGGGCATGACGGTGCGCGCATGTTCCTCGGCGCGGCCCAGGAACGCGCCGATCAGCGCCTTGAGCGCCGCTTCGGTGCGGCGCAATTCGTCGCGCACCCACATGCGGAAATCGAGCGCGACCTGGTCGTTGCGCGACCGCGCCGTGTGCAAACGCCCGCCGGCCGGGCCGATCAGTTCGGTCAGCCGCGCCTCGATGTTCAGGTGGATGTCCTCGAGCGCGCGCGAAAAAGTGAACGTGCCCGCCTCGATTTCCGACCGTATCGTGGTCAAACCGTCGATGATGGCATCGCGGTCGGCACTGGAAATGACGCCGGTCGCCGCCAACATGGTGGCATGGGCGATGGACCCGTCAATGTCCTGGCTGTAGAGCGCACGATCGAAACCGATCGAGGCGTTGATCTCCTCCATGACGGCGGCGGGGCCGGAGGCGAAGCGGCCGCCCCACATCTGGTTGGACGCCGCCTCGGCGCCGCCCTTTGAATTGGATGAATGCGACATGGACAATCCGTCTCCGGAGCAGGACAAGAGCAGCAAGGGCCGCCGCGGCCTGACGATGGGCGTGATCGCCGCCCTTGTCGTCGCCGTCGCCGCGGCGCTCGGTTCCGCCGGCGTATACGGGAGCGGGGGCGCCTCTGACAACGGCCAGCAGGCCGCCGGCGCCTGCAACGGGGCCTATGCCACGGCGATCGAGCCCTATCTGACGGGGGACGTGGCCGCCATGGGCCTGCGCGACGATCCCGAAAACCTGTCGGCGCTGGCCTTCAACGACGGGTCCGGCGCGCCGATCACGATGGCCGATACGGGCGGCAAGCTGCGGCTCGTCAATCTGTGGGCCACCTGGTGCGCGCCGTGCCGCGAGGAGATGCCTTGGCTGGAGGAGCTGCAGGTCGAACGCGGCGGCGATGATTTCGAAGTGGTGGCGATCTCCGTCGATGGCGGCTCGGACGAAAAGCCCCGCGCGTTCCTCGAGGAGATCGGCGTCGACGATCTGGCCTTCTACCACGATCCGACGATCGGCGTGTTCAACACGTTGCGGCGCGAGGGGCTGGCGCTGGGCCTGCCGGTGACGCTGCTGATCGACGAGAACGATTGCGTGATCGCCAACATGAACGGGCCCGCCCACTGGGCGAGCCCGGATGCGTTCGCACTGATCGATGCGGCGCTTTCCGTGCGCGGCCAGGGCAGCTAGGCGGCGTTGGTGAAGGCGGCGGGCTGACCGGTCTCGATCCAGGTCTTCAGGCTCGAGGCGATCCGGGCCCATCCTTCGCGCACGCCCTCCTGACCGGCGGGCAGGCCGTAGTGCAGGATGGTGAACTTGCACGCATCGCCCTGCTTTTCGATCTCGTAGACGCAGCGCGAGGGTTTCTTGTCCTCGCCCCAGCCGGGCTCGAACGTCGCTTCGAGACGCCGGGGCGGGTCGATCGCAAGGATCTCGCCGCCGAGCATGAGGCTGCCGTCGGGGCCGAGATAGTCGAAGCGGCCGCCCTTTTTCAGATCGCTCTTCAGGCGGGCGCCGGCGATGTAGAAATGCGGGGTCTTGCCGCCGTCGGTGAGCGCATCCCAGAGCGTTTCGGGGGTCGTCCTGATATAGGTCTCCAGCACGAAATCGGGTGGGCCGTCATTGGTTGTCGTCATCGGTCCGGTTCCTTCCAACTGCGCCTTGAGGTCGAGGGCCATCCTCGCCATCGGCTTTTGCACGAGCGGCTCGATCCACCGGTCGATGACCTGCTGGAGTGGAACCGCGTTCAGATAGTGGTGCTTGAAGCGTCCGGATCGCCGCGTGACCACCAAGGATGCGTCCTCAAGCACCTTGAGATGTTTCATCACGCCGAAGCGCGTCATGCCCATTTGCTGCTCGAGTTCCGACAGGGTCTGTCCGTCACGCTCGCGAAGCATGTCGAGCAGATTGCGCCGGGTTTCGTCGGCAAGCGCCTTGAAAATCGCATCCATGAGCGACCTATAAGTGACAATATGGTCACGTGTCAATAAGGTCACATGAAATCCGTCAGAAGTTAACGCCAGCCGCCGGATCCAGCCCTCAAGGCGCGGAATGAATCGCTATGGTTGTGTTGTCGCGGTGAGGCGGCGCACAACATATGGTGAGAATGAAACGCGAACATCGTCCGATCAGCGATTCGTCGCCGATTCGTTCCCTTCCGGTTCCGAACCTTAACGGAAACGGCGCCCGAGGCGTTCGAACATGGTTAACAGAGCGTAAACAAAACCATTGCAATTCAATCTGTTAGCTTGCCCAGGGCAGGCCGTGGCGGGCTTTGGCGCCATTGGTTAACGGCCATGTTCGTGAAGCGTCGATGGCGCGGTCCACCGCGACTAGGGCTGGTATGCGCGCGGGCGGCGCGACCCACATCTGGTAGGGAACAAATCTGCAACCCATGCGAGTCAGCGATTCGTCGGCGATTCGTTCCAGACTCGTTCCGGTTGTTAACGCGTGCAGACTCAAGGTTGCCATCCCGCCCAGGGATCGGCCCTTTTGCAACCTGCATTTTGCCCCTTGCCATGGTATCGCCGGGCTGCGAGCCCTATCTGCGCGGCATCACGCGATCCGGCCCCATGCTCACCGAACACGCCTCGTTCAATTCCTTCCCGTCCCGTCAAGCCCCGCGATCGGTCTCCGGTCATGGCGTTCACGCCGTGCTGGGGCCGACCAACACGGGCAAGACGCATCTGGCCATCGAGCGCATGGTTGCCCACTCCTCGGGCGTGATCGGCCTGCCGCTGCGGCTGCTGGCGCGCGAGGTCTATGGCCGCGTCGCCGATCGCGTCGGGGCGGGCAGCGTCGCGCTGGTGACCGGTGAGGAAAAGATTGTGCCGGACAAGTCGCGGTTCACGGTGTGCACGGTCGAAGCGATGCCGCGCGAGACGGACGCGGCGTTCGTCGCAATCGATGAGGTGCAGCTCGCCGGCGATCTGGAGAGGGGCCACGTCTTCACGGACCGGCTGATGAACGTGCGCGGCCGCGAGGAAACGCTGCTGCTCGGCGCGGCGACGATCGCCCCGATGCTGCGCCAGCTCCTGCCGGGCGTCACCATCACCTCGCGGCCGCGCATGTCGCATCTTGCCTATGCCGGCCCGGCCAAGCTCACGCGGCTGCCGCGCCGTTCGGCGATCGTCGCCTTCTCCGCCGACGAGGTTTACGCGGTGGCCGAACTGATCCGACGCCAGCGCGGCGGCGCGGCGGTCGTCATGGGCGCTCTCTCGCCGCGCACGCGCAACGCCCAGGTCGATCTGTTCCAGTCCGGCGATGTCGACTATCTGGTCGCCACGGACGCGATCGGCATGGGCCTGAACCTCGACGTCGATCACGTTGCGTTCGCCCAGTTGCGCAAATTTGACGGCCACACCTTCCGCGACCTGACCCCGCCGGAGATGGCGCAGATCGCCGGACGCGCCGGCCGGCACGTGCGCGACGGAACCTTCGGCGTGTCGGCCCGCGTGCCGCCGCTTGACGACGAACTGGTCGAGCGGATCGAAGGCCACGAGTTCGACCCGCTGCGGGTGCTGCAATGGCGCAACCGGCAACTCGATTTCGCCTCGATCGATGCGCTCAAGGCCTCGCTCGACGAGCCGCCGACGATGCCGGGGCTGACGCGGGCCCTGCCGGCGGTCGACCAGAGAGCGCTCGAATTCCTGTCGCGGGACGAAACGGTTGCAAGGCTCTGCCGGACGCCGGCCGCGGTTGCGCGGCTCTGGGACGTATGCGCGCTGCCGGACTATCGCAAGATCGCCCCGGCGCAGCATGCCGACATCATCTCCTCGATCTTCCTCGATCTGGTGCGGCACGGGCACGTCGACGAGGACTTCATGGCCGAACAGGTGCGGCGCGCCGACCGCACCGACGGCGAGATCGACACGCTCTCGCACCGCATCGCGCAGATCCGCACGTGGACCTATGTTTCGCACCAGACCGGCTGGCTCGCCGATCCCGATCACTGGAAGGAGCGCACCCGCGCCATCGAGGACAAACTCTCCGACGCGCTGCACGAGCGCTTGACGAAACGGTTCGTTGATCGCAGGACATCTGTGCTCATGAAGCGCCTGAAAGAGAACGGGACCATGCAAGCGGAAATCAGTCAGGCCGGAGACGTAAACGTCGAGAGCCACCATGTGGGGAAGCTGGAAGGGTTCCGCTTCACCGCCGACCAGGCCGCCCAGGGCGAGGACGCCAAGGCGGTTCGCGCGGCGGCGCAGAAGGCGCTGGCCGGCGAGTTCGAGGCGCGCGCCGAACGGTTCGCCGCTGCCCCCAATGGCGACCTGGCGATCGGTCGCGACGGGCTCTTGCGCTGGCTGGGCGCGCCGGTCGGCTCGCTGACCGCCGGCGAGGAGTGGCTTTCTCCCCGTCTGATCCTGTTCGCAGACGAGCAGCTCAACGGCGCTGCGCTCGACAAGGTGCGGGCGCGCGCCGAGCGGTTCGTCACCCATCATATCGAAACCCATCTGAAGCCGCTGACCGACCTTAAGAAGGCGGATGAGCTTTCGGGCATCGCGCGCGGCATCGCCTTCCGGCTGATCGAGAATTTCGGGATCGTCCAGCGCCGCGAGATCGCCGGCGATATCAAGTCGCTCGATCAGGACGGGCGCGCGGCGCTGCGCCGATACGGCGTGCGTTTCGGCTTCTATCACATCTTCGTGCCGGCCCTGATCAAGCCGGCGCCCGCTGGGCTGATGACGCTGCTCTGGGCGCTGCAGAACGACGGGATCGACAAGCCGGGTTATGGCGACGTGGTCGACCTTCTGGCCAGCGGGCGCACATCGCTCGTCACCGATCAGGGCTTCGATCCGGAGTTCTTCAAGCTTGCCGGCTATCGTCACCTCGGCCCGCGCGCGGTGCGCGTTGACATTCTCGAGCGGCTGGCCGACCTGATCCGTCCCTGCATCTTCTTCAAGCCCGGCGGCGAGACGCTCCCCGAGGGCGCCTATGGTGGCGGACGGTTCGTCGTGACGCCGGCGATGCTGTCGATCCTGGGCGCGACGATGGCCGACATGACCGAGGTGCTCAAGGCGCTCGGCTACCGGCACGAAAGCGTCGATGCAGCGGACGCCGAGCGGCATCTTGCCGACCTGCGCGCCGAACATGCGCCGAAGCCGGCCGAGCCGGAAGCCCCGGCGGCTTCGCAGCAGCAGCCGGAGGCGGAGCCTGCTGCGACGGACGCGCCATCGTCGCCATCCGCCGACGTGACGGAGCCCGCTCCGGAAACGGCAATCGCCGCCGAAGCCGAGAAGCCGGTCGAGGCTTCCGCCAATGGAGCCGGTACGCACGGCGGCGGGCAGGCGCCGGCCGAACCCCCCGCAGGCACGGCCTCGACGCAGACCCCGGAGACCACACCCGTGGACGCCGAGCCTCCGGCGGCCGAGCAAGGGGCTGCCAAGGCGGAGGTGGCCGCACCCGTCGACGAGACGCCGGCCGAACCCGAACCCGTGCTCATCTGGCGGCAGGGATCGGTCGGACGGCGCGGCGACCGGCGTCCCGGCCAGCGCGGAAACCGGAAGGGCGATGGTCCCGGCCGGCCCGACGGACGGCAGGGCAAGCCGCCGCACGAGGGCGAAAGGCACGCCAAGGGCAAGCGGCCGCGCAAGGGCGGCAAGCCGGGCGACAAGGGGCCGCGCACGGCGACCGCCGGACCGCCCCGGCGCGAAAAGGCCGCCGATCCGGACTCGCCGTTCGCCAAGCTCCAGGCGCTCAAGGATCAGCTCGGCAAATGAGCGAGGCCGGGCAGGCCGAACCCCGCCTGCCGGCGCCCGGTCCGGACCGGCAGCGTGTCGATCGCTGGCTGTTCTTTGCCCGGGTGGTCAAGTCGCGCGCGCTGGCGGCGAAGATGGTCGGCAGCGGCGCCGTCCGGGTCAATTCCGACAAGATCACCCAGCCCAGCCGGTCCGTGCGTCCCGACGACGTGCTGACGATCAACACCGGACGCCGTGTGCTGGTCTACCGGGTCGTCGACTGCGGCACCCGGCGCGGACCTGCGCGCGAGGCCCGGCTGCTGTACGAGGACCTCAGTCCGCCGCCGCCGGAACGGCCGGCCTCGCCGCTCGATGCGCCGGCGCTGCGCCGCGAGCCCGGTACCGGTCGCCCGACCAAGAAGGAGCGCCGGGCGCTGGACAAGCTTGATCCAAACGGAAACTCGTGGTGAAAGCCCGTTGCGCGGTCGCGCAGGGGACAATCACCGAGCCAGCCGGAAGCGTCATCCGGAGACGCGGATCTAGCATGCCGCCAAGCCTTGTGCGAGATAACAGAACCTTTTAAGTCAACTTTGCGGCGTGTAAACTTGGAGTGACACCGTGACCTACATCGTGACCGACAATTGCATCCGCTGCAAATACACGGACTGCGTCGAGGTGTGTCCGGTCGACTGTTTCTACGAAGGCGAGAACATGCTCGTCATCCATCCCGACGAATGCATCGACTGCGGGGTCTGCGAGCCCGAATGCCCGGCCGATGCGATCAAGCCGGACACCGAGCCGGGGCTCGACCAATGGCTGAAGATCAACACCGAATATGCCGACAAATGGCCCAACATCACGGTCAAGAAGGACCCGATGCCGGACGCCGACGACTATGACGGTAAGCCCGGCAAGTTCGAGGCGTTCTTCTCCGCCGAACCGGGTGAAGGCGACTGACGGGCCGGGGCTTCGCATTTCAGCCGGCGGTTAACCAACGGGCGCAATTGCGCGTCAAACGGGCGCATTCGGCGGCCGCTGCGTTGAAAATGCGGGCAAAAAATGTTAAGTATGTCCTAATGTCGTTTTCAGCCACGATGACGCGCATCGGCGTGCGCACTTCCACAAGGGTTTGAGCCGGGTCTTGATCGGTTCGCGGTCTGGAGCTTTCCAGCCGAGAGCGGTCGCTTCCCGGCTTTGTCGTGCGCGGATGACATTGCCTAACCGGCTTCGGCCGCAACCATAGCCCGACATGTGTGTCGTCCGGCAGGGAGTATGAAAAGCATGGCATCTTCGCCCAAAAAACCGGCCCAGCGCCAGGGTTTCAAGACGAACGAGTACATCGTCTATCCCGCACACGGCGTTGGCCAGATCACGGCCATCGAAGAGCAGGAAGTGGCCGGTCACAAGCTGGAACTGTTCGTCATCGAATTCCAGAAGGACAAGATGCGCCTGAAAGTGCCGGTGGCCAAGGCGCTGTCGATCGGCATGCGCAAGCTCGCCGAGGGCGGCTTCGTGGACCGCGCGCTGAAGGTCCTGCAGGGCCGGGCCCGGATCAAGCGCACCATGTGGTCGCGCCGCGCGCAGGAATATGACGCGAAGATCAATTCGGGCGACCTGATCTCGATCGCCGAGGTGGTTCGCGACCTTTATCGCGCCGAAAACCAGCCCGAGCAGTCCTATTCGGAGCGTCAGCTCTACGAGGCCGCGCTCGACCGGATGGCGCGCGAGATCGCCGCCGTCAAGAAGGTCTCCGAGACCGAGGCGGTCCGCCTGATCGAGACGCACCTGAACATGGGGCCCAAGCGCACCGCGAAGGCCGAGAACGACGAAGCGGGCTCGCAGGAACAGGCCGCCTGAACCGACCGCTTGACGACCAAATTGTGAGCCGGCGCGATTTCGCGCCGGCTTTTTTCGTCGATGGCAGCCGAAAAATCCCGGGCGGCCGAAGTGGCTGGAATGGCTCCGGATTTGGCCGGAAACGGGCCGTTCCATGGAACTTTGGTCTTAACTTTTTACATATCCCCGTGAACCGCTGCGCCACCGGCCGCGTAAACCTTGCATATCGTGGCGAAAGCCTCGTGCAAGGGAGAGCGCGATGACGAACGAACCGGCACGACGCGACATGGTGCGCCTCGCCATGACGGCACCCTACCTCGAACGCGAGGAAGAGCATGCTCTTGCGGTGCGGTGGAAGGAAGCGCGCGACCAGGAAGCTCTCCACAAGATCACCACAGCGCATATGCGGCTGGTCATTTCCATGGCGTCAAAGTTCCGCTCGTTCGGTCTGCCGATGAGCGACCTGATCCAGGAAGGCTATGTCGGCCTGCTCGAAGCGGCCGCCCGGTTCGAGCCGGAGCGCGAGGTCCGCTTTTCGACCTATGCGACATGGTGGATCCGCGCCTCGATGCAGGATTACATCCTGCGCAACTGGTCGATCGTGCGCGGCGGAACCTCCTCCGCGCAAAAGGCGCTCTTTTTCAATCTCCGGCGGCTCCGGGCCAAGCTCAGCCGTTCCGACGAGCCGCTGTCCCAGCCGGCCATGTATCGCCAGATTTCCGAGGCGCTCGGTGTCGGCGAGAAGGATGTGGCGCTGATGGATTCGCGCCTGTCCGGCCCAGACACCTCGCTCAGCCAGACCTTCACCGACGATGAAAGCGCGTCGTCGACCCGGATGGACTTTCTGGTCGACGACCGGCCGCTGCAGGATGAACTGGTCGAAGACCAGATCGACACCGAACGGCGTTCGGTCTGGCTGAAGGAAGCGATGGGCGTGCTGAACGAACGCGAGATGCGCATCATCGCCAAGCGTCGCCTGTCCGAGGACGGCGCGACGCTGGAATCGCTGGGCACGGAACTGGGGATCTCCAAGGAACGCGTGCGGCAGATCGAGAATCGGGCGCTCGAGAAATTGCGGGCCGCGCTGGTTCGCGACAACCCGGCCGTCGCCTCCACCTACGCCTGAACGGCCGGCCTCCGACCGGGCCCGGTTCAGGCAGCCAGCGCCTCGTTCACCGCGCCTCGGATATCGGCCAGCGTGAACGGCTTGGACACCACATCGATGACGATCTTGTCGACGTCGGCGGCGCGTTCGCGCTGCTCGGCATAGCCGGTCATCAGCAGGATCCGCAAATCCGGGAAGTCCTTGACCGCGTTCCTGGCCATGGCGATGCCGTCCATGGCGGGCATGCGGATGTCCGACAGCACCAGATCGTAGGCGCCCGCGCGCTCGGCGATCTGTTCGAGCGCGAGATCGCCATCGTCGGCCTCGTCGACCGTGTGGCCGTCCAGTGTCAGCGCGCGGGCCGTGAAGCCGCGAACCGAAGCATCGTCGTCGACAACCAGAATCTGCGCCATCGTCACGCGTCTCCCGTCACAACGCCCACATAGGGCAGTTCACGAAAGGCATGGCCGACATCCATGCCGTAGCCGACCACGAAGTGATCGGGGCATTCAAAGCCGATGAAATCGGCGTCGAGCGGCGTATCGGCATGCCGCCGTGTGCGCTTGTCGAGCAGAACGGCGATCGACACCGAACGCGCGCCGCGATCGAGCAGGATCCGCCGGGCATGGGTGAGCGTCGTTCCCGATTCAAGAATGTCGTCGATCAGCAGCACGTCGCGGTCGCGCACGTCGCTGTCAATGTCGCGCAGCAGCTTGACCTCGCCGGCGGTCGTGCCCGCGCCATAGGCCGACAGCATCATGAACTCGACCTCGGGCGAAAGGCCCGCATCATGCATCGCCCGGATCAGGTCGCCGGCGAAGATGAACGAGCCCTTGAGGACCGAGATGACGAGCAGGTCGTGATATTCGCGCTGGGCGATCTCCTTGGCGAGCTCGAGGTTCCGCCGGGCGATCGCCGAGGCGGGGAAGAGCACTTCGATACGCTTTCCTCGGACGATCTGCATTTGCTCAATGGCTGGGGGTCAACGCGATTCGCGGCTCGACGGAGCCATAATCGCCCGCGGGGATGCGGGTTGTAAAGGCCATCCGCTCGCCCGGTGCGAGCCGTTCGCCGCGGCTGACCGTGTGGGTGACCGAGCCGCTTCCGTCGGCGCGGTCGAAGGTGATCGCAATTGACGGCGCGGTTGTCGCCGTCGTGCCGGTGTTGCGAAGCCCGGCCCGCACGACGATCACGGCGCGGCCGCCGGAGGTGTCGACGCGCGTCGTCGCCCCGTCGAGAACGACCGGCGTGACCGGGACAGCGGCGGGCGTCGGCGAAGGCGTGGGGATGCCATGGAAGAACACATGGCCGCCGGCAACGTAGAAGGATGCGCACGCACTCAGCGTGGCGATCGCCGCAAAGGCCGGCAGCGGCATCGGCCGTCCGCCCCGCGGCTCGGCCGTGCCCGCGCGGAACAGGCCCAGCCCGTGCGCCGGCGGTGCGTCCGACGTGTGATTGGGCGCCGTGGTTCCGCCGGTCGACCCGGTGCGGCCGAGCGATTCGAACTCGGCGTCGACGATCTCGTCGGACTGCAAATTCACGCCCGCCGTCCATTTGTGTGCGTTCGGTTCGCCCAGACCTATCGTCCTGAAGGTTAACCATTTGTTTCGCGTCGCACCGGTGATGACGCGTTGCGGCAAGAATTGATGGTGATCTGCGCCCTTTGCGCACAGGCGAGCCTGCCCTAGCCTTTTATTGTCCCGTCATGGGGCCGCAACGAAGGAGACTGTCCAATGCGGATGAAAACCGTGTCGCTGACAGCCGCGTTTCTTCTGGCTGGCGCAACCGTTGCCTCGGCAGGTTGCAACTGGAGCAAGGACGTCGTCGCGCAGACGCCCGTCGACCATGGCAAGATGACCAGGGTCGAGGTGGCCGAAGCGCCGGTGGATGCATGGCTGATCGAGTATCTGGAAGCCTGGCAGAACGCCTGACATCACGACGCTCGCAGACCTCCGATCACGAAACCGGCGCCGGATCCCTCCGGCGCCGGTTTTCGTTCTAAGAGGTTGCGGCCGGTGGCCGACGAACGATCAGAAATCGATGCGGAACTTGCGCAGCACGCCGAACCGGACGTGAAACTGGTCGCGGCTGCCGACGGCCGTGACGGGCGAGGCGCCCGCGTCGCCGGTCAGGCGGTGATAACCGGCCATGCCCTCGACGGCCCAGCCCTCGCTGACATCAAAGCGCATGCCGGCCTCGACGCCCCACGACTTGATGCCCGCGGATGCATCGAAGGTGGCAAAGCCGGGCGTGCCGGCGGGAACGCTGAAATAGGTGTCCATATAGCCATTGTCGGCATAGGAGATGCGCGGGCCGGCATAAAGCTTGAGGCCCTCTTCGGGGCGCACGACCGCGTCGATGCCCGCTTCGCCCGTCCAGCCATGATGACCGCCGAAGCCGCGCCGGAGATTGGCATGCAGGCGCAGCCACTGCGCCTCGTAGGAGGCTTCGACGCCCACTTCCACCGCAAGGTCGACATTGGCGAGGCCGGTCAGGGCCGGCGTGTCGCGTGCGGTGCGTTCGCCACGCACGGCAAACGAGGGCGATACCGAAAAGCCGCCTTCGCGCCCGCCGCCGATCTGGAAGCCGTTCGGCAGGGCCAGGCGCTTCAGCCGGACGATCGGATAGGGCGACAGGAGAATTTCCGAGGAACCCTCATAGCGCGGGGCGGCGTTGGCGCCGCCGCCAAGTTCGAATTCGATGCCCGGTTGCGCCGGAGGCGCCCCATAGCCATCCGACTGGGCCCAGGCCGGCAGGACCGGTCCGAGCGTGAGCAAAAGGGCCGCGACGGCGGTTTTCTTGACCCGGTTCATGCAAATCCTCGACAGGCACGCGTTACGGGCACGAACGATGAATCAGCGTCTGAGTCAATCCGTGTCCCCGCACCATCATACGCTCACCAACCCTGATGGATCGATGAAACGGCGGGCATTTGAATGACAGCGTTAACGCTCGGTTAACCGCCGCAGGCGCGCATCGACCGAAATCAGAAGTTGATCTCGGTCTTGTAGCCCACATCGGGCTCGGCATCGGTGACGTTGGCCTTGGCGATCTCCCAGCCGAACCGGATACGGCTGTCGGTGGAAGCCCAGATTTCGGCATGGCCGGGCTTGAAGCAAAGCATGGTCAGGCCGGGATTGTCCTTGTCGCCGAACCAGGCCTCGGCCATCGGCGACCAGAACCGTTCGATGTGTTCGGGGCTGCGTTGCACCGACAGGTGCCCGCGCAGGCAGGCGTGGAAATCGTGATCCTTGCCGATCAGGCAGACATGCACGGTGCCGCCTTGCGATCCCACGGTCTGCGCCAGTTCGGTGTCGGCCTTGGTGTAGAACCAGATCGCTTCCTCGTCGCGTGCCAGAAGCGGCGCCATCGGTTGCATGTGCTGGCTGTGATCGGTGCTGCCGACCATGATTGCGGTGGCGTTCTCGACCGCCTCCCAGAGCTGTCCCTTGGGATCGGTGTGGGCCTTGGAAATGTCTGCCATCTGTCGTGCCTCCTTGTTCCGATGAGGAACAGGAGGCGGCGGCGATGGTTCCATCGCCGCGACCGTTACATGTGCAGCGGCTTGCCGGTGGCCGAGGCGAGCGCGGCTTCGCGGACGGCCTCGCTCATGGTCGGGTGGGCATGGCAGGTGCGCGCCAGATCCTCGGACGATCCGCCGAACTCCATCAGCACGGCGCATTCGTGGATCAGGTCGCCGGCACCGCGGCCGACGATGTGCACGCCGAGCACGCGGTCGGTGGTCTTGTCGGCAAGGATCTTCACGAAGCCGTCGGTCGCCAGCATCGCGCGAGCGCGGCCGTTGGCGCTGAACGGGAACTTGCCGACGGTGTATTCGACGCCGTCGGCCTTCAGTTCCTCTTCGGTCCTGCCGACCGAGGCGACCTCGGGCTCGGTATAGACGACGTTCGGGATGACGCCGTAGTTGACGTGGCCGGCCTGGCCGGCGATCCGTTCGGCGACGGCCATGCCCTCGTCCTCGGCCTTGTGGGCGAGCATCGGTCCCCTGACGACATCGCCGATCGCCCAGATTCCGGTGACCGAGGTCTGCCAGTGCTCGTTGATGTCGACCCGGCCGCGGTCGTCGAGCACGACGCCCGCCTTCTCGAGGCCAAGCCCCTCGGTGTAGGGCTTGCGGCCCGTGGCGACGAGCACGACATCGGCATTGAGCGTTTCGGCGTCGCCGCCCTTGACCGGCTCGTAGGTGACATGGCCGCCCTTGCCGGCCTTGTGCACATCGGTGACCTTGGCGCCGAGCTTGAAGGTCAGCCCCTGCTTGGCCAGAAGCTTCTGGAACTGGCGCGATACATCGCCGTCCATGCCGCCAAGGATCGTGTCGAGATATTCGACGACCGTCACCTCGGCGCCGAGACGCGACCAGACCGAGCCCAGTTCGAGCCCGATCACCCCGCCACCCACCACGATCATCTTGGCGGGCACCTTCTCCAGCTTGAGGGCGCCTTCGGACGAGACGATCACCTTGTCGTCGAACGCGACATCGACGCCGGGAATGCCGGCGACATCGGAGCCGGTCGCGATGACGATGTTCCTTGTCTCGATCTCCTGCGCTTCGCCCTTTTCGGGCGTGACGCTGACCTTGCCTTCGCCCAGGATCGACCCGGTGCCCTGCAGGACATCGACCTTGTTCTTCTTCATCAGGAAGGAGACGCCGTCGACATTGGCTTTGACCGTCGCGTCCTTGTGGGCGAGCATCGCCTTGAGATCGAGCTTGGGCTTGCCGACGTCGACGCCGAGCGGCTTGAGGTCATGGCCGGCCTGATGGAACATCTCCGAAGCGTGCAGCAGCGCCTTGGACGGGATGCAGCCGATGTTCAGGCAGGTGCCGCCGAGCGTCGGCCATTTCTCGACGATCGCCGTCTTCAGGCCAAGCTGCGCGGCCTTGATCGCGCACACATAGCCGCCCGGGCCCGAACCGATTACCACGACATCATAGCTCATATCCTGCTGTCCCCTCTGGCGGCGGCGTGTTGGTTAGCTGGCAAGTTCAAGGATGGCAGCCTGACGTTCGGCACGTTGGCGAAGCGTGTCGGCACCGAAGTCGATCTCGTTGCCCTGCGGATCCTGCCAGTAGATGCTGTGTCCATGCTCGCCGATCCGGACGCCGGCGAAACTGTCCGGATCGTCGCGGAGGAAGGCGAACATCGGGCCCTCCTTGATGATCGGGCGAATATCGACGAGGCCGACATAGCCGTCATCCCACGTCATCTTGAGAACGCCTGGCAATACGACCTCTACCTCGCGGGCGCGCACGTCTTGGGGGATGCTCATCGGATTTTCTCCGGGAGGCGTCCGGCTCGCAGGTCCAGCCAAGCCTGCATCAGCGGGCTTGTCGACGCGAGGACCCAGGCAAGTACGGCCTGCTTCTTCCCCGCCGGCAGGTCGCCGCGCAGGACACCGGCATTTTCGATTTCCACCATCATATCGTCTCCTGCAAACCGCGCGTGGACATGTGGCGGCGGGTGATCGTCAGCGTACATATAGATCGCCACGCCCTCAACGCTGGCAATCCGCGGCATCGCGCAATCACCGCGCCGAAGGGCGTACTATGTGGCGAAGAACGCTCATCGCCCCTACAGATCCAGCACGAACCGTTCGGGGTCTTCCAGGCTCTCCTTGACACGGACCAGGAACGTCACCGCCTCCTTGCCGTCGACGATGCGGTGATCGTAGCTCAGCGCCAGATACATCATCGGCCGGATCACCACCTCGCCGTTCAGCGCGACGGGGCGTTCCTGGATCTTGTGCATGCCCAGAATGCCCGACTGGGGCGCGTTCAGGATCGGCGAGGACATCAGCGAACCGTAGACGCCGCCGTTCGAAATGGTGAAGGTGCCGCCCTGCATGTCGGCCATCGAAAGGTTGCCGTCGCGGGCCGCCCGGCCGAGCCGCCCGATCTCCAGTTCCACCTCGGCGATCGACATCCGGTCGGCATCGCGCACGACGGGCACGACGAGCCCCTTGTCGGTGCCCACGGCGACGCCGATGTGCGCGTAGTTCTTGTAGATGATGTCGGTGCCGTCGATCTCGGCGTTGACCGAGGGGATCTCCTTGAGGGCATGGCAGACGGCCCGCGTGAAGAAGCCCATGAAGCCGAGCTTCACATCGTGCTTCTTCTCGAACAGATCCTTGTATTTCGAGCGCATCGCCATGACCGCGCTCATGTCCACCTCGTTGTAGGTGGTCAGCATGGCGGCGGTGTTCTGCGCGTCCTTCAGGCGCCGGGCGATGGTCTGGCGCAGCTTGGTCATGCGCACCCGTTCCTCGCGCACCTGATCCTCCTGCGCCGAGGGCGCCCGGGCCACCTTAGGCGTCTCGGCGGGCTCCGACGGGGCGCCAGTGCCCTTGGCGATCGCATCGAGCACGTCCGACTTGAGCACCTGGCCGCGCTTGCCCGAGCCGCCGATGTTGCTGGCGTCCAGATCGTTCTCGTCGATCAGTTTGGCTGCGGCCGGGGAGGGCTGCATGTCGGTCTTGCCGGGGAAGTTTTCCGGTTCGGCGCCGTGGTCGCCGATCGGCTGCGGCTCGTCCCTGGCTTCCTTCATGCCCGGCGATTCGGCCTCCGAACCCGACGGGGCCGGGGTTTCCTTTGTCGGTGCTTCCTTGGCCGGCGCGCCCTCGCCTTCGGTCAGCGTGCCGAGCAGAGCGTCCACCTCGACCGTGTCGCCCTCGTTGGCGGCGATCTCGGCCAGCGTGCCCGAGCCCGGCGACGGCACTTCGAGGGTGACCTTGTCGGTCTCCAGCTCGACCAGGGTCTCGCCGTCGGAGACGGTGTCGCCGGGCTTCTTGAACCATTGGCCGATCGTGGCTTCGGTGACCGACTCACCGAGTGTGGGTACGCGGATTTCCTTCGACATCGTCTCTTTCCCGGACTGTGACAGTCGTGTTGGTTTTGGTTCGGTCCCGTTCAGTCGCCGAGCGCGTCCTCGAGGAACGCTTCGAGCTGGGCCTTGTGGGTGCCCATGAGGCCGGTGGCGGTCGACGCCGAGGCCGGCCGGCCCGTGTAGCGCACGCGGTCATGCTTGGCGTTGATGTGCGCGAGCACCCATTCCAGATACGGATCGATGAACGCCCAGGCGCCCATGTTCTTGGGCTCTTCCTGGCACCAGACCATCTCGGCGTTCCTGAACCGCGACAGTTCGGTGATCAGCGCCTTGGCCGGGAACGGGTAGAGCTGTTCGATGCGCAGCAGGTAGACATCGTTGATGCCGCGCTCCTCGCGCTCCTCGTAGAGGTCGTAATAGACCTTGCCGGTGCAAAGGATCACGCGGCGGATCTTGGAATCGGTGACCAGCTTGATGGCGCTGTCGTCCTTGCGGTACTCGGCATCGTCCCACAGCAGGCGGTGGAAGGCGCTCTCGCCGCTCATCTCGGTCAGCGTCGAGGTGGCCCGCTTGTGCCGCAGCAGCGATTTCGGCGTCATCAGGATGAGCGGCTTGCGGAACTCGCGCTTGAGCTGCCGGCGCAGGATGTGGAAATAGTTCGCAGGCGTGGTGCAGTTGGCGACCTGCATGTTGTCCTCGGCGCACATCTGCAGGAACCGTTCCAGCCGTGCCGACGAATGCTCCGGGCCCTGGCCCTCATAGCCGTGCGGCAGGAGGCAGACCAGACCCGACATGCGCAGCCATTTGCGCTCGCCCGACGAGATGAACTGGTCGAAGATCACCTGGGCGCCGTTGGCGAAGTCGCCGAATTGTGCCTCCCAGAGGGTCAGCGCGTTCGGCTCGGCGAGCGTGTAGCCATATTCGTAGCCGAGCACCGCCTCCTCGGAGAGCATCGAGTTGATGACCTCGTAGCGGCCCTGCCCGGCCTTGATCTCGTTCAGCGGGGTATAGCGCTTCTCGGATTCCTGGTCGTAGAGCACCGAGTGGCGCTGCGAGAAGGTGCCGCGCTCGACGTCCTGGCCCGAAAGGCGCACGCCCTGGCCGTCGAGCAGGATCGAGCCGAAGGCCAACGCCTCGGCGGTCGCCCAGTCGATGCCCTCGCCGCTGTCGATCATCTTGGCGCGGTTGTCGAGGAAGCGCTTGACCGTGCGGTGGATGTTGAAGTCCTCGGGCACGGTGGTCAGCCGCTTGCCGATCTCCTTGAGCGTCTTCAGCGGCACGTTGGTCTTGCCGCGCCGGCGCTCGTCCTGGTTGTCGGCGCGCTGCAGGCCGGACCATTTGCCGTCCAGCCAGTCGGCCTTGTTGGGCTTGTAGTCCTCGCCGGCCTGGAACTCGATCTCCAGATGCTCGCGCCAGTCGGTCTTCATCTTCTCCACGTCGTCGACCGTCACGTGCCCCTCGGCGATCAGCTTGTCGGAATAGAGTTGGACGGACGTTTTGTGCTTGCGGATCGTCCGGTACATGATCGGCTGGGTGAACGCCGGCTCGTCGCCCTCATTGTGGCCGAAGCGCCGGTAGCAGAACATGTCGATGACGACCGGCTTGTGGAACTTCATCCGGAACTCGGTCGCCACCTTGGCGGCGTAGACGACCGCTTCCGGATCGTCGCCATTGACGTGGAAGATCGGCGCCTCGATCATCTTGGCGACGTCGGACGGATAGGGCGACGAGCGCGACAGGTACGGGTTGGTCGTGAAGCCGATCTGGTTGTTGATGATGAAGTGGATCGAGCCCGCCACGCGGTGGCCGCGCAGCGCCGAAAGCCCGAAGCACTCGGCCACCACGCCCTGGCCGGCGAACGCCGCATCGCCATGCAGCAGCAGCGGCAGCACCTTCACCCGTTCGGGCAGCGGCACGATCTCGGGCCGGTGCGCGCCGCCGGCGAGCTGATCCTGCTTGGCGCGCGCCTTGCCCAAAACGACCGGATTGACGATTTCCAGATGCGAAGGGTTGGCGGTCAGCGACAGGTGCACCGTGTTGTCGTCGAACTCGCGGTCCGACGAGGCGCCCAGATGATACTTGACGTCGCCCGAGCCCTCGACGTCATCGGGGACGAACGAACCGCCCTTGAACTCGTTGAACAGCGCCCGGTGCGGCTTGCCCATCACCTGGGTCAACACGTTCAGACGGCCGCGGTGGGCCATGCCGAGCACGATGTCGTTGAGGCCGAGCTGACCGCCGCGCTTGATGATCTGCTCGAGCGCGGGAATGAGCGCCTCGCCGCCGTCGAGGCCAAAGCGCTTGGTGCCCTTGTACTTGACGTCGATGAACTGCTCGAAGCCCTCGGCCTCGATCAGCTTCTGCAGGATCGCCTTCTTGCCGTTGGGCGTGAAGGCCACGCCCTTGTCCGGTCCCTCGATGCGTTCCTGCAGCCATGCCTTCTCCTCGGGATTGGAGATGTGCATGAATTCGACCGCCATCGTGCCGCAATAGGTGCGCTTGAGGATGTCGAGCATCTGCGGGATCGTCGCATACTCGAGCCCGAGCACGTGATCGATGAAGATCGGCCGGTCGTAATCGCTCTCCTGGAACCCGTAGGAGGACGGGTGCAGTTCGTTATAGTCCTCCTTGTGGCCGGCCAGGCCGAGCGGATCGAGATCGGCGTGCAGATGGCCGCGCATGCGATAGGCGCGGATCATCATGATCGCTCGGACCGAATCGCGGGTGGCGCGCAGCAGTTCCTCGCTGGAGATGCCTTCGCCGGCCGCGCGCGCCTTCTCGGCGAGCTTGCCGTTCATGTGCGCCTCGACCTCGCCCCAGTTGCCGTCGAGCGCCGAGGTCAGCTCGCCGTTCTGCGCGATCGGCCAGTTGTCGCGCTCCCATGAGGGGCCGTCGGCCACCTTGATGACATCGTCGGGATTGTCGGCCAGGCCCTCGAAGAAGCTGCGCCATTCCTCGGAGACCGAGGCCGGGTCCTCCTCGTAGCGCGCCTGCATCTGCTCGATGTAGAGCGCGTTGCCGCCGTAGAGGAACGATGTCCCGGCGAAGATGTCGTTGGCCTGATCCTTGCGTGCCATTTTCATTCCCTCGGGCGTTTCCGCCGTCTCCCAGAGCCTCGTTTCAGTCCAGCGCCTTTGCGAACGCGGCCGTGTCGTTATGCACCTGATACCGGGCAACGAGCCCGTCTCTGATCCTGAAGATATTGACCGCCCGGGCATTGACCTTTCGGCCGTTGCTGCGAACCGTCCACTGTCCCTTCAGAACCGTGATGAACGCATCGTCGGTTTCGAAAGTGTCGGTGACTTCGACCCGGTCCACACTGAGATGGTCGCCGATCGTCCTGAAGAACGCCTGCAATCGATCGGGCCCTTTCCATTCGCCCGACCACGGCAACGCCCCGTCCGGCGCGGGATAGTCCACAACGATGTCCGTTGTGGTCGCGTCACGCAGGGCGGCCCAGTCGCCGGCCTTGATGGCGGCGTACCAGTTGTCGACCGCGGTGCGCGTACTGTCGGTCAATGCGTCAGCCCTTCAGCACCTCGACCAGCGTCGAACCCAGTTGCGCCGGCGAGGGCGAGACGCGGATGCCCGCATCCTCCATCGCCTTGATCTTGTCGTCGGCGCCGCCCTTGCCTCCGGAAATCACCGCGCCGGCGTGACCCATGGTGCGTCCGGGCGGGGCGGTGCGGCCGGCGATGAAACCGACCATCGGCTTCTTGCGGCCCTTTTCTGCCTGCGCCTTGAGCCACTCGCAGGCGTCTTCCTCGGCGCTGCCGCCGATCTCGCCGATCATGATGATGGATTCGGTCTCGTCATCGTCGAGGAACAGATCCAGCATGTCGATGAATTCGGTCCCCTTGACCGGATCGCCGCCGATTCCGACCGCGGTCGACTGGCCGAGCCCCTCGTTGGTGGTCTGGAAGACGGCCTCGTAGGTCAGCGTGCCCGAGCGCGACAGGATGCCGACCGAGCCCTTCTTGAAGATGCGGCCCGGCATGATGCCGATCTTGCACTCCTCGGGCGTCAGAACGCCGGGGCAGTTCGGTCCGATCAGGCGCGACTTGGACTTGTCGAGCCGTGCCTTGACCTTGACCATGTCCATCACGGGGATGCCCTCGGTGATGCAGATGATCAGCGGAATGTCGGCGTCGATCGCCTCGATGATCGCATCGCCCGCGCCCGCCGGCGGCACGTAGACGACCGAGGCGTTGGCTCCGGTCGCCTTCTTGCCTTCGGCGACGGTGGCGAAGATCGGCAGTTCGGCGCCCGCCTTTTCGCCGGCGCCCTCGCCGGCCGTCCAGGTCTCGCCGCCCTTCTTGGGGTGGATGCCACCGACCATCTGCGTGCCGAAATAGGCGAGCGCCTGTTCGGTATGGAAGGTGCCGGTCTTGCCGGTCAGGCCCTGAACGAGGACCTTGGTGTCTTTGTTGACCAGAATGGACATGGATTATTCTTTCCCTTCGGAGACCGCCGCGACGATCTTCTTGGCCGCGTCGTCGAGATCGTCGGCGGCGATGATGTCGAGGCCGCTGTCGTTCAGGATCGCCTTGCCCTGATCGACGTTGGTGCCTTCGAGCCGCACGACGAGCGGCACCTTGAGGCCGACTTCCTTGACCGCCGCGACCACGCCCTCGGCGATCACATCGCAGCGCATGATGCCGCCGAAGATGTTGACGAGGATGCCTTTGACGTTGCGATCGGCGGTGATGATCTTGAAGGCGGCCGTCACCTTCTCCTTGGACGCGCCGCCGCCCACATCGAGAAAGTTCGCCGGCTCGGCGCCATAGAGCTTGATGATGTCCATGGTCGCCATGGCAAGGCCGGCGCCGTTGACCATGCAGCCGATGTTGCCGTCGAGCGCGACATAGGCGAGATCGTGCTTTGAGGCCTCGATCTCCTTTTCGTCCTCTTCGGATATGTCGCGCAACTCGACGATGTCGGGATGGCGGAACAGCGCGTTGCCGTCGAACGACACCTTGGCGTCGAGCACGCGCAGCCGGCCGTCCTTCATGACGATCAGCGGGTTCACCTCGAGCAGGCTCATGTCCTTTTCGGTGAACGCCTTGTAGAGCGTCGGGAACAGGTCCAGCCCGTCCTTGGCCGCCTGCTTGGTCAGCTTCAGCGCCCGGTTGAGCTTCTTGGCGTCGGCCTCGGTCATGCCCTTGACCGGATCGATCGGCAGCGTGGTGATCTTGTCGGGCGTCTCTTCGGCGACCGCCTCGATGTCCATGCCGCCTTCGGTCGACACGACGAAAGCCGGCCTGCCGGTCGCGCGGTCGATCAGGATCGACAGGTAGAGTTCGCGGTCGATGTCGGCGCCGTCCTCGATATAGAGCCGGTTGACCTGCTTGCCGGCCGGACCGGTCTGCTTGGTCTCCAGCGTGTTGCCGAGCATTTCGCGGGCGTTGTCGACGACTTCCTCGACCGAATGCGCCAGCCGCACGCCGCCCTTGGCGTCATCGCCCAGTTCCTTGAACTTGCCCTTGCCGCGTCCGCCGGCATGGATCTGGCTCTTGACCACGTAGAGCGGCCCCGGCAGCTTCCTGGCCCATTCCTCGGCCTGCTCGACCGAATAGACGGCAACGCCGGGCGCGACGGGCGCGCCGTAGGAATGAAGAAGCCGCTTGGCCTGATATTCGTGGATGTTCATGCGGTCTGCCTCTTCTGGTTGACCTTCACTGGCCTTCCGGCGCCATGCCGGAGAAGCTGAATGCGAAACTGCCTTCGGGCCCGATCGCCACCGGCGCATGGGTGCCGCAGGCGAAAAGCGGCGCCATGGCCGCGGCGCCGCGCGCCACGCCGTTGGCCTGCTCGATGGCCGCGTCGACGAGCGCCACCACGCAGCCCGGCGCCCCTTCGCGGCCAACGCTGGAGACGACCAGCAACTGCCCCTTGTCCTCGGGACCGCCGGTGACGCCGGTATCGATCAGATAGCGCAGGATCGCCGCATGCGGTTCGCCGTCCGTCACGCGCCATTCCACCACGTCGTTGATGGCGTTGAACGGAGAAAAGCTCTCCCAGCGCTCGTTCGGCACGCCGAAGTCAACGTCGAAGCGCAGATCGCCCTCGCTGGCGAACACCGGGTAGCCGGGCAGGCCCTCGCATTGGAAACCGGCGCTGCCCGACTCCTCGTGGAAGTCGAGCATCGTGCAGGCGTCGAGATCGAGGTCGGTGTAGACGCTCTCGGCCGCTCCGGCACCTGAAACGGCGATCGCCGCGGCGAACCCCGCGGCGGCGAGCGTGGAGATGGTGCGCAAGACGATCATCCGGTCTCCGCGCGCCTCACTTCAGGTTCGGCGCGATCTTGGCGCAGGCCTCGCACAGGCCGGCGACCGATTCCACCGACTTGTCGAACATTTTCTGCTCGGACTTGTTCAGGTCGATCTCGATGATCCGCTCGACGCCGCCGGCGCCGACGACGGTCGGCACGCCGACATACATGTCCTTGACGCCGTACTGGCCCGACAGGTGCGCGGCCACGGGCATGACCCGCTTCTTGTCCTTCAGGTAGCTTTCGGCCATGGCGATCGCCGAGGAGGCGGGCGCATAATAGGCCGAACCGGTTTTCAGCAGGCCGACGATCTCGGCGCCGCCGTCACGGGTGCGCTGGACGATGGCGTCGAGCTTGTCCTTGGTGGTCCAGCCCATCTTGACCAGGTCCGGCAGCGGAATGCCGCCGACGGTCGAATAGCGGGTCAGCGGCACCATCGTGTCGCCATGGCCGCCGAGCACGAAGGCGGTGACGTCCTCGACCGACACGTCGAACTCCTCGGCGAGAAAATGGCGGAAGCGGGCCGAGTCGAGCACGCCGGCCATGCCGCAGACCATGTTGCGGGGCAGGCCGGAGAACTTCTGCAGCGCCCAGACCATCGCGTCGAGCGGGTTGGTGATGCAGATGACGAATGCCTCGGGAGCATATTTGCGGATGCCCGAGCCGACCTGCTCCATCACCTTGAGGTTGATCTCGAGCAGATCGTCGCGGCTCATGCCGGGCTTGCGCGGCACGCCGGCGGTCACGATGCAGACGTCGGCGCCCTTGATCGCCTCGTAGGAATTGGCACCGGTGAAGCGCGCGTCGAACCCGTCGACCGGCGCGGATTCGGCAATGTCGAGCCCCTTGCCCTGGGGGATGCCCTCGGCGATGTCGAACAGGACAACATCGCCCAGTTCCTTCAGCCCGATCATGTGGGCCAGCGTTCCGCCGATCATGCCGGAACCGATGAGTGCGATCTTGTTGCGTGCCATCTGCGCGGTCGTCCCCGTTCGTCATTGTGGAAGGGACGACCCGTGCGGCTGCCCGGTCTCCCCCGATCGATGCCGTGGGCGTGGACCAAGGCCGGAAGGAAATCAACCAAAACTTTCGTAATCAGCGATTTCAATCGGTTAGCCAATCCGGGATTTACGTAAACGTAAATCAGATCGCGCATCGTCACCCTGTCCGTGCTGATCGGTCCGGGTGGTTCCCCTGCGTCAGGTCGGCGCGGGCGACGACGGACGGGCCGGTTCGATCAGGTCCCAGCGATTGCCGAACGGATCGGTGAACACCGCGACCGTTCCGTAGGGTTCCCGGCGCGGTCGTTTGGCAAACCGAACGCCGGCCCGGCGAAAGCGCTCATGGTCGCGCTCGAAATCGTCCGTCTCCAGGAAGAAGGCGACGCGGCCGCCGGTCTGGTTGCCGATCGCGGCGTGCTGCCCGGCGCCGTCCGCCTGTGCAAGAAGCAGGGCCGTGCCACCGCCCTTCGGCGCGACGCGGACCCAGCGCCTGGTCGGGCCGAGCGGCGTGTCCTCGAGAAGATCGAAGCCGAGCGCGTCGCGATAGAAGGCGATCGCCGCGTCATAGTCGGGCACCACCAGCGTGACGAGCGCGATCCGGGCGCTCACGACGCCCTTGCGAGGGGTTGTCCGCCGGCCAGCCAGTCCTCGGACCGCATTTCGTTGAGCCGCGAGGCCGTGCGTTCGAACTCGAACGCCTCGGTGCCGCTGGTTGCCTGATAGAGCGCGTCCGGCTGCGCGTCGGCCGAGACGACCAGCTTGTTGCGGTTGTCATAGAGCGTGTCGATCAGGTTGATGAACCGTTTGGCCTCGTTGCGCCGGCCGTCGCCGATCACCGGCACGTTCTCGACCATGAGCGTGCGGTACTGCCGGGCGATCGCCAGATGGTCGCGCGCGCCGAGCGGCGCCTCGCACAGATCGGCGAAGCTGAACCGGGCCGCATCGAGCACCGCCGCTGGCACCTCGATATGCCGCCCCTTGACCGCGATCCGTGCCGGCGCGGCGCCGATGCCGCCGGTGATCTTCACCCACGCCGCTTCCATCGCCATGTCGGTCTGTGGCCCGAGCGGGGTCATGTAGAGCGGGGTATGGGCGAGGCGGCCAAGCCGGTAGTCGCGGTCCGCATCGAGGCTGAACACGTCGGTGTGCGCCATCAGCACGTCGATGAACGGCGTGAACAGCCCGCGATTGAGACCGTCCTTGTAGAGATCGTGCGGCGGCACGTTCGAGGTCGCAATCAACACCACACCGCGCTCGAACAGGGCGGTGAACAGGCGTGACAGGATCATCGCGTCGGCGATGTCGGTCACGGTGAACTCGTCGAAACACAGAACGCGCGCCTGGTCGGAGATGGCGCGGGCCACCGGCGGGATCGGGTCGTCGCCCTTGACCTCGCCCGCCTTCAGCGCGGCGCGATGGGCGGCGATCCGGTCGTGCACGTCGGCCATGAAATCATGGAAATGGGCGCGGCGCTTGCGCCGGGCCGGGCAGGCGCGGAAGAAGAAGTCCATGAGCATGGTCTTGCCGCGCCCGACCGAGCCGTGGATGTAAAGGCCGCGCACCTGATCGAAACGGGGCGCCTTTTTGGCGAACAGCCAGCCCAGCGACGACGATTTCGATGCCAGCCGCATCGAGGCGACGGCCCGGTTGATCTCGTCGAGCTTGTCGGCGAGCGCGCGCTGGGCGGGATCGTCGGCGATCGCGCCCTCGCGCACCAGTTCGCGGTAGCGCGTGGCCACCTGGTCGCCGGGCCGGATCCGTTCGGGCATGGTGCCCCGCCTCCGCGATCAGCGGGCGAGGCTGATGGCCTGGCCGCCCGACGTCTGACCGTCGAACCGGCCGGAGCCGGACGAGAACAGCGTCGCCACCTGGTTGCCGCCGGAATCGCTGAGCACGACGCGGTTGCCGTTGATGTTCCAGGACGAAACATTGGCCGCATCGCCCGGGCAGCCGCGCGAGGCGGCGCGGAAACCGGTCGACCAGCGCGTCAGCGCCATGAACATCTGGCAGTCGGCGCCCTGGGTCGATACGCGCCAGGCGCCGACCATCTCCTCGCGGGAGACCGGCTGGGCCGAGGCGACCTCGACGACGCTGGAATCGGTGTCGGCACCGTCGACGGCGTCGGGGTCCGTCGTGTCGGCGTTCGGATCGGCGGAGGCCACTCCGGTCTGGCCGGGCGCGATCGGGAATCCGTCCGGACCGATGGCGGGCGAACCCACGCCCGGCTGCGTCGGCGGCGGCAACTGGTTGCTCGTCACTGTCCCCGACGGTGCGGGCGTAAGGGGCGAAGGCTGCGTGTTCAGCCCGCCCACCCGATTGCTGGTGCAGCCCGATACCACCAGGGCCGCCATGATGATGACGGCCAACGGGCCTGCCTGGGTCCTGCCCATGTCCCTTCTCCAATCCTGCGACGCTCGGCGCGCCGCCATGTCTTGCGCCCTTCCTTGACCAATAAAAAGGCGAAAGAAGGAAAAAACAAGGTTAACAGCCGCTTGCCCGGCTCGCTTTTTCCTGCGCGACAACCCAACGCCGGGGAAGCGGGATTGACTTGCAGTCGTTGCGGCCGCGCTGGTATGGCCCTCGACGGCCCGTCACACAAGACCGGGTCACGCAAGCCAAGGAGCCGTTGATGTCGGGTTATGTTTCTTCCGCTGGGTTCAGTCCCCTGAAGCCACTGGGGCGTTCGTTCTCCTGGCAGGTCGGAGCCGTGGTGCTCGGCACCATGCTGCTGGCTGCCTCGTCCTATGTCGAGGTGCCGTTGAAACCGGTCCCGGTAACCATGCAGACGCTTGCCGTGGCCCTTGTCGGCGCGCTCTATGGCTGGCGCCTGGGCGCGATCACCATCACGGCCTGGCTGGCTCAGGGCGCAATGGGTCTTCCGGTTCTCGCCGGCGGTGCGGCGGGCGCCCATCACTTCGTCGGCCCGACGGCCGGCTACCTGTTCGCCTTCCCGGTTGCCGGCGCCGTGGCGGGATGGCTCGCCGAGCGCGGCTGGAACGGTCACCGCGTCGTGCTTGCGTTTCTCGGACAGTTGATCAGCAATCTGTTGTGCCTCGTGCTTGGGGCGGCGTGGCTTGCCCTGCTGGTCGGACCCGATCTGGCGATCACATCAGGCGTGATGCCGTTCCTTGTCGGAGCGCTGCTGAAGGCGGTGACGGGGGCGGCGATCCTCGGCGTCGCGACACGCGGGACCTTGCGCAAGCGATCCGGCTGACGGCGGCCGGCATGGTCCGGCTGAGGGCCCATCACCTGCTGTGCCTGCTGACCTATGTCGGCAAGGGCTACAGCGAGGCGTTCGTCCGGCGCGCGGACGCCCTCGCGGCGCGCTTGTCCGCCGGCGAGCCGGCACTGATCGTCGAGGGCCCGGACGATATGTGCGCGCCGCTTCTGAACGATGCGCAGGCCCATTGCTTCAAGGCACGGCCCGCCGCGCGCGACAGGCGGGCAGCCGCCGACGTGGCCGCGCTTCTCGGGCGCCCGGTCGCACCGGGCGACACGATTAGTTTCGATGCATCAACGCTGGACCGGTTGCGCCGGGCATTCGCCGAAGAGACGACCCGCGCCGCCTGTCAGGGCTGCCCCTGGCAGGCGCTGTGCACGTCGATCGCCGGCAACGGGTACCGGAACGCCCGGATCAGCTCCGAACGTCCTGCGGGCTGACCGGCCTACTCGGTGGTTTCGGCCTCGGCCGGGGCTTCCTGTGCCGGCGCTTCGGCTTCGGCAGCAGCGGCTTCGTCGGCGGCCTGGCGGGCCTCTTCTTCCTTCATGCGCTGCTCTTCGATGCGTTCCTGGGCCTTCTTGCCGGGCAGAGCCTTCTTCGGGTTCTGGCGCGCCGGGCGCTTGGCGAGGCCGGCCTGATCGAGAAAGCGCAGGACGCGGTCGGTCGGCTGCGCGCCCATCTCGAGCCAGTGCTTGACGCGTTCCTCGTCGAGCTTGACGCGCGGCGCCTCGCCATCCTTGGGCAGCATCGGGTTCCACGAGCCGACCTGCTCGATGAAGCGGCCATCGCGCGGCGAGCGCACGTCGGCGACGACGATGTGGTAGTAGGGGCGCTTTTTCGACCCGGCACGGGCCAGACGCAGTTTCAGTGCCATAGGGTTACTCCTGTCGGTTCAAATGGCGTTGGGATGATGATGTTCGCTGCGCCGGACCAGATCGACGCCGGTTTCTCCGGCGGCGATGGCATCGTGATGGCGCATGACATGGTCGATAACGAAGCGCAGATAGGCTTCGGCAAAATCGGGGCTGAATCCGGCCTCGTCGGCCAGGCCGCGCAGCCGGTCGGCCTGTTCGGCCTCGCGCACAAGATCGGCCGACGGCAGATCGTGCTCGGCCTTGAGCCGGCTGACGGTCTCGGTGCAGCGGAAGCGTTCGGTCAGCATGTAGACGATCGCCGCATCGATGTTGTCGATCGACGCGCGCATTCCGGCCAGCAGTGAGCGGGCGCGTTCGGTGTCGTCGTCTGTCGGCATCTGGTCCTTCATTGTTGGCAGTGCTCGTCGTTGGGCTGGTGATGATCGCCACCAGCCAGGAACTGATCGGGCGACGGATGCCGCCAGATGTCGGCGATGAAGTCCCAGATCGGGACGTCTTGCCGTTCCTTCGTTGCGCCCAGCTTTCGGGCCACGTTCTGCGAGGCATGGTTGTGCGGATCGATCACGCTGATCGCCGTGGTCCATCCGAGGTCTTCATAGGCAAAGCGCAGCGCAGCGCGGGCCGCCTCGGTGGCGTAGCCCTTGCCCTGGGCCGAGCGCGCCAGCGTGTAGCCGATCTCGTAGTCCGGCCAGTCATGCGGATACCAGGGCCCGCAATGGCCGATGCACGTGCCGCTGGCCTTCTCCTCGACGCAGAAGAAGCCGTATCCGCGCAGCGCCCAATGGCCGACCATCGCCGCCATGCCGCGCCAGGCGGTGTGCGGGTCCTGCGGCCCGCCGAGGAACGTCATCACCTCCGCGTCGGCGCGCATGGCGGCATAGGCCGGAAAATCGCGCTCGGTGAAGCCGCGCAGGATCAGCCGCCCGGTCTCGATGACCGGGATGTCGATGCCGCCATGGCTCATGCCGCCGTCTCCGCGCTGCCTGTTTCGGCCCCCGGATAGCGCCAGATCTCGACGGGCACCGATCCGTAAAGCAGCGCCTCGCCATCGCGGCGCGCGCCCAGCTTGCGGGCGACGGCCAGCGAGGCGTGATTGTCCCTGTCGATGAAGCTGACCGCCGTCGGCCAACCGAGCGTCTCTCGGGCGAAGCGCAGCGCGGCACGCACGGCCTCGGTGCCGTAGCCCCTGCCATGGAAGGCCGGCGCGAGCCCGTAGGTGATCTCGGGTTCGTCCGCCTTGCCTTCGGGATCCCATGGACCGCAGTAGCCGATCGTCTCGCCACCGTCCTTGAGCGTGACGGCGAACGGCCCCCATCCCTTGAGCACCCAGTGTCCGGCATAGGCGGCCATCTGGCGCCACGCGCCGGCCCGATCCATGGTGCCGCCGGTGAAGCGCGTGCCGGCCTCGTCGGCGAACAGCGCGGCCAGCGCGTCGACATCGTCCTGACGCCAGCCGCGCAGGATCAGGCGTTCGGTCTCGACGACCGGGATTTCGGAAAGGACGTTCATTAGCGCTTCTTCTTGCCTTTGGGCAGGCCCGGCAGGCCCGGACCGGTGCCGAGGCCGGGCAGGTTCGGCCCGCCGGGGCCCATCCCGGGAAGACCGCCGGGCGGCGCGCCACCGGGCGCGCCCAGGCCCATCTGCTCGGCCTGCTTCTGCAGCTTCTTGAGATCCTTGGCGCTCATCTGCGACGGATCGGGCATCCCGCCCATTCCGCCGGGCATGCCGCCCCCCATGCCGCCGAACAGCTTGCCCATCATGCCGCCGCCGCGCTTGCCCTTCATGGACTTCATCATGTCGGCCATCTGGCGGTGCATCTTCAGAAGCTTGTTGATCTCGGCGGCATTGGTGCCCGAGCCGGCGGCGATGCGCTTCTTGCGCGAATGTTTCAGAACGTCCGGATGGGCGCGCTCGTGCGGGGTCATCGACGAGATGATGGCGAGCTGACGGCCGAACATCCTGTCGTCCATGCCGGCGGCGGCCATCTGGTCCTTCATCTTGCCCATGCCGGGCATCATGCCCATCAGGCCGCCCATGCCGCCCATCTTCTGCATCTGGCGGAGCTGGTCGGCCAGATCGTTGAGGTCGAACTTGCCCGAGGCCATCTTCCTGGCCATGGCCTCGGCCTTTTCCTGGTCGATGTTCTCGGCCGCCTTTTCGACCAGAGAGACGATGTCGCCCATGCCGAGGATCCGGTCGGCGATGCGCTTGGGATGGAATTCCTCCAGCGCATCCATCTTCTCGCCGGTGCCGATCAGCTTGATCGGCTTGCCGGTGACAGCGCGCATCGAAAGCGCAGCGCCGCCACGGCCGTCGCCGTCCATCCGGGTCAGGACAAGGCCGGTGATGCCGACGCGCTCGTCGAAGGAGCGCGCCAGGTTCACCGCGTCCTGACCGGTCAGCGAGTCGGCGACGAGCAGCACCTCGTGCGGCGACGCCGATTTCCTGATGTCGGCCATCTCGACCATCAGCGGCTCGTCGATATGGGTGCGGCCTGCGGTGTCGAGGATGACGACGTCATGGCCGCCGAGCCTGCCGGCCTGCACGGCGCGGTTGGCGATCGCCACCGGGTCCTGCCCCTCGATTATCGGAAGCGTCGCGACGCCGGTCTGTTCGCCGAGCTGTTTGAGCTGTTCCTGGGCGGCGGGCCTGCGCGTGTCGAGCGAGGCCATCAGGACCTTCTTGCGGTCGCGATCGGTCAGTCTCTTGGCAATCTTGCCGGTCGTCGTCGTCTTGCCCGAGCCCTGTAGGCCGACCATCATTATGACCACCGGCGCGGGCGCGTTCAGATCGATCGTCTCGGCGTCGGCGCCCAGCGTCTCGACCAGTTCGTCATGGACGATCTTGACGACCATCTGGCCGGGCTTGACCGACTTGAGAACATCGACGCCGACCGCCTTTTCGCGCACCCGCTCGATGAAGCCGCGCACCACTTCGAGCGACACGTCCGCTTCGATCAGCGCGCGCCGGACCTCGCGCAGCGCCGCGGAGACATCCTTCTCCGACAGCGCGCCACGGCCCGTCAGCCCCTGGAAGATCGAACCAAGCCGGTCCTGAAGCGATTCAAACATTGGCCTTGCCCATTCCCGATTGCGTCGGCACCGGACCGTCCGGCGCGCACGCCTCCGAGATAATCACGACAGCGGCTAAACCCAAACCGCCCCAAAAGCACGAACGCACCCGAGGGCGCATCGCGCTGTCGGGTGTGGACCTCCGGGATCGTGCCCCGGTCGGCGGCTCAAGGACGGGTGTCGTCGCTGAACGGCGGCGCTATGGGGGAAACGGCGCGGCAAGTCAAGGCGGCGGCTCAGAACCGCTCGGGACGCAGCACTTCCACGTCGGCGATGGTGATGATGCCCATCTGCGGCTCGAGCGCCTCGTAGATGCGGTCGATGGCGATGTCGGCCTGCTCGGGCGACATCACCGAGACCACCATCACCATGCGGCCGGCATCGCCGATCATCCGGTCGGTGTCCCAGGTGCCTTCCGAACCCTTGCCCGAATGGGCGTCGAACACCGTGTAGCCCGACACCGGCACTTTATCGAGCACGCGCGTGATCCGGTGCATCACCGGCGCCTCGCAGATCACCGTCATCTGCTTTCTGGCATGGGTCTTCATGTCATCCTCCCGCGACCAGCTGGGCCACGGCCGCGTAGGCCGGAATGCCGATGGTCAGGTTCATCGGGAAGGTAACACCGAGCGAAAGGGACAGATAGATGGATGGTCGCGCCTCGGGCAGCGCCAGCCGCATGGCGGCCGGCACGGCGATGTAGGAAGCGCTGGCGGCGAGCGTCAGCAGCAGCGCGGTGCCGCCGGCGGACAGTCCCGCAACGAGCGCGAAGGGGATGGCCATCGTCGCGCCGACGAAGGGCATCAGCAGGCCGAAGCCGACCAGCGGCGCATCGAGCACCTTGCGCGCCTGCGCCATGCCGCGCCCGGCGACCGCGCCCATGTCGAGCAGGAACAGGCAGAGCACGCCGGTGAACGGCACCACGATGAAGCCCTCGATCGCCGCCATGCCCTCGGCGCCGGTGACCGCGCCGATGACGAAGGCGCCCATCAGAACGACAACGGACGAATTGAGGAACACCTCCTGCAGCAGCCCTTCGGATGCATCCGGATCGTCCTTGTGGCGCTGCTTTGCCGCCGAGCGCGCCAGGAACAGCGCGACGAGGATTGCCGGCGTTTCCATGACGGCGGCGACGGCCACCATGAAGCCCTCCGGCTCGAGGCCGATCGAGCGCACGGCTTGCGTCGCGGCGACGAAGGTGACGATCGAGATCGAGCCGTAATGGGCTGCTGCCGCGGCGGCATCGATGCGCGGCAGCTTCGAGACGCGCTGCAAGATGAAGAAGGCGACGAGCGGGATCAGCGCCGACAGACATGCCCCGGCGACAAGGGCAAGCACGAGCGCCAGCGTCAGGCCTTCGGCGGCGAGCGCGACGCCACCCTTGAAGCCGATCGCCAGCATCAGATAGATCGACAGCGTCTTGGCGACCGCCTCGGGCAGCGTCAGTTGCGACCCGGCGATCGAGCCGGCGAACCCCAGAATGAAGAACAGCACCGGCGGCGACAGGATGTTGCTTGCGGCAAGCTGAACGATGGCGTCCATGGCGTGTCCGTGGGCGTTGCCTTGCGCGGGCGCGCGGCGGGAGGGATCGCGCCTCTATAGGCGGGCATGGCGCATCGCACAAGAAAGCGGGCGCCATTGCGCTGCTTGCTTGACCGGAAGCGCGCCATCGCCACATTGGCCACCATGAACAGACGTCTTTTTCTGTCGCTTGCCGGTCTGGGCGGGCTCGTCGCCCTTGGCGGCGGCCTTTTCGCCGCGCGTCGCGCGCGCGCCGGCAATCCCTACTATTCCGGACCGCCGGCCGACAATTTCGACGGCACGCAGTTCTTCAATCCCGGCGGCGCCGAACCGCGGGGCTTTGCGGATCTCCTGCGCTGGCAACTGGGCGGTGGCCGCGAACCCTGGCCGGACAGCTACCCAAGCCCGTTTCCGCCGGCCCAACCCGACGAACGCGTGACCGGCGCGGGGCTGCGGGTGACGATGGTCGGCCATGCGACGATGCTGCTGCAAATGGCCGGGTTGAACGTGCTGACCGATCCGGTGTGGTCGGAACGGGTCAGTCCCGTCTCCTTTGCAGGTCCGCGCCGACGCAACGTGCCCGGCATCGCCTTTGAGGACCTGCCGCCGATCGACGCGGTGCTGGTCAGCCACAACCATTACGACCATCTGGACGTCGAGACGCTGGCCCGGCTTGTCGAGACCCACGATCCGCACATCGTCACCCCGCTCGGCAACGATACGATCATCGGCGCGGTGGTGCCCGCCGCGCGCATCTCGACCGGAAACTGGGGCGATGTGGTGCGGCTTGATGGTGAAACACGGGTGCATATCGAGCCGGCGCATCACTGGTCGGCCCGCGGCAGCGGCGACCGGCGCATGGCCCTGTGGTCGGCCTTCGTCATCGAAACGGCAGCCGGCAAGGTCTATGTCGTCGGCGATACCGGGTTTCACGAGGGCCGGAACTATCGCGCCGCCGCCGACAAGCATGGCGGCTTCCGCCTCGCGCTCCTGCCGATCGGCGCCTACGAGCCGCGCTGGTTCATGGCCGGCCAGCACCAGAACCCGTCCGAAGCCGCGCAGGGCATGGCCTTGTGCCGGGCAGCCCATGCGGTCGGCCACCACTGGGGTACGTTCCGGCTGACCAACGAAGCGGTCGAGGCGCCGCTGCAGGCCCTTGAAGTGGCCTTGCAGGATGTCGGCGTGCCGCCCGACCGCTTCCAGCCGATGCGCCCCGGACAGGTCTGGGACGTGCCGAGCCGAAGCGGGGCCTGAGGCGCCGCCGGCTTCCGGGGGAACTCCCGGCCCCCTTCATCGTTTGATGCCATGACATCAATGCGAAGGGGCTTTCCATGCTCGAACTGATCCTCATCCTGCTCGTCGTCGCGGCCATCGCCGGCCTTCTGGGTTTCGGCCGCCTGTCGGGCCTGGCGCTGAGCGGCGCCAAGATCCTGATCGCGATCGTCCTCATTCTGTTCCTTCTGGTGCTGTTCGGCATCATCGCGATCGCGTGACGCAAGCCGGCCCGCCTGTGCGGGCAGGGTTTAATTCCGGCCGCCGTTCCGCCATATGGAGAGCATCGTTCTCCCGATGGTGGCAGGCCGAATGGCGATCGACGTCGAATTTGCGAAAATGAACGGGCTCGGTAACGCGATCATCGTTGCCGACATGCGCGGGCGTGCCGACCGGTTCACCGCGGAAGCGGCGCGCGCATTGCATCATGACCCGGCGACCGCCTTCGACCAGATCATGGCGATCCATGACGCCGAGGCCGATGGCACGGACGCCTTCGTGCGCATCTACAACAATGACGGTTCGGAGGCCGGCGCCTGCGGCAATGGCATGCGCTGTGTCGTGCAGGCGCTCGCGGCCGAGACCGGCAAGGCCGTCTTCACCTTGCAGACGATCGCCGGCCTGTTGAACGCGCAGGAGCACGAGGACGGTTCGATCTCCGTCGACATGGGCCGGCCGCGCCTGCGCTGGGACCAGATACCGCTCGAGGAGGAGTTCGCCGACACGACCGGCATCGAACTGCAGATCGGACCGATCGACGCGCCGGTGCTGCACACGCCGTCCGTCGTCAACATGGGCAACCCGCACGCGGTCTTCTGGGTTCAGAACGATGTCTGGAGCCACGACCTGGCGAGGTTCGGCCCCTTGCTGGAGAACCATCCGATCTTCCCCGAAAAGGCCAACATCACGGTCGCCCGGGTCATCGACCCCGAGCATATCGTCATGCGGACCTGGGAACGCGGCGTCGGCCTGACGCAGGCCTGCGGATCGGCCGCCTGCGCGACGCTCGTCTCCGCGGCCCGCAAGGAGCTGACCGGCCGGGCGGCGACGGTGACCGTGCCCGGCGGCGACCTGCACATCGAATGGCGCGCGGACGATCACGTCATCATGACCGGCCCGGCCGAATGGGAATTCGCCGGCCGGCTCGATCCGGCAACGGGCCAGTGGCAGCGGACGATCGAGGGCGACAACGACAATGCCGGCGCGGAGACCGCGTGATGGGTGTCGAGGTGACCACCTTCGGCTGCCGGCTCAACACCTATGAGGGCGAGGTCGTGCGGCGGCAGGCCGAAGCCGCGGGACTCGGCGCGCTCGACGGCGGCGCCGTGGTCATCAACACCTGCGCGGTCACCGCCGAGGCGGTGCGCCAGGCCAGACAGGCGATCCGGCGGGCCCGGCGCGACAATCCCGAGGCGCGCATCGTCGTCACCGGCTGCGCCGCGCAGACCGAACCGGAAAGCTTCGCGTCCATGGACGAGGTCGACCTCGTCATCGGCAATGACGACAAGCTGAAGAGCCAGTCCTACCGCGCCCTGCCCGACTTCGGCGTCAACCGGTACGAGAAGGTGCGCGTCAACGACATTTTCGAGGTGCGCGAGACGGCCGCGCACATGGTCGATTCGATCGAGGGGCGCACGCGCGCCTTCGTGCAGGTGCAGAACGGGTGCGATCACCGCTGCACCTTCTGCATCATCCCCTATGGCCGGGGCCATTCGCGTTCGGTGCCGATGGGCGCGGTGGTCGAACAGGTCCGGCGGCTGGTCGGCAACGGTTATCGCGAGGTGGTGCTGACCGGCGTCGACCTGACTTCCTACGGGCCGGATATTCCGGGCGCGCCGTCGCTCGGCGTGCTGGTCGGCACGATCCTCCGGCAGGTGCCCGACCTTGCGCGGCTGCGGCTTTCGTCGATCGACTCGATCGAGGCGGATGAGGCGCTGTTCGAGGCGATCGCCAACCAGCCGCGCCTGATGCCGCATTTCCACCTGTCGCTGCAGCACGGCGACGACATGATCCTCAAGCGGATGAAGCGCCGCCACCTGCGCGCCGATTCGATCGCCTTCTGCGAGACCGTCCGTCGCCTGCGGCCCGATGCCTCGTTCGGCGCCGACATGATCGCCGGCTTTCCCACCGAGACCGAGGCGATGTTCGACAATGCGCTGTCGATCATCGCCGCGTGCGGGCTTTCGCGCGTCCATGTGTTTCCGTTCTCGCCGCGCGCGGGCACGCCGGCCGCGAAGATGCCACAGCTGCCACGTACGGTGATCAAGGAACGCGCCGCGCGGCTGCGCGAACGGGCGCAGGAAGCCTGGACCACGCATCTGGCCCGCCTTGCCGGCACGCGGCAGCCGGTTTTCGTCGAAAAGCCCGGCTTCGGCCGGACGCCCGACTTCACGCCCGTGACCTTCACCGGTCACGGCGCGGAACCGGGCGACATCGTGCCCGTTTCCGTGACGGGCCATGATGGACGGACGCTCAAGGGCGTCACGGCCGTCCAGATCGCGGCGGAGTAGGATCATGGCAGGACTGTTCAAACGCATCTTCTCGTTCGGCAAGGGCAAGGTCGAGGACACGTCCGAAGCGTCCGCGTCGAACGATCCGACCGTGCCGGGCGCACCGCAGGAAGTGCCGCCGCCGCCATTCGAGACCCCGCCGGTCGCACCCGATGAGGTGCCCCAGCAGCCCGAACCGGTGCCGCCGGCGCCCGATCAGGTGCCCGACCAGCCGGTGCCGCGGGAGGTTCCGCCCGAACCCGGCGAGGATCCCGCCCACCCCGTACCGGGCGAGCCCGGACCGGAGAGCCCGGACGAACTGCCCGATCGCCCCGAGCCGACGCCGGAGCCCGTACCGGAAACCGAACCCGACCCGCAGCCCGAAGTTCCCGATCAGCCCGACCCCACGCCCCGACCGGAGCCGCCGGGCGTGCCGCCGCCCGACCAGACGCCGAGCCATGCCGGCGGCGGCGCCGGCGCGACGGCCGCACCGTCCAGACAGGCGCGCACCGTCACCATCGGCGATGACCCCGTTCCGGCGGTCCGCGAACCGGAAATTGCCGAAAAGAAGGGCTGGCTGGCGCGGCTGACATCGGGCCTGTCGCGCTCGTCGCGGCAGCTTTCGGACAACATTGCGGGCGTGTTCACGCGCCGCAAGCTCGATGACGAGACGCTCGAGGAACTCGAGGACATCCTGATCCAGGCCGATCTGGGGGTGGAGACGGCGATGCGCGTGACCGACGCGCTCGCGACGACCCGGCTTGGCCGCGACGTCTCGCCCGAGGAGGTGCGCGACGTCATGGCGACGGAGATCGAAAAGGTTCTCGCGCCCGTCGCTCGGCCGCTCGAACTCGATCTTTCCTTCAGGCCGCACGTGATCCTCGTGGTCGGCGTCAACGGCACCGGCAAGACGACCACGATCGGCAAGCTGGCGGCCAAGCTTCGGGCCGCCGGGCTTTCGGTGACGCTGGGCGCGGGCGACACGTTCCGCGCCGCCGCCATCGAACAGCTCAAGATCTGGTCCGAGCGCACCGGGTCTCAGTTCGTCGGCACCAAACTCGGCGCGGATGCGGCAGGCCTTGCCTACGAGGCCTACGAGCGTGCCCGCGACAACGGTTCCGACGTCGTCATCATCGACACGGCCGGCCGGCTGCAGAACAAGGCCGAACTGATGGACGAACTGGCCAAGATCGTCCGTGTGCTGCAGAAGCACGATCCGGACGCGCCGCATACCGTGCTGCAGACCCTCGATGCGACCACGGGCCAGAACGCGCTCAACCAGGTCGACATCTTCCGTAACATCGCCGGGGTCAACGGGCTGGTGATGACCAAGCTCGACGGCACCGCGCGCGGCGGCATACTTGTCGCCATATCTGCAAAGTTTGGTTTACCGGTCTACTTTATAGGTGTGGGAGAGGGCGTGGACGATCTCGAACCGTTCCGCGCCAGCGATTTCGCGCGGGCCATAGCGGGCGCGGACGCGCCGGTCACGGAGAACGTCTAGATGGCGGAGAACCTATCGATCGCCGAGGCGCCCAAGGGCAAGCCCGCCGTCAACCCGGGGCTCAAGCTGGCGCTCGAGTTCGGACCGCTGCTGGCGTTCTTCTTCGCCAATGCGCGCGCCGAATGGCTGTCCGAGCGCATCACCTTCCTGGGCGCGCTGGGCGAGCCGATCTTCGTGGCAACCGCGATCTTCATGGCCGCCACGGCCATCTCGCTGAGCCTGTCCTGGCTGCTGACGCGGACAATTCCGATGATGCCGCTCATATCGGGCGTCGTGGTGCTGATCTTCGGCGCGCTGACGCTTTGGCTGCACAACGATCTGTTCATCAAGATCAAGCCGACGATCATCAACGGGCTGTTCTCGGTGCTGCTGCTGGGCGGGCTGTTCATCTTCCGCGTCTCGCTGCTGCGCTATGTCTTCGATACCGCGTTCCGCATCGACGAAAGGGGCTGGCACAAGCTGACCATCCGGTGGGGCTTGTTCCTCGCGGGCATGGCCGTCCTGAACGAGGTGCTGTGGCGGAACTTCTCGACCGATTTCTGGGTCGCGTTCAAGGTGTGGGGCAACATGCCGATCACCATCGCCTTCACGCTGTCGCAGATGCCGATGATCATGCGGCACTCGATCGACCCCGACGAGAGCTGAGACGTCACGCTGCGGCGTTGTCGCGCAGCACCTTGCGGACATAGGCATTGGCCGAACGGAAATGGCTCGGCCCCGAGGCCTCGGCCCATCGGCCAAGCGTCCATTTGTTCATCCAGGGATAGAGCCCCGGCGTGTAGAGCAGGTCATCGTGACCATCGGCGATGAAGGCGCGCAGGCGGTCGGCGGCCTGTTCGAACCCGGCCCGGACCTCCGCCCATGGGCGGGCTGCAGCGTCTTCGTAGATCGCCGCGTTGTAGGCCTTGAGCTGGTTCCACTTGACGCCCGGCGCCGGGGTCTCGACGGTCTTGCCGGCGAGGCCTTGCTCGTACCAGTCGAAGAACAGGCCGATCCAGTGCGTGCGATGGGCGATCACCGACTTGATCGTCGTCGGATCGTCGGCGGCGTGCCGATCGGCCATATGCGCGTCGATACCGGAAAGCGTCCCGCCGAGCTTGGCCCGCTCCCTGTCGAAGGCCGTGAGAAGGTCGTCGCGCGTGGTGGCTGCTGGCATGGCGCTCCCCCATCGGGTCGCCTCGACCGTGCCGCACCTGTGGCCTGCGCGCCTTGCGCCTGATCAATCGGTTTCGGAAGGGTTGCCGAAGGGCGGTGTCGCGTCGCCCGCCTCGAACGCACGCTGGTGCTGCAGCATCCAGTGCACGGTCGGAAATGCGAGATCATCCCAGGGAATGTCGCGCCAGTCGAACAGGACCGCTTCCAGCGTCTCCTCGCCGGCGGAGAAGAGCCCGTCGGTCAGGCTCGCCCGGTAGATGAGTTGCACCTGGCTGAGGCGCCGCACCGTGTAGACGGACAGTAGCCCGTGCAGCGTCAGGCTGGCATTGGCCTCCTCGCGCGCTTCACGCGCCGCGCCTTCCTCGGGCGTCTCGCCCAGTTCGAGATAGCCGGCGGGCACCGTCCAGTAGCCGCGACGCGGCTCGATCGCGCGGCGGCACAAAAGCACCTTGCCGGCGTGCGTGACGACCGAGCCGACGACGATCTTGGGGTTCTCGTAGGCGACGAAACCGCATCTGTCGCAGACATCGCGATGGTGGGTGTCGCCGTCCGGCCGGGTGCGGGTGAAGCGCGGGCGCATGTGATCGTTCATGGTCGGGAGATAGGGCGCCGGACCAAAGCGGACAGTCAGGCGGGGCGATCGACGGCCGACCGGATCATCATCAGTTCGCCCAGATTCTCCATCGTCACATAGCCGGCCAGCCGGCCGTCGCGGCCACGCACAGCCACGGCGGGCTTGCGCTGCTGCTGGATCAGGTCGAGCGCCAGATCAAGGCCCTCGCTCTCGGCGATGACCGGCACGTCGTGGTTGACGAAATCGTTGACCAACCCGTCGCGTCCGGTGCGTTCGAGACCGGCGACGAGGTCGCGGCGTGTCAGAACGCCGACCATCGCGCCGTTGCCGTCAAGGACGGGAAATTCGTGCTGGGTCGTCTTCAGAAGCAGTTCGGCCGCATCGCCCAGCGTCGCGCCGGGGCCGAGCGATTCGAACCGCGTAATCATGCCGTCGCGGACATGCAGCGAGCGGGCGATGTCGACCATGCCGGTCGCCTGCGCCTCGCTGGTGGCGGCGATGTAGACGAAGATCGCAACGAAGACGAGCAGGGGATTGCCGCCCAGAAGACCCAGAAAGCCGAACGCGAAGGCTGCGAACTGGCCGACGCGCGCGGCGATCTGCGTGGCGCGCACGCGCGAATAGCGCGTCGCCAGCAGCGCCCGAAGCACGCGACCGCCATCCATCGGGAAGGCCGGAATGAGGTTGAACAGGACCAGGATGATGTTGACCGTCGCCAGGCGCGCCACGAAGCTCGCGGCCGGATCCTCGAGCATTTCGGCGGGATCGAGATTGACGGTCGCGCCGAGCACGCCGATCAGGATCGCCGCGATGACCACATTGACCAGCGGGCCGGCGAGCGCGACGACGATCTCCTTGCGCGGGTCCTCGGGCATGCGTTCGAGCGAGGCGACACCGCCGATCGGCAGCAGCGTGATGGTCGGCGTCTTGATGCCGTAGCGGCGCGCGGCGAGCGCGTGGCCCAGTTCGTGCAGCACCACGCAGGCGAAGATCGCCGAGATGAAGGCGACGCCCTCGACGGCGGCGGCCGCGCCGCCCTGCTGCATGTAGATGAACGCCACCCACGCCAGCAGAAGGAAGAAGGTCAGGTGGATGCGGATTTGGCTGCCGGCCACCGTGCCGATCGAAAAGGACCATTGCATGGGCGTATGCCTCCGGCTTGCGTCCGCTCAGACCAGCCCGCGCTTTTCGAGCATCGCATCGGGCGTCGGCAGTCTGCCGCGAAACGCGGTGTAGGCGTCCTCGGGTTCCATCGCGCCGCCCGATCCGTAGACATGGCGACCGAGCGCGTCGGCGAGACCGGGATCGAACACGTCGCCCTTTTCCTCGAAGGCGGCGAAGGCGTCGGCGTCGAGAACCTCAGACCACATATAGGAATAGTAGCCCGCCGCGTAATAGTCGCCCGAGAAGATATGCTGGAAATGCGGCGGCCGGTGGCGCATCGCGATCGCCTTAGGCATGGCGAGTTCGGCCAGCTTTTCGGCCTCGAACACGGCCGGGTCGGCCGGCGCCTCGCCGCGCGCGTGGAGGGCCATGTCGACGAGCGCGCAGGCGGTGTATTCGATCGTGTCGAAACCGGCATTGAAAGTCTGCGCGGCAAGCACCTTGTCGACCAGCGCGGCGGGCATCGGCTCGCCGGTCTCGTGGTGCCGGGCAAAGCCGTTCAGCACCTCGGGCACGGTGAGCCAGTGCTCGAAGAGCTGGGAGGGCAGTTCGACGAAATCGCGCGGCACGTTGGTGCCCGAGACCGACGGATAGGTGACGTCCGACATGATGCCGTGCAGCGCGTGGCCGAATTCGTGGAACAGGGTGCGCGCATCGTCGAACGACAGGAACGCCGCCTGGCCGGCGGGCGGCTTGGCGAAGTTCATGGTGTTGGTGACGATCGGCGTGCGGCCGAGCAGCCGCGACTGGAGCTGCATGGCGCTCATCCAGGCGCCCGAACGCTTGGAGGCCCGCGCGAAATAGTCGCCGATGAAGACCGCCTTGTGGTCGCCGTTCGCGTCGGTCACCTCCCACACGCGTGCGTCCGGGTGGTGGGTGGCGGTGCCGGGTCTCTCGGTGAAGGTCAGGCCGAACAGCCGGCCGGCGACGTGGAAGGCCGCCTCGATGATCCGTTCGAGGGGCATGAAGGGGCGGACCTCGTCGTCCGCATAGTCGTGCCGGGCGGCGCGGATCTTTTCGGCATAGTAGCGCCAGTCCCAAGCCTGAAGGTCGTGATTGGCGCCCTCGGCGCGCATCAGCGCGGTGATGTCCTCTGCCTCGGTGCCGGCGCGCGCGCGGGCCTTGTCCCAGACCGTTTCGAGAAGCGTGTTCACGGCCTCGGGGGTCCTGGCCATGGTGCCCTCGAGCTTGAGCTCGGCGAAACTGTCATGGCCGAGCAGACCGGCCTTTTCGGCGCGCAGCTTCAGCGTCTCGGCGATGATCGGCCGGTTGTCGGTCGCCCCGTCGCCGTCGCCGCGGCCGGTCCAGGCGCGGAACGCCCTTTCGCGCAGGTCGCGTCGGTCCGAGAAGGTCAGGAACGGCACGACGATGGAGCGGGCGAGGGTGACGGCGTGCCTGCCCTCGTGGCCGCGCTCGACGGCGGCCGAGGCCATCGCGGCGATGGTCGATGAAGGCAGGCCGGCGAGATCGGCCTCGTCGTCGAGGACCATGATCCAGTCCGCCTCGTCCTTGAGCACGTTCTGGGCAAAGGCGGTGCCCAGTTCGGCGAGGCGCTCGTTGATGGCGATCAGCCGGGCCTGCGCATCGCCTTCGAGGGCCGCACCCTGGCGGACGAAGTTGCGATGGTACTTCTTCAGAACCTGGACCTGTTCGCCGTTCAGGCCGAGCGCGTCGCGCTGCTGCCAGAGCGTGTCGATGCGGGCAAACAGCTTGCGGTTCTTGGCGATCTCGCCGGCGTGGCGGGCGAACTGCGGCGAAAGCTCGCGCTCGGCCGCCTGGATGGTCTCGTTGGTGTCGTTGCCGGCCTTCGAAAAGAACAGGGTCGCGGCATTCGACAGAAGGTCGCCGGACCGCTCGAGCGCCTCGATCGTGTTGGCGAAGGTCGGCGGTTCGGGATTGTCGGCGATGGCCGCGCTCTCGGCGAGGTCGCGGACAAACCCCTGGCGGATCGCCGGCGCATAGTCGGTGTCGGCGATCGCCTCGCGCCGGGGCAGGCCCATCGGACCGTCCCAGGTCTCGATTGCCGGGTTGATCGTGCCATTGTCGCTCACGCCGCCATCTCCTGTCGCCTTGTCCACGCGATGCAGGTAGGCGACGGCGTTGGTGCCGCCAAGTGGGGCCGGACGAATTTCGGCGGCCGAAGCCGCCCCGGTCGCGTCGGGCGGCTAGAACTTGTAGCCGACGCGGGCGGTGAGTTCGTTGATGTCGGCGTCGATCTTGGTGTGGTTGAAGTCGACGAAATTGTAGAAATTGTACTGCAGGCCCGCGATCAGATAGCGGGTCAGCATGACATCGAAGCCGACCCCGTAGACCGTGCCCCAGTCGTCGCCGGCCAGGTTGGTGGTGCCGCGCGCGACGCCGATCGCGCCGTAGCCGTGAAAGCGGCCGTAGGCTCCGCCGGCCCGCAGCTTGGCCGCGAACATGTCCTCGACCTTCACGCCCGAGCCGTCGGTGAACATGTTGTCGTGACGGGTGTAGGTCAGCTCGCCGCCGCCGACGAAATGGCCGATCTGCTTGTTCACCACGCCATAGACGCCGATCGTGTCGCCGTCGCCTTCGGCTTCGAGCCTCAGCACGGTGTGCAGGTCCTTCATCCAGGCATAGCCGTAGAGGACCCCGAGCTGGGCTCCGGTCCAGTCGCCCGTACCGAGCCGGCCCGCCTTGTCGGAGGCGAACGCCGGAGCCGCCGGGATGGCGAGCGCGGCGAGGCAGATGATCAGTTTACGCATATCACGACCCTTCGCGGTGGGATATGCGAAGGACGGTAAAGCGATATGGTTGCCAGTTGGTAAACGGTTCGGCGTCGGGCGTTCAGCCGGTCGAACGCGTTCGCGCCGTCTCGTCCTGCGGCAGCGCGACCAGCGCGCTGGTGTCGATGAAGTTGCGCAGCATCATCGGCGCGACGTCGGCGTGCGGCACCGGCTGCGAGAACAGATAGCCCTGCAGCTGATCGCAGGCGATGTCCTGCAGGAACGAGAGCTGCTCGCGGGTCTCGACGCCCTCGGCGGTGATCTTGATGCCGAGGTTCTCGCCGAGCGAGGCGATCGCCATCAGGATGGCCCTGGCGCTGGCGCCACGGCCGATGTCGGCGATGAAGGACTGGTCGATCTTCAGCCGGTCGAACGGGAACTTGAGCAGGTAGGACAGGCTCGAATAGCCCGTGCCGAAATCGTCCATGACGATCGCGCAGCCGAGCCGCTTGAGCGCGGCGAGGCGATTGATGACGTCCTCGGAATCCTCGATCAGGAGGCCCTCGGTGATCTCGATTTCCAGCCGCCGGCCGTCGAGACCGGTGGATTCGAGGACGGTGGCCACGTCGGCGACGATGTCCGAGCGCATGAAGTGCGTCGCGGCGACGTTCACCGACACGCAGACATTGTCGGGCCAGTCGGCGGCGGCCCGGCAGGCCGTCAGCAGCGTCCACTTGCCGATCTCGACGATCAGGTTGGACTGTTCGGCGATCGAGATGAACTCGCCCGGCGAGATCTCGCCGCGGATCGGATGGTCCCAGCGGATCAGCGCTTCCATGCAGCATATGTAGCCGCTGTCGGCGCTGATCATCGGCTGGTAGCACAGGCGGAATTCCTCTTCCTCGAGCGCCTGATGCATCTCCTGTTCGAGGATGCGGCGCTCGCGCTGGGCGAAGTCCATCTGGGCCTCGAAATAGCGGAACACGCCGCGGCCGTCCTCCTTGGCGCGATAGAGCGCCAGGTCCGCATTGCGCAGGATCTGTTCGGGCCGCGTGCCGTGCTGCGGGGCAAGCGCGATGCCCACGCTGACGCCGATCCACAGCGTCTCGCCTTCGATTTGGTAGGGCTCGAGCACCCTTGCGATCAGCCGCGAGGCCAGCTTGGCGGCGAAGACCGCGTCGTTGCTGCGCTCGATGATGATGGCGAACTCGTCGCCGCCCAGACGCGCGACGCAGTCCTCGCTGCGCACCGCCTCGAGCACGCGGTTGGCGACTTCCAGAAGCAGCTTGTCGCCGATCGGGTGGCCGTAGGTGTCGTTGACCAGCTTGAACTTGTCGAGGTCGAGGAACAGCAGGCTGAACGGCGTGCCGTAGCGCTCGAGCGTGCGCACCGACGCTTCCAGCCGCTCGGTGAAGCTGGCCCGGTTGTAGAGGCCGGTCAGCGTGTCGCGATGGGCAAGCTGGATGATCTTGCTTTCGGTCGCCTTTTCGGCGGTGACGTCGCTGACGGTGCCGACGAAGCCGGGCGCGCCGTGCGAATCGATGCTGGTCGGCTTGCCGGAGACGCGCCACCAGCGGACTTCGCCGGCGACGCTGACCGCTACTTCCGCTCCGTGGAAGGGCTTGCGTTCGTTCATCGCCGCGCGGATCGCGTCGATGCCGGTATCGCCGGGCACGGCCGCCTGGCTGAGCAGCCGGAACAGCGGCACGCCGGCATCGGAGGGCAGCGAAAGGCGCTGGCGCAGACGCGGCGAAACGCGGACCGTGCGTCCGCTCTCGTCGGTTTCCCAGAACCATTCCGACGCCGTTTCCTCGTAACCGCTGAGCAGGCGGTGGTTGAGGTCGGCGATCTCCTTCTGGCGGACCTCGCCGCCAATGCCCGCCATGAACACCCGGGCCATCTGCAGGCCGACCCAGGGCATGAAGACAAGATAAAGGACGACGAGCGCCATCGTCGAACCGATCGCCTGGTCGACCGGCTGAAATGCAAGGCCTGCAAGCGCCGTGATGCCGCTCGCCGCGATGAAGGAGAGCATGGCCTGGGCCATCGCCGCGAAGACGAAGCCGACGATCAGCATGCCGGCGGTAAGGATCGCCGCCACGATGACGAGCATCTGCGTGTCGGTGGACGGCACCATCACCGCCAGAAGCACGCCCCAGTTCAGGCCGAGCAGCGTGGCGATCGCGCAAAGCTGGCGCACGGCGCCCCTCAGGCCGGGCTCGGCTTCGCCCACGTGGCGCCGTCGCCACCACAGCCGGGTCGCGGCCAGTTGCAGCAGCACGAAGACCGTCAGAAGCCCGGCGACGATGGGAAAGCGGGCGTTGCCCCACGCGCTGAACAGGAGCAGGGCGGCCGCCGGCACGGCCGCCGCGGCGGTGACGGGCACCAGATTGAGGGCGGCCGAGACCTGGGCCGCCATGGCCCGGCGGCGCTGCGCGGGCGCCATGTCGGAAAGGCCGACATAGCGGTCGATGGCGGCGCAAACTGAACCGACGGGATTGTCGAGCGGCATGGGGTCCCCCTGTGCCGGACAATCTATCGGGGGCGGGTTAAGCAATTGTTCCGGCGCGGCTTATCAAGCTGTCCGCTTTCCGACACTTCTTATGAGTTCGTTCACCTAGCCGCGATTTAGCGGTCGTTTACCGCGACGCTTAAGCCGATCTTGTGTCTCCCCGTTCTATCGTCGGGCCGTTAAGTCGTAACTCGGGGGCGAACATGGCTTACAAGGCCAACGACACAAAAAACGAAAATGTCACTCTTGGTGCACTGACCGGCAGCCTGCGCGATTACAAGGCGATGACCGGCACCAACATGCTGAGCCGCACGGACGGCTTCTTTGACTGGCAGGAAGAACGGCGGCGCTGCGATCTGTGGCCCTACGCCAAGTCGACGGCCACCGCGCCGAAGACGCACTGCGCGGCCAAGACCGATTCGGGCTTCGCCATGGAAGGCGTCAATTTTGCCAGCCAAGACTATCTGAGCCTGTCCTCGCATCCGGCCGTCAAGGAAGCGGCCGTCGAGGCGATCAAGGAGTATGGCGTGCACAGCGCCGGCTCGGCCGCGCTTCTGGGCAACACGCGCCATTCGCTGCTGCTCGAACAGCGCATCACCGCGTTTCTCGACGGTCGCGAGACTGTGCTCTATCCGACAGGCTGGTCGGCCGGCTTCGCCGCGATCCAGGGGTTCGTCCGGCCGGACGATCACGTGGTCATGGACGTCCTGGCGCATTCCTGCCTGCAGGAGGGCGCGCGCGCCTCGACCCGCAACATCCACTATCACGGTCATCTGAACATCCGCGCGATGGAGCGGCGTCTGCAGAAGATCCGCGCCAGCGACACCGAGAATGGCATCCTGCTGGTCACCGAGAGCCTCTTTTCGATGCATTCGGACACGCCGGACATCGCGGCCATGCGGGCGCTGTGCGACGAATACGATGCCGTGCTGCTCGTCGACTGCGCGCACGATTTCGGCTCGATGGCCGATGACGGCCGCGGGCACATGAGCCTTCAGAACGTGCTGCACGATGTCGACATCATCATCGGCAGCTTCTCGAAGACGTTCGCCTCCAATGGCGGGTTCATCTCGGTCAAGGACCGCGCATCGGCGGAGTACCTGAAGTACTATTCGGCCACGCAGACCTTCTCGAACGCCCTGTCGCCGGTGCAGGCGGCCGCCGTTCTGGCCGCCTTCGACATCGTCGACTCGGCCGAGGGACGCGATCGTCGCCGCAAGCTGATGGACAACATCCTGTACATGCGTTCGGAGATGACCAAGGTCGGCCTCGAAACGCTGGGCGATCCTTCGGCGATCGTTCCCGTGCGCGTCGGCGCGGAGGGCCTTGCCCGCATCGCCTCGCGCGAACTGAGCGGCCTCGGGGCGATCGCCAATCTGGTCGAATACCCGGCGGTTCCGCAGGGTGGCGCGCGGTTCCGCGTGCAGGTGATGTCCGATCACAGCCACGCCGATGTCGACCAACTCGTGCGGCTGATGCTGCAGGCGATGCGCAACGCGGAGAAGGAGTATCTGGTGCTCTGCGACCAGCATCCGTCGCTGATGAAGAACCAGCGCGCCGCAGCGCCCGCGCTCGACAGCGTCCGGGACGCCGCCTGATCATGTTCGCCGAGCACAAGAGGCTGCTGGCGATCGACGATGACGTGTCGTCGGCCGAACTGATCGTCCGCATCGCCGAACGGTGCCGCTACGAGGCGTTCGCCACGTCGGATTCGCGCGGCGTCATGAACCTTGCGTCGGCGCTCAAGCCGTCGATCCTGGCGGTCGACATCTGCATGCCGAACCTGGACGCGAACGATCTGTTCGAACTGCTCGCCGGCGAGCAGTACAGGGGGCGCATCCTGATCGTCAGCGGCCAGGAGCCGAAGGTGCTCGAGGAAACGCGGCAGCGGGCGCTGGCGCTGGGTCTGGACGCGCCCTTTGCGCTGCTAAAGCCGCTCGACATACCCTCGCTGCGCAACATCCTGCTCGACCGGGATCTCGCCTCGGCGGCGTGACGCCCGGGCCGGCAAGGGGTCAAGGCAGAACAAGAAAAGGCCCGGCGCCGTTGAGGCGCCGGGCTTTTTTCGTCGATGGCCGACATCGCGGGGTCGTCCGGTCACCGGATCGTCACGAGACCGCCTGGACGTGAAGCGCCTGGTTCATCTTGCCGAGCAGCCGGCCCAGATCGATCGGCTTGGTGTCGAAGTCGGTGCATCCGGCCGACAGCGCGTTCTGGCGGTCGGTCTCGAACGCACTCGCGGTCAGCGCGATCACCGGGATGTGGGCGACCTCGGGGATCTGCTTGATCCGGCGGGTGGTCTCGCAGCCGTCGATGCCGTCGCCGAGGCCGATGTCCATCAGGATGATGTCGGGCTGGATCTCCTGGACGCTGTCGATCGCCGACAGGCCGTCCACGGCGAAGCGGATCGTGTAGCCGCGCTTGCCGAGACGGCGGCCGATGATGTCGCGGTTGGTGGGGTGATCCTCAACGATCAGTACGGTCGTCATTGTCTCGTCCTGTCCGTTCTCAGGCTGCATCCTTGGCGAGGTGGGCGTCGAGCGTCTTGCGCAGCTTGGCCGAGTCGACGGGCTTGCTCATGAAGCCGTCGGCGAGTTGCGGCGCGTTGCTCTTGGGGTCGTCCATGATCGACACCATGACCACGGGGACGTTGGCGGTGATCGGATCGTTCTTCATCGTGCGGACCAACTGCCAGCCGTCGACCTCCGGCATCAGCACATCGAACAGCATCAGCGCCGGCCGCACCGCCCTTGCGAGATGCAGGGCGCTGGCGGGGTCGGTGCTCAGGATCGGGCTCAGCCCTTCCTTGCGCAGCATCCGGTCCATGATCTCCAGATATTCCGGGTCGTCGTCGACCACCAGCACGGTGCGCTTGGTCCTGGTCCCCTCGGCGCCCGAGGACAGGGCCTTGTCGGCCTCGTTCAGATGGCGCAGTTCGTTGGCCGCCTCGCGCAGCGTGTCGTCGACCTGCGCTTCGCTCATCTCCGGCGCATCGGGCATCTGCGCCCGCATCGGCAGCGTGATCGTGAAGGTCGATCCCTCGCCGAGCACGCTTTCGGCGGTGATGTCGCCACCCATCAGCCGGCACAGGTTCTTGGATAGCGAAAGGCCAAGGCCGGTGCCGCCGAACTTGGCGTTGATCGAGGCGTGGGCCTGGGTGAAATTCTGGAAGAGCGAGGCGAGAGCCTCCTCGGAGATGCCGACGCCGGTGTCCCGCACGGACAGGTCGAACATCTCGACGCCGTCGCGCTCCTCCTTCTTGGCTTCCAGCGTGATCTTGCCGTTCTGGCAGAACTTGGCGGCGTTCGACAACAGGTTGAAGGTCGCCTGGCGCAGCTTGGTCAAATCGAGATGGGCGGTGCCCAGTTCGCCGTGCTTGATGACCTCGAAGACGTTGGTGTTCTTGGCGGCGAGCGGACGGGCCGTCACCTCGATCTCCTCGACGAGCTGGTCCAGATCGATGTCCTCCAGATAGAGTTCGGTCTTGCCGGCCTCGATCTTTGAGATGTCGAGGATGTCGTTGACCATTGCCAGAAGGTGCTTGCCGGCCGCCGAGATCTTCTGCAGGTCGGCGATCTGCTCGCCATTGCCGTCGAGCTCGGCATCCTCGAGCAGGATCTCGCTGTAGCCGAGCACGGCATTGAGCGGCGTGCGCAGCTCATGGCTCATCTTGGCGAGGAATTCCGACTTCGCGCCGTTGGCGCGCTCGGCCTCCTCCTTGGCGGTCTTCAGATCGTCCATGGTCTCCTGGTGGCGGGCGATCTCCTTGACCAGTTCGGACTGGGAGTCGACGACCGAGGCGTAATAGCTCGCCATGAAGAAGATGTAGAGCGAGGCGCACAGCATCGAGATCATCGTCACGTCGACCATCTCCGAAAGCGGGATGTGCATCGGGAACGACTTGTTCATCAGGTAGACCGCGTAGAACGCGCCAAGCCCGATGACGATCTGCGAGAAAATGGCGACCGATGTCCTTACGCCCGAGCCCAGATAGAAGAACGCCAGCAGCGGCACGACGAGGAACCACATCAGGAACGGCGAGGAGACGCCGCCGAAATGGTAGGAGGTGATCAGGATCGCGAAATTGAGGTTGGCCACCGATGTGATCGCCAGAAGCTCGTAGCGCTTGGGGAAGAAGTGCAGCGCGATCGGGAAGAACCAGAACAGCGTGATCGAAACGCCCAGGATATGCACATGCGGCCAGGGGTTGGGATCGTTCAGGAACAGGTAGATCGTGATCGGATGGCCCAGAAACGGGCCGAACAGGTGCGACAGGATGAACATCCGGACCCGCTTGTAGGCGGTGATGTCGTTGCGCAGCCGTTCGGGGGTGAGCGCCTCGGTCCAGCGGTCGATCAGTCGGGTCAGCGATTTCATGGCAACTTCCTGCAGCGGCATCCGGGCCGAAAACGTGCTTTCGGTCCGGTTAATTCTGGCCGACAATTGTAAACATCGCCTTAGCCGGACCTTGGCGTTTGCCTGCTAACCTCGGCGCAATCTCAATTGCCGGGGGACGCATTGATGATCGCCAGCCAAAACGCACGCGCCGCCACCATCGCCGGCCCCGCCGCGAATGCGCCGCGGTTCCCGGCCAACGCGAACCGGCCGGGGCCCGCCGAGGCGGGACATGCCGATCCCGCTCGACTGTCGGCGCAGCTTTTCCAGCTCGTCTCGACGTCGCTCGACGGCCCGCGCGGCATCCACCCGCAGAGCTTCGTGTGCGCGTTCGGAGCGCTTGCCGGCTATGCGGCGCGCTGGATCGTGCACCGGTCGATCGAGGCGGGCGATCTCGACGATGATTTCCGGACGCCGGCCGGCGTGAGACGGCCGGGGGTGACCGTGTCGGCGCATGTCGACCGCCATGTCCACGACCTTACCGGGCCGAGCTATGCGGCGGCGCTGGTGCCCGACATGATCGCCGCCGGGGCCGACTGGCTGCCGCAGATCAATGCGATGATCCAGCACAATTTCATGGCCATCGATGCGCCGGCCTATCCCGACTACACGGTCGACGCCAGGCACCTGCCGCAGATTCCGCCGCAGGCGCTTCTGCTGATGCTGTGGGAGAACACGTTGACCTGTCTGCGCAGCGCTCCGGAGGCCGAGACGACCGCGCAGCAGGCACTGGCGCTCGCAACGGTCAAGGCCGCCAACCTTTATGCCCGCAAGGTGCCGCTCGCGGTCTCGGGCCAGCTGGCGCTGGAGACGGCGATCGCCATGTCCAAGCTCGAGCATGGTTTCTAAGGACAACGGTAGCGTTCAGGTCCACGCTCGTCGATCTTTTTTGCGGCGCACAAAGTATTGCAACCGTCTTCGCGCGTGACGTGTCTTTTGGACTACGCATGCGTTAGTCATGATTTTCATACGTTCGTCTTCGGTTCCAGTTCTCCGCTCGGATCGAAGTCATGCGTAAGTCCCGTGTCCTGCTTTCCACTCTTGCCTGTTCCGCCGCGCTGGCCGGTGCGTTTCAGCCCGCGCCGACCCGCGCCCAGTCGCTGGTCGATGTCTGTAGCGGCCTGAGCGTCGACCTGCCGGTGCTCGATCCGATCGAGAACGTGACGTCCGGCCTTCTGACCGGCCTGCTCGATCCGCTCCTCAACCTGATCATCGGCGACATCAATGACGAGATCCAGGTTCCGCTCAGCGGCCAGAACCTCGGCCTGACCATCCTCGACACGGACGGCAATCCGGTGGCGCTGGGATCGGGCTGCGAACTGCGCACCGAGGGCGTCAACGTCGACAACGGCCAGGGCATCACCCTCGGCGGAGGGCAGATGGACGGGCTCGGCGGAACCGGAAATCCGACCGCATCGGCCGGCGAGGCCGACGCGATCGCGATCGGCAACGGCGCCAGCACGGCCGCTGGCGCGACGGGCGCGGTAGCGCTCGGCCTGCGCGGCACGGTCGGCGCGATCGACGGCGTGGCAATCGGTCGGGACGGATCGGTGACGGTTCAGGGCGGGGTCGCGCTCGGCGCCGACGCGATCGCCGACCGGGCCGGCTTGGCCGGTTCAAACGAACTGTTCTCCGGCACGTCCGTCGCCTCGACCGCCGGCGCGGTTTCGGTCGGCGCGGCCGGGCTCGAACGGCAGATCACCAACGTCGCCGGGGGCACCGCCGACACCGACGCCGTCAATGTGCGCCAGTTGCGCAGCGTCGGCGACGGACTGGCCGGCGCGCTCGGCGGCGGTGCCGGCTTCGACGGCGGAACCGGCCTGTTCACCGGGCCTTCCTACGTGATCCGCGGGTCTACCTATGGCGATGTCGGCACCGCGCTCGCCGCCGTCGATTCGGCGCTCGCCTCGGTCGACGCCGATTTCGGCCTGCTGGCGGCCAACAACACGTCCGGCCTGCCTGCGGCGACGGCGACGGGCGACGATGCGATGGCCGCCGGCTGGGGCGCGAACGCTGCCGGGGCACAGGCGACCGCGACCGGCGCTGGCGCGCAGGCGACCGGGGCCCGCTCGGCAGCCTACGGCAACGCGGCGGCCGCGACGGGTGATGGCTCGACGGCGGTGGGCCAGGGCGCCACGGCAAGCCATGCGGGCAGCGCGGCGATCGGCGCCGGCGCGCAGACCGCGCGCGCCAACCAGATGGCGCTCGGCACGCAGACCAGCACCTACACGATGGCAGGCCTGACCAGTGATGCCAGCCGCGCGGCACAGACGGGGCCGACGCAGGTGGTCACAGCCGATGCGAATGGCAACCTCGCCGCCGTTCCCCTGCAGTCACTGCTGAGCGGGCTGGATTCGGGCGTCGGCGATCTTGTCGGCGACGTCGAAGCGCTTGGCGGACGTGTCGCCGCGCTCGAGAACCGGCTCGATGCCGCGCAGACCGAGGCGCGACGCGGAATCGCGGCCGCCATGGCGATGGCGAGCGCGCCGATGCCGTCGGCGCCCGGCCGCACGACGTGGGCCGCCAATGTCGGCATGTTCAAGAGCGAATGGGCGACAGGCTTCGCCGTCGCGCACCGGCTCGATACCCACACGCCCGCCGGGGTCAGCGCCGCCGTCAGCCTGAACGCGGACGGCGTGCCTGCCGCGCGCGCGGGGTTGTTCGGCGAGTTCTGAGTGGAGGCAAAGCGTCCGCGCCGGACCTTCACCCGGCCGGCGCCTTGCCGTAAAGCGCCTCGATCTCGTCGCCGTACAGATCGAATATCTTCGCCCGGCGCACCTTCATGGTCGCGGTGACCTCGCCATCGTCATGGTCGAGTTCCTTGGGCAGCAGCCATATCTTCTTGACCTGCTCGACGCGCGCCAGAAGCTGGTTCTGCTTGTCCACCTCGCGGTCGATCAGTTCCCTGACCTGCTCGTTGCCGGCGAGCGAGCGGAAGGTCGTGTAGGCGATCCCCTTCGATTCCGCCCACAGCCGCACCGTGTCGAAGTCGAGCTGGATCAGCGCGGCGACGTAGGGGCGCCGGTCGGCGATCACGATGCATTCCTTGATGTAGGGCGAGGCCTTCATCGTGTTCTCGATCAGCGACGGCGCAAGGTTCTTGCCGGCCGCGTTGATCATGATGTCCTTCTTGCGGTCGACGATGGAGATCGAGCCGTCCGGAGCGGCCTCGGCGACGTCGCCTGTGTGCAGCCAGCCGTCGGTCAGCGTTGCGGCCGTCGCTTCAGGGTTCCGGTAATAGCCCTTGAAGATGGTTCCACCCCTGACGAGCAGTTCGCCATCCTCGGCGATGCACCAATCGATCCCCGCCGGGAAGAAGCCGACGCGGCCGTCGCTTTCGCCCCAGTCGGGCTGCAGGCTCGCCGCGCCCGTCGTCTCCGACATGCCCCAGACCTCGCGCACATTGATACCGATGCCGCGCAGGAAGGCGAGAAGATCGGCCGAGATCGGCGCTGCGGCGGTGATCGCGAAGCGGCAGCGGTCAAGGCCCAGATAGCTGCGGATGTGGCGGTAGACGAGCGCGTCGAACAGCGCGTTCTCCGCCCTTTGCGCAAGGGACCAGCGGCTGCGCGGCGTGGCGGCGCGGCGTTTCGCCGAAGCGAGCGCGGCGAAGGTCAGGGCGCGGCGCAGCCGGCCTGCCGTCGCCGCCTGCACCATGACGCCCGCCTGCATCTTTTCCCAGATGCGCGGGACGCCGAAGAAGATCTGCGGCGCCACGTCGCGCAGATCGAGCGTGACGGTTCGCAGCGACTCGCCGAAATTCATCACGAAGCGGCCGGCGAGCGCGTTGATCACCGTCATGTTCTGCTCGGCGATGTGGCACAGCGGCAGATAGCTCAGCACGTTCGTGCCGGGCCGGAACCGCTCGAAGAAGGACGAGGCGAGCACGGCGGCGGCATGCAGGTTGGCATGGCTGATCTCGGCCGCCTTGGGCGGGCCGGTGGAGCCGGACGTGAACACCATCATCGCGGTGTCGTCCTCGGCGATCGCCGCCTTGCGGCGCTCCACCTCGGCGCCGAGATCGGCGATCGCGGCATGGCCGGCTTCGAGCAGCGCATCGAAGCTGATCAGGCCGAGCGCATCTTCGCCCAGAAGGCCCTTGGGCTCGAACACCACCAGCTTGCGCAGCCTCGGCAGCCTGCCGCGCAGTTCGGCGATCTTGTCGAACTGCTCCTGGTCCTCGATGAACAGGATTTCGGTGTCCGAGGCGTTGACGAGGTGTTCGATCTCTGCGGCGGGACTGGTCGGATACATGCCGACGACGACACCGCCGGCAGCGTTGATGCCGAACTGCGCGAGCACCCATTCGCGCCGGTTCTCGGACAGGATGCCGACCTGGCTGCCCTTCTTGACGCCCAGTTCGATCAGGGCGGCGGCAAGGGCGTGCATCGTCCGTTCGAGATCGGCCCAGGTCATTTCGCTCCAGATGCCGTGCCGCTTCTGGCGCATGGCGACATCGTTGCCATGGGCGGCCGCGTGGGCCGAGACGATGTCAACCAGCGGCCGGAAGCCGGCCTCTTCGATCCGGCCCGTGGCGCCTTGTTCGTTCATGGTCAGCTCAGCCATCGCTTGCGCCGCTTGTAGTGTTTGACATTGCGGAAACTCTGCCGCTCCGCGCCCTGCTCGCCGACGCCGAGATAGAAGCTGCGGATGTCGGGATCGTCCTTCAGCTTTTCGACAGGCCCTTCGAGCACGATCTGGCCGCTTTCCATGATGTAGCCATAGTCGGCGACCGAAAAGGCGATGGCGGCATTCTGCTCGACGAGCAGGATTGAGGCGCCGTCCTCGCTGTTGAGCCGGCGAATGGTCGCGAAGATCTCCTCGACGATCTTCGGAGCCAGTCCCAGCGAAGGCTCGTCCATCAGGATCAGCCGCGGCTGTGCGATCATCGCCCGGCCGAAGGCGAGCATCTGCTGTTCGCCGCCGGACAGGTAGCCGGCAATCTGGTCGCGCCGCTCCTTGAGGCGCGGAAAGAAGGCGTAGACCTTGTCGTAATCGGCCTTCCGGCCCGAGCCCTTCAGGGCGTAGGAGGCGGCGACGAGATTGTCGTGCACGCTCATTTCGGTGAAGATGTGCCGGCCCTCGCGAATGTGCACCATGCCGCGCCGGACCAGGATGTCGGGTGCGATCCCCGCGGTCGACTTGCCGTCGAAAACGATGCGCCCGTCGCCGATCTGGCCGTTCTCCAGACCCAGAAGGTTGGAGGCCGCCTTCAGCGTCGTGGTCTTTCCCGCCCCGTTGGTGCCCAGCAGCGTGACGATGCGGCCGTCCGGCACCTCGAGCGAAAGGCCCCGCAGCGCCTGCAGCGTGTGGTGATAGGTCACCTCAATGTTCTCGATCGTCAGCATGGCGAGACGGAAGGGGGCCGAAGCCCCCTGCCCTGGATCAGACGGTGAACCAGTCCGAGGTCGGCGTGAACAGCCGCGATTCCGCCGAATACTGATAGACGCGGCCGGTTCCGATCTTGTTGTTCTCCATGGTGACCGGCCCGCCGAAGAAGCCGCCCGTGTCCCAGTCGGAGATGCCGGACAGGGCCGCCGAGAGATTGTCGGCGGTCAGTTCCTGGCCCGCCTCGGCGGTATCGCGCAGCGCCTTGATGGCGATGTCGAGCGCGCACATCGTCTGCAGCGCCCAGGTGGACATGTAGTTCTCGAGCGGGGTGCCGGCGAACATCTCCGACGCCATCGCCGCGAACGTCTGGTAGCGCGGCGCGTCCTCGCGATCGTAGAAGTAGCGGTAGGGCATGACGCCCTGATAGCCGTCAAGGAACGGTCCGGCTTCTTCGGTGACGCGGTCGGCGATCAGCTTCTCCATGCCCCAGAACGTGCCCATGAACTGGGTCGGCAGACCGAACTGGCGCGCGCCGCCGATCAGCTGCGGCCAGACGCCGGTCACGTAGCCCTGAAGGATCGCGTATTCGGCGCCGGACTGGGCGAGCTTGGTCACGTGGGTCGGAATGTCGGCGCCCTGCGCCTTGGTGGTCTCCTCGAGCACGACCTCGATGCCGAGTTCCTCGGCCCGCATCTTGCCGTGCTCGATCGGATCGCGGCCGAACTCGGTGTTGGAGAAGATGAAGGCGACCGACGAGCCGCCCTGGTCCTTGATGTTCTGGAGCAGGATGTCGAACTGGTCCTGGTAGGTCGGGCCGGCCAGGTACTGGTAGGGGTTGGTCGCCGGGTTGGCGAGTTCGGAGGCGAACGAGGTCGAGCCCATCAGCCGCGCCTGATCGCCGGTCAATTCGGGCGCGACGAGCTTCATGAAGCCTGTCGAATCGCCGAAATAGGCGACCAGCGCGTCACCCTCGGTGGCGAGCGCACGCTGGTAGTTGGCGAGCGCGTTCTGCGGGATGTAGCCCGAATCCTCGGTCACGAAGCGGATCGGGGTGCCGGCGATACCGCCCTCGTCGTTGATGAGCTGGCGGGCCATGGTGAACACCGGCGCGACGAGCTGGCCGGCGGTGGCGAAAGGCCCGGTCAGCGGCAGCGACGCGCCGATGACGTACTCGGACGGCTGGGCGCGGAGGATGGCGGGCATGCCGAGCGCGGCGGTCGCGGCGGCACCGGTTGCAAGGAATGTGCGGCGGGTCTGGTTCATGTCTGTCTCCTCCCAAAGACGCGATAATATGGCCTATCCGCGGGCGAACGGCCAGCGATTGAGCGCTCGAAGGCCGCGATCGACCAGATGGTTGATGCCCATCGGCTCAAAGAGCAAGAAAAAGATGATCAGGAGCCCGAAGATGATCTCCTGGATCGGCGCGCGCAACTGGGCGACCTCGGCGGCGCCGCCGGCGATCGCGCCGAAGGTGAACTTGAGGATCTCCGGCACCATGACGATGATGATGACCCCGAACACCGGGCCCATGGTGCGGCCCATGCCGCCGACGATCAGCGCGGCGACGAGCTGCAGCGAGAGCGCCAGCTCGAACTGCTCGGGCAGGATGCGCGCGTAGAAATAGGCGAACAGCGCGCCGGCGAGGCCGCAGCACGCCGCCGAAATGGCAAAGCTCATCAGCTTGTAGCGCAGCAGCGAGATGCCGAGGATCTCGGCCGAATAGTCGCGCTCGCGGATGGCGATGAAGGCGCGGCCGACCCGGGTGCGGAACAGGTTCTGGACGGCGAGGATCGTCACGAAGGCGAGCGCGGCGATCAGCGCGAACATCTCGCGCTGGGTGTCCAGTTCCCAGCCGAGCAGGTTGGCGTCGGGCGTGTTGAGGCCGACCAGCCCGCCGGTCCACGGCGCCAGCGCCTCCAGTTCGATCAGGAAGATGATGATGAAGTTGGCGCTCAGCGTCGCGACGGCGAGGTAGAGCCCCTTGACGCGCAGCGAGGGCAGGCCGACGACGATGCCGACGAGCGCGGACAGCGCGATCGCGCCGGGGATGGCGATGAACGGCATGATCGCGTCGGGAAGGCCTGCCGCCGCCATGGCCCGGTGCAGGATCGGCACCGAATAGGCGCCGATCGCCATGAAGGCGGCGTGGCCGAGCGACAGAAGGCCGGTATAGCCGATCACCACGTTCACGCCGACCACGGCGATCAGCATGATGCCCATCTGCGATGCGACGAGGATGATGTAGTCGTTGGCGATGAACGGCATCAGCGCGCAAAGGGCCGCCGCCGCCAGGACGAACCCCTGCTTGTAGCCATTGTCGAGAACGCGCTCGTCGGCGGCGTAGCTGGCCTTCAGATTGCCGGTGATCATATCCGTTCGACCTCCTTCTGGCCGAACAGGCCGTGCGGCCGGATCAGGATGACGATCAGCACGGCGATGTAGGGGACGACCTCGGCGAACTCGCCGCCGAACTGCCATTGCGCCATCGCCTCGAGGAAGCCGACCGCGAGTGCGGCGATGAACACGCCCACATAGCTGTCGAGCCCGCCCATCAGGACGATGGCCAGCACCGAGAAGCCGAACAGGCCGAGCGAGGGCGACACGCCGTTGCGCGTCGCCAGGATCGCCCCGGCGATCGCGCCGGTCGTGGCCGCCAGCACCCAGGCGCGCGAGAACACGCGCGGCACGGAGATGCCCATCGAATAGGCCGTCGACTGGTCCTCGGCGGTGGCGCGGATGGCGACGCCGCCCCTGGTGTAGCGAACCATCACGACGATCGCGCCGAACAGGATCAGCGCGATGGCGACGTTGACGAGATCGGCGCCGAACAGGAAAACCGGCGTGTCGAACACGGTGAAGCGGATCGGCGTGTTGGGCGCGATGTGCGGGACGAACTCGGCGTCGGCGGTCCAGATCAGTCCCTTGGTGCCCGACAGGACCGAGATCAGCCCGACCGTGATCATGATCATCGCGAAGGTGGACTGTCCGATCAGCGGTCGCATCAGGGCCCGTTCGATCGCAAGCCCCAGAAGCGCGTTGCAGATCACCGCGCCGGCCAGCCCGAACAGGATGCGCGGCAGGTTGGACAGCCAGTCGAGGACGGCGCCCATCGGCGAGAACATGGGAAGGTCGGCGCGCATGGCGACCATCCATGCCGGCTCCCAGCTTTGCAACCAGGAGGGCGCCCACTCGGCGCCCGGCACGATCACCGAGAAGGTGAAGTAGAAATAGGCGCCGAACATGATGATGTAGCCGTGGGCGAAATTGACGACCTTGGTGGCCTTGAACACCGAGACGATGCCGACCGCGATCAGCGCGTAGATCGCGCCGGCCATCAGCCCGTTCAGCGTGAACTGGATGAACTCTCCCATCGCGATTCCTACGCCGCCGCGCCCAGATAGGCTTCGATCACATCGTTGTCCGCCGACACCTCGGCCGGCGTGCCCTCGGCGATCTGCCGGCCGAAATTGAGCACCACGATGTGCGAGCAGATGTCCATGACCATGTGCATGTCGTGCTCGACGAGCAGGATGGTGGTGCCGAACTGCTCCTGCACGTCGAGGATGAACCGTGCCATGTCGGCGGTCTCCTCCCGGTTCATGCCCGCCACCGGTTCGTCGAGCAGCAGAAGCTGCGGCTGCATGGCCAGCGCGCGGCCAAGTTCCACCCGCTTCTGCAGGCCGTAGGGCAGCATGGTGATCGGGTACTTGCGGATATGGTCGATCTCGAGGAAGTCGATGACCCTTTCCTCGATCTCGCGGCGCAGCGTCAGTTCCTCGCGCTGTGCGGGGCCGAAATAGCGCAACGCCGACCAGAGGCCGGTCCGCGAGCGGGTGTGGGCGCCGAGCTTGATGTTGTCGAGAACGGTCATGCCGCGAAAAAGGGCGATGTTCTGGAAGGTCCGGGCGATGCCGAGTTCGGCGCGCTTGTCCGGCGACAGGGCGGTGATGTCGCGCTCGCCGAAGAAGACCTGACCCCGGTCGGGGCGGTAGAAACCCGAGATCGCGTTGAACAGGCTCGTCTTGCCGGCCCCGTTGGGTCCGATCACGCCGGTGATCTCGCCGGCGCGGGCCGAAAAGCTGATGCCCTGCAGCGCCTTGATGCCGCCGAACGAAAGATGCACGTCCCGCACATCGAGCATGCGCGCGGTTCCTCCCAGCCCGGCCCGATGGCGTTCTCCTCCCGCCCGGGGCCTTCCCAAACCCGGTGGCGACCTCCGTTTCGGCTCACCGGCAGCTTCGTTCTTGGCACGCCGAGCCGGGCGCTGCAACATGAACCGGTCACGTCCGCGCGCGCCGGTGCTTCCATCTTGATCGCCGCCGTGCCGGACGGCAAAATGACGCTTACGACCTGTTCCGAGCAATCCCGGCGATCGCCCCATGTATCTGATCCGGTTTGCGCTGCTGCCCGTTCTTGGGCTCATCTACCTGTCCGGTTTCCTTGTCGGCGGTCACTGGCTGTCCGCATCGCTGATCATCGTGGTGATCCTGGCGACGCTGGTGGAGGAGAGCGTGCCAGACGACCGCTCGAGTCCCGAAGGCGTGCCCGAGCGGATCGCCTTCGTCCTGCCGATGCTGCATCTGCCGGTCCTGGCGATCGCGACGGGGCTGGCCGCCTACTATCTCAGCGACTGGCGATTTCTGGGCGAGACGATCAATGCGGCGCGCGCCCGCACGGACGCGGTGCAGATGTTCGGCATGATCTTCAGCCTCGGCTTCTATTACGGGGTTGCCGGCATCAACATCGGCCACGAACTGATCCACCGCCGCGACCGTGCGTCGATCCTGACCGGCCGGTGGCTGCTGTCGTTCGCGCTCGACCCGGGCTTCGTCGTCGAGCACATCCACAACCACCATCGCCATGTCGGCACGCCGGCCGACCCGGCGACGGCGCCGCGCGGTATGGGTTTCTGGCGGTTCCTCTGGCGGATGCTGACGGTCGGCAACCTTTCCGCGTGGACCATCGAGACGAAGCTCCTGGCCCGCAAGGGCAAGCCCGCGCTCGACCCGTCGAACCGGCTGCTGACGGGACTTGCCATGTCTGCCGTCTGGCTCGGCCTGTTCGCGGCGGCCGCCGGCTGGCGCGGCGTCGCGATCTATCTGGGCGCCGCGCTCGTCGGCAAGACCTATCTGGAGGTGATCAACTATATCGAGCATTACGGCATCGTCCGGGTGCCGGGAACGACGGTCGAGCCGCGCCATTCGTGGAACTCGAACCGGCGTATCTCGAGCTGGATCCTGTTCAACCTGCCGCGCCATTCCCATCACCACATTGCTCCGCTCCAGCCCTATTGGGGCCTGAAGCCCCTGCCCGACGCGCCCAGCCTTCCGCATGGCTACTTCGTGATGTCGCTGTGCGCGTTCGTGCCGCCGCTGTTCCGGCGCGTCATGGCGCGGCCGCTCGATGGCTGGGACCGCGACCATGCCAGTGCGAACGAGCGCGCGCTGATCGCTCCCGCCGCGTGACTGGCCGGCCGCCGGCTCTTCCGTGCGTCCCGTTGCCGGACCAAGACCTCGCGCAGGCGCGTCAGGCGGTGTCGGACGGGCGCAGGCGGATGGTCGCGCGGTAGCGGGATCCGGGATGCGAGAAAAGGCTCAGCGTGACGACCCGGTCGCCGACCCATGTGCGCCGGCGGATGCGCAGTACGGGCTCGCAATCGCCGAGTTCGAGCATACGCCGTTCATCGCCGTCGGGGGACGCCGCCTCGACGACATGTTCCAGTTCGGAGATCGGCGCCAGCGCCTGCAGGTACGGCGTCAGCGGCATGGCGTGCAGGTCACGGTCGAGCAGGTCGGGTGCGAAATCGGCGCGCACATGGCGCCGTTCGATCTGCAGCGGCCTGTCGTTCTCGCAGTGCAGGACCGACAGGTGAAAGACCTCCAGCCCCGGCGCGGCCTCGAACAGGGGCGCGAGCGCGGCGTCAAGACGGGTGCGGCGCGCGTCGAGCACGCGGCAGCGATGGGTGCCGCCGCGCTCGGCGATGATGTCGCGGATATCGCGGACCTCGGACAGCGACGTATTCGGCGCGGTCGTGGCGACGAACGATCCGACGCCCTGGACGCGCGTGATGATGCCGTCGCGGCTCAGTTCGCGCAGCGCCCGGTTGACGGTCATGCGAGAGACGGAGAGTTGCGAGACCAGTGCGCTTTCCGATGGCAGCTTCGCGCCGGGCGCGTAGCGGCCCGTCGCGATGCCGTCGGTGACGTGCCGCTTGACGGTTTCGTAGAGCGGTGCGGCGGCAATCGGCGCGTGCATGGCCGTCACAGGATCGCCGGCAGCTCGAGTTCATGCTCGCGGGCGCATTCGAGCGCGTCCTCATAGCCGGCATCGGCATGGCGCATGACCCCCGTCGCCGGATCGTTCCACAGGACGCGTTCGAGCCGGCGGGCGGCGTCCTCGGTGCCGTCGGCGACGATCACCATGCCGGCATGCTGGGAAAAGCCCATCCCGACGCCGCCGCCATGGTGCAGCGACACCCAGGTCGCGCCCGAGGCGGTGTTGAGCAGCGCGTTGAGAAGCGGCCAGTCCGAGACCGCGTCCGAGCCATCCTTCATCGCCTCGGTCTCGCGGTTGGGCGAGGCGACCGAGCCCGAATCGAGGTGGTCGCGGCCGATCACCACCGGCGCCTTCAACTCGCCGCTGGCGACCATCTGGTTGAACTTCAGGCCGGCCCGGTGCCGGTCGCCAAGCCCGATCCAGCAGATGCGCGCCGGCAGACCCTGAAAGGCGATCCGCTCGCGCGCCATGTCGAGCCATTGATGCAGATGGGCGTTGTCGGGAAACAGTTCCTTCATCGCCGCATCGGTCCTGTAGATGTCCTCGGGATCGCCGGACAGCGCGCACCAGCGGAACGGGCCGATGCCCCGGCAGAACAGCGGCCTTATGTAAGCGGGCACGAACCCCGGAAAGGCGAAGGCATTCTCGAGTCCTTCCTCCTTGGCCACCTGGCGGATGTTGTTGCCATAGTCGAGCGTCGGCACGCCGGCGTTCCAGAAGTCGACCATGGCGGCAACGTGCACCTTCATCGAGGCGCGCGCGGCCGCCTCGACCGCCTTGGGATCGCTTTCCTGCCTGTCCCGCCATTCGGCGACGGACCAGCCCTGCGGCAGGTAGCCGTGCACCGGATCGTGCGCCGAGGTCTGGTCGGTGACGATGTCGGGGTGGACACCGCGCCGCACCAGTTCGGGGAAGATGTCGGCGGCGTTGCCGACGAGGCCGACCGACTTCGCTTCGCCGGCCTTCGTCCAGCGCTCGATCATCGCCAGTGCGTCATCGAGCGTGTCGGCCTTCTCGTCGAGATATTGCGTGCGCAGGCGGAAATCGATGCGCGCCGGATCGCACTCGACGGCAAGGCAGCAGGCGCCGGCGAACACGGCGGCGAGCGGCTGCGCGCCGCCCATGCCGCCAAGGCCCGCCGTCAGGATCCATTTGCCCTTGAGATCGCCGCCATAATGCTGGCGGCCCGCCTCGGCGAACGTCTCGTAGGTGCCCTGCACGATGCCCTGGGTGCCGATATAGATCCATGAGCCGGCCGTCATCTGGCCGTACATCATCAGCCCCTTGCGATCGAGCTCGGAGAAATGGTCCCAGTTGGCCCAGTGCGGCACCAGGTTCGAATTGGCGATCAGAACGCGCGGCGCGTCGGCATGGGTGCGGAAGATGCCGACCGGCTTGCCGGACTGGACCAGCAGCGTCTGGTCGTCATCGAGACCCTTGAGCGCGGCGACGATCCGGTCGAAATCGTCCCATGTGCGCGCCGCCCTGCCGATGCCGCCATAGACGACCAGTTCGTGCGGGTTCTCGGCGACGTCGGGATGCAGATTGTTCATCAGCATCCGCATCGGCGCCTCGGTCAGCCAGCTTCTCGCCGAGATCTCCGGCCCGGTCGGCGGATAGACGTCGCGGACGTTCCTGCGCGGGTCAGCCATGGGTTGTCCCTCCTTCCGGATCCGGTCCGGTCAATGTCCCGAGTGCCGGCAGCATCGTGGCCAGCGGGGCGGTCAGTTGGCGCGAGCGCACCATGTGCGCGGCGGTGGCGATGTCGCCGGCCATCGCGCGGTCCGCGCCGAGCGCCGGCACGCTCTCGCGCAGCGTCGCGATCACCTCTTGCAGCGCGGGGCTCGTTTTCAGGGGTCCGCGCAGCTCCACGCCCTGCGCGCCGGCCAGCAGTTCGATGCCCAGTATGCCGGCGAGATTGTCGTTCATGTCGGCCAGCCGCCGGGCGCCGTGGCAGGCCATCGACACATGGTCTTCCTGGTTCGCCGAGGTGGGCGTCGAATCGATGCTGGCGGGCGCGGCGCGCTGCTTGTTCTCGCTCATCAGTGCGGCCGAGGTGACCTCGGCGATCATGAAGCCCGAATTGAGCCCCGGCTCCGGCGACAGGAACGGCGGCAGGCCGAAGCTCAGCGCCGGATCGACCAGCAGCGCGGTGCGCCGCTGCGAGATCGCGCCGATCTCGGCGATCGCCAGCGCGATGACGTCGGCGGCGAAGGCGACCGGCTCGGCATGGAAATTGCCGCCCGAGACGATGTCGCCGGTGTCGGTGAGCACCAGCGGATTGTCGGTGACCGCGTTGGCCTCGATGGCGAGCGTGTTCGCCTGCGCAGTCAGCAGATCCATGGCCGCACCGGCCACCTGGGGCTGGCAGCGGATGCAGTAGGGGTCCTGCACGCGGCTGTCGTCCTCGCGATGGCTTTCGCGGATCTGCGAACCCTTGAGCAGCGCGCGCAGCGCTCCGGCCGCGGCGATCTGGCCGGGCTGGCCACGCAGCGCATGCAGTTCGGGCCGGAACGGGGCGGTGGACCCCATCGCCGCGTCGGTCGAAAGAGCGGCGGTGACGAGCGAGGCCTGCGACAGCGCCCAGGCGTCGAACAGGCCGGCGAGCGCCAGGGCCGTGGAGACCTGCGTGCCGTTGATCAGGCCGAGCCCCTCCTTGGGGCCGAGCACGACCGGTTCGAGCCCGGCCGCCGCAAGCGCCGCGCCGCCGGGCATGCGCTGGCCCTCATGGACGGCTTCACCCTCGCCGATCAGCACCGCGCTCATATGGGCGAGCGGGGCCAGATCGCCGGACGCGCCGACCGAGCCCTGCGCCGGGATCACCGGCAGCAAGTTCCGGGCGAGCATCGCCTCGATCAGGGCGATGATCTCCCAGCGCACGCCCGAGGCGCCGCGCGCCAGCGAGGCGATCTTCAGCACCATGATGAGTCGGACAACTGGCTCGGACAGGGCCGGGCCGGTGCCGCAGCAGTGCGACAGGATGAGGTTGCGCTGCAAGGTGGCGGTGTCGGCGGCGGGAATGCGCACCGAGGCGAGCTTGCCGAAGCCTGTGTTGACGCCATAGACGGGCGCGTCGCCGGTGGCCGCCCGCGCAACAAGATCGACGGCGGCGCGCACGGGGGCTTTGCAGGCCGGATCGATCGACACCGCGCAGCCGGTGCGCCAGATCCGTTGCAGCTCGGCCAGCCGGACCCGTCCCGGCGTCAGGTTCAAGGTGTCAGACAAGCCGGCCTCCATGGACGCGCGCGTGCAGCGGCCGGTGGCCGATCCCGTAGGCGAGTTCGGCCGGTTCGCCGACGTTCCAGACCGCCAGATCGGCTGGCGCGCCGGCGGTGATTGTGCCGGCGCCGTCGCCAAGACCGAGCGCATGGGCGGCGTTGCGGGTGACACCGGCCAGCGCTTCGAGCGGGGTCATGCGGAACAGGGTGCAGGCCATGTTCATGGCGAGCAGCGGCGAAACGAGCGGCGAGGAGCCGGGATTGCAATCGGTCGCCACCGCCATCGGCACCCCGGCCGCCCGCAATGCGTCGATCGGCGGAGCTTGCGTTTCGCGCAGCGTGTAGAAGGCCCCGGGCAGCAGCACCGCGACCGTGCCGGCTTCGGCCATCGCCGCGACGCCGTCCTCGCCGAGATATTCCAGATGATCGGCCGACAGGGCACCGTGGCGGGCGGCGAGCGCCGCCCCGCCCTGGTCGCTGAGCTGTTCGGCGTGAAGCTTGACGGGAAGACCGAGGGAGGCGGCGGTCTCGAACACGCGCGCGATCTGCGCAGGCGTGAATGCGATCGTCTCGCAGAAGCCGTCGACGGCGTCGGCGAGGCCCGCTTCGGCGACAGCCGGCAGCATCTCGGCGCAGACGACATCGATATAGCCGTCGGCATCGCCCGCGAACTCGGGCGGCACGGCGTGGGCGCCCAGGAACGACGTGCGCACCCGCACCGGCCGGTGGTCGGAGAGCGACCGGGCGACACGGAGCATGCGCATTTCGGTTTCCAGATCGAGACCGTAGCCGGATTTCACCTCGACCGTGCCGACCCCGTCGGCGAGCAGCGCGTCGAGCCGGGACAGGGCGCCCTCGAGCAACTCGTCCTCGCTGGCGCTCCGCGTCGCGTGCACGGTCGATACGATGCCGCCGCCGGCGCGCGCGATCTCTTCGTAGCTTGCGCCCTCGAGCCGCCGTTCGAACTCGGCCGCACGGCTGCCGCCGTAGACGATATGCGTATGGCAGTCGATCAGGCCGGGCGTGACCAGCCGGTCGCCGAAATCGGTCACCGGCGCTTTGCGGAACCGTTCGGGCATGTCCGCAAAGCGGCCGGCCCAGACGATCAACGCGTCGTCGCAGACGATGGCGGCGCCCTCGATGATCCCGTAGCCGCTCCGGCCGGGGTCCATCGTCGCCATTTTGGCGCAGATATAGGTTTGAAGATCCATGCCGGTTCGCGCCATCTTCGGGGGCGGGTCCATTGCGTCAGCGCGTTTCGTCTGACATGTATATACAGGTAATGTCAAGGAGGCGTCATGACGAACGAGCACGGGATCTGGGCGCGCAGGGCGCTGCTTCGTGACGGATGGGCCAACGATGTGCGGATCGTCTGCGACGAGACCGGCGCCATCGGGTCGGTCGAGACCGGCGTCGCCACAGCCTCATCGGGCGACCATATCGCCGACACGATACTGCCGGCGCCTTCAAACCTGCACAGCCACACTTTCCAGCGCGCGATGGCCGGCCTTGCCGAGCAGCGGGGGGCGGGGCGCGCCGACAGCTTCTGGAGCTGGCGCGAGACGATGTATCGATTCGTCGCCGCGCTGACCCCGGACGACATCGAGGCGGTCGCCGCGCTCGCCTTCATGGAGATGCTGGAGGCGGGTTTTGCGGGCGTCGGCGAATTCCACTACCTGCATCATGACCGCGACGGCGGCCTCTATGCCGATCCCGCCGAAACCGCCGGACGCATCGTTGCGGCCGCGCAGCGCACGGGGATCGGGCTGACGCTGCTGCCGGTCCTGTACCAGCGGGGCGGCTGCGACGGACGGCCGCTCGCGGGCGGGCAGTTGCGCTTCGGCAACGATATCGATCGCTTTGCGGACGTGTGGCAGGCATCGGCCCGTCACGTCACGCGGCTGCCCGGCGATGCCCGCATCGGCGTCGCGCCCCATTCGCTGCGGGCGGTCGACGCGGACGGTCTGAACGCGGCCCTCGCGCTGGCGCCGGACGGGCCGATCCATATCCACCTCGCCGAGCAGACGGCCGAAGTGGACGAGGTCAGGGCCGATCTCGGCGCGCGCCCGGCGGCGTGGCTGCTCGCCAATCACCCGGTGGACGACCGCTGGTGCCTGATCCATGCGACGCATCTCGATGACGGCGAACTTGCCGGCATCGCCGGCTCGGGGGCCGTGGCCGGCCTTTGCCCCGTCACCGAGGCCAATCTGGGCGACGGCATCTTCCGCGGCGAGGCGTTCGTGCGGCAGGGCGGGCGGTTCGGTGTCGGCACCGATTCCAACGTCGCGATCTCGCTGGCCGGCGAACTGCGAATGCTCGAATACTCCCAGCGCCTGGCGCTGCAACGCCGTGCGGTTCTCGCCGAGGAAGGCGGGGCGACGGGCCGATGGCTGTGGCAGGCGGCGTGCAGCGGCGGGGCACAGGCGCTCGGCCGGGCCTCCGGCGCCATCGCTGCCGGCCTTTGCGCGGACCTTGTCGAGATCGACACCGCCGACTACCGGTTCTCGGGACGCGACGGGGACGATCTCGTCGATACATGGGTCTTCGCCGCGCCCGACCGGTGCGGGGTGCGCAACGTCTGGTCGGCCGGCCGGCACGTCGTTCGGGACGGCCGCCACATTGCGCGCGACGCGGTGGTCGGCGCCTATGTCGGACGCGATCTGGCGGCGCGGGTCTGAGAGGGCAGGCGAGTGCGCGTCGCGCTCAACTGCCGCCGATGGGGCGCCCGCGCATGATGACCTCCCGGAGGTCGAGCGAGGCGTCGAGCACGACCAGATCGGCCACCGCGCCCGCGACGATCCGGCCGCGATCCTCGAGCCCCAGATAGTCGGCGGCGATGGTCGAGGTCCGTTGCGAGGCCTCCTCGACGGACAAGCCGATCTCGACCAGATTGCGCAGGGCCTGCAGCATCGTCAGGCTGGACCCGGCGAGCGTTCCGTCGGCCAAACGCACGCCGTTTCCGCATTTCCTGACCTGCTGCGTGCCCAGCCGGTAATCGCCATCGGGCATGCCGGCGGCCGGTGTCGCGTCGGTGACCGCGTAAAGATGCGGGATGGCACGCAGCGCCGCACGGATCGCGCCCGGATGGACGTGGAGAAGATCCGGAATGATCTCGGCGTGCCGGGCATGGGCGAGCGCCGCGCCGACGATGCCTGGCGCGCGATGGTGCAGCGGCGACATGGCGTTGAACATGTGGGTGACGCCATGGCGACCGCTGTGAAAGCAGGCGCTGGCGGTCTCGTAGTCGCACGAGGAATGGCCGAGCTGCACGCGCACGCCCCGATCGGCAAGCCAGCGCGTCATCGCCCCGTCCGGGTCGGCTTCGGGGGCGCATGTCAGCACGCGTATGCGCGCGATCTTCATCAGGCGTTCGATCAGCGCGATGTCGCCGTCGATCACGAAGTCGGGCTGGGCGCCGAGCCTGTCGCGACTGATGAACGGTCCCTCGAGATGCACGCCGACGATCGCGGCCTCGTCGCCGGCGGGCTCTTCCGCCGCAGCCTCGATCGCGGCAAGGGCAGCCTCGATATCGTCAAGGGGCGCGGTCATCGTCGTGGCAAGAAACGCCGTGGTGCCGGTGCGGGCGTGGCTTGCGGCCACGCGCCTTGGCGCGTCGCCGGCCTCCATCACGTCGGCGCCGCCGCCGCCATGGCAGTGCAGATCGATGAAGCCGGGCAGGATCAGCCGGTCGGACGCGATCGCCCCCGTCTCCTCGATCCGCGCGATGCGGCCGGCTTCGATGTGGACGCGGGCGTCGCGGAAGCCGTCAGGCGTCAGGACCCGACCCTCGATTGCCGACATGCGATTTCGCTCCTGAATGCGATTTACAGGCAAGTGATTATGTTGTTATAACCTATCTGGAGGCGGTGCCAACCCGCATCGAGTTCAAGGGAGAACGAGCATGAACGCAATGAACAAGATCAAGGCGGCCGCTTTTGCCGCCACTGTGCTGACGCCCGTCATGGCGAACGCGCAGGAGGTCGAGCTGACCTATCTGACCCACTGGGCGCCCGACACGGTGGCGCTCCTCGAACAGGCCGCAAGCGCCTACACCGAGCAGAACCCCGACGTATCGATCTCGGTGCGGGCCGTCCCGTTCGGGGACCTCCTGACGACGATCCGTTCGGGCGGCGCCGGCGGCGGCCCGACGATCGCCAGCATCTACGATCTGTGGCTGCCCGAACTGGTGCGCGACGGGCTGGTGACGGGCGCGCCCGAAGCTGTCGCCGGCGAGGTGCAATCCGCCTGGCCCGAAGGCATCGCGGCGGCGGCCAGCGTCGACGGCCAGATCTACGGGATTCCCAACGAGATCAACGTCTACGCGCTGAACTACAACAGGGCACTGTTCGAGCAGGCCGGCATCTCCGCGCCCCCGGCGACCTGGGACGAACTGAAGGACGCGGCGGCGAAACTGACCGGCGACGGCCGTCAGGGGTTCGGCATGATCAACTCGTGGGCGGCGGGCGTCGTGCATCCGTTCGCCTCGCTTCTGGCTTCCAACGGCGGCACTCTGATCGCCGATGGTGAACCGCAACTCGACAGCCAGGCGGCGCTCGAAACCTTCCAGCTCTACGAGACGATGATCGAGCAGGGCTACACGGACCCGGCCATGGGCACGGCCGACGCCAACACGACCGGCCCGTTTCTCGACAATTTCGTCTCCGGAAACACCGGCATGATCATCATGGCGAACTGGTGGGAGAGCGCGCTCCGGGGCGGCATGGGCGATGCCTTCGAGAACATTGCCACGGCCCCGATCCCGGTCGGCCCGAGCGGCGACACCGCCCGTTCGATCTCCTATTCGTGGATGACCGTGGTCAATGCGGGGGCGAGCGATGCCGAGCAGCAGGCATCGTGGGATTTCCTCGCCTGGCTGAATGGCCCGGACTCGGGTGAGGATGGCGCGTCGGCGATGGCCGACATCCTGCAGTCGATGGGTATCCTGCCCTCGCGTTCGTCGGACGTGGCGGCATATGAGGACGAGCTCGGCCGGCCGTTCTTGGAGGGCTACGTGTCGGTCCTCGAAAACGCGCGGGCCTTCCCGGTCGTGCTCGGCGGACAGGAATTCTCCGAGGCGCTGCAGCAGGTGATCGAGCAGCTGCAGTACGGGCAGATCGATGCCGCGCAGGCGCAGCAGAACGCCCAGGCCGACGCCCGGTCGATCCTGGAGCGCGCGCAGCGCTGACATTGATGGCATGATGGATGGCGGCGGGCGCGCCCGCCGGTCTTCGGGGACGAAGAATGCACGGCGCCCAGAAACGTTCGACATGGATCATGGTGTCGCCAGCGGTCGCGCTGATCGGCGTGTTCATCTTCGTGCCGATGGTCCTGACGATCTGGCTTTCGTTCCACCAATGGTCGACGCAGACCGGCTTCGGGACGGCGGAGTTCGTCGGCCTGAGGAACTACAGAGACATTTTCGGGCCGATCTCGGTCGGTCGCGACTTCAAGCGGGCGTTCTCGAACACGGCCATCTACACCGCGCTGTCGGTGGTGCTGATCCTGCCGCTTTCGGTGGCGCTGGGGCTGCTTGTCTACCAGAGCCGCGTGGCCGGCGGAAACCTGCTTCGGACGGTCCTGTTCTCGACCTACATGGTGCCGATGATCGCCGTGGCGCTGGTCTGGTCGAAGCTCTATTCGCCGACCGAGGGGCCGATCAACCAGATCCTGTCGTGGGTCGGCATCGGGCCGCAGCCTTGGCTGTCCTCGCCCGATACCGCGCTGGTCTCGATCGTGATCCTGAACGTCTGGCAGCAGGTCGGCTACTTCACCGTGCTCGCCATCGCCGGTCTGACCCAGATCCCGACCACGCTCTACGAGGCCGCCAGGATCGACGGCGCCAACCCGATCCAGGAATTCTTCGGGGTCACGCTGCCCCTGCTGCGGCGGACGCTGCTGTTCTCGGCGGTGATCGCGGTGATCAACGCGGTGCAGGTGTTCGAGCCCGTCGCGCTGATCACCCAGGGCGGACCGGCCAACGCGACCAACGTTTTGACCTATCACATCCGGCGCGTGGGCATCGAGCGCGCGCAGGGCGGCCTGGGTTCGGCGATGGCCGTGATGCTGATGCTGTCGCTGATCGTCGTGATCATCCTGATCTTCGCGCTCGCCCGGCAGCGGGAGGAGCGCACATGACCCGTTCCGCCCGACGTTCAAACCCGGTGCGGCAGTGGCGCCGCCGCGCTCTTGGCGCGATCCTGCTGCTGCTGATCGTCCTCGTCGCCGTCGTCGCCGCGTTTCCGCTGGTCTGGATGCTGCTGTCGAGCCTGAAGACGCCGGCCGAAAGCATGCAGACGCCGCCGGTCTGGATCCCGTCCTCGCCCAACTTCTCGGCCTTCGGCGAGGTCGCCGACGTGATCGATGCGTCGCGGTCGTTCTGGAACTCGGCGGTCATAGCGACGACGACCACGGCGGGCATTCTCGTGACCAGCCTGATGGCCGGCTATGCGTTCGCAAAGTATCGGTTCAAGGGCCGCGACCTTCTGTTCGCGGTCCTGATCTCCACCATGTTCCTGCCGCCGATCGTGGTGCTGATCCCGCTCTACCGCATGGTCACCTATATGGGGCTGAACGGCGATCTGTTCGGCGTCATCGTGCCCTATCTCGCCAACGCCTTCGGCATCTTCCTGATGCGGCAGTTCATTGCCGGCGTGCCGGACGATCTGATCGACGCGGCGCGCGTCGATGGCGCCTCGGAGATCAGGATCGTCTTCTCGGTGGTCGCGCCGGCGGTCGTTCCGGCGATCGCGGCGCTGGCGCTGTTCGCCTTCGTCTATCACTGGAACACCTATCTGTGGCCGCTGACCGTGCTGCAGGGCAACACCGACGACTATCCGATCGTGCTCAGCCTCGGCCGGCTGCTCAGCTACAATCGCGGCGCCATGAACACGAGCCTTGTGATGGCCGGCGCGACGCTGGCCGTGCTGCCGCCGCTCGTCCTGTTCGTCTTCCTGCAGCGCTTCTTCGTCGACAGCATCGTCAGCACGGGGGTGAAGGGATGAGCGCGGCGCTGGCGATCGATCTCGGTGGCACCAACTTGCGCGCCGGCCTCAGCCGGGACAGCGGGGAGCCGACGCCGCTCGGCCACTGGCGCGCGCCGACCGATCTGGCAGGGTTCCGCGACCGGATCGGCGGGCTGATCGGCGAGCACGCCGTCACCCGGCTCGGCATCGCCATTCCGGGGCTCGCCGCGGGAACGAAGAGCGCCTGGGTGCCGAACCTTCCCTATCTGGACGGCGAGGACATGACCGATCTGTTCCCCGGCGTCCGGGTGGCGATCGGCAATGACGCCCACATGGCGCTGCTCGCAGAGGCGGCGCTTGGCGCGGCGCGCGACAGCGACGATGCCATCCTGCTGGCGATCGGCACGGGCATCGGGTCCGCCGTGCTCGCCGACCGGCGCATCGTGCGCGGCGCCCGCGGCGGCGCGACCTCGTTCGGCTGGGCCTGTGTCGATCCGTCGGACAGCGGCGACGAGGCGCATGGCTGGCTGGAGCGGCATGCCTCCGGCCGCGCGCTCGACGCCATCGCGCGCCAGCAGGGCCACGGCGACGGCGCGGCGCTGATCGCGGCCGCCCGATCCGGTGATGCGGACGCTGTCCGGTCGCTGGAGACGCCGGCGGCGGCGCTCGGCACCGCCCTTGCCGGTGCGGTCGCGCTGCTCGGCACGCGCCTTGTCGTGGTTTCGGGCGGCGTCGCGGACAGTCTTGACGTTCTGGGCCCGATGATCAGGCGCCATCTGGTCCGGCAGCTGCCGCCGCATCTGCGCGCGGTGGCGATCGTCGAGGGGCGCTACGGCGCGGGCGCCAGTCTGGTCGGCGCCGGTCTGGCCGCACAGGGCCATGCGCTGTGGACGGGGAGGGATGGATGACGCTTCCGCTGAACATGAAACGGCCCGACCGCAACCGGCCCGAGCCGCTCTGGCACCAGGCCGAGCAGGCGCTGCGCACGCTGATCGCGGACGGCACCTGGCCCGACGGCACCCAGCTTCCGAACGAGGCCAAGCTCAGCGAGATGCTCGGCGTCAGCCGGATCACCATCCGGCATGCCCTGCGCAATCTCGAGGAATCCGGCCTTCTCCGGCGCGAGCACGGGCGCGGCACGTTCGTGCGCAGTTCGACCGTCATCGCCGGCGTGCGCGGCCTGACGAGCTTCACCCAGGAGATGGCCGAACGCGGGCTCGTCGTCGGTTCGCGGGTGCTGGAAATGTGCCAGATGCCGGCCGACACCGAAATCAGCGACGCGCTCGACATCCGCGAGAACGAGCCCGTCATCAAGATCAGGCGGCTGCGCGCGGGCAACAACCAGCCGGTCGGCATCCAGACCGCCTATCTGCCCGCCGGCCGCGTCGCCGGGATCCTCGACATCAGCGAGCCGATGCTGTCGCTCTACGACATATTGCGAAACCGGTTCGGCATCGTCCCGCGCGTCGCACGCGAGATCTACCGCGTCGGAACCGTGTCCGCAGAGGATGCGGGCCTGCTCGAGGTGGAGGCCGGCAGCCCCGCCTTCATCGTCCGGCGCATCACCTCGGACGGGAACGGACCGTTCGAATTCACCATCTCGACGATGCGGGGGGACCGCTACGAGATCCGATCGAAACTCCACCTTTGAAAGAAACGAAAGGCACCAAGCCAATGTCGCTATACATCAGCCGTCTGCTCACGCTCGCCGAGAAGGCCGCCGAAGCCAACGAAGAGGCCTTCGAGGCGGCGGCCGCCGCGCTGTGCAAGACGCTCGAGGCCGAGGGGCTTGTCCATCTGTACGGATCGGGACACTCGGTGCTTCCGGCGCAGGAGACGTTCCCGCGCTATGGCAGCTATGTCGGCTTCAACCCGCTCACCGATCCCCGGCTGATGTGGCACAACGTGCTGGGCGCGGGCGGCGTTCGCGAACTCCTGTGGCTCGAGCGCACCGAGCGCTACGCCGAAAAGTTCCTCGACCACCAGCCGCTCAATCCGGGCGACAGCATCGTCATCTTCGGCCACAGCGGACGGAACGCGTCGGGCATCGACACCGCGCTCTACGCCAAGAAGCGCGGCATGACCGTCATCGCGATCAACGCCAAGGCGAACCTCGACAAGCCGGCGACGCATTCGTCGGGCCAGCGCCTCGCGGATGCGGCGGACATCGTCATCGACACCTGCGCGCCGATCGAGGATGCGATCGTGCCCGTCGAGGGCTGGACGCGTCCGGTCGCCGGCTCGTCGACCGTGCTGGCGATGATGATGATGCACGAACTGGTCGCGCGCACCGCGCACAAGCTCGGCGAGAAGGGTGTCGAACTGCCGACCTTCGCCTCGCCGACGATCGAGGGCGTGACGCTGAACGACACCGACCAGATCTACGGCCAGTATCGCGAGCGGATGATCAGGGCCCAGGAGCGGCATCTGGACTTCTTCAAGCAGAAGATGCGCGGCGACGCCTGATCCCATCGGTACCAGCCCCGAGGACCCGTGGCGGGCAGCGGCCCGCCACGGGGTGACGCGGACCCGCCGACGGTCCGCCGGAGAAAGAGCCAAATGGCAAAGCTGCAACTGGAAAACGTCGCCAAATCCTACGGCACCGTCGAGGTCATCAAGAATGTCAGCCTCGACATCGCCGACGGCGAGTTCGTCGTCTTCGTCGGCCCGTCGGGATGCGGAAAGTCGACGCTGCTGCGCATGATCGCGGGGCTCGAGGAGATCACCGACGGACAGGTGCTGATCGACGACGAGGTCTGCAACGATCTGGCGCCGAAGGAACGCGGGATCGCCATGGTCTTCCAGACCTACGCGCTCTATCCGCACAAGACCGTCTACCAGAACATGGCGTTCTCGCTGAAACTGTCGCGACGGCCGCGCCAGGAGATCGACGAGCGCATTCGCGAGGCGGCCCGCATCCTGCAGATGGAGCATCTGCTCGACCGCAGGCCAAGCCAGCTTTCGGGCGGACAGCGCCAGCGGGTGGCGATCGGCCGGGCCATCGTGCGCAACCCCAAGGTGTTCCTGTTCGACGAGCCGCTGTCGAACCTCGACGCGGCCCTGCGCGTCAGCATGCGCCGCGAGATCGCCAAGCTGCACGAGGAGCTGGGGGCGACGATGATCTACGTCACGCACGACCAGGTCGAGGCGATGACGCTCGCCGACCGGATCGTCGTGCTCGACGGTGGCGTCGTCCAGCAGATCGGCGCGCCGATGGAGCTCTACCATCACCCGTCCAATCTCTTCGTCGCCGGCTTCATCGGCTCGCCGCGCATGAACCTCGTTCCCGGCCGGGTCGCCGAGGCCACCGGCGAGGCACTGCGTATCGATACCGAAGAGTTCGGCCTGGTGACCGTCTCGTCGGTCGATGCCGGCGCGGCGCGGCCGGGCGACGCCGTCACGCTGGGCATTCGTCCGGAGCATACGGGCATCGCACCGGACGCGGCGGGCATCGGCGGGGCAACGGTCATGCTCGTCGAGGAACTGGGCGATGAAACCCTTGTCGAACTCAAATGCGCGAGCGGCCGGGAACTGGTGGCCAAGATCGCACCGAGTTCGGGCATGCGGGCCGGCGATCGTGTCGCCGTGCATCTCGACCCGGCAAGCGCGCACCTGTTCGACCGCACAGGCGCGGCTTTGTCGACCGGCCAGCACGATCAGCACACGGGCGGCTGAACGCCCCGTCCGTCACGGCAGCAGGTCGGCCAGAAGCGGGTTGGAGAACCGGCGCTTGATCGTGACGCCGTAGAAGGCCTCTGTCAGGTTGGGCAGCGCGGCCGTCTCGAGCAGCGTGCCGGCGGCCAGTTCGTCCCGGACCACGACCGGCGGTAGCACGGCGAGGCCCACACCCTCGCGCGCCAGCAGGCGCATCATCGCCATGTCGTCGACCTCGGCGGCGATCTGCGGGCGCACGTCGAGCCGTTCGACGAGCGCGTCGAAATCCATGCGCACGCCGGTGCCGAGCGTGGGCAGGATCAGCGGCGAACCGCTCAGATGGTCGCGCACTGTCAGATCGTCGCGGCAAAGCCGGGGCGCGCCGATCAGGCTCACCGGTTCCTCGTCGAGGCGGCGCACGACGAACCCCGTCAGCGCGTCGGCCGGCGGCGGCTGGTTGGTGAGCACGACATCCAGATGCAGGGCCGTCAGCGCGTTGTAGAGTTCGGCGGCGCTGCCCGACCGCAGGATCACCTCGACATCGGGCCGGCCGAGCACGGGCCGCAGGAACGTCAGTTGGAAGTTCCGCGACAGGGTGGCGAGCGCCCCGACGCGGATCGCCTTCCGTTGCCGGCCGCTCTGCCGCAGCGTGGCGACCAGTTCCCGCCCCGAGGCGAAGATCGCGTCGGCATGATCGAGCGCGATACGGCCCGCCTCGGTCAGGTGCAACGCGCGACCGCGCCGCTCGAAGAGCGCCTGGCCCAGGTTCTCTTCCAGATTCCTGATCTGCAGCGAGACCGCCGACTGCGACACGTTCAGGCGTTCGGCCGCGCGGGTCAGGTTGCCCTCATGGGCGACCGCCTGGAAATAGCGCAGATGATGATAGTTGAGTTCCGCCATATCGTTCTATCAAACAGAACGTCAAGCCGAGATCAATGTATTTTTCTTCCGATAGCGCATCGGCTAGGCAGCGCCCCTACGATCATTCCGAGTTGGGGGAAGACCGATGCTCGTACATCTTGGCGCGCTGCTGGCGCCGCTGGCCTTCGCAATCGTCGCGCTTCTGGCACGGCAGTCACCGGGCCGGCGGCCGCCGAAGCTTGCATGGCAGGCCGAGGCCGGCGCCCTGGCCGCGCTCGGCGTGTCGATCGCCATGGGGGTCGTCCTTCTGGCCCAGGGTCCGGGCACGGCCCCGTTGATCGGGCTGTTCGGTGCCGGTCTGGCGCCGCGGCTCGATGCGGTCAGCGTCATCATGATGATGCTGGTCTCCTTCATCGGCTGGATCGTGATGCGCTACTCGGCGTCCTATCTCGACGGTGAAGCCGGGCAGGGCCGCTTCATCGGCTGGCTGGCGGTGACGCTCGCGTCGGTCTTGCTGCTCGTGCAGGCCGGCAACACGATCCATCTGGTCCTGGCCTGGATCGCCACGGGCCATGGCCTGCAGCGGCTGCTGCTGTTCTATGGCGACCGGCCCGAGGCCCGGCGCGCCGCGCGCAAGAAGCGGGTGACGACGATGGCCGGCGACATCGCCCTCGTCGGTGCGGTGGCGCTGCTGTTCGCCGGCTACGGCACGTTCGACATCGCGGCAATCCTTTCGGCCGCGCGCGAGGGCGTCGCTCCCGTTGCTGCTCTTTGGGCCGCCGGCCTGCTCGCCGTCGCGGCGATCCTCAAGTCGGCGCAGTTCCCGACGCATGGCTGGCTCACCGAGGTGATGGAAACGCCGACCCCGGTTTCGGCCCTGCTGCATGCGGGTGTCATCAATGCCGGCGGCTTCCTTCTGATCCGCTTCGCCGACGTCATGCTGCTGGCGCCCGGCGTGCTCGCGGTGCTCGTCATGGTGGGCGGGTTCACGGCGCTGTTCGGCGGCCTGACCATGCTCGCCCAGCCGGCGGTCAAGACCTCGCTTGCCTGGTCGACGATCGCGCAGATGGGCTTCATGATCATGCAGTGCGGCCTGGCGCTGTTTCCTCTGGCGCTGCTGCACATCGTCGCCCATTCGCTCTACAAGGCGCACGCCTTCCTGGCGTCGGGCACGGCCGTCGACCTGGTCGCATCGATCCGCCGGCCCGGTCCCGTCGCCATCCCCGACGGACGGGCGGTGATCCGCGCCTTCGCGCTGGCGCTGGCGATCTTCGCGGCGATCGGGTTCGCCTTCGGCTTCGACGCGAAGTCGGCGCAGGCGATCGCGCTGGGCGCGATCCTGATCTTCGGCGTTGCCTACCTTCTGGCGCAGGGCCTTGCGGACGCCGCGCCGACAGCCCTGACCCAGCGCACCGCGCTCTACGCCGCCGCCGCCTCGATCAGCTATTTCGCCCTGCAGCGCGGCGCCGAATGGATCACCGCCGGCGCGCTGCCGCCGACTCCCGCGCCCGGCCCGCTCGAATGGGCGCTGCTGGTCCTTGCCCTGTTCAGCTTCGGCACGGTGGCGATCGCCCAGGCGATGTTCCCGCTGTGGGCCTATCATCCGGCCGCCGCCGGCCTGCGCGTGCACCTGGCCAACGGCCTTTATGCCAACGCCGTCTTCGACCGGATGCTTTCGGGCTGGTCGACCCGCAGCCGGTCCGCGTGACGGCGCCTCAAGGGAGACATGATCATGACGAACGACACGCTCGCAAATGCACCGGACATGGCCGCGATCGAACGCGCCGCCGACACGGCCGGACGGCAGATCCCGCCTCTGTGGCCGCTTGCCTCCTATGTGGCGGTCAATCCCTATCTCGGCCAGACCGGAAAGACGCTGGCCGAAACCGGAGCGCGTCTCGCGCGCATCGGCGGTGTTCCCGTCACCATGGGGCGCGCATGGTACTCCGAGCGCATCGCGGCGGGTGCGATCACCGATGACGATCTGGCCGCCGCCATCGCCGCGGCGCCGTACGACGGCAAGCCGACAGACCCTGAGGCGCTCAGGACGCTCGCCGCACAGCCCGGGTCGCAGCCGGAGGCGTTGCCCACCGTCGCCGATCTCGCCGCCGAGGCCGACGGGACCGACTGGCCGGCGCTGATGGCCGAGCGCCTCGGCGCCTGGGCGGGCGGCTATTTCGACGAGGGCCAGGCCCTCTGGGTGGCGCCCCGCGACAGGTCCGCCTGGGCGAGCTATCGCGCCTGGGCCGTGCACGATCTGACGCCGGAAATCATCGGGCTGAAGGGCTTTGCGGCGTTTGTCGCCGATACCCCCGTCGATGCCATGGCCGCGATCGCACGGGCCACCAAACGGCTCGGACTGACCGAGGCGATGCTCGACAGCTACTTCCACCAGCTCCTGTTCTCGCTGGGCGGCTGGGCGCAATATGCCCGCTACGCGCTTTGGAAGGCGGAACTTGCCGATGGCACCGACGGCACGATCACCGATCTGCTCGCGATCCGGCTCGTCTGGGAGGAGGCGCTGTTTGACCGCTACCAATCCCGGATCGGCGATCAATGGTACGAGGTGCGCGACGCCCACGCCGCGCCGTCCGTGCCGGACGCGGATCTCGTTGCCGACGCGATCCTGCAGGAGGCCGCCGAGCGTGCCGCCCAGCGCTCGCTCGCCGAAACTCTGGCCGCGCCCGCGCCGGAGTCCAGCGGCGACCGGCCCGCGCTGCAGGCGGCGTTCTGCATCGACGTGCGCTCGGAGGTGTTCCGGCGGGCGCTCGAGACGGTCGATCCGTCGATCCGCACGCTCGGCTTTGCCGGCTTCTTCGGCGTCTTCGCACAGCATCGGCGCTTTGCGTCCGATGTCGACGAACTGCGGCTTCCGGTGCTGCTCAACCCGACCGTGACATCGACGGCGGGCGGTTCGTACAGTGAGGAAACCGCCACGGCCGCGCGCTACACGGCCCGCGCCAAGCGCGCCTGGGGCCGGTTCAAGCTGGCCGCCGTGTCCTCGTTCGCCTTCGTCGAGGCGATGGGTCCGGTCTATGTCGGAAAGCTGGTGCGCGACGCGATGGGCATGAACCCGATGCCGGTGCCGAACGATCCGGCCCCCCGGTTCGATCCCGACCTTGATCCGGGCGCACGCATCGACGCGGCCGAGACCGTGCTGCGCGCCATGTCGCTGACCGACGGCTTCGCGAAGGTGGTGATGCTCGCCGGTCACGGCGCCAATGTCGTCAACAACCCGCACGCCAGCGGGCTGCATTGCGGCGCCTGCGGCGGCTATTCGGGCGAGGTGAACGCGCGACTGCTCGCGCAGCTTCTCAACGACGCCTCGGTTCGGGAAGGATTGTCCGAACGCGGCATCACCGTGCCCGAGGACACGCTGTTCGTCGCCGCGCTGCACGACACGACGACCGATGCGGTCACCCTCTACGATGGTGACGTCAATGCAGCCGGCCATCGCGACGATCTGACGAGGGTGCGGCAGTGGCTCGATGCCGCCGGCGCCGTTACGCGCGGCGAGCGGGCCCTGCGGCTGCCGCGTGCCGATGGCGCCGGCGACATCGGTGCCCGTGCACGCGACTGGGCCGAAGTGCGTCCCGAGTGGGCGCTGGCCGGCTGCAAGGCGTTCATCGCCGCGCCGCGCGGCCGGACCGCCGGGCGGAGCCTCGAGGGCCGCGCGTTCCTGCACGATTATGAGTGGAAGGCCGACAGCGAGAAGGGGTTCGGCGTCCTCGAACTGATCATGACCGCGCCGGTCGTCGTCGCAAGCTGGATCAGCCTGCAATATTACGGCTCGACCGTCGCGCCGCAGACGTTTGGTTCCGGCAACAAGCTGCTGCACAATGTCGTCGGCGGGTTCGGCGTGTTCGAAGGCAATGGCGGCCTGTTGCGGGCCGGGCTCCCCTGGCAATCGGTGCATGACGGCGAAAAGCTCGTGCATGATCCGCTGCGTCTTTCGGTGTGCATCGAGGCGCCGCGCGAGGCGATGACCGATGTCCTCGAGCGCCATCCGGGCGTCCGGGCGCTGTTCGACAATGGGTGGCTGCACCTGTTCGCCATGGACGAGACCGGCTGTCTGAGCCACCGCTATGCGGGCGATCTGCAGTGGGAGCGGTTCGAGGGGTCGCGCCGGGACGATGCAGTCCCGGTCGCCGCGGTGGCCTGAACAGACAGGCAGGCCGTGCGTTCGCCCGCACGGTCTGCATCCCACATGGACGGGGGTGAGGCGTTAGGGGTTTCTTTCGGTTTTCGGTCTAGTTTTCCGGGATCACAAACCGGCCGCGCATGCAGCGCAGACCCGACATGCCCAGTTCCACAAGAACAAATCCGGACCGGCCCGATCTCGCGCGGTTTCGCGCACGGTTTCACTTCGGCCACGTCGCGGCGGCCATCGCGCTGGCGGTGACACTGGCAGCGGGCCTGTTCGCCGAGCACCAGAACCGCAAGCTGCATGAACAGAGCGTGCGGGCCGAGGTGAACGAACAACTCGGGCTCGTGCGCGCGCGGCTCGAGGGCAACATCAACGGCAATCTGCAGTTGGCGCGCGGCCTGGTGGCGGTGATCTCGACACGGCCGGACATCGACCAGAAGCAGTTCGCGTCGGTGGCGCGGGAGATGGTCGGCAGTCATTCGCAGATCCGGAACCTCGCCGGCGCGCCCGATCTGGTGATCGAACTGATGTATCCGATCGAGGGCAACGAGCAGGCGATCGGCCTCGACTACCGGCAGAACCAGGACCAGCGTCATGACGTGATGCGGGCGGTGCAGTCGGGCGAGATCGTGCTGGCCGGACCGGTCGATCTCGTGCAGGGCGGCCGTGCCTTCATCGGCCGCTTCCCGGTGTTCACCGAGGTCGAGGGCGGCGAGGAGAACTTCTGGGGGCTGGTGTCGGCGGTCGTCGATGTCGAGGAGCTGTTCACCGACAGCGGCCTGTATGCCGACGACCTGCCCGTCGACATCGCCATCGCCGGCGTCGATCCGCAGGATCGGCGACATTCGGTGTTCTTCGGCTCCGGCGCGGTGTTTGCCGACAATCCGGTGGTGGCGACGATCGCCCTTCCGTCGGTGAATTGGCAGGTGGCCGCGATCCCGCGCGGCGGATGGCCGGCCGGTCCGCCCAACGCGTGGCAGGTGCGGATCGTCGTCCTGATCGCCGGCCTGCTGCTGGTCGTGCCGATCTTCGTCGCAGGCCGCCTTTACGACGAGCGCCGCTCGCACGTGGCGGAGCTGAAGCGAAGCCAGGAGCAGCTGCAGCGGCTGTCGCACAGGCTCGAACTGGCGCTCGACGCCTCCAAGATCGGCGTCTGGGAGCTCAATCTGGACACCGGCGCCCTGACCTGGGACGACCGGATGAAGGAGCTCTACGGCATCGCCGCCGAGGAGGAGGCCGCATCCTACGAGGTCTGGTCCAACGCGCTGCATCCGGACGACAGAGCCCAGGCCGAAGAGGAATTCGACAGCGCGATCGCCAGCAACGGCGCCTACAAGTCCGAATTCCGCGTCGCCCTGAAGGACGGAACGATCCGGTGGATCCGGGCGATCGGCGCGGTGCACACCAACATCGACCGGTATCGTTACATCATGGGCGTCAACTGGGACGTGTCCAGCGATGTCGAACTGCGCAAGCACCTTCTTGCGGCCAAGGAGAGCGCCGAGCAGAGAAACCATCTGCTCGAGGACGCCCGCTCGCAGATGGAGCACAACGCCCTGCACGACAGCCTGACAGGGCTGCCGAACCGCCGCTATCTCGACGAGTGGCTGTCGGACCGCGCCGCCGATGAGGCGCTGGCCCTGTTCCATGTGGATCTGGACCGGTTCAAGCAGATCAACGACACGCTCGGCCACGCGGCGGGCGACGAGGTTCTCAAGCACGCCGCGTCGGTGCTCAAGGCGAACGCCCAGCCCGGCGATTTCGTCGCGCGCATCGGCGGAGACGAGTTCGTCGTCGCCGTTTCGGGCGAGGCGGACGAGGCATCCCTGACGGCGCTTGCGGGCCGCATCATCGAACAGATGCGGCGGCCGTTGCCGTTCGAGGACACCCATTGCCGGTGCGGGGTCAGCATCGGCATCGCGGTGGCCGATCGGCAGGCCGCCCGCCGGACGGATTTTGCCAAGCGGCTGCTCATCGATGCCGACATCGCGCTCTACCGGGCCAAGCGCAACGGTCGCGACCGGTTCGAATTCTTCTCCGACGAACTGCGGGCCGAGATCGTCCGGACCAAGCGGCTTTCCGACGCGATCCTGAGCGGGCTGGAGAACGGCGAGTTCCTTCCCTTCTTCCAGCCTCAGTTCGACGCGGCAACGCTGAACATCGTCGGCGTGGAAGCGCTGGCGCGATGGGAGCACCCCGCCGACGGCCTCCTGGCGCCGGCGGCGTTCCTGTCGATCGCCGAGGAACTGAACGTCGCCAAGCTGATCGACAGGACGATCCTCGAGCAGG